>NZ_JAMDHB010000010.1:0-401055 GCF_028656895.1 Pseudomonas sp. TNT2022 ID1044 | reverse complement strand
CTGCGAGTCGATTTCAAATGCCCGATCGAAGTCATGGGAGAGGTGATGCAGGAAGCCTTGGCTATGCGGCATGATGCTCCGGCTTCAATTCAATAACCGTGTTGCACTCAGCTCCTGCAACCGCCGAACGTAATCAGATCATCATTTTTGCCAATTGCATTTTTATCTGTGACACCAAGAGATATTGAAGCAGCCAGCTTCGCAGCCTCAGTAGGTGTCTTAGCGTACACTAACGAGCCTCCGCTACTCCCTAGCTCAAGCGCAACGGCGGCCAAGCGCGCTTCTGGGCTAGCCAAGCCAATGTCGCAAACCATGGTTCCAATTGATACGGCACCGTTGGTGGAGAGGAGCTTAAACTCTAGTTGATTAATACCTCGGCTTTTTGTCACTACGATTCGATTTTGAAGAACAGGAGAGACAGTAGTAGCGATCTCTGTAACCTGTGGCAAACCTAGGCTATCTAGTGCTGCTTTGAATCCATCTGCTCCTGGGGCCAGCATCACTACGTGGGTGCGAGAGTGTCGCTCAAAACACTGCTCTATACAGTCTTGAAGAATCATCCCTCTTGCGCCATCAGACAGGTTCTGCGCCTCATCCACAACTATCAAATCAATCTTTTCAGACATAGTAGAAAGTAGAGCTTGAAATCGCTCCTGGGTCAAAATGAATATCTGTCTCGAAGACTGCTCGAAGGTCGGGATGTCCGTCACACGAATATCGGTACAGGTCGCAAGCCGTTCTTTTATCTTTATTAGAACCTCTGCCAGCAATGCTCGCGTCGGGGCAATGTATACGAACGTGTAACTAGGAATTGTTATGGCGCGACGACACAAATACTCGATAACGAGAAATGACTTTCCAGCAGACGTGGGCGCTGATATCGCGAGAGAAGTCCCACTCTCCAACGAATCCCAAACTGTCTTCTGGTAATCGGTCAAAGCAATACTCTGACCATTAACATGAATCGTATTGAGATACTCAATCACGTTTCGCTGGATCATGCCAGTGAGAGTTGTAAGTTTAGATTTGAAAGTCAGCTCGCCGTACTTAAGCCCCGGAAAATTTCCTAGCTCCGCCAATATAACTGAGCACCGCTCCAAAATAGTAGAATCTTGGCTTACTAGCATGGCATTGAACGCAATAGCCTGAGCTAGTCCTAAATGAACTTCCACTGGGGATTGAGCGAATACAGACGCGCAGTACAAAAGCTTTCCCAAAGCTTCCCGATCAGGTACCAAATTCGAATTTTCCATTTCATCTGGCAATGTACTTGCTGCACCGGACGCGCGAAGCTCGCCAAGCGACTTTTTAAATTCTAAGTTTACAATCAAACGCGCCGACAATTCAGATGCAAAATTACTCATCTTGATCGCCCTCACACATTGAAGACTCATTCAATTCTAAGTCCGACGGGGCTGCAAGAATACCCAAAGACTCGTAAAACTGCTCCCTCAGCTCATTTACATCCGGTACGGCCACCAGATACAACATACACTTACTTTGATCGACACCGTGCTTCAATAATTGAGCACTTACATTTTCGTGATGCCGACTGTGATCATTTACGTACAAATCTCCAAAGTGACGTTCATGCCTGTCGAGCGGCCCATCATCATCAACTGGTATCGTATTCGCGAAATGTTTCGTTTCTGAGTAGCAGATTACACCTACAGACCGCTCTCGCCTTGGGGCATTAGGCTTTGCAAATACGTCCAAATATTCCAAAAGAAGTTCCTTGTCCGCAGTTGCTAATGCGTCCAGATTCCCCAAATCTCTAACGAGCCCATACTCCTGCATATATTGCTTTTTGCTACTACCAAAGCCAGCAACTGACTCCGCATAATCTGCCGTACCGCTTGCGGCAGTCTTGGCCAGTTTCGACTCTAGAAAATATACATTCAGTCTGCCATCCGTAACGGAGGCGTGAATGCCGTCAAGGCCATGGACTGGCATGTTGGTTGAAGTCTTCAACGACATTTTGGCGACGAGTTGTGCAGCGTTCAGGTGATGTACGGCAACGCAATACGCAAGGACTTCTCCCACCTCGCTAGCCCTCGAAGGATATTCCTTTCGAAACTGGATAAACGCACTCTTAACTGCTCGGCTGATTTGGGAAGTCAGTGACAAGTCGCCATTCGTACCTGACCTCAGAGCCGCCAAGTACGCGTCACGTCGCCGACGACTTAGGGCATAGTTCACCGCTTGGCTAGTCAAAAAATCAGCAAGTGAAAGGGTGTTTGGAATGTCCTCCTGGAAGCGTACATGTAGCAGCGCCATCTTCGGGGGGAGACCCGGCGGCTGTGGGGGAAAATCCAGAGCACATCTGACGAAATCATCCAACGGAGACTGATCGAGGAGTTGATCTATTACATCGCTGAGAGGTGAGCTAACTGATGATGACGACACTCTTCCTTTCCTTGGCAGGGCCCAACGCGAGCCTCTTGAACCTTCGGGAAGAGGAGAGACTGAAGCGCGTAATGGCCTGATAATGACGAGGTTGAATGCAGAATGCCATCACCGTTCGATCCATCCGCCAAAAACATCAGCTATCCAGCAGACGCTGCAAATAGTTACTCAACTATTAGGACTCCGCTCACTCACTCACTCTCAGATGAATAGTTGAATTTTGGGGGCCATAAAAAGACAGCTGCATTCAGTCGCAGAGTTGCCACACCAACAAATGCCCGACCGGCGTCGCCACCCAGGACACTCTGCGCCAGCGTGCGCTGGTGGTGCCGGACAAGGCCCAACGCGTCTACAACTTCCACCGCAACACCCTCAAGGGTCTGGCCGAGATGCTCGCTGCCGCCGGTCTCGAACATCCGTCGCAGTTGTCGGCCAAGCATCTGGTACGACGCATGTCGGCCACCGAGATCAAGCTGTTCTCGCAGCTGCATGTCTTCCTCAAACCCGGCGAGTTGCTCACCGGCGAAGTGAATGGCGAGTTCTATTCGCGGATGTGGCAGATGGCGCGGGCGGACAGTTTTGAGCCCAATGAAGTAGCGGCGGCCTGATCAAAGATCAAGAGATCGCAGGCTGCGATCTCTTGATCTTCACCAACGCAACGTTTTGATCCGACCCGGCTCTTTGAAGACGATAAATCCGTAATCGCCAATCAGGTAAATCCGGTAGTACCGGTTCTCCACCAGCGCCGGGAAATGCTGGTAGCCCACGCGCGTGGCGTTACGCCGTTCCTTCTCCGCCACCACGTTGGTGATGCCGACTTTCGGCAGATTCTCGGCCAGCATGTAAAAGTCGATATTGAGCAGATAGTGCAGCACCGGCAGGCGTTTGTAAGAACCCGCCGCCCCCACCAGCCAATGGTCCGAATAAGTCACCGACATGTAGATGCGCTTGGCGTCACGCAGCCCTTGCCGGCTCGCGATGTCGTGCTCAAGGCTGAACAACGCACTGGCGGCGAAGGTTTTCTGCACCGTCAGCACCCGGCCATAGGCGAACGACAACGACAGCATCGCCAACAGCGGCACCACCAGCAACAGCGGCAACCGCTCATGCACCGACGCCAGCGCCAGATGACTCAAATAGAACAGCAGCACCAGCAACACGGCAAAACCCATCAAGGTTCTGGCGCCCTCGTTGAAGTCGCGAAAGAACAGCGCAATACCGGACACCAGCAGCACCACCACTGGCACGACCAGCACGCACAAGAGACCGGCCAGAAGTTTCGCGGTCGCACTGTCTTCGCGCTGCCATAGGGTCATTGCGAGGCGGACCGCACCGGCGATGGCGCCTAACAACAGCCCGGCGAACACCCACGCAAAGCCGCCGTGAAACAGCAGCATGACTTTTTCCCACACGCGCTCGATGTTGGTCTGCAGTTGCAGCCAGGGTTGCGCCGCCAGATTCAACATCAGCGTGCGGCCATGGCCCATGAACGGGAACGCGCTGACGCCGTAGATCAACCAGCCAAGCAAGACCTGCGCACCTTTCAAGCCGATCACACTCAACCATGCCGGCCACGCCTGTTTATCGTGGGCGATCCTGAGCACCTCAAGACAACACAGGCCCAGAAACACATTCAGGCTCACCTGATATAAACCCAGCGCCAACGCAATCAGCAACGAAGGCACCAGCCATTGCACACTGCGCCGAGGGTGACGGAACGTGATCGCATAAATCACCGCAACGACGCTCAAGGCCATGGGCGCGCCGTCATATTGATACGACAGGTTCTGCAGGAAAAACGGGTTGTACCAGAGCGGCAACAGCACCAGGCAACAGGCGAAGGTCGGCTGGCGAAAATAATGGAAAGTCAGGCTGGTCAGCGCCAAGGTCATCGCCAGCGTTGCCAACAACAACGGCAAGGGAAAGATGTTCGGCGCGGCGCCGGTGAAGGTCAGCGCGTTGTAGAACAGTTCGGTGAACAATCGCCCCTGCTCGGCCCAGGCCATGCCGCCCGACAGTGAACGCCAGTTGTCATCGATGTAGGGATAGTCCGCGAGGATCAGTGGCAAGACGTACAGCAACGTCGCGATCAGAAAAAACAGCCAGACCTGACGGCCCCCGAGTTCCTTGATGAATAAGTCGCCGAGCCTGCCCATGTCAGCGCTCGTGCCGTTCTTTGCCGCCAACGATGTCCTTGACCACATAACGCGGCCGATGCTTGGCCTCGATGTAAATCCGCCCGACGTATTCACCGAGGATGCCGATGCCGATCAACTGCACGCCGCCGAGAAACAGAATGGCGGTCATCAACGACGGGTAGCCGGGCACGCTGTTGCCCAAGAAAATCTTGTCCAGCACCATGTACACCGCGTACAGCACGGCGAAGATCGACACGGCGCCACCGACGTAAGTCCACAGCCGCAACGGCACAGTGCTGAACGACGTCACGCCCTCCAGCGCGAGGTTCCACAGTTTCCAGCCGTTGAACTTGCTGCTCCCCGCCACCCGTCCGGCCCGTTCGTACTCCACCACCACGGTGTTGAACCCGGCCCACGACAGCACGCCTTTCATGAAGAGCTGATGCTCGGGCAAGGAGCGAATCACATCCACGACCTTGCGATCCATCAGGCGAAAATCGCCGACGTTTTCTTCGATACGCGTGTACGCAATGCGGTTGAGCACATGGTAGAAAATCGACGCGCTGTGGCGTCTGAGGTAACCGTCGGCGGATCGACTGCGACGCTTGGCCAGCACCACATCGGCACCCTTCTGCCATTGTTCGATCAACTGCGGGATGACGCTGATCGGGTCCTGCAGGTCGACGTCCATCGGGATCACCGCATCGCCGCTGGCATACTCCAGGCCGGCGAACAGTGCAGGCTCCTTGCCGAAGTTGCGCGAAAAGTTGATCAGCAACACCTGGTCGTCCGCCTGCGCCAAGGCCGCTGCCTGCTCAGCGGTGCGGTCGGAACTGCCATCGTTGATGAACACAATTTCGACTTCGATATCGCCCAGTTTCAACTCACTGCGCACGGCCTGATAAAACAGGTTGATCGCCTGCTCTTCATTGAATACCGGGACGATCAACGAAACCTTCATACACCACGCTCGCGAAACACCACGTACTTGGAAAACAGAAAACCCAGTACCAGGCTCAACGCCGAAAACAACGCCACGGTCAGCAGACCGTGCAGCCGCCACACATCACCGGCAAGCCCGACCCCGTAACTCAACGCGCCCATCGCCATCATGAACAGCAGATACCCACCGACCGACAGTTTGCTGTCAAAGGTATAGAGCGCATTCATGTAGAAGGAAAACGAGGCCGCCACGCAAAACGCCGCCAGATTGCTGACAGCCTGACTGAAACCGGCCGCCACGCTAAGCAGGAAAAATATCTGCCAGTGAATAAGGGTGTTGGCGACCCCGATCACCGTGTAGCTGGACAGCCCTCGCCACAAACGTCTCATGCTGACGATCCTTTGCTGGAACCCGTTGCCTGCCCTAAGTATTGGAGCTTGTCTACTGTCAGAAATCGCAGGTTGGCCCATCTTTCAGACCAGCGGTTATCATCTCGGACCCGCCCAGATGACATGCCGAAGACCCCGACTTTGCAATTGAAGGCGAATCCGTCCACCCTGCGCGCCGCCCATGAGCGGCCTGTAATCTAGGGCTTTCTGATCGCCTGAGCGCTTCTGTGGCGAGGGAGCCTGCTCGCCACTGAAGACACATGAAAAAGCCCCGGCCATATGGACCGGGGCTTTTGTATTTCAGATGCTACGACTTACGAAGCCGTACGTACCGCACCTTGCGACACATTGGTCGGTTGCAGCTTGAACACGTAGAACAGCACCGTCAGCAGCACCAGGAACGCAGGCCCCACATACAGCGCCACGCGGGTGTCCGGGAAGTACGCCATCAGGCCGACCACCAGCACCAAAAACGCCAGTGCCAGATACGAGCTGACCGGGTACAGCCACATGCGGTATTTCAGGCCGGCACGTTCGCTGGCGCTCAGGCCCTGGCGGAATTTCAGCTGGGCCAGCAGGATCATCACCCAGGTCCAGATCGCGCCGAAGGTGGCAATGGCCGTCACCCAGACGAAGACTTTTTCCGGCACCAGGTAGTTGAGCAATACACCCAGCAGCAACGCACCGATCGACAGCAACAACGCACGACGCGGCACGCCGTTGTTCGACGTTTTAGCGAAACCGGCCGGCGCCTGACCGTTCTGCGCCAGGCTGTAGAGCATGCGTCCGGTACTGAAGATGCCACCGTTGCACGACGACAACGCTGCAGTGATCACCACGAAGTTGATGATGCCGGCGGCGGTCTTGATGCCCAGTCGCTCGAAGGTCATCACGAACGGGCTGCCCTGGGTGCCAATTTCGTTCCACGGGTAGATCGACAGGATCACGAACAGCGCGCCGACGTAGAACAGCAGAATCCGCCAGAACACCGAGCCGATCGCATCAGGAATGGTTTTTTGCGGATTCTTCGCTTCACCGGCGGTCAGGCCGATCATCTCGACACCGAGGTAAGCGAACATGACCATTTGCAGGGACATCAACACGCCTTGCACGCCATTGGGCATGAAGCCGCCGTGGGCCCACAGGTTGGAAATGCCCAATGCCACGCCATCGTTGCCGAAACCGAAAGCAATGATGCCGACGCCGCCGAGCACCATGGCGATGATGGTGACGATCTTGATCAGGGCGAACCAGAATTCGAACTCACCGAAGGCCTTGACCGCGATCAGGTTGATCGAGCCCATGCTGACCAACGCTGCCAGCGCCCAGATCCAGCGCGGCACATCAGGGAACCAGACGCCCATATACACCGCCACGGCGGTGATTTCCGCGACGCAGGTCACCAGCCACAGGAACCAGTAGTTCCACCCGGTGAGAAAACCCGCCAGCGGGCCGAGATAGTCCTGGGCGTAGCGGCTGAACGAGCCGGCAACCGGGTTGTGCACGGCCATTTCGCCGAGGGCACGCATGATCACCAGAATCGCCAGGCCACCGATGATGTAGGACAGCATGATCGCCGGGCCGGCCATTTCAATGGCCTTGGCCGAACCGAGAAACAGACCGACGCCGATACAGGCACCGAGCGCCATCAGGCGAATGTGCCGTTCGCCGAGTTCGCGTTTGAGCGGACCGCCCTGAGCGGTGTCGCCGTGGGGCAGATGATTGCCTACGGACATAGGGGTACAACCTCGTCTTGTTATTGGATATGACCACCGAGTGTTGAAGCGCGAACCGATAGGTCATCGCTTCCCGTAACCGGCGCCGCCTCGTGGGCGGAACCGTCCTGCGGGTCAGACCGGCAAGATCAGCGGGGGCATTCAGTATAAAAAGCTGCCAAAAGCGTATTTCACTCTATAAACCACAAAAAATAGGCGTAAGTCTGGGAAGAAATGCTATTTGCGGAGAAGGATTGTCTGAGTTTTGCAGGAATTTTCGCTATTGCAGGCGGCGGGGAGTATTGCACGGTATTGGTGCAGCGTCATGCCTTGCTCTTGGCCGTAATACCCAGTGGGACACGTCTAGATCGGGATTCCCAGCTTGCAACGATCCCCTCGCCACAGAGGATCACTTTCCCTTAGGGATTTCGGACATTTCCCGCAAACGTTGAAGCTCCCCGTAGGCCTGTGAGCGACTAGATTCAGATGAAAGCTCTACAAAAGGACGCAAGGAATGCTTCCACGCCCAAACTCGCACTTACTACGCCGAGGCCGTTTTTCGGAATCAGGTCGGGCCTACCTCATCACTGCGGTTGTACATCAGAGACGCCCTATGTTCAGTGATTGGAATCTGGGACGTTTGTTGGTAGCGGAACTCAAGCGCGCCCACGATCAGGAAAGAGTGAACTCGATTGCCTGGGTGATCATGCCTGATCACTTTCATTGGCTCGTGCAGATCGAAGAATGCACCTTGTCGCAGCTCATGCAGACAACCAAGTCCCGTAGTACGTTGACGATCAACCGGGTATTGAATCGAACGGGCGCATTCTGGCAAACCGGCTATCACGACCGGGCAATACGTGGCGGGGAGGACTTACGGCCTTTCGCCCGCTACATCGTTGCTAATCCTTTACGTGCAGGATTGGTTGAACAAATCGGTGACTACCCTCTGTAGGATGCCTGCTGGCTCTGAACCCAACGCTGCTCACTTTGTGGCGAGGGAGCTCGCTCCCGCTGGGCTGCGAAGCGGCCCCAATAACCTGCAATCGGAATGTACCTGACCCGACCCGGCGTTTGGTTTGGGGCTGCTGCGCAGCCCGGCGGGAGCAAGCTCCCTCGCCACAGGGGATCACTTTCTTTTAGGGATTTCGGGCATTTCCCGCAGACGTTGAAGCTACCCGTAGGCAAAAGAATGCTTCCACGCCCAGATGCCCGCAGGCTCTGAACCCAACGCTGCTCACTTTGTGGCGAGGGAGCTCGCTCCCGCTGGGCTGCGAAGCGGCCCCAAATCCTGCAATCGGAATGTACCTGACCCAACCCGGCGTTTGGTTTGGGGCTGCTGCGCAGCCCAGCGGGAGCAAGCTCCCTCGCCACAGGTGAACCAGTTACCCGATATCTGGAGGTCCACAATTTTTTCACCAACGCCAACCACCGTCTAAGCTTCAGACAAGTCCGATCAATCTGCGTGAATGGATCAGTCGACTATGGGCGCTTTATGGCAAACCGATTCGAGTAAAACCGTGGTCCAGACTGAACCTGTGGATGAAGCGCCATTACCTGAAAAACCTCCTCGCAGCCGCGTCATGCACGGCTGGAAGGCGTTCTGGCTGTTGTTGGTAATCATTGCCATCGTGGTAGGACTCGCGGCTGTCAAGGAGATGCGCACCTCGAGGTTTCAATCCCGGGAAGTCAGCAAGTTCGCCAAGACCCTCACGTATGAGCTAAAACCTGGCCCCAGCGATGCGATTCACTATCCAGGTGCCGGTCCGTTCGATCTGCGCCTGGGCTACAGCTCCCTGGGCGAGTTTCTGCCACGGTTGCTCAAGCGTGACTACGTGATAACCGAGCAAACGCGCTTTTCCCCGGCGTTGATGAACTACACCGACAAAGGCCTGTTCGTGCCCTATGCGGAAAAAATCCAGGCCGGCCTGTCGATCAGCGATTGCCGTGCGGCGCCCCTGTACCAGTACAACTATCCGCAACAGCTTTATCCCAGCTTCGACGCGATCCCGCCGGTCGTGGTCAACAGCCTGCTGTTCATCGAAAACCGCTTCCTGCTCGACCCTCGCCAACCCTTGGCCAACCCGGCGGTGGACTGGCCACGGTTCGGCATGGCGGCCTATACCCAGGTCGCCAAGATGCTGCATCTGCCCGGTCAATCGGCGGGCGGCAGTACCCTGGCCACGCAACTGGAAAAGTACCGGCATTCGCCCGAGGGCTTGACCGTATCGGGCGGCGAAAAGATCCGCCAGATGATTTCCGCCAGCGTGCGCGCTTATCAGGATGGGCCGCAAACACTCAAGTCGCGGCAGAACGTGGTCCGCGACTATCTCAACAGCGTGCCTCTGTCAGCCGTGCCGGGCCACGGTGAAGTGCACGGCATGGCTGAAGGTTTGCGCGTGTGGTACGGCGCCGACTTCAACACGGCCAACGAACATCTGGCCAGCAACGCAACGGATCCAGAAAGCCTGGCGGAAAAAGGCCTGGCCTTGCGCGAAATGTTGTCTTTGATGATCGCCCAGCGCCGCCCTTCTCATTACCTGACCAAAGGCCGGGATGAACTGGCCGACCTCACCGACAGCCATATTCGGCTGCTGGCACAGAACAACGTGATCGATGCGCCGTTCGCCGCGGCAGCCCTGGCCAGCAAGGTTACGTACCGCGACTGGGCGACCCAGCCGGCCATGCAACCGATTGAAACCAACAAGGGTATCAGCGTCGCGCGCAGCCGGCTGGCCGGATTGCTCAATCGTCCGTTGTACGACCTCGACCGCCTCGACCTCTCGGCCACCAGCACGCTGCAAGGTGAACTGCAAAGTCAGGCCACCGCCTACCTGAAAAAACTCGCCGACCCGGTCTATGCCGCCGAAATCGGACTGATGGGCGAACGCTTGCTGACCCCCACCAGCACCACCCAGGTGCGCTACAGCTTCACCTTGTTCGAACTGACCCCGGACGGTTCGCGGGTGCGGGTACAGACCGACAGTACCGACCAGCCGTTCGACATCAACGAAGGCAGCAAACTGGAACTGGGCTCCACCGCGAAAATGCGGGTGATGACGACTTACCTGCAAATCATCGCCGAGCTGCACGATAAATACGCCGACATGGGCGTACCGGAACTGAAGAAAGTCGAAGTATCGGAGCAGGACCGCCTCAGTCGCTGGGTCGTCGATTACTTGATCGAGAACAAGGACCACAGCCTGCAGCCCCTGCTCAGTGCCGCGCTGGACCGCAAATATTCCGCCAGTCCTGGCGAAGCGTTTTTCACCGGCGGCGGGTTGCACACCTTCCATAACTTCCGCAAGGAGGACAACGGTCGCCTGCCAACCCTGCGCGATGCCCTGCGGGAGTCGATCAACCTGCCGTTCATTCGCCTGATGCGCGACCTGGTGCGCTACACCACGTACTCCGGGCCCAACAACAGTGCCGAACTGCTCAAGGACGACCGCGATCCACGCCGTCAGGAATACCTGGCCTCGTTCGCCGACCGTGAGGGCACGTCGTTCCTGCTCAAGTTCTGGAAAAAGTACCGCAACAAAGACACCCAGGCGCGGCTCGAAACGTTCCTCGACAGCATGCGCCCGACCCCGATCCGTTTGGCCGCCGTGCACCGCTACCTGTTGCCACAGGCCAGTCAGCAAAGCTTCGACACCTTCGTGCGCTCGCACCTCAGCGGCGCCAAGCTCACTGAAAAACTCACCGACGAACGCCTTGAGCGGCTCTATCTAGCCTACAGCCCCGGCCGCTACGACCTGCCCGATCAGGGCTTCATCGCCAAGGTGCATCCGCTCGACCTGTGGATGATGGGCTACTTGCTCAATCATCCGGACGCGACCTTCAAGGACATCGTCAAGGCCAGCCGGTTTGAGCGCCAGGAAGTCTACAGCTGGTTGTTCAAGAGCCGGCACAAGGGTGCCCGCGACAACCGCATCCGCACCATGCTCGAGATCGAAGCGTTCCTCGACATTCACCAGCGCTGGCAGAAAGTCGGCTACCCGTTCGACCATCTGGTGCCGTCACTGGCCACCGCCATCGGCAGCTCCGGCGACCGCCCGGCAGCGCTGGCTGAATTGATCGGTACGATACTCAACGACGGTGTGCGCATGCCGACACTGCGGATCGACAGCCTGCAGTTCGCAACCAATACCCCTTATGAAACCCGGCTGACCAAGGACCCGGGTGGCGGCAAACGAGTGATGCCATCGGAAGTTGCGAGCGCTATGCGCGAAGCCCTCTCGCAAGTGGTGGACGCCGGGACCGCAAGACGGTTGGCCGGCAGTTTCAACCTGCCCGATGGCACACCTCTGTCCATGGGTGGCAAGACCGGTACCGGCGATAACCGTATCGAAGCCATCGGCTCGGGTGGACGCATTCTCAGTTCGAAATCCGTCAACCGCACGGCCACGTTCGTGTTCTATATCGGCGAAAGCCACTTCGGCACGCTGACCGCTTATGTACCGGGCCGCTCGGCGGAAAACTTCACCTTCACCTCGGCGCTGCCTGTGCAAGTGCTCAAGGGCATGGCGCCGATCCTGACGCAATACCTGCAACCTGGCACCCACACGATGTGCCAGCCAAGCCAGGTAACGGCTGGCCGGTGAGTGGGCGCCCACAGCGAATACGAAATGGCGGTACATATGTATTTTTCAGGCTTTGTTTTTCGTAGATTCAAAGCGTTGCCACCCGCCTGACCAAGCAATTTTTTGCGCTTTTTTTGCCTGACTCGCTTGCCTAGTCTGATCGTCCCACTTCTGATCAACGGACGATCAAGCAATGCCCAATTTACCCTCGGCGATTCAAGGATCAGCCCCGCTCGAGCTCCCCCCTTTCGATAAAAGTATCCACTTCCATCAGGTCAGAAAGGCGATTCCTTCCTGGCTGCTGAACACCTCCCCATCGCGCATCGACGCCCTGAAATCCATCAGGCTGACGCTGCCCGAGTGGCACCGCAACGCGTCAACCACCGCTCACCGACAATTGAAAAACGCCATCCGGCTCGGCTGGACCGCACAGAACAATGTGGATAAGGCACTGCTCGATCTGCAGGACATCTCCGCCTTTGCCAAACCCTTGCTGCAGAAAGCCTTGAAGGACCGTTTCGGCATCGAAGACGATGTCGAGCAAACCTGGTTGCGGCTGTATGCCCCGGCGAAGACAGCCTGGTGGGTGCACGACTTTTCCGGTGGAACCACCAGTCGAACCGTTTCGCTGCTCGACGCCGCCCTGCACAATTTTTCCCGGGACGAGGCGTTCACCCAGGACTCGGAATTCATCACCCGCCCCGACGCACGCGGGCATTTCAACGTGGTAAAGCTCAAGCACAAACTGAGCCTCGAGCAGTTCAAGTCCCTGTGTCGCGAACTGGACATCGGCGCCCAATACCAACAACACCTTGAAGACGCTTTACGTCCCACGGACAAAACGACGAGCAAAGTCCTGCGCCATAAAGTCATTCTCAGCCAGAAAAGCGCACTCAATGTCGCCGCGCATATGGCCCTGATGAAGAACGACATCGACCAGGAGGCCTTTGATGTCGTGCAAGGTATGCTCGATGATCGCTCGCAACTGAAGTGGAACGACAAACCCGTCGACTATTACAACCTGGCGATGATGGACACGCGCCTGAGTGGCATCATCCTGATCGCGGCGGACACCTCCAGCGCCAGCGACCCGGTCCCGGTGATTGCCTATGTTCCCCATGACCCGCTGCACCCGCTCAGGCAATACCCCTCGTCGCTGGAGTTCATGGCCGAACTGACTCGCCAGTTGCGCGATGGCGCATCCACCGACAGCTATCAACGGTTCTTCAGCCAGTTCGTGCCCCATGGGCAACGCGGCCATTTCTTTGCCGGACTGAATGCGCGTCTGAGTACGGTGAAATGGCAACCGGTTGCATCAGGTTCAAACTTGCCGAGCTGGCGCGAAACGCCTGTGGATAAACCCAATCTGCAATTCAGTGTGTCGAGTATCAAGAGCGACCGCGAGACGACGTTCGACAATGATCTGTGGGGCTACCGTTACCGGCAGACGCTCAACAAGGTATTCAACGACGCTCGGGAAATCGCCATCCCCACCGCGTACGCCGACCGCATGGCCCGTTGGGCCTGGTGGGATAACCTGGAAAAAATGCTTTCGGACATCCTCAACGTGGCCTTGCTGGTCGCGACGCCGCTGGTGCCCGGCCTGGGCCAACTGATGCTGGCGTACACCGCCTATCAACTGACCGATGGCGTGGTCGAGGGCCTTGTCGACCTGGCCGAGGGGCACCTGGCCGAGGCCGGCGAGCAGACCCTCGGCGTGCTGCAAAGCGTCATCCAGCTGGGCGTATTCGCCGCGGGAGGCGCACTCGGCAATGTTGCCCGGGCCAAGCTCTCGCCGTTTTTCGATGGGCTCAAACCAGTGAAAATGGCAAACGGTGAAGCGCGGTTGTGGAACCCTGACCTCAGCCCTTATCAGCAAACCGATGTGCAATTGCCCACGGACGCCCGACCGGATGGTCAGGGCCTTCACACGCATCAGGGCCGACGCATCTTGCGTCTGAACGATCAACACTTCGAAGTGCTGCCAGACCCGGTTACCGGGCAACAGCGCATCCGCCATCCGCAGCGCTCAGAAGCCTACTCCCCGACCCTGCGCCACAATGGCCATGGGGCCTGGGTCTGCGAAACGGAGAACCCGCGGGAGTGGCAAGGCCCGACTCTGATGCGCCGCCTCGGTCACAGCACCGAGGGTTTCAACGATGAACAACTGGAGCAGATTCGCCAGATCAGCGGCACCGATGAGGGCGTATTGCGGCGGATGCACGTGGAGAGCGCAGCACCGCCACCGCTGTTGACCGATACCCTGCAACGCCTGGCTTCACCGCCCGTTGCACCCGCTGCGTTGTCCCCTGAGATTGCGCCGCTGTTCAGTGAATTCCCCGAGCTGCCGGCGACCGTTGCCGCACACATCATCGAGGGCGCCAGTGCCACGGAAGATCAGCACATCGCCCAGAAAAAACGCCTGCCCCTGCGCCTGAAAACCCAGGCCCGAGAGTTGCATTTCGAAACCCGGGCGGTACGAGCGGCCCAGGGTTTGTACCCGAGCACGGCAATGACCGCGGACACCGAGCGCCTGGTGCTCGGCACCCTGCGCATCAACACAGACATTTTTGGCGACCTGCGCCTGGAGATTCGTCAGGGCACCGTCGATGGCCAGTTGCGCAGCAGCGCCGGCCCCGATGACGCCACGCGGGTGCGGGTACTGATTCGCGACGACGCCGGGCAGTATCAGGTGCGTGATGGTGACGATCAGCCAATCCATGAAGCGGATGATTTTTTTGAAGCCGTGCTGCAGGCCACGCAAGAGAATGGGCAAAACAGCCTGGGTTACAAGCCGGGTGATGCTGATCAGTTCAGGCAGTGGGTCATTGTAAAATCGGCACCGCCCAGCGAACGCCGGACCGTACTCGCCGAGCCGCCCGTGCGCATGGTGGCCGAGCATGAAACATTGCTGTTGGTGCGTGGAGGCGGGCTCAGCAGGAAGGGCCAGACCGTGCACGAGCGCATCCATGACCTTTATCCGCACTTCAGCGATACCGAGGTCGATACGTTCGCCAGTGCCCTGATTGAAAGGGGCGAGCCGATGCAGTTTCTGGAGGAACAAGAAAACGATCTCAACCACCTGCGCAATCTGATCGATCTCTGGCGCGCGCAGGCCGCCGGGCTGGATGCCGACACTCCGAGGCCTCTATCTGCCGCTCGCCAACACATTGCCCGGTGTTTGCTCGCCTGTTTCGAGCGAAAAAACACCGAACCCGGTAGCCGTACCGACCTGAATGGCTATGCGCTGGATCTGTCACACGATGAGTTTCTTTTGCCTCTGAATCTGCAATCCGAATGGCCCGATCGGCTGCAACTACAGAGCTTTCTGGACAAGGTCACGACCCTGAAACTCGACAACACACGCTTTTCCGCCAAAGCCAATGGTTTGCTGAAAGACTTTCCCAACCTTCGCGAACTCAGTGCCAGTCGATGCAACCTGACGAGCCTGCCGGAAAACATCGGCGCCATGCATCGGCTCCAACGCCTGCGCTTGAGTGACAATGAGATCGTGCTCGACGCCGCCGCTGTCGAGCAACTCAAACACCTGACTTATCTGGAGATCCTGCGTCTGGATGAAAACCCCCTGGGCAGGCTGGTCGACATCTCACGCATGCCCCAGCTGAAGGTCGTGGGGCTGCGGGACACTGTCATTGTCAGCTGGCCTGAAGGTACGTTGAGCAAAACCAGGCCCCGCGGTTTTCTGCTCGATCTTCGGGATAACCCGATCAGCCTGGTACCCGAGGTGGTTCCTGGTTCGCCGCAGGCCTGGGTCGTGGCGCGTACCCGACTGGATGTCGGCAACCTGTCGGACATCAACCAGGTGCGCTATCAGGCGATCCGTCGTTCGGTGCAATTGCCCCCTGAGCCCATCGTGGCCTCCAACAGCGAGGCCGACTGGGTGGTCAATTCCAACTACAGCGCGGACCACTGGAACGATGTGCCCGGCTGGGGCATCGACCGCGCCAATCTGTGGTCGGAGCTGGTCGACGAGCCCCAGGCCGAGCGCTTCTTGAACGTATTGCTCGATACCCGGCTTTCCGCTGACTACCGGGCCGGCGGCAAAGCTCGGGATCAACTGGTGCAACGTGTCTGGCGCATGCTCGATGCCGTGTACGTCGACACGCCTCTGCGGGAGAAGCTGTTCACCATGGCCATCGCGCCGGTGGATTGCGCCGACGCCGGTACCCAGTTGTTCAATCACATGGGCATCCATGTGCTTGTCTACGAGGCTCACGCCTATTCCACCGACCCGGTTCAGCTGGAGCAGAAACTGGTCACCCTGGCCAAAGGCGCGGCGCGGCTGGCACAGGTTAACGACATCGCCCGCGCCGATGTCGCCAGTCGTGCTGGCGACCCGGACCAAGTCGAGATCTACCTGGCCTATCAGACCGGATTAGCCCAGCGCCTCGACTTGCCCTGGCAATCGAAAGGCATGCTTTACCGGCCAGTGTCTGGCGTCACTGACGCTATGATCGATCAAGCCTATGACACGGTCCTGACCCTGGGTGAAGGCGATGGTCTGGTCGACCGGATGCTCGAACAGGATTTTTGGCAAGATCATTTGCACGAGCGCTACACGAATCCACTGCAAACCAACCAGCGTCGCTATCAGCGTCTGTCGGATCAAATGGACAGCTTGCGCGAAACACAGCGCGAATGGGTTGAGTCGACATCGGATCCGCGCCGCGCCGAATTGCGCAGCCGGCTCAGGGAACTGATGACCGATCTGCCGGTTCCGGACACGGCGATCTTTGTCGATGAGCCGATCAGCGATGCGACTTTCGATCTGCTGCTGGTCGACCTGGGCGACGCCGAGAAAGAACTGTCGCGAAGCTTGACCCGCGAAGCCCTGAGGCGCGCCGGCCAGTAATACCGAAGACAGTGAGGACAGCCTGACGGCGGATTACGCCGTCAGGTGCAGCCCCCCCGCCCTCAGATTTCCGAATCCCGGATCACGGTGACATTGCCGACATACTGTTTTCGCGCCGGTTTTGGCCACTTGTACGCCACGCCCCTACCTGCCACCCGAAATTCGACCGTCTGCGCAGGGGCGTCGGATGAGTCACCGTGTTTCATCGCCGTGGATGTTGCTGAAATATTAATCACTCGCTACGACCTCAATGACCTGCTGGCGCCGCGGCACTGAACATCAGCTGGACCGTTCCGTAGTAAGTGCCTGGCTTATAGCCACCGGCTGGCTCTTTCGGCTGGATTTCCAGGGCAAAGCGCCCGCCTGCCATGGCCTGCGCGGCCGACACCACTTCACGCGGCGTCGCCTCGTGGCTCAACTCCCGACCGTTGAAGCTGACCCGTAAATAGATGTTCTGCTCTTCACGCCCGTTGAACAGATAGGGCTCGGCGTCAAGCCGCGCTTCGATCGCACTGGTGTCGTGCTTGACGTCGAAATTTTTGCGCAGCCCTTCGAGCTTCGACGTATTGCGGTTCCACTGCAGGTTCTGTTCGAGATGAATCCAGTTCGACTCGGCCGGTATCACGTAAAAGCCCAGGGTCGGAATATCCACCCACACCTCGAACGTGCGCTCCTCCCGTGCCGCGAAAACCTGGGCACACGTCATCACGCCCACACAGAGGGCGAAGGCCGATTGCTTGATCATTTCAGTTACCTGTTGCGTGAAAAAAAGCGGCGAGCCTCCAGGGCGGCTCGCCTCTGGCGGTGTTACTGGCTGGCAATGCGCATGGTTTTCTTGTCGGCGCCTTCGATCAGGTTGAAGCGGTATTCGCGACCGGGTTTCTTCTCGAATTCGAATGACTTGCCCGCCAGGATGTGGTGCTTGGTGGTCGGCTCGCACTCGGTTTCTTTCTTCAATGAGCAGTTGCGAAATTCATCGATCACCACCACGGTGTTACCGTTGTTGCGCAGCCGGTAAACACCGGCGCTGTCGTCGATCACGCTGTCGAAGCGGCTGTTCTTGGGCCGGACAAAAAACACCGTGCCGAACCCGGTCATCACATTGACCCCCGCCGACAGACTCTCTTTATAGGCGTCGCGCTCTTCGCTCGACATCGCGAACTGGTCTTCCTTTTCCGGCACCACCGGCACGAAGCGCACGCGGAAATACCGCTCGGTATCCCGCGCGCCCATGTGCAACAAACGTGTGCCCTGCATGCCTTGGGCCGGCACGATCAGCCGTGCGGGGCTGGCCATCAGGCCATCCCGGCCGCTGCCATCGGCTTGCGTTGCGACCGGTATCTCGCGGTGCGTGCCATCGGCGTCATAGACAATTTCCAGGATATTGACCTTGACGAACGCCGTGCTGTCACCGCTGTTGAACACGCGCTTGAGGTAAGTGCTCTTGTCGCCTTCCAGATAGTCGTACACCGTTCCAACGTTGATCTGCGGACCGGCCTGGACCGCCAGAGAAAACCCGCTCAAACCCAACAGCCACCACAAACGTTTCATACCCTTGAACCTCATGACATTGAACACAACACAGGCGCGGTCCATCGATAGGCGGCCCATCAGATTTCCGAATCCCAGATCACGGTGACGCTGCCAAAATAGTGCTTTGGAGCCCCTGGCAAAAAAAAGTTATCGGGTTTCTCAAGTTCGAAGTGCAACGTACCCGGCTTACGATCCACATAGTGGCCCGGCTGAAAAATCACGGCGCCGCCTTCAGTCAGCAGTTCCTGACGCTGGACCGGTCTTGCGCTGGTATCAGTCAAGCCACCTGGCAAGCTCACGCTGACTTTCAATGGAGCGGTAAGTATCAAATCCCGATCAGCCATAAAGCAGACTCGTCCGTCGCTGATTGAGCACTGCAAAAACATTTTGAATCGAGAACTGGCCGAGATATTGAAGGTCTGGTCACGGAACAGCCGCACGGGTTTGCGCCCGGCCTGCAACCAGCTTTGCCAACCGCCGGCCGGGACCAACTGGACTTTCTCGCCACCGGGCGGGATGTCGACCTTGAGGGTGTGTTGAACGTCGAGGTTGAAATTGAGGGTCAACATCGAATCGTTTGGTATCAACACATCGCCAAAATCGAAATCCCCATAGGGGCCGACGGCGTAGTTCAGCGAACCGGTGTAGTGTCCCGAGGACATCTTCAACGGATCGGGGGTCTCCAGTTCGTAGGTGAAATCCAGGTAATCGAAACGCAACCACGGGACGTTGTACTTCGCCTGTTTTGCACAGGCCCCCAGCGTGGGCGTTGTCCAGAAAAACTCGTAGAAATTGGTGCTGTAAAAACCACTGCCCGTGTACCCGCACGGCGGCGGTGCGTACACCCAACTCGAACCCCACAAACGATTGTGGGCAATCTGATAGTTTTCGGCGCCCCCCACCAGGTCCTTCACGTCATCGGTTATGGCGCGAGTGCCAATGCCGGCAATGCGTATCCGCACCGTTTGGGGGTCTCCGGTCGCTTCATGTATCACGGTCAGATCACGCCATTGCGACGGCGCTTTTAACATCGCGCCCTGTCGCTCGGAAGCATGATTGGCCTGGATCGGCGCACGTGAATTGAACTGAATCGGCACCTGCAGGCTGAACAAACCGTCTCCTTGGCATTGTTCTGGATGACTTTCGCAGTACCCGCTGGGTGGCGTGGTATTGGTGAATTTGTTGAGATGCGGGTGCGCCGAATCCGGCTTGAACGACGCCGTGATCGTGGAGACCTGCGCCTCGACCGGGCTGGCGACTGCACACGCGAGCAAAGCACCCCACCACCAATGGCCGGTACGTGAAACGAAAGAACGCGAGACATTCATGTATGCCTGACCTCCGATAAAAGGGTTTCAACAGCGCGCCGTTCAGCCCGCCGTCTCGGATTTGTGGGTGGCGTCCGCCAGGGTGTCTGGGGAACAGCGCAAATCACCGATCATCAGCACGTTGTTTTCGCGGCGGTGTTTGTCTGTATCGAGGCGGAACTGGCACAGCAACTGGTCGGCATAACGCACTTCCAGGGTTGGCGAGCCCGCGTTCATTTCCATCGAGAAGAAGCCATCGACTTCGCTGACCCCGCGGCTGGCGTGGTTGATCACGTGATGGCCCTTGAGCGGCCGCCCCTGCGGGTCGAGCAGACGTCCGAGTACGGTCAGGGTTTTCATCACCCGCACCTTGCGGTACTCCACGCCCCCCTTGTTCAGGTGGTAGCGGGTGCGCGACGGTTCGATGCTGGCCGCCGGCACGTGATTGCCTTCGAAGTCGAAACTCACCGAGCTGTTTTTGTAGGCTGTCAACGGAATGAAATTGCGCCCCGGACGCAGGGCTGCGCTGCCGCCACTGAGGTCGTCGGCACGCAAGGCGATATCCTCGATGTCGGACTCGACGTCGACGATCATTCCTGCGCCTCGTCCCTGGTGCTGGCTGGTCAACGCCATGCGCTGGCCGCCGATGACCAGCGTGCTGTCGAGGTTCACACCGCCGGTGAAATTGTTGTTGAACGATGAGCGCTGGATAAACCCGTCGCCATTGATGGCATCGGTGCGAAAGTTCGCCAGGCTCGACAAGCCCACGCCATAAGTGTCGGTGAGCGCCGTCACCGAAACGCTCTGCAAAATGTGGTCTTGCAGGTCTTTGCGATAACCGATCGACGCATTGTGGTCACGGCTGCCATCACGGGCGGTGCGGCTACCGATGCTGCCGGAAATCTGCTGCCCCGGCCCCCCGAGCGCCATGTTGATACTCAGGTCGACTCCACGATTGCGTGCATCGCCACTGCTGTAGCTGCCCGGGCGGTCGAACAGTGACAGGCGCCAATTGGCATCGCTGCCAAACAGCTGGGTTCGTTGAGACCAGCCGAGGTCGATACCGACACCTTCGACATTGCCCTCGCTGTGGGAGACCCGGGCGTTGAGCGAATTCTTGCGGCTGATGCGGTGGTTGAGGGCCAGCGACGAATTGCTGGCTTCGCCAATAAACACATTGCGTTGGCGCACGCGGGTGCCGTCGGGCAGCGTTTCATAGGTGTTGGTGGTGTCGAGCCAGCTGCGGTTATGGCTGACCACCAGACTGCCATTGCCATAGTTGTACAGGCCCTGAAGGTCAGCGCCGGTGCCGTGGTCTTCGGTCTGGTAAAGGTTGGCGTAGAAACTGGTGCTGTTGCCCAGGGTCCAGTCGATGGAGCTGCCGTACTGAAGCTTTTCCCGCTCCTGGCGCACCGACAGCCCGAGGATCACCCGCGGGTGCAGCAGATAGTTGATCGAGGCGCCCGCCGTGGTATCGCCACTGCTTTGTTGATCCCAGTTACTCAACAGTTTGCTTTCCTGCCCGGCGAACAGGTTGTAGCGCCAGCGCTCATCGTGGTTACGCCAGTTGCTCGGCTTGTAGATCAATTCCTGAGTGGTCGAGGTGATTTGACCGTCCTCGATCAGCCGTACTTCCACTTCGTAAATGCCGCCGGGCAATGGTCGTGTGTCGAGGGTCTGCAAACCGGCCGGTACCGACTGCGTGTTGAGCAACAGGCCATCGCGAAAAATCTCCACCGACGCCTGGCGGTTGGCCGTGACATAAACCGGGTACACGCTGGGTTTCGGATTGTCGATGGCCAGGCTGTCAGAGCTGCCGTACATCACGCCCACGGTGGTGTCGGGACTGGTGCCAAACGACCGGGGCTGACGGGTCAGGCCTTCGGAGCCGGGCGTGAAGTAGCCCAGGCGGAAAAAACTGCCCTCCAGTTCGCGCTGGGTGAACAGCTCATGCACGGCGTGGTAGGTCTTGTCGTCCGGCCCGCCCAGACGCGCCAGTTGCATGTTGAAGGTCTGGCTCCAGTTGCCCAGGCTACCACTGGCCTCCAGACCAAAACGGCCGCCCAGGTCTTGATCCTGGCCACCGTTGAGATTGAGTTGATTACGCACCATCAAGCCGCTGCTGCCGCCTTCCGGTTGCGCGTAGAAACGCTTGGCCTCGGTGTCGCGCTCGGCATTTTCGGTGACGATCGACAGCAATGAATTTTCCAGGTTGTAGTGAACCGCCAGCATTTGTTCCGGGCATTGACCGGTGCAGGCGCCCAGCGCCACGCCGGGGTTCAGAATGTCAGTCCAGGTCTCGCGTTCGCTGGCGCCGAAACGGCTTTCACTGGTGTCGGTGAAGTCGAGCAGTGTCACCCGATCATCGCGGGTCAACACAATCATCGCCTCGCCAAGCGGTTGCTGATCGAGCTCGACTCGAACCGCCAACGGAACGTCGAAAAAATGCTCCTCGAACTCTGCCGGCAAGCCTTTGGCCTGAGCCAGCAAACTTCGCGGTGTATTATCAACAGAAGTGGGCGCCGCAAATGCACTGCTGCATAACAGCAGCGCAAGCGCCGCCGCGATGGGCGTCATCGGGAACATGAACGAATACTCTGATTGCAAAAAATTGAAACCCGGCCGGAAAACTCAAGTAAGCCGGCCGGTCACGCTACTTAAGAAAGTAAACGCTTACGACTCCAGCTCAAGTTCAAATAGCAACAGGGAGAACAGCGTCGAACGTCATGTTGACGGAACCCGTGTAAGAGCCTGGCGCTATGCTGGCGCTAGTAGCCTTGATATTGATTGGGGCTCGGAAGTTGACGTTCGATTCGGTCTCACCGACCACCATTTGCGGGGACGTAGTGAGGACTACACCATTAACCGTCACCGCTAGATTGATAGCGTTAGAACCGGAGTACAGTTGCGGCACGCTGTCCAGACTGGCGTGTACAGAGCCGTTAGTGTTGATCATGTCAAAGTGCCCGTTGACCTCACCCATTTTGCCGGTAGTGGGCCGATAGCTCATGTCCTGGTCCTTGTTGACCAGATCAGGATCAGTCGGGACCACGTAGAAGCCGTTGGTCGGCACCTCAGCTACCAGATTGATCGAATGACGGGCTTCACCTGCGGCAAACGCGGCGGAAGAACTCAGTGCCAGAACAGCCAGAGGAGCAGCGAACGCGATTTTCTTGAACATCTTTCAGTACCTGTCTTTAAAAAGGATAAGTGCTGAAAGTTCATGAAGAGCAAAACCGTCACGAGCAGCTATTTGCCCAGCTGAACTTTCAACGCCGAAAGATGATCGACCAATTTATCTGGAAAGTAAGCAGGCAAGTTCCTGCAAGTGCGTAGCCAGAGTGCTACGACCATGGAAAGAAAAACCGCGAAATAAACTAAACCGCATTGTTCTACTGTAAGAACGGTACTACAAAGTCGTGATAATCAATATTAATAAGGTTATCCAGGTAGAAGCACTTCCGTAAGAACAATACTACACAAGCCGTAAACCAAGGCCCGAAAGCCGACATTAGAGAGTTAACACTAATTTCATCGCATTGACATGCAAAAAAACAGGCTCTTTACATCCGTGGCCTTGAAGGAGGCCGATGGCCCTGAAGCACTCGCTTGACGAAACTTCAGGGCCAGGGGTTCAGAGCACTTCCGAATCCCAGATCACCGTGGCATTGCCCGACCAAGTGTTCCCGCCGCCCTCGCGCAACATCTGATCGACATGCTCCCGGGCCACTTCGAAGTGCAGCGTGCCCGGCTTGCGGTCGACGTAGAAACCCGGCTGAAACAACTCGGTGCCACTGCCATCCAGACGCAACGGACGACGCTGCACCGGTTGGCCGGCAGCATCCCCCAAGCCGCCTGGCAGACTCACGCTGATGTTCAAGGGCACCTGCTGCGCAGATTCGCTGTCGCGCAACGCGCAGGTATTGCCAGCGGGATACTGACATTCGAGCTGCATCTTGAAGCGCGATGACGCCGAGACATTGAACGTCTGGTCGCGGAACAACCGCACAGGCTTGCGCCCCTGATTCAACCAGGCTTGCCAGCCACCCTGGGGCACCAAATCGATTCGGTTCCCCCCCGGCGGGATGTCGACCTTGAGCGAATGCTGGACATTCAGGGTGAAATTGAGCGTGATTGCCGAGTCGTTTGGCAGCATCACATCGCCCATGTCGAAATCACCACCAGGGCCTGTGGTGTACGTCAATGAGCCCCGATATTCGCCGGAGGACATGGTCAAAGGATTAGGCGTGCGCAGTTCATAGACGTATTCAACTGCGCGGTGGTCGAACCAGGGAATATCCATATAGGCCAATATGCTGCAGGCCCCCGCGCCCTCGGGAAAGAGCCAAAAGAAAAAAGCATGAGCGACTCCGGCGGCATTAATGTCGAGACCGGTACAGGGGGCGGCTGGGTGGGTCCATGGCGCGCGCCAACGGCCTCCCGGCGTCGTGGCCCAGGCACTGACTCCCGGTGGATGCGCCAGATGCCAGGTACCACCAATTCCGGCGATACGCATTTCAACAGTCTCCCGCTCACCTGTTCGACTGTGCACAACTTCCACTGGGCGCCAGCTCGATGGCACGCTGAAGGTCGCTCCCTGCCTGGGATCGGTATGTCCAGCCGGAATTGGCTGTGCAGAGCGGAATCTCAGGTCGGGCACTCGCAGGCTGAAGATGTCTAATTGCGCACATCGGGCAGGTATAAAATTTGGGCACACGCCGGTCTGTGGCGTCGTGTTGATAAATTTGTTGACCAACGGACTTGACGGATCAGGCACGAACTTCGCGCTGATTTCCTGTACCACTGCTGCCACTGGCGACGTATACAACCCGGCCAGCAAGCCACCCGCCAACGAGAGCGCAGTCATCGTTCCCGGCGAAAAAAATAACTTCATTTTGAATTGACCTGGAATTTCAATAGAGCGTAATAAGCGCCACGCGATTACCCCTGAGGCATCAAGGAGCGAGGGCCTCAAAAATCATATGCACACTGCCGTAATAGTCTCCGGGCTTATAACCAGCATCCGGCTTGACCGCGGCAATCAATAACTCCACGCGCTTGCCAACATTTGCCTCTGACGCCGCAATCACCTGGGCATTGTCCACCGTGAGTTTTATTCGATTGAACATGACGGCGAGCGCAATGTTGTCGACCTCCCGGCCGTTGCTGATATAGGGCTCTTCACTCAATCGAGCGACAATTGCACCGTTAGTGTTCTTGACGTCGAATTGTTTACGCAGCGAACCCAGTTCATCCGTCGCCAGATTCCAGTGCAGCTTCTGCTCATGCCCCATCCAGCCCGGGTCCACCGGCAATACATGAAACTCCGCGGTCGGAATAGAAACAGACACTTCGAAAGTTTCGCGTTCCACAACGGCGTATGCGCAAATACTGGACAGCGTCAGACACACCGTCGAGGTGACGGTTATCCATTTCTCAAACATGACTTTCACCTGTTACTTGCACTTCAATGCTGCAAACAAAGAAGCCAACGCCGATATGAGATTTCAGGACAGCAACTGATAAATACGCTAAACCGGACTCAACCCTTGATATCCAGGTTTTGGCTTTTGCTTCCTTCAATCATGGTGAAACGGTAGTGACGGCCTGGTTGTTTTTCGAACTGAAAAGTCCGACCGGCCAGAATGTGATGTTTGGTAGTGGGCAGGCAGTCGTGCGCGCTCTTGATCGAGCAATTTTTGAACTCGTCGATCACCACCACGCTGTTACCGTTGTTGCGGATCCGGTATTGCCCTGCCTCGTTCTCGCTCACGCTGTCAAAACGGGTCTCCTTGGGCCGGACGAAGAACACCGTGCCATAACCGGCAAGTACGTTGACCCCGGCCGACAGGCTCTTTTTATAGTCGTCACGTTCTTCTGCCGAGATGGCAAATTCATCTTCCCTTTCTGGCACGACGGGCACAAAACGCACGCGAAAATAACGTTCTTTCTCGCGCGCCCCCAAGTACAGCAATCGGCTGCCCTGCAGACCATTGGCCGGCACAATCAATCGCGCCGGGCTGGCCATCAAGCCATCGCGCGAAGTGCCGTCGGTTTGATTGACCAACGGAATTTCCCTGGCGTTGCCATCGGCGTCATAGATGATTTCCAGAATATTGATTTTGACGAAAGCCGTGCTGTCGCCCCCATTGAATATGCGTTTCAAATAAGAGCTTTTATCGCCATCCAGATAATCGTAAACCACCCCGACATTGATTTGCGGCGCGGCCTGGGCCACGTGAGAAAACAGCGAAAAGCCGAACATTGCCAACAGACGTTTCATGACGTACCCCCTCAATATTAAATTCAGCCGAATCCGGTCCGATGAAGGCCTGGATCAGCGGTGCATCCACTGACTCCAACGGCGCCTCAACCGGGTTTCTCAGACTTGGAATTTGCATCGGCCAACGTCTTCGGCGAGCAGCGCAAATCACCGATCATCAGCACATCGTTTTCCCGACGAGCATTGTTCGGGTCGAGTCGGAACCGGCAGAGCAACTGATCACCGGAACGCACTTCGAGCGTGGGTGAACCGGCGTTCATTTCCATGGAGAAAAAACCATCGACTTCACTCACGCCGCGACTGGCGTGATTGATGATGTGATGACCTTTGAGCGGCCTGCCCTCAGGGTCAATCAGGCGACCGAGCACGGTGACGGTTTTGCTGATGGTGATCTTGCGATACTCCACGCCTCCCTTGTTCAGGTGATAGCTGGAGCGTGGCGGCTGGATGCTCGCGGCGGGCACATGATTGCCTTCGAAATCGAAGTTCACCGCGCTGCTTTTAAAAGCCGTGAGCGGCACAAAGTTGCGACCTGGTCGCAGTACTGCACTGCCGCCGCTCAAGTCGTCGGCACGCAGGGTGATGCCGTCGATGTCCGATTCCACGTCGATGATCATGCCCGCACCATCACGGTGGGCCTGGCTGGTCATGACCATTTTCCGCGCACCGATCGCCACGGTGCTGTCCAGATTGAGGCCGCCTGTCACGTCATTGTTGTAGGAGGAGCGCTGGAGGAAACCATCGCCACTGACCAGGTCCGAATGCATCGTCGCCATCGCAGACAAACCCACGCCATAGGTGTCAGTGGTCGCCGTGGCCGAGACACTTTGCAGAAGGTGATCCTGAAGGTTTTTGCGATAGGTCAGCGAGGCATGGTGATCGCCGCCGCCGTTTCGTGCAGTGCGCGAACCCAGGCTGCCGGTCAGTTGTTCTCCCGGCCCGCCCAAGGCGAGGTTAAGACTGACGTCGACCCCACGATCCCGGTTGTTCCCCGAGCTATAGCTGCCCGGTCGATCGAACAGTGAAAAGCGCCAGTTGGCATCATTGCCAAACAGTTGAGTGCGCTGAGTCCAGCCCAGATCCACGCCCGTGCCCACGGTATTGCCCTGGCTATGGGAGACCCGGGCATTGACCGAGCTTTTTTGGGTGAGCCGGTGATTGACCGCCAACGATGAGTGACGGGTCTGGCCGACAAACACATTACGCTGCCGCAACCGCGTGCCGTCAGGCAAGGTGTCGTAGAGTCGCGTCGTGTCGAGCCAGCTACGATTATGGCTGGCGACAAGGCTGCCCCGTCCATAAGCGTACAAACCCTGCAAATCGAGGCCGGTTCCGTAGTCTTCGGTCTGGTAGATATTGGCGAAAAGGCTGGCATTATTGATGACTGTCCAGTCGATCGATGTGCCGTATTGCAGGGTGTCGCGTACCTGTCGACCGCTCATGCCGAGGATCACTCGCGGGTGCAGCAGGAAGTTGAACGCCGCACCGGCGACCATACCGCCGTCAGCCTGCCTGTCCCAGTTGCTGAGCAAACTGGATTCACGTCCGGTGAACAGGTTGTAGCGCCAGCGCTCGTCATGGTTGCGCCAGTTGTTCGGCTTGTAGACCAACTCCTGAGCGCTGGAGGTGGTCTGGCCATCTACGACCAGTCGCACTTCGACCTCATAAATGCCACCCGGCAGCGGACGCGTATCCAGCGTTTGTAATCCGGCTGGAACCGCTTGCGTATTGATCAACAAGCCGTCGCGGTAGATTTCCACCGAACCCTGGCGGTTGGCGGTCACGTAGATCGGATATATCGACGGCTTCGGGTTATTAATCACCAGGCTGTCGGAGCTGCCATACATGACACCCAATGCCGTATCCGGACTCGCACCGAATGTACGTGGCTGGCGGGTCAGCCCTTCGGAGGTCGGGGTGAAGTAGCCCAGACGCAGAAAGTTGCCCTCCAGTTCGCGCTGGGCATAGAGGTCATGCACGGCGTGATTGACCTGACTGTCGATGCCACCGGTCCGGGACAGTTGCAGGTTGACTGACTGGGTCCAGTGGCCCAGGCTGCTGCTGGCTTGCAGGCCGTAGCGCCCGCCCAGGTCCTGGTTCTGACCGCCGTTGAGGTTCAGTTGATTGCGCACAATCAGGCCGCTGCTGCCGCCCTGCGGCAAGTGGTAGAAGCGTCGTGCCTGATCGTCACGCTCGGCGTTTTCCGTGAGGATCGACAGCATTGAGTTTTCAAGGCTGTAGTACACGGCGAGCAACTGCTCCGGGCATTTGGTTTGGCAGGCGCCAAGCGCTATTCCTTGCGTCAGGTAGGTCGACCAGGTATCTCGCTCGACAGACTTGATCTTGCTGTCACTGACTTCGGTAAAGTCAACGAGGGTGACGCGATCGTCGCGACTTAACACCACCATCGCCTCACCGAGAAACTGTTGATCAAGTTCCACGCGGACCGCTAACGGAACATCAAAGAAGTGCTCTTCGAATTCACGGGGCAAGCCCTTGGACTGAGCCAGCAAACTTCGGGGAGTCAGGCCGCTATTCACTGGCACGGCCAAAGCGTTTGCGCAAAAAACAAGAGCGAGCGCCATCGCGATGGGCGTCATCGGGAACATGAACTTAATACTCTAAAAGAAAATGTATCAAACCAGGATCGACGAGCAGAACGTCACTCGCCGACCGATAACTTAAATAAAACTACGGCGTTTTATTACGATGCCTTGGCGAGGGCATCAAAGATCAGTACGGGCGTTGCGCTGTATTCGCCATTCTGGGTGTCGCCCGGTTTCGCCGCCGTGATGACCAGGTCGGCTGAGATACCACCCGCTGCTGCAGCCTCGGTGACCACTTCCTGAGATGCGCCTGTCAGGGTGACGCCATTGAACGTGTACGTCAGTGGAATGTTGTTGGCACCGTTATGCAATGCCTGCGGCCCACCTTCGATGTAAGCACCGATACCGCCGGAGGTGTGCCTGACGTCATACAGCGCGCGCAACGCGGTCAATTCCCCAGTCGCCAGGACATAGTTCATTTTTTCGTCTTTACCGAAGTTCGGGTCCCGCGGCTGAGCGTGGAAAACCTTGCTCGGAATGCTGGCACTGATTTGGATGGAACTGCGCGACTCTTCAGCAGCGAATGCCACGGCAGAACTCAAAGAAACAACAACCATGGAAGCTGCGAAGGCGATTTTCTTGAACATGCTTACGTACCTGTTATTAAAAGAATGGTTTCGCAAAAAAGTTAAAACAGGAATGTTTATCAACAACCCATTCAAGGAAGTTAAAACCTGTCTCTCAACTTTAGCGGCGCAGATGATCATTTAAATAAAGTGCAAAGTAAGTAGGAAAAATCGACTTCACACGTAGCCACATAGAAGCAATCAAGAAGGAAAATAAAAAATCACAAACAGCAACAACCACAATAAACAACATTCAATTTAAGACATTTCAAAAGAAATAAATTAAAACATATGAATGACATGACAGACTTCATAAAAAAAACGCTTACAACCCTCCCAAGCCAGGCCACAGCCATTTAATAATGGGCAATAGCTCAATGAAAAAACGTCGCGCGTTGTCTGGCCCGAAGTCGCCGACCGCTGGTCGGGCTTTCTTGCACAGCCTTAAGATATATCTTAAGTTGTATCTAAATACGACGAGAGAACGAAAAAATGAGAGACCATCATTTATCCCACCGGGGATTCGGCGACGGCCGCGACGGCTTCGAAAAACGCCCTGGCCGCGAACGGGGTGGGCGCGGCCCCCGGGTATTTGCCCCCGGCGACCTCAAATTGCTGCTGCTGGCATTGATCGCCGAACAGCCGTGCCACGGCTACGACCTGATCCGCCAGATCGAAGGCATGTTCGATGGCGCCTACAGTCCAAGCCCCGGCGTGATCTACCCGACCCTGACCTTTCTCGAAGAAAGCGAAATGATCCTGGGCGACGCTGAAGGCGGGAAAAAGCGCTACAGCGTGACAGACGCCGGACGTCAGTCCCTGGCCGAACAAGCCGTCGCCCTTGAAGGGGTGCGGGTGCGCATCGATGTCAGCAAACGCTCCTTGCGCGGCCATGATCGCCCGCCGGAAATTCACGAAGCCGTGCACAACCTGCGTCACGCGCTGCAACTGCACCACGGGCGCTGGAGCGCCGAAGAAATCCAGCGTGTCGCTGCACTGCTCAACGACACCGCCAAAGCCATTGTCGACGGGCCCGCCGTTCAAGTTACCCAGGAGAAAGCGAATGACTGAAGTGAACACGCAAGCCATTCACCGCGTCATGCACCAGATCAAGCGCCGCCGCCTTGAGGTGCTGCGGGTCGTCGACCTGACGCCACGCATGCGCCGGATTACCCTGGGCGGGCCAGAGCTTGCGGGCTTCGTCAGCCTCGGCACCGACGACCACGTCAAACTGCTGTTCCCGCAGAACGCGGCGGAACAGGCGGCAATGGACACCCTGGTACTCGGCGCTGGCAAGGACAACGGCCCGATGCCGGCCATGCGCGACTACACTCCGCGCCGCTACGACCTGGACACCCTGGAGCTGGACATCGACTTTGTCCTGCACGGCGACGGCCCTGCCTCGACCTGGGCCGAGCAGGCCAAACCCGGGCAGTTCCTGCACATCGGCGGGCCACGGGGTTCGATGATCGTGCCAGACATCTTCGACAGCTATCTGCTGATCGGCGATGAAACCGCCCTGCCCGCCATTGCCCGGCGCCTCGAAGGCCTGGCAGCCAACCGCCGTGCGCTGGTGATCATCGAAGTGGAAAACGGCAAGGAACAGCAAGTGCTGGAAAGCGCCGCCGAGGTCAGTGTGATCTGGGTACTGCGCGAGGGTGGCCAGGACCATCTGCTGAACACCGTGCGGCAGATCGATGTTCCGGCCGGCAGCCTGTACGCGTGGATCGCGACGGAGACCAAGGTATCGCGGCAGATCCGCCGGGTGTTGCTCGATGACCATGGGCTGGATGACCAGTTCGTCAAAGCCGTGGGCTACTGGCGGCTGGATGACACCCCGGAGGAATGACCCATCACTGCAGGAGCCGGCTTGCTGGCTCCTGCAGGGTTAACGACGTCGGTCTAACCCGATCAGCACCAACGCAATCACCACAAACCCCGCCAACAACCCCCCGGCATTGATAAACACCTGTGGATAACCCAGCTTATCCACATCTATGAACGGGTACGGGTAAACCGCCAGAAAATGCCCGCGCAACAGCGCATAGCCGAAGTACACCAGTGGATAAATCACCCACAGGGCGATATGGCGCAAACGCAAAGACCCCTTGGGCACGCAGCAAAACCAATACACCAGAAACAGCACGGGCATCACGTCATGCAGCAGTTCGTCGGCCAGCCATTGCCAGCCTTCGGGATGCCACAGATGGCGCAGCAACAGGCTGTACGCCAACCCAACCACAACGATGCTCACGGCGATGCCACTGCTGACCCACGGCTGCAAGAACCAGCGGCGCGCAGCCGACTCGCGAGACGTCAATTCACAGGTCAGCACGGTGGCCACCAGCGTATTGCTCAGCACGGTGAAATAGCTGAAGAAGCTCATCAGCCCACCCAACAGACTCGCGCCCAAGGTCCAGCGCGAATGAAAGATCAAGTACATCTGGATGCTCAAACCGACCCAGCCGAGGATGGCAGCCACGGCCACAAATCGACGTCGCATGGCAGGCGCGTTGAGCATGTTCAGAGCGGTCGCTTGGTGCGCATCAACTTCACGTACAAGCGCTCGACCTTCTCCCGCGCCCATGGGGTTTTACGCAAAAACGTCAGGCTCGACTTGATGCTCGGATCACTCTTGAAGCAGCGGATATCGATGCGCTCGGCCAGCCCGGACCACTCGTAGTGCTCGACCAGGGCATTGAGGATTTGCTCCAGGGTGACGCCGTGCAGCGGGTCAATGTTGTGTTCGGTCATGCCGGGCCTTCAGCGATGTGGGGATGGGAAGTCGCGCACCTTAGCCGAGGGCTCCGTTGGGGGGAAGCGATCTGTGCTCTGGTTAAATGTAGGTGAAGCCTGAACGATCGCCGTCTGCATTGGAAATGCGCGGCTGCAGGCTGCGATCTTTTGCCACTGTTACAAAAACTGAAAGGATGCATGTCAGTAAAAGACCTTTCTCTATTTGTAACAGAACATTATCCTTGCGCCCGCTCTAGCTGAAACGCTTTTGCTAACCCGCTTCACGTCTGCTTTTACGTTCATCCCACAGAAAAAGATCAAGAATTTCCTTCTATGCCTGATTTCCCATTGTTGCAAGACAGCGCTGTCTCTATCCCGATCGCCTGCCGAAAAGTCCTGAAACTCCTTGGCGGGTGCGCCGCACTGGGCCTGGCCACTTGCGCCCAGGCTGCCCCGGCTTTCGATAGCGATTCTGCGTGGATGCTCGGTGACTGGAACGGCACACGTACGGAACTGGCGGAAAAAGGCTACGAGTTCAACCTCGATTACACCGGCGAAATGGGCAGCAATCTGCACGGTGGCTACGATCACGACCGTACCGCGCGCTACAGCGACCAGTTTGCGCTGGGCAGCCATCTGGACTTGCAAAAGATCCTCGGCTGGCACGACGCTGAATTTCAGCTGACCATCACCGAACGCAGTGGCAACAACATCAGCAACGACCGCATCAACGACCCGCGTGTCGGTGGTTTCACTTCGGCCCAGGAAGTCTGGGGGCGCGGCCAGACCTGGCGTCTGACGCAGATGTGGTATCAGCAGAAATTCTTCAATCAGCAACTCGACATCAAGGTCGGCCGCTTCGGTGAGGGTGAAGACTTCAACAGTTTCCCCTGCGACTTCCAGAACCTGGCGTTCTGCGGTTCCCAGGTCGGCAACTGGGTCGGCGGCATCTGGTACAACTGGCCGGTCAGCCAATGGGCGATGCGGGTCAAGTATCACCTGACGCCAGAGCTGTACGCGCAGGTCGGCGTATACGAGCAGAACCCGTCGAACCTTGATCGCGACAACGGCTTCAAGCTCAGCGGCAGCGGCACCGAGGGCGCGATCCTGCCGGTGGAACTGGTGTGGACGCCGAAGCTCAACGGCCTGCCGGGTGAATACCGCGCCGGTTATTACTACAGCAACGCCAACGCCACCGACGCCTACAAGGACAGCAACGGCCAGCCCGCCGCCCTGAGTGGCGAGGCTTATCGCAGTGCGTCAAGCAAACACGGTGTGTGGCTCGGTATTCAGCAGCAAATCACCAGCATCGCCAGCGACCATTCCCGCGGCCTGAGTGTGTTCGCCAACGGCACGATGCACGACAAGAAGACCAACGCCATCGACAACTATGTCCAGGCCGGTGTCGTCTACAAAGGCCTGTTTGACGCCCGCGCCAAGGACGACATCGGTTTCGCCATGGCCCGCGTGCACGTCAACCCGGCGTACCGCAAGAATGCCGAGGCAACCAACCAGGCCCGCGCGGTTTTCGACTACGACGACCCGGCGTTCCTGCCGCCGCAAGACACCGAATACAGCGCCGAACTCTATTACGGCGTGCACGTCACCAATTGGCTGACCGTGCGCCCGAACCTGCAATACATCCGCCACCCCGGTGGCGTGAACGATGTTGATGACGCGCTGATTGGCGGGATCAAGATCCAGTCATCGTTCTAACCAACACCACAAAACCCTGTAGGAGCTGGCTTGCCAGCGATGGCGGTCTATCTGACACATCAATGTTGATTGATACACCGCCATCGCCAGCAAGCCGGCTCCTACAGGGGGTTATCAACCAACCGTTTTTTATCTGAACCCTGCCCGCACACGATCGTCATCTACAGTGAACTTGCGCGGGACTACTTGAAACGTCACGGAGAATCACACTATGAGCACTGATAGTGCCTTGGGTCGAAGCCGTTTGTTGCCAAGCTTGCTTGGCATACTGCTTCTGCTAATGGGCCTGGCCATGCTGGCCGGGGGGATCAAGCTGAGCATGCTCGGCGGCTCGCTGTACTACCTGCTGGCCGGTATCGGCCTGGCGCTGACCGGCATCCTGATGTTGCTGGCACGCCGTGCCGCACTGGGCCTGTACGCATTGGTGCTGTTCGCCAGCACCGTGTGGGCGCTGTGGGAAGTCGGCCTCGACTGGTGGCAACTGGTGCCGCGCCTGGCAATGCTGTTTGCCTTGGGCCTGGTGATGCTGCTGCCCTGGTTCCGTCGTCCGCTGCTGCGTGACGGTGCCGCACCGATGGGCACTGGCGCGCTGAGCGTGGCCGTGGTGCTCGCTGGCGTGACGGCACTGGCCAGCCAGTTCACCAACCCAGGTGAGATCAAGGGCCAACTGGACCGCGACAGCGTACCCGGCATGACCAACACCGCCCCGGCCATGCCGGATGGCGACTGGAACTCCTACGGCCGCAGTGCCCACGGTGACCGTTACTCGCCACTGGCGCAGATCACCCCGCAGAACGTGCACAAGCTGGTTGAAGCCTGGTCCTATCGCACCGGCGACCTGCCAGGGCCGAACGACCCGGGCGAAACCACTGCCGAAAATACCCCGCTGAAAGTCAACGGCATGCTCTACGTGTGCACGCCGCACAGCCAGGTGATTGCCCTGGACCCGGACACCGGCAAGGAAATCTGGCGTTTCGATCCGAAGCTCTCCACGCAGAACGCGGAGAACTTCAAGGGTTGGGCGCACATGACCTGCCGTGGCGTGACGTATCACGATGACGCGGTGTACGCCACCGAACAGAGCCCGACCGGCAACGCCAGCGCTCCGGTGGCCAGTGTCTGCCCGCGCCGGATCTTCCTGCCGACCGCCGACACCCGCCTGATCGCCCTCAACGCCGACACCGGCAAGATGTGCGAAGACTTCGGCGACAAGGGCCAGGTCGACTTGCGCGCCAACATCGGTGGCTTCACCGCCGGTGGTTACTACTCCACTTCGCCACCTGCGGTCACCAAGGACCTGGTGGTGATTGGCGGTCACGTCACCGACAACGTTTCCACCGACGAGCCAAGCGGCGTCATCCGCGCGTTCGACGTACACACCGGCAAACTGGTGTGGAACTGGGACAGCGGCAACCCGGACGACACCACGCCGATTGCCGAAGGCAAGGTCTACACCCGCAACTCGCCGAACATGTGGTCCATGTTCGCCGTCGATGAAAAACTCGGCATGCTCTACCTGCCGATGGGCAACCAGACCCCGGACCAGTTCGGTGGTTTTCGCACCCCTGAATCGGAACTGCATGCCGCTGGCCTGACCGCTCTGGACATCGCCACCGGCAAGGTGCGTTGGCACTTCCAGTTCACCCACCATGATCTGTGGGACATGGACGTGGGTGGCCAGCCGACCCTGATGGACCTGAAAACCGCTGACGGCGTCAAGCAAGCGGTACTGGCCTCCACCAAGCAAGGCAGCATCTACGTGCTGGACCGCAGCACCGGCCAGGCCATCGTGCCGATCAATGAAGTGCCGGTGCCGCAAGGCGCGGTGGAAGGCGATCACACCTCGCCGACCCAACCGAAGTCGGACCTGAACCTGATGCCGCCGCCGCTGCAAGAGCGCGACATGTGGGGCGTTACGCCGTTCGACCAATTGATCTGCCGGATCGATTTCAAATCCATGCGCTACGACGGCCCGTTCACGCCGCCATCGCTGCAGGGTTCGATTGTGTATCCAGGGAACTTCGGTGTGTTCGACTGGGGTGGTATCTCGGTTGACCCGGTGCGTCAGATCGCTTTCGTGAACCCAAGCTACATGGCGTTCAAATCGAAAATGATCCCGGCCGCTGAAATCGCCGCTCAAGGCCCGCGCAAAAGCGAAACCGAAGGCGTGCAGCCGAACAAAGGCGCGCCATACGGCGTAGTCCTCGAAGCGCTGCTGTCGCCAATGGGCCTGCCGTGCCAGGCACCAGCGTGGGGTTATGTGGCCGCAATCGACCTGACCAACCACCAGGTGCTCTGGAAGCACAAGAACGGCACCGTGCGCGACAGCTCGCCGGTTCCGATCCCGCTGAGCATGGGCGTGCCAAGCCTGGGCGGCACTTTCACCACCGCCAGTGGCGTCGGTTTCCTCAGCGGTACCCTCGACCAGTACCTGCGCGCCTACGACGTGAAAAACGGCAAGCAACTGTGGGAAGGCCGCCTGCCAGCCGGCGCGCAAACCACACCGATGACCTACACCGGCAAGGACGGCAAGCAATACGTGCTCGTCGTCGCCGGCGGTCATGGCTCGCTGGGCACCAAACAGGGTGACTACGTGATTGCGTACAAACTGTCCGAGTAAGTTGTAACGGCAGTAAAACAAAGGCGACGCCCTCACAGGTGTCGCCTTTTTTATTGCCTGCGCGGAACAAACTGTGGGCGCGAGCCCGCTCCCACATTTGACCGTGCACGGCCATGGTTCAGCTAACCTGTCTGTCTACTGAACACACCTTCGAATGATTCATTAACGCCAACGCATCATTGAAACCACCGCCAACCTGCCCCATCTAAGACCCATACCCCATTGCGCAGGTGCCCCATGAGCGACCAGCAAGCATTTCCCGAAGACCCGAGCGAATACGCCGATCCAGAAAACGCCACCCACCACTCGACCGGCAAAGGCCTTGCCCTGCCCGGCCAGAACCTGCCGGACAAGGTCTACATCATCCCGATCCACAACCGACCGTTCTTCCCGGCCCAAGTGCTGCCGGTCATCGTCAATGAAGAACCGTGGGCCGAGACCCTCGACCTGGTCAGCAAGTCCGATCACCACTCCCTGGCCCTGTTCTACATGGACACGCCCCAGGAAGACCCGCGCCACTTCGACACCTCGGCCCTGCCGCTGTACGGCACGCTGGTCAAGGTGCACCACGCCAGCCGCGAAAACGGCAAATTGCAGTTCGTTGCCCAGGGCCTGACCCGCGTCCGCCTCAAGACCTGGCTCAAGCACCATCGCCCGCCGTACCTGGTGGAGGTCGAATACCCGCACCAGCCCACGGAGCCGACCGACGAGGTCAAGGCCTACGGCATGGCGCTGATCAATGCGATCAAGGAATTGCTGCCGCTCAACCCGCTGTACAGCGAAGAGCTGAAGAACTATCTCAACCGCTTCAGCCCCAACGACCCGTCGCCGCTGACCGACTTCGCCGCCGCCCTCACCTCGGCCACTGGCAGCGAATTGCAGGAAGTGCTCGACTGCGTGCCGATGCTCAAGCGCATGGAAAAAGTCCTGCCGATGCTGCGCAAGGAAGTCGAAGTCGCGCGCCTGCAAAAAGAAATCTCCGCCGAAGTGAACCGCAAGATCGGCGAGCACCAGCGCGAGTTCTTCCTCAAGGAACAACTCAAGGTCATCCAGCAGGAACTGGGACTGACCAAGGACGACCGCAGCGCCGACCTCGAACAATTCGAACAGCGGCTGGAGGGCAAAGTCCTGCCGGCGCAGGTGCAGAAACGCCTCGAAGAGGAAATGAACAAGCTGTCGATCCTCGAGACAGGCTCGCCGGAGTATGCGGTCACCCGCAATTACATCGACTGGGCGACCTCGGTACCGTGGGGCGTGTATGGCGAGGACAAACTCGACCTCAAGCACGCGCGCAAGGTGCTGGACAAACACCACGCGGGCCTCGACGACATCAAGGACCGCATCCTCGAATTCCTCGCGGTCGGTGCCTATAAAGGCGAGATCAGCGGTTCCATCGTGTTGCTGGTGGGGCCACCGGGTGTGGGTAAAACCAGCGTCGGCAAATCCATCGCCGAATCCCTGGGACGGCCGTTCTACCGCTTCAGCCTCGGCGGCATGCGCGACGAAGCGGAGATCAAGGGCCACCGTCGCACCTACATCGGCGCGCAGCCGGGCAAACTGGTGCAGGCGTTGAAAGACGTCGAAGTGATGAACCCGGTGATCATGCTCGACGAAATCGACAAGATGGGCCAGAGCTACCAGGGCGACCCGGCCTCGGCGCTGCTGGAAACCCTTGATCCGGAGCAGAACGTCGAATTCCTCGACCACTACCTCGATCTGCGCATGGACCTGTCGAAAGTGCTGTTCATCTGCACCGCCAACACCCTGGACTCTATCCCCGGCCCATTGCTGGACCGGATGGAAGTGATTCGCCTGTCGGGCTACATCACCGAAGAAAAAGTCGCCATCGCCAAGCGTCACCTGTGGCCGAAACAACTTGAGAAGGCCGGCGTATCGAAAGGCAGCCTGACCATCAGCGACACCGCGCTCAAAGCCTTGATCGACGGCTATGCCCGTGAAGCCGGCGTGCGTCAGCTGGAGAAAAACCTCGGCAAACTGGTGCGCAAGGCGGTGATGAAGCTGCTCGACGAACCGAAATCGGTGATCAAGCTCGGCCCGAAAGACCTCGAACCGTCACTCGGCAAACCGGTGTTCCGTAACGAACAAGTGTTGTCGGGAACGGGCGTGATCACCGGGCTGGCCTGGACCAGCATGGGCGGCGCGACCTTGCCGATCGAAGCGACGCGCATCCATACGCTCAACCGTGGCTTCAAGCTCACCGGACAGTTGGGCGATGTGATGAAGGAATCTGCGGAGATTGCCTACAGCTACGTCAGCTCTAATCTGAAGTCGTTTGGCGGTGATCCGAAGTTCTTCGACGAAGCCTTCGTGCACTTGCACGTACCGGAAGGCGCGACGCCGAAAGACGGCCCGAGCGCCGGTGTGACCATGGCCAGCGCCCTGCTCTCCCTGGCCCGCAATCAGGCGCCGAAAAAAGGCGTGGCGATGACCGGTGAGCTGACGTTGACCGGGCATGTACTGCCGATCGGCGGGGTGCGCGAGAAGGTCATTGCAGCGCGGCGGCAGAAGATTTTCGAGCTGATTTTGCCGGAGGCTAACCGGGGGAATTTCGAGGAGTTGCCGGAGTATCTGAAGGAAGGCATTGCGGTGCACTTCGCCAAGCGCTTTGCGGATGTGGCGAAGGTGTTGTTCTGACAGATCAGTAGCGTCTGCACCGACGCTATCGCTGGCAAGCCAGCTCCTACAGTGGTTTTGGGTCGTTCACATATTTTTCGATCGACACACAACCACTGTGGGAGCTGGCTTGCCAGCGATGGCGTCAGCCCTGACACCGCCGCCTTCAGTCGCTGTCACAATTTGTCTCATCTCGGTTATGCTCGCCGTTCGTCGTGAACGCCGGAGCCACTGACCTTATGTCCCCCACTCGCCTGTTTCTCCCCCTCGCCCTCGCCTTGCTGGCCGCTTGCGCCACGCAACCAAAGCACAACGTGACTGTGGAAAAACAAAGCGCATGCCCGGTGAAACTCACCAACGGGCAAAATCTGATCCTGACCTTGCCAAGCAACCCCACCACCGGCTACCGCTGGACGATCCAGGATTCGGCTGGCGGCGTATTGCGTCCGCTGGGCCCAGAGGTTTACCGCAACCCCGAAGACGCCGGTGTCGTGGGCGCTGCGGGTGTATCAACCTGGCGTTTTCAAGCCTTTGCCGCCGGCACCGGACGTCTGCGCCTGACCTCGCAACAACCGTGGGCGCCGGAAGTGCTGCCGGTGGACTCCTTCGACTGCGCAATCTCGGTCAACTGATCATGGGCTGGCTGATCCTGGCGCTGATGGGCGCGGTGACTTTTCTCTACGGGCTGAGCGTGCACGCCTCGCTGCTGTGCCTGCTGGTCAAACCGCTGCCCGTGCTTGCGCTGCTCGGCTGGCTGCACGACGCGCCACCCGGCGAATACCGGCGCTGGATCAGTCTTGGATTGATCTTCTCCCTGCTCGGCGATGTGCTGCTGGCATGGCCAGGGGATTTGTTTGTGTTTGGGCTGGGGGCGTTTCTGGTTGCCCATTTGGCTTACCTGAAAGCGTACTTGAGCGATTGTCGACGTCTGGCCGTGCTCCCGCTGATTCTGGCCCTTGGCGTTGGCGCCGTGCTGCTGGGGATTCTGATCTCCCACGGACTCGGGCCGCTGCTGATCCCGGTGATTGTTTACGGCCTGGCGATCAGCGCCATGCTTTGGCGTGCGCTGGCGCGACTCGGCACCGACGTGCCCAAGCGTTCGGCATTGCTGGCGGCCGCTGGCGCAGTGGCGTTTGTGTTTTCTGATAGCGTGATTGGCATCAGTCGGTTTGTGATGCCGTTTGATGCGGCGCCCTATGTGATCATCCTCAGTTATTGGCTGGGGCAATGGGGTATCACGGCCTCCGCGTTCACTCAGCAACCGCGTTGACCCTATCGCGAGCAGGCTCGCTCCCACAGGAACGATGATCAACCTGTGGGAGCGAGCCTGCTCGCGAAAGCAATATCACTGATGGCGAAGATTCCGAGGCATGCCTCTTTATCAGACAACCCGCGCATCCCCGCGCCAACTTGGCTAAAATGCCGGCCTTTTCCACCTACGCCGCTGGAACCGCCGTGAGCAAAGAACCCGATCGCCTTTTCGCCCAGCCCTTGGCCCAGGTGCCCGACTTCGCCTTTAACGAGGACGTGGTGCGCGTGTTCCCGGACATGATCAAGCGCTCGGTGCCGGGTTATCCGACCATCGTGGAGAACCTCGGCGTGCTCGCCGCGCAGTTCGCCCAGCCCCACAGCGTGCTGTATGACTTGGGCTCGTCGCTGGGCGCCGTGACCCAGGCCCTGCGCCGACACGTGCGCACCGACGGTTGCCGCGTCATCGCTGTGGATAACTCCGCGGCCATGGTCGAACGCTGCCGCGAGTACCTCAACGGTCAGGACTCGATGTTCCAGGAGTTGCTGCCGGTGGACGTGATCGAAGGCGACATTCTCGCCCTCGAGTTCCAGCCGGCCTCGGTGGTGGCGCTGAACTTCACCCTGCAATTCATCGCCCCGGACCAGCGCACGGCACTGCTGTCGCGCATCCGTCAGTCGCTGTTGCCGGGTGGTGCGTTGATCCTCTCGGAAAAACTGCGCTTTGAAGACGAGCAGGAACACGCGCTGCTCACCGATCTGCACATCGCGTTCAAACGCGCCAACGGCTACAGCGAACTGGAAATCGCCCAGAAGCGCAGCGCCATCGAAAACGTCATGAAGCCCGACAGCCTCGAAGAACACCGCGAACGCCTGTTGGCCGCCGGGTTCTCGAAAGTCGTGCCGTGGTTCCAGTGTCTTAACTTTGCCTCGTTGATTGCCTTGCCATGATTGATCTGTCCCCCCTCGCCCGCCGTCTGGCCGGTACTCCACTGGCCGAATGGGCGAACACCCTGCAAGCGCAACTCGACAAGAAAATGGAAAAGGGTCACGGCGACCTGGAGCGTTGGCAGAGTGCGCTGGACGCCCTGCCGAAGATCCAGCCAAGTGAAGTCGATTTGCTCGACGGCTTGAAACTCGATACCGATTGCGACGACGCGACCCGCGCGCAGATGCGCACTGCGCTGATGGGCCTGTCGCCGTGGCGCAAGGGGCCGTTCGACTTGTTCGGCGTACACGTCGACACCGAATGGCGCTCGGACTGGAAATGGTCGCGGGTGTCACCGCACCTGGATCTGGTGGGCAAACGCATCCTCGATGTCGGCTGCGGCAACGGCTACTACATGTGGCGCATGCTCGGCGCCGGCGCGGACAGCGTGATCGGTGTCGATCCGAACTGGCTGTTCTTCTGCCAGTTCCAGGCAGTGCAGCGTTACCTGTCTGAACCGAATGCCTGGCACCTGCCCTTCCCGTTCGAAGACCTGCCGCCGAACCTTGAAGGTTTCGACACGGTGTTTTCCATGGGCGTGTTCTACCACCGCCGCTCGCCGATCGAGCATTTGCTGGCGCTGAAGGATTGCCTGGTCAAGGGCGGGGAACTGGTGCTGGAAACCCTGGTGGTCGAAGGCGACAAACATCAGGTGCTGGTGCCGGAAGACCGTTACGCCCAGATGCGCAACGTGTGGTTCCTGCCGTCGGTGCCGGCGCTGGAGTTGTGGTTGCGTCGGGCCGGGTTCACTGACATTCGTTGCGTAGATGTCAGCACCACCACCATCGAGGAACAGCGCGGGACGGAGTGGATGAAGTATCAGTCGCTCAGTGATTTCCTCGATCCGCAAGATCACAGCAAGACGATTGAAGGGCTGCCGGCGCCGATGCGTGCGGTGATTGTGGCGAAGAAGTAACCCAATCCCCCAAGTACCAATTGAACCTGTAGGAGCTGGCTTGCCAGCGATAGCGCTGCATCAGTCGCCATCAATGTTTGATATGCCGACGCCATCGCTGGCAAGCCAGCTCCTACAGTGTCGAGTTCAGTCTGAGGGCTTTGCGCGCCGGGCCTTGAAAAACTCGCTCAACACCGCCCCGCACTCCTCGGCCAACACCCCGCCTTCATACAACACCCGGTGATTCAAAAAGCCCTGGGTGAAAAACTGTCCCTGGCTCTGCACGATCCCGGCCTTGGGCTCCAGCGCGCCATACACCACCCGCGCAATCCGCGAATGCACGATCAGCCCGGCGCACATGCTGCATGGCTCCAGCGTCACGTAGAGGGTGCTGCCCGGCAGGCGATAGTTGCTGACGGCCTGGGCGGCGGCGCGGATCGCGACCATCTCGGCATGGGCGCTGGGGTCGTTGCCGCTGATCGGGCAGTTGAAGCCGCGGCCGATGATTTCCCCATCCTGGACCAGCACCGCGCCCACCGGCACTTCACCAAGGGCCGCACCTTGGGCGGCCAGCGCCAACGCTTCGCGCATGAAGTCGTGATCACGGCTGCGATCGATGATGGCAGCGGGACGAATCTGACGCATCAGGCCACCTCGATAGCGGCCATCAGGCCGGTTTCCATGTGGTCGATCACATGGCAATGGAACATCCACACCCCGGGATTATCCGCCACCAGCGCCACTTGCGCGCGCTCGTTCTTGCCCAGCAGGTAGGTGTCGGTGAAGTACGGAATCACCTTGTGCCGGTTCGAGGCAATCACCTTGAAACTCATGCCGTGCAGGTGGATCGGGTGTTGATACTGGGTCATGTTCTTCAGTTCGAAAATGTAGCTCTTGCCCTTTTCCAGCTTGGCGATCGGGCGGTCGGCGCAGGTCTTGTCGGTGATGTCCCAGGCCTGGCCGTTAATCTGCCACAGGCTCGGCGGTTTGCCGTTGTCGACGTTCACCGACACCGAACCGACCCATTCGAAATTGAAGTTGAGTTTCTCGGCATTGGCCAGGTCCGGCTCCGCCACCGGGTTGGCGGGCAGCGCCGGCGGCCATTGCGTCGGCGCGTCAGTATTGGCGACAGACCTTAGCGTCCCCAGGCGCACCGGGCCGTTGCGCAGGGACAACTCTTCACCGGCCGGCGGTGCCTTGATCGCCAGGCAGATACGCATGCCGGGGCCGAGCCAGTATTCCTTGCCGAGCGGGCGCGGTTCGATGGGGTTGCCATCCAGCGCATAAATCTGTGCTTCGACGCCGGGGATGTTCAGGCGATAGGTCAGGGTGTTGTCGAGGTTGAGCAAACGCACGCGAGTGATCTGCCCGGCAGGCAAATCGATCACCGCCAGCGGCACGCCGTTGATGGTCGACAGGCGCCCCGCCGTACCACCACGGGCCGCCTCCCGGGGAATACTGAAGTCGACGAAAGCGCCCTGCTCATCGATGTGCCAATTCTTCAGGCTCAAGGTTTTTTCGTATTTGAAACCGGTGGGCTCCCGCTCTTCGACGATCAGCGGACCGACCAGTCCACGACCGAGTTCTTCGCTGCTGCTGACGTGCGGGTGATACCAGTAGCTGCCGGCATCGGGCACGCGGAACTTGTAATCGAAATATTCACCCGGCAACACCGGCAATTGCGAGACGTACGGCACGCCGTCCATCTCCAGCGGCAGGCGGATGCCGTGCCAGTGAATGGTGGTGGCGACCGGCAGGTGATTGATGAAGCGCACCCGCAACCATTCGCCCTGGCGCACGCGCAACTCGGTGCCCGGCGCCGACGGGTCGAACGCCCAGGCCTCGGTCTTGTGTCCCGGCACCAACTCGACGTCCAGGGGGGCGGCAATCAGTTCATAGTCGTGACCGGCGTCCGCATCGGCCATCTTGCCCAGCCAGTACCGCGACGCGCCACCGGCTCCCACGCCAACCACCACAAGACCGGCCAGACCACCGAGTATTTGTCGACGGGAAAAGGACATGAACTCAACTACCTCACAAATCAGCGTCAGGCCCAGGGGCCCGCAAAAGGCGAATACGATACACCTGCAACTGCGAAAGCAACAGCAAAGCGGGCGTGACGTCGGGCCGCAGGTACGGCCGGCTCCAATGCAAAAAGCCGCGTGAACTCTCGTTCACACGGCTTTTCATCCTGCGATCAACCCTTCAGGGCTGGTGCGGGATCACTCCCACTCTATTATTAACGAGCAGGTAAACGTCAGGAAAAACGGCGCTTCTGGCGAGGCAATTAGTACAAGACCATAAAAAATACCATTTCACATCTCAGCGCATCATTCGTTATCTGTCGCGGACTATGCCGTAGCACTCGGAAGTAAGTCCTCTTACTGACTCGCCTAACCTTCACAGGCGCCCCCTTCGCTTTGCGAAACCTCAATCACACTTGGTGCTTCTCGCGTCCTGACGTGAGCATCGAAGGGCGTCCCAATCAAGAATGGGCGATAACCCGAGCCTACCCATATCCGTACTGGGCTGATAGTCCCCAAGCAGTGTCCGCCTGCGGTACACCTTTGGGGTATTTCTGACATCCAGTGATCTGGAAGCCTTGAGGTCTGCGGCTTGTGCCTGAACAATCAATAGTGGCCTAATAGTGTCTTTTCGCCTTTTCCCTGCTGCGAAGGCTTCTTTCGACAAGGACTGTTGCATGACCTCCCAACCGACCCTGCAAGTCGATCCACTGCTCACGGCCAATCTCGATGCCCTGCTCAGCTCCGTGGTCGATGCCGACCAGCGGCAGCTACAGATGCCCGCTGGCGCTCGGTCCGAACGGGAGACACTGAAAGACAAGCGCCTCCAGGAGCTGCTCGACCGCTGCCGCGAAGAAGCCCTGCAACAAGTGGTCGGCCCCTTCGGATTGACCCCGGCAATGTTCTCGGACATCGATGGTGGCAACGTCACCACCCAGCACAATGCTAACCAGGACATCTACGCCAAGGCATCCGAGCACTATGACCGGGAAGCCGACTACGATTACTCCGCCGCGAAAAAGCAGAAGATGAAGGATGCGGTGAAGGACGGCACGATGAACTCGCAAACCTTCATCGACACCTACACCAATGAAAAGGCACCGACCAAGCGCACCGCCAAGTCAAATGGCAAGCTGGTAATGAACGCCGAGCTGGATCACACCATCCCCCTGAAGCAGGCACACAAGGAAGGCGCCTGGATGCTTACTCCGGAGCAACGCAAGGCGCTGGCCTCGGAAAAAGACAATCTGCATTTCACCACCTTTGAAAATAACCGAGAAAAGAGTGATACCGCCGCAGAGACCGCGCTCTCTGCCGAAAACGGTTACGACGAATCCATTACCAAGCCGCTGATCGACAAGGCTCGCGCCGCCATCGATCAGCATCAGCCAGATACCAAAGACCGCTTGCTCTACCACGGCAAGGAGCTGGGCATTACAGGCGCGAAGGAGTTCGGCAAGACCGGCCTGCGCAGGGCAATGGGAGTGCTGTTATTCGAGGTGGTCAACGGCAGCTTCGTCGAAGTGCACAAGGTGGTCAGCCAGCGTGACGATCAGCAACCCCTGCTCGACCGCGTGGTGGCGGCGGTTGAGCGTGTGTTGAAGCGCGTTCAGAGCAAGTTCAAGGCAGCTTTCGAAGCCTTCTTCGAGGGCGGCCTGCAAGGCCTTGTGAGCAACCTGCTGACCTTCCTAATCAACAACCTCATTACCACCTCGGCCAAGGTAGTGACCATCATCCGCGAAGGCATGCAAGAGCTGTTCAAGGCCCTTAGGCTGCTGCTCTGGCCACCCAAGGAGATGTCCGGCGCCGAGGTCATGCGCGCGGTGAGCAAGAGCCTGGCCGGCCTGTTCACCCTGGGTGCCGGCATGCTCCTGGAGCAATCGGTGAACACCTTCATCATCGGCATCCCGGTGCTCGCACCGCTGGCCGGCATGATCGCCCCGGTGCTCACCGGCCTGATGACCGGCCTCGCCAACGCCCTGCTGATGTACGCCATCGACTCGCTGATCGATTGGATGCTGGATAAGGGCACAGACTTCATCAATGCGCAGATCGATACCCTGCAAGCTACAGCCGAACTGGGCGAGCGCATGATCGAACGGGTAGAGCTGCAATTCCGCCTGTCGGCACGCTACCGGATGATGGCCCAACTCAATCAGCGCATCGCCGAGCGCTTCGATCATGCAACCGAGGCCGCGCAAGCCTCGGAGCAGCACGCGCAAGGCACCGTGGGAGAACAGGCTGCGACTATCGCCGCGCTATCCCAGGCCATCGATAGCAAGAAACAGTTCAACGAACGCCTCGGCTCGTTGCTTCAGCAGTTCAGGAAGGAAACATAAGGGATGTCCAAGGTCATTGCCCAACTCGCCAGCACCGTCCCCAGCGACGACCTGCTCGCCCGTATCGACATCGCCGAGGTGTACGAGAAGTTCCACAGTACCTTCAAGCGTCTAGACGATTTCAAGAGGGTGCGCGACGAACACGAGCAGCGTAGCTTCCTAGGCCGGCTGTTCCATCGCGGCGAACTGAAGAACGCACAGCTCGACGCCCAGGAAGTGCAGGCGGAATTCTCCAAGACTCTCGCCCAGTTGATGGTGATCAGCTCGCTGCAGGCGCAGCAACTGACCGAGCAGCAGGGGCAACTGGCCGACCAGCAGAAGACCCTGGATGCCAAGGCCGAGGAACTGGCACGACAGAACACGCGCCTCGAACAGCACCAGGCCGTGATCAAGCACCAGGCCGCAGGCTTGCGCCAATACGTCACCGACCTGTTGAAAGTCCAGGGACTGACCGACGAACACGGCGAGATGCTGATCAGCATCGCCAAAGAAGTGATGGAAACCCGGGATCGCCTGCTGGCGGACTTCGACAATCGCATGCAGCAGATGCAGGGGGTTCTGGACGAACAGCAGCAGTTGCTCCGGGAAGTCATCGATGAGCAGGCGAGCACTTTGGAGCAGCGCCTCACGCAGTTGCAGCAGGCGGTTGATTCAACCCTGGAACAACGTCTCCAGGCTGTCGAGCAAGGTCTGCTCGCTGCACTCGACAAACAGCGCCGCGAAGCCGCCGGCCAGACCGAACGGCTCGATGCCGAACTGGCCCTCCAAGCGCAGCAGCGGGACGAGAAGCACCATGACCTGGAGCGCCAGCTCTCGGAACTGCGCGAAGTGCTGGCCGAACAGGATCAAGCGCTGCTTTACGAACGCAGCGAACGGCAGCAGCAGCGGGCCGAGCGCCAGGCCGAGCTGCAGGCGCTGCGCAACGAACTGAGCAATAGCGAAACACGCCTGCGCCGCGAGCAGCGTCACCTCATGGTCTGGGTATGCGGCTTGGCGTTGGTGTGCGCCGGTGCCTTCGCCGGGTTCACCTTCTGGAGCACGTCGAAGCCTGTTTTGGCCCCGGTCGAAATCCACGAAGTTCAAATACCAGCGTCCTGAGTAGCTTGTTCAGATCCACGACTCATGCCGGCGTTTAGCCTTTGGCCATATGTTTACATCGGGGCATTCGCACCAACGCCCGCCCCTTAACGTTTAGCTCCTGTACCGCGAAAAAACAAAATCCCGTTATCACACGGGCTTTTGTTTTTAGCGAAGAGGTGTCACTCCCACTATTATGGTTTATTACTATAAATCCTTTAACAACAATTTATTACGTTATACAAAGTTTTCAATTCCATGAAAAATACCATATCCAGCACTCAGCTCATGGAGCAATTCAGGATACTTGGCAGCCTGCCTGAAGCGTGACGAGTAAGCAGCATAGCCACTACCTTGGTAGCTGGAAACGCCGATAACCTTATGATGACCTGCCACTAGCATCGATTCGGACACAACGGGCAGAGCAAGTGTCCAGCACACAAACAACAGCAGTGAATTCATAACCTATGACCTCCTCCCCACTCCCTCTGGCAGTCGCCAGCGTATCGCTGGCCGAACTATTTTCAGGCAAAGACATCCGGGATATGGATCAGATCATCAAAGGTCGACTGCATCTGCCGGAATACCAGCGTCCCTATCGATGGAGCAGCGAACAAGTGCTGCAACTGGCCGGTGACCTCGCCCGCCATCAGAAAGACATGAGCGCCCCCGATTACTATCTTGGCAGCTTGATCCTGCATCAGAGCAGCGATGCGAACAGCGATGCATGCTGGCTCAATATCATTGATGGCCAACAACGCATCACCAGTGTGGGTATCCTTTGCGCACTTGCCAATATCACTCCCTTGCCTAATCTGAGCTACCGGGCACCTGAAAGCCTCCAGCGCATCCGTGAAAATCTGACTGCCCTAAAGGGGACAACGCTTGTACGGCCAGATCTGGAGCGGATCAACGTCACACTGGTGGTCACACGCAACGAGGACGATGCATACCGTTTCTTCGAAACACAGAACAGCGGTGGCGTGCGTCTGTCGGGTATCGATATCGCCAAAGCGCACCACCTGCGTGCAGTAGTCGACATGTCCTGTCAGGATGATTACGCACGTCGCTGGGAAAGAATGGGGAACTTAGAGCCGGTTGTTGACTGCCTGATGCGTGGACGGCACTGGCAAAGCCTAGCCTGGCGAGACCTGGCTAGCAAAACTCGAAAGACCAAAGTCTGGAACAAACAAGTAATCCAGGAACTGGCTACCGATACTGCAGAAGATCCGCGTGACTTCGCCTATCAACTCTCGGTGAATGACCAAATGGGGAATGGCTTGCGCCCACTCTCCGGGCTCCGCAATTACGACCTGCGCCAACCACTGAACGCCGGGTGCAACAGCATCCACTATCTGGAAAATTTCAACCACTTGCTTCATCGCTACTGCCCCAACAAGCTGATCGATGAAACCTGCACGGATGCATGGAAAACGCTCTACGTAGCGCTGGTAGCGCGCTCTGATGCCTCCCCATTTCTGCGCAAGCTCTTTGATGCAGCTCTGGTGCTCTACGTCAGTCGCTTTGGGGACAGCAAGCTGGAAGAGGCCGGCCTGTGGTTGTTCCGCGCGGTGTATTCCCTGCGGTTGAGCAATGCAAAAGCAGTCAAGGAAATCTCGGTACAAAAGCTGGCTCATGACACACCGATCCTGGACTGGATTGCCTGCAGTTATACCCACGACCAACTGGTTACACGCTTGCGTGCCTTCCTATACGACATCCAGATTGACAACCTCGATCGTACTAACAGCAAGAAACGCCAGCACGTGGACGCAGTGTGCAAAGTACTCGGTCTTCAACTGACCGAGGCTGAAGCTACCCCAGCCGATATCGTCAAGCTGTTCGACCAAGAGCTCAGCCGGGCCATCGAACAACGCTGCAAGGAGCATGCATGAGCCGCGTCAAGACCAGAACGGAAACCATCGCTCAACTGCACCAGCGCAACGTAGCGCTGAAGATTCCCAGTTACCAACGCCCCTACATATGGCCGACAGAAGATGTGACCAAACTGTTGATGGACGTCGCCAATGCCCGACAGGACGGCCAGGAAAATTACTTCATCGGCACGCTGATCAGCACACTTGGCAATGAAACTGCAGGCAGTTACGAATTGATCGACGGCCAGCAACGCATCACGACACTGGTATTGCTCGCACTGGCGTTCCGGGAACGATTACCGGATCACAGGCTGGTCGACATGACCCGGCTTGGAAAAAAGCCCCGGCTCACCTTCGCGATCCGCGAAAAGGCACAAGCCTTTCTGACCCATGAAGCCGGCTTGTCCGATGTACGTCTGACTGAAGAGGAAACGTGTGACCCATACGTAGTCCACTTGCACCAGGGCCTGAAAGCCGCACGCCAGAAGCTCAAGGAACTGGCCAAGGACGAAGAAATGCTGCGAGCATTGGCTGACTACTTGTATGAGCAGGTGGTCTGGGTCAACAACATCATGCCGGCAGGGATGAACCCGAACCAACTTTTCACTCGCATCAACACGAGCGGGGTGCAGTTGGAGCAAACCGATATCCTGAAGTCACAACTCCTGTACAAGATCCATCAGCACAAACGCCGTTATGATGCCATCTGGCAAGCCTGCGAAAACCTGGGCAACTACTTCGAACGCAACGTGCGCCAGCTCTTCCCCAACGCAAACTGGCAGCAACTGCGCTTTGACAGCCTGGCAAAATTCGACGCCGCACAGTTCCCGATAGAAGAAAGCAATTGCGTTGCCATCATGGGCCAGACTCTTGCCGAACTGACCGCACATGCCAAAGAAGAGCACCAGGTACGGGCCCCCGACAATAAGAATACACAGGCGCCCAAGGACAGCGCTAATACTGAATACTGCCGCTCCATCATCAGCTTCCCGCTGCTTCTGATGCACACCTACCGGATTTTCAGGGCTGAGCGGAAACAAGGTGATATCAGCAGTCGCCTGCACGCGAACAACTTTGGCGAATGCTTCAAGTCATTTGTGCAAGAAGCGAAAGAAGCAGATGCCGTCGCGTTCATCGAATTACTGTGGCACGTTCGCTATCAGTTCGATCGCTGGGTCGTAAAATGGCGACAAGACGATAATGACAATACCGCACATCTGTATCTTGGCAGTGTAAGTTGGAATGACGCTGAGAAGAGATTGAACCGCAGTTTTCCTGAACGCATACAGGATCTGGTTCAGTTGCAAGCAGTACGCAACTTCACCGGCGAGCGTAGTGCCCAATACTGGCTCACGCCTCTCCTCGCAAGGAGTCTGGGTACAACAAGCCATGAAGAGGCACTCGCACTGCTGGAAGACATCGACAATAAGCTGTCGCTAGCCAATTGCTCGCAAAAGGAAGCCAGTTTTGCACTCCTACAAAATGAGCCACCAGCTTGCCATCCACATAACTGGATCAGGGAACACTTGGAGCAACATCTCGGTACTGGCTTCGAGCACTACTGGTTCCAGAAGCTGGAATACGTTTTGTGGAAAAACCGAACGTCGTTGTCCTTCCAGGATGACAAGCGCTTGCCGGATTTCCGAATTACCTCGAAGAGCTCGGTGGAGCATGTACACCCGCAGCATCACGAGTACACGCAAGAACAGCTTGAGAAAAAAATGCTGAACAGCTTCGGCAATCTTGCACTGCTTAGCCCGGGTGAAAATTCATCTTACAGTAACCAAGATCCAGGGAAGAAACGCGTCGACTTCAATAAGAAGCCAAACATTGACGCATTGAAGCTGGCACACATTTTCAAGTTAATGGGTAACTCAGACATTTGGGATGACGACATGATAGAACAACATCATGAGGACATGCTAAAGCTGCTGGAAGCCCATTATCATAAGGGCCGTATTCGAAATGTTGTTTAAACCCGAAAACTTTCTACTAATTGACAAGGGAATGGTCTGTGAAAAAAATTCTATGGGTGAAGTTTGGCTGGTCAGAATACTATCGCGGCGGACCGGTCGACGGTAATTTTGGCTGGCTCAACGAAAACAAGGGCAAAAAAAACGAAGGACGGGGGCACGAGGCGTTCAACTTTAACCCTGGGCCTGATGGAACCTACTATTGTTATGTTCCGCCCCAAGCAAGCGAGTATGCGCCTTCAAACGATGATCCAAATGGTTGGACAGTGATCTGCCTCGCGAAAAATCCAAAGCACACTGGCGTCCATGTTGTCGGATGGTACGAAAATGCCACCCTGCATGGTGAATGGCTTGATCCTCCAGATGGTCTGATCAAAAAGCGAGGGGATACTGCGCACCCGGCCTATGACTGGTCGTACTGCATATCTAGCAAGACCGCATACTTCGTTCCACCAGAGTACCGAATTATGCCTTTCTCGGATCCATCCGTGAGGCAGGGCAAATATTCCTTCCTTGAAGGGCCAGGCGTAGACACCAACGAGAACAAAAGGCGCGTGCTGGAACTTCTCAACTGTCGTCTGAAAGCGATGACCCGATTTGCTATCCAGAACCCTAACGAGGGCTCGTTACCCGATCCCGAACTCGACGCGGCCGATCCTCTAAAAGGATTCGGTACACCAGAGCATCGGAAAAAGGTGGAGCTAGCGGCAGAATGCGCCGTCATTGAGCATTACAAAACAAAAGGGTATGCCTACGAACGCGTTACGCATTTACCATGTGGTTATGACTTTGTTTTTACCAAAGGTAAATCGGTGCGGCACGTCGAGGTCAAAGGCACATCCAGTCCCACTCCCCAATTCTTTATTACTCGGAATGAGTATGGGAAGGGTCTACAATCCAATCCAGCATGGCGTCTTGCCATGGTTACCTCTGCACTGTCCGAAACCCCGAGCATAACTGAGTACGATGCTCTCGGACTGAAGCGAGCGTTCGATCTTGAACCCTACGTATACATCGGTAAGTTCATCCCGAAGCCGGAGAGTTAATCAGTCGGCCTGCCGATATAGCCCACACGCTATATTAATGAAGAGTCCGCAATAGTTTAAAAATTTTCTCGACTGAGCATTCTCGATACCATGTCAGTATTCCTCATCCCAACATGGTATCGATGCACATCTCTTTATGGCACGCCGTCTGTACACCGTGAAAAACGCCATTGATGACGCAGTAAGCATCACTATCTATTCTTATTTTTCACAATGAAATCAGATAGTTACGAGCAAAACCTACTCCCACTCAATGGTCGCCGGTGGCTTGCTCGACACGTCGTAGGTGACGCGGGAGATGCCTTCGATTTCATTGATGATGCGGCCGCTGACGGTTTCCAGCAGTTCGTAAGGCAGGTGTGCCCAACGTGCGGTCATGAAGTCGATGGTTTCCACGGCACGCAGGGCCACGACCCAGGCGTAACGACGGCCATCGCCTACAACGCCCACCGATTTCACCGGCTGGAACACCACGAAGGCCTGGCTGACTTTGTGGTACCAGTCGGCTTTGCGCAGTTCTTCGATGAAGATGTGGTCGGCGCGACGCAGCAGGTCGGCGTATTCCTTCTTCACTTCACCGAGGATACGCACGCCCAGGCCCGGACCCGGGAACGGGTGACGGTAGACCATGTCGTACGGCAGGCCCAGTTCCAGGCCCAGACGACGGACTTCGTCCTTGAACAACTCACGCAGTGGCTCGACCAGCTTGAGGTTCATTTCTTCCGGCAGGCCGCCCACGTTGTGGTGCGACTTGATCACGTGGGCCTTGCCGCTTTTCGCGCCAGCCGACTCGATCACGTCCGGGTAGATGGTGCCCTGGGCCAGGTACTTGATGTTATCCAGCTTGCAGGATTCGGCATCGAACACGTCGATGAAGGTACGGCCGATGATCTTGCGCTTCTTCTCCGGGTCGGACTCGCCGGCCAGGTTGTCGAGGAATTGGTCCTCGGCGTTGGCGCGGATCACCTTGACGCCCATGTTCTCGGCGAACATGGCCATCACTTGCTCGCCTTCGTGCAAGCGCAGCAGGCCGTTGTCGACGAACACGCACGTCAGCTGGTCGCCAATGGCCTTGTGCAACAGCGCGGCAACCACGGACGAGTCCACGCCGCCGGACAGGCCGAGCAGGACGTTGTCGGTGCCAACCTGGGCGCGAACCTGGGCGATGGCGTCTTCAGCGATCTTCGACGGCGTCCACAGGGCTTCACACTCGCAGATGTCGAGGATGAAACGCGACAGGATGCGACCGCCCTGCTTGGTGTGGGTCACTTCCGGGTGGAACTGCACGCCGTAGTAGCGACGCTCGTCGCTGAACATGCCGGCAATCGGGCAGCTCGGGGTGCTGGCCAGGATGTGGAAGTCTTCCGGCATCTTGGTGACCTTGTCACCGTGGCTCATCCATACGTCGAGGCCGAACAGGCCGTCAGCGTCGATGTGGTCTTCGATGCCGTCCAGCAGGCGGCTCTTGCCGACCACGTCTACGCGGGCATAACCGAACTCACGCAGCTCGGAACCTTCAACCTTGCCACCCAATTGCTCGGCCATGGTCTGCATGCCGTAGCAGATACCGAAGACCGGCACGCCCAGGTCAAACACGGCTTGCGGGCAGCGAGGGCTGTTGGCTTCGTGGACCGACTCTGGGCCGCCAGCGAGGATGACGCCTTTAGGAGCGAATTCGCGGATCGCATCTTCGTCCATGTCGAATGGATGCAGTTCGCAGTACACACCGATTTCACGCACGCGGCGGGCGATCAGTTGGGTGTACTGGGAACCGAAGTCGAGGATCAGGATGCGGTGAGCGTGAATATCGAGGGCCATGATTCAGTCTCGTCTAAGTCATTCAGAAACAGTCGTGATTCAGAAACAACTCGGGGCTGAATAAAACAGCCCCGGTCGTTAACTTTTTGCTTGAAGGCTCAACCTACGCGGTAGTTTGGCGCTTCTTTGGTGATCTGCACGTCGTGAACGTGGGACTCGGCCATGCCAGCGCCGGTGATCCGCACGAACTCAGGCTTGGTGCGCATTTCTTCGATGTCGGCACTGCCGGTGTAACCCATCGAGGAACGCAGGCCGCCCATCAACTGGTGGATGATCGCGCTCAGGGTGCCCTTGTACGGCACACGCCCTTCGATCCCTTCAGGTACAAGCTTCTCGGCGCCTGCCGAGGAGTCCTGGAAGTAACGGTCGGAGGAACCCTGGGCCTGGGACATGGCGCCCAGCGAACCCATGCCGCGATAAGCCTTGTACGAACGGCCCTGGAACAGTTCGATCTCGCCCGGCGCTTCTTCGGTACCGGCGAACATCGAGCCCATCATCACGCAGGAAGCTCCGGCGACGATGGCCTTGGACAGGTCACCGGAGAAACGGATGCCGCCATCGGCAATCAACGGTACGCCAGTGCCTTCAAGGGCAGCGGCGACGTTGGCGATGGCGCTGATTTGCGGGACGCCGACACCGGCGACGATACGAGTGGTGCAAATCGAGCCAGGGCCGATACCGACCTTGACGGCGTCAGCGCCGGCTTCGGCCAGGGCCTTGGCGGCAGCGCCGGTGGCGATGTTGCCGCCGATGACCTGCACGTCAGGGAAATTCTGTTTGACCCAGCGAACGCGGTCGATCACGCCTTTGGAGTGACCGTGAGCGGTGTCGACCACCACCACGTCAACACCAGCGTTGACCAGGGCTGCCACGCGATCACCGGTGTCTTTACCGGTACCGACTGCAGCGCCAACGCGCAGACGACCTTGATCGTCCTTGCTGGCCAGCGGGTAAGCCTTGGCTTTTTCGATGTCGTTGACGGTCATCATGCCTTTGAGGGCGAATTTGTCATCGACGATCAGCACGCGCTCGATGCGGTGCTTGTGCAGCAGTTCACGCACATCGTTCTTGTCGGCGCCTTCCTTGACCGTGACCAGACGCTCTTTAGGCGTCATCACTTCACGGACAGTGGCTTCCAGACGGTTCTCGAAACGCACGTCACGGGAAGTGACAATGCCGACCAGGTCGCCATTGTGCAGCACCGGAACGCCGGAGATGTTGTGCATGCGGGTCAGTTCGAACAGCTCGCGCACGGTAGCGTCGGCGTCGATGGTGATCGGGTCCTTGACCACACCGGCTTCGTAACGCTTGACCTTGCGCACTTCGGCAGCTTGCTGCTCGATGGTCATGTTCTTGTGGATGATGCCGATACCACCTTCCTGAGCCATGGCAATTGCCAGACGGGCTTCGGTGACGGTGTCCATGGCGGCAGAAACCAGTGGAATATTCAGTTCGATGCCACGGGTAAGGCGGGTCTTGAGACTGACTTCGTTAGGAAGCACCTCGGAATAACCGGGCACTAGGAGAATGTCGTCGAATGTCAGAGCTTCTTGGCTGATACGCAGCATCGCGGGGGCTCCCGAGCGGGAAAATGGAAGCGCGCCATTATAGTCAGACACCCCTTCGGGTTCAATGTAAAACTCTGTCTATTATCGGCATTGCGGATGTACGGGAATAATTGCCACCTACAACTCGACTTTGACCCAACTCACTGGCTGATCCAGCCAATCGGCGAATTCGTCGAGAAAACTCTGTTTGAACCCGGCTTCAGCCCAATTGTTGAAGATGAAACCAAGGTTGGAAAAACCGCATTCCTGCAAAAACAGAAAGCCGTTGATGTCGTCTTCGTGCCCGCATTCCGGGCAGGTGAAGTTATCGGTGCGCCCCGGCATCCAGTCTTCGAGGCTTTCGAACAGCGCTTCGCCAATTTCCTTGCGGCACTCGGCGCAGCCCGCTTCTTCAAGGAAGCCCTTGGCCGGCGTATAGATGCAACGCTTGGTGACGATCTCCAGGCCGTTGACCGGCTCGCCAAACGGCAAGGCTTCAGGGTGCAAGACCACTGCTCGGGCGCCGTCGCCAATGGCGTGCGCCATGCGATTGCCGGTGCGGCCGCAGGTGGTCAGTTCTTCCTTGACGATGTTCTTGCGCACCAGCCAACGCACAATCGCCCGTGCCCGGGGCTCGTGCACCGGCAGTGTGGAGATTTTCGGGACGATGATGCTTTGCGAATTCATGGGTAACAGGCCTGACGCTTTAATGAAAAGACTTGCGCAATCGAATACTCGTCAATTAAGCACAAACCTTGTGGGAGCGAGCCTGCTCGCGAAAGCGCCTTCACATTCAACATCGATGTTGATGCGAACACCGCCTTCGCGAGCAGGCTCGCTCCCACAGGAAATTGTGGCGAGCCCATAGAAGGTATAGGCCCGCCAGAGCGGCTTTTACAACTCTACAACCACCGCCTGCGAAGCGCGGGTCGCCTTGGCGCGTGCGGCGTCGATCGACTCGTCGCGCGCCAGGGCCACACCCATGCGGCGCTGGCCGTTGACTTCAGGCTTGCCGAACAGACGCAGCGCGGTATCCGGCTCGCTCAGCGCGGCGCCCAGATTGGCGAAAGCGGTCTCGGTCGACTGCCCTTCCACCAGAATCACCGCCGACGCCGAAGGCCCGAACTGGCGGATCAACGGGATCGGCAGGCCCAGAATCGCGCGGGCATGCAGGGCGAACTGCGACAGATCCTGAGAAATCAGGGTCACCAGACCGGTGTCATGCGGGCGCGGCGACACTTCGCTGAACCACACCTGATCACCTTTGATAAACAGTTCGACGCCAAACAGACCACGGCCGCCCAACGCTTCTGTCACCGCCTTGGCAACACGCTCGGATTCCGCCAGGGCAATCGGGCTCATGGCTTGTGGCTGCCAGGATTCCTGGTAGTCGCCCTTTTCCTGACGATGGCCGACCGGCGCGCAGAAGGTGGTGCCGCCGACGTGACGCACGGTCAACAGGGTGATTTCGTAGTCGAAATCGATGAAGCCTTCGATGATCACGCGGCCTTTACCGGCACGGCCGCCTTCTTGCGCGTAGTCCCAGGCTGTTTTGACGTCATCAGCGCTGCGCAGCAGGCTCTGGCCCTTGCCCGACGAGCTCATCACCGGCTTGACCACACACGGGAAACCGAGGTCTTCGACAGCCTTGCTGTAATCCTCGAACGTGTCGGCGAAGTGGTACGGCGAGGTCGGCAGGTCCAGCTCTTCGGCGGCCAGGCGACGGATGCCTTCGCGGTTCATGGTCAGCTGTGCGGCGCGCGCGGTCGGGATTACGGTGAAACCTTCTGACTCCAGCTCGACCAGGGTCGCGGTGGCGATGGCTTCGATTTCCGGCACGATGAAATGCGGCTTCTCGGCTTCGATCACGGCACGCAGGGCGGCACCATCGAGCATGTTGATCACGTGGCTGCGGTGCGCCACCTGCATGGCCGGCGCGTTGGCGTACCGGTCCACGGCAATCACTTCAACGCCCAGGCGTTGCAGCTCGATCACCACTTCCTTGCCCAATTCGCCACAGCCACACATTAATACGCGGGTCGCGGTCGGCGACAACGGAGTTCCGATACGGGTCATCTGAAGGTCCTCAAAGGAGCGGATCATCGAGGATACGGCGCAATACGCGCGATCCATGGGGAGAAAGCGCGGCATTTTACATGAACCGCAGGGTTTGGCTTCAGCTGACGACAGCCTGTTTGCGCAGGCGCCAGGCCATGATCAGCCACACGGCGGTCACACCGGCGAACTTCGAGCCCAGTGCGGTGAGGATCACACCCGGCGTCAGCGCATCGATCATGCCGAAAAAGATAAAGGTATCGAGTGGAATGCTCAGCGCCGAACTTATCCACAGGCGATCGTGCAACGGGCGCTTGGTGATGCTGAACACCAGCCAGTCAATGCACTCCGACACCGCGAACGCCGTGGCGCTGGCCAGGGCAATGGACGGATCGGACGTGACGTAAGACAGCACCAGCGCCGCCAGCATCGCCGCAATCGCGCCGTGGCCGAAGCGGGTTTGCACCATATCGCGCAGGATGAACACCAGCCCACCCCAGGCCGACCAGATGATGTCCAGGTGCGGAGCGGTGGAAAACGCGAAGTTGATCAGCACGACGCTGCTGATGTAGGCGATCAGGAAGAGCATGGGGCGTGGGAACACCTGTCAATTTTGCGCACAGATTACTTCATCTTCGGATACAAATAACCTGTGGCGAGTGAGCTTGCTCCCGCTGGAGCGCGAAGCGGTCCCAAAACCGGAAGACGCGGTGTGTCAAATGTATGACCTTGACCAAATGGGGCTGCTTCGCAACCCAGCGGGAGCAAGCTCCCTCGCCACAAAAGCCCACACTATTCAGTTACTGGATTTGGTCGGCAACATCCAGATCAACCCACTGGCCTTCGCCCGCTCATGACACAACCCCAGCACCTGGCGGCGCTCGTCGTTATCCATGCGGCCCCAACGGGTGATTTCTTCCACCGTACGCTGGCAACCGGTGCAAATATCATCGTCATCCAGCGCACAAATGTTCACGCAGGGCGATGCCACCGGGCGTTCAGGCGTGGTCATTGTTCTTGCTCGGCCAAATCACGGGCATAACGCTGGGCGTTATGCACGTAATGAGCGGCACTGGCTTCGAGCATTTTTTTCTGCTGTTCGGTCAGCTCGCGCACGACCTTGCCCGGCGACCCCATCACCAGCGAACCATCGGGAATTTCCTTGCCTTCACCGATCAGCGAATTGGCGCCGATGATGCAGTTCTTGCCGATCTTTGCGCCGTTGAGAATCACCGCATTGATCCCGATCAGGCTGTAGTCGCCCACGGTGCAGCCGTGGAGCATGGCGTTATGGCCGATGGTCACGCCGGTGCCGATGGTCAGCGGGTAGCCCATGTCGGTGTGCATCACGGTGCCGTCCTGGACGTTGCTGTTCTTGCCGATCAGGATCAACTCGTTGTCGCCGCGCAGCACGGCGTTGAACCAGACGTTGGCGCCCTCTTCCAGCTTGACCTTGCCCACCAGCACGGCATTGGGTGCCACCCAGCTCTGTGGGTGGGTTTCGACACGGGCGTCGCCCAGGCGGTATTTCATTGTGGTTTCCTCAGGGCTCAGGCAGCCGCATTTGCGACCATTCGAACGATGGCTTCAGGTATTGATGAAGCTTTTGGGGGGCTGATGCAGGCTGATTTTCGCGTCATAAAGCAGATTGATCAACTCGACGACCATGATCGCCGTCAGACCCCAGATCTTGTACTCACCGTAGCGGTAACTCGGCACGTACCAGCTGCGGCCCTGGTAATCGATGCGATGGGTGTGTTCGCGCGGGTCTTCGCGGAAGAATTCCAGCGGTACGCTGAACACCGCGGCGATTTCGGCATCGTTGGCCCGGTATTCGACGAAATCCGGAATCACCCCCACATAAGGCGTGACCTTGATACCGTGCAGGGAGATCAACGGGCTCAACGGACCGATCACCTCGACCAGACCCGGTGGCAGGCCGATCTCTTCTTCGGCTTCGCGCAGGGCGGTGAAAATCAGGTCCGGGTCTTCAGGGTCGCGACGGCCGCCGGGGAAGGCGACTTCGCCGCCATGGGTCGAGAGCCCGCTGGCGCGCAGGGTCAGGACAAGTTCCGGTTCTTCGCTGCGGGTGATAGGCAGCAGTACGGCGGCCTCGGGGAAACGTCGGTCAGTCTCCAGCGTGCGCGGTGTGTGATGACTTACCCGATGCAGTAGCTCGTCCAGCATGAGTGTTCTCGATCTGTGCCTTACGCTGCATCATGCACCAATCGTATCGGTCGCCCAAGCCCCCAGACAGCGGCGTGTCGCGAAACGACAACTTGCCGACAGACACCGCCGCACGCCAAGATAGGCGCAGCATTCAGGAACCCAAGCATGAAATTTTGCAGTCAGTGCGGCAACCCGGTGACCCAACGCATTCCCGAAGGCGATTCGCGCCTGCGGTTTGTCTGCGACAGTTGTCAGGCCATTCACTACCAGAACCCCAATATTGTCGCTGGCTGCGTCGCGACCTGGGGCACCCAGGTCCTGCTCTGCCGCCGCGCGATAGAGCCGCGCCGCGGTTACTGGACGCTGCCTGCCGGCTTCATGGAAAACGGTGAAACCATCGAGCAGGCGGCAGTTCGCGAAACCGCCGAGGAAGCCTGCGCCCGGGTGCGCAACCTGAGCATCTACACCCTGATCGACGTGCCACACATCAGCCAGGTGCATGTGTTTTTCCGCGCCGAACTGGCGGATCTCGACTTTGCCGCAGGTCCAGAGAGCCTGGAAGTGCAATTATTCGACGAAGCGGACATCCCTTGGGACGAGCTGGCTTTCCGCACGGTGGGCCGTACCTTAGAATGTTTCTTCGCTGACCGACGGGCCGAGACCTACCCCGTGCGGTCCGAATCGATCCCGCCGCTTGCGCAGCCTGCCATTATTTGATGCCATATTGGTATCATTCGTAGCCGCTGAAAAATCGCAGCCAGCGGCAGCTCCTTCAAAAACATCTATAAATAAATAGTCGCGACACCTCTCTGGGGAATCGTTTCAATGCGCTGGTTGCTTGCCCTGTTCTGCTTGTCATTCATCTCGGTGTCCCAGGCTTCTGCCGTGGAAACCTTGAACGGCAAAGTCATCGAAAAAGTTCTGGTTCTCAAATCTGCCCACCAATTGCAATTGATCAATGACGGCAAGCCGTTCAAGACTTATCGCATCTCCCTGGGCAAACGCCCCAAGGGTCCGAAACTGATGGAAGGCGACAAACGCACGCCGGAAGGTTTTTATTGGCTCGACTGGCGCAAGACCAGTGAAAAATTCAACCTGGCGATGCACATTTCCTATCCGAACATCAGCGACGCCGCCCGCTCCCGGCGTGAAGGCGTCGATCCCGGTGGCATGATCATGATCCATGGCACACCGGATACCGAAGACAATCCTGAGCAACTGTTCCATACCCTGGACTGGACCGACGGCTGCATCGCCATGCGCAACATGGACATGCGAGAAGTCTGGAACCTGGTGCCAGACGGCACGATGATCGAGATTCGTCCGTAACCCTGTGGCGAGGGAGCTTGCTCCCTCGCCACAATGTTCATTGCTGACACGACCTTTGGTCGCCCTCGAAAAATAAATTCAAAAGATCGCAGCCTGCGGCAGTTCCTGCAGAGGTGATACCACTCTGACCTGGAGACGCTGCCGCAGGCCGCGATCTTTGCTTTCAAAATCCTCCCCTCTGATACCACTTAAAACCAAGCCCCGGTAACCGCACCGGAAAGGGCTGGATTTCCTGCGCCAGCAGCAAAGTACCGGCGTTGACATGGTATTCAAGTGGTATTAGTTTTCCGACACACCCGAGCGACAATTCCCACATACGTTTCGGACAGCCAAACAATGAACGACCTCCAGGCCTTGCGCCCCGACGACACCCAACCGACGCCGCTGTACCTGCAATTGGCGCGCAATCTGGAAACGGCGATCCATGCCGGCCAGTGGAAAGCCGAACAGGCGATGCCGTCGGAACGCAATCTCAGCGAAATGCTCGGCATCTCCCGAGTCACCGCACGCAAGGCACTGGAAGTGCTGCTCGAACAAGGCCTGATCCGCCGCAACCAGGGTTCCGGCACCTTCATCACGCCACGCCTGGAACAACCGCTGTCGCGCCTGTCGGGTTTCAGCGAAATGCTCCGGCTCAAGGGCTTCGTCCCCGGCTCGCAATGGCTGGAGCGGGAAATCACCCTGCCGACCCACGAAGAATTGATCCGCCTCGGCCTGTCGCCCAACGACAAGGTCGCGCGCCTCAAGCGCCTGCGCAAAGCCGACGACACGGTCATGGCCATCGAGATGAGCACCCTGCCCGCCTCGATCATTCCCAAGCCGCAGGCGGTGGGCGCTTCCCTCTACGAATACCTCGACGGCATCGGCAAACCGATTGTCCGCGCGTTGCAGCACATTCAGGCGATCAATGCCTCGGACGAGTTCGCCGCACTGGTGGGCATCGCGCCTGGCACCGCCATGCTGCTGATGACCCGGGTCGGCTACCTCGAAGACAACACGCCCATCGAAGTCACCGACACCTATTGCCGTAACGACTACTACGACTTTGTCGCCGAGCTGCGTCGCTAACCCATAGCCGGCCGCCAAACACCGAGATTCCGACATGTCCGAAGACAATATCCTCAGCGCCCACGGCTGGGTTCGCGGCCGACTGGTTCACGAACACGGCAAGATCGTTTCCATCGAGGGCGTCCCCTGCGATCCGGCGGACAACAACCTGCCTTATCTGCTGCCGGGTTTCATCGACCTGCACGTACACGGCGGCGGTGGCAAAGACATCATGGAAGGCGCACCGGCCTTCGAAACCATCACTAAAACCCATGTGCGCTTCGGCACCACGTCGCTGCTGGCCACCACCATGACCGCGCCGAGCGAGGAAATCCTGCGCGTGCTCAAAGCCGTCGGCGAGTTCAGCGAGCAGCGGCCAAAAGGCAGCGCCCGGGTCCTCGGCGTACACCTCGAAGGCCCGTACATCAACCCCGGCAAACTGGGTGCACAACCGAATTTCGCCCACACCGCGCTGATGGCCGAAGTCGAAGAATACCTGGCGCTGGCACCGATCCGGGTGATCACCATCGCCCCGGAAATCGCCGGTCACGATGCGCTGATCCGCGCCCTCAGCGCCCGTGGCATCCGCATGCAGATCGGCCACACGCTGGGCAGCTACGAGGAAGGCGTCGCCGCGCTGGAAGCCGGCGCCACCAGTTTCACCCATCTCTATAACGCCATGAGCCCGTTGCACCACCGCGAGCCTGGAATCGTCGGCGCGGCACTGGCCCATGCCAAATACGCCGAGTTGATTCCCGACTTGCTGCACGTGCACCCAGGCGCCATCCGCGTCGCCCTGCGTTCGATCCCGTGCCTGTATTGCGTCACCGACTCGACCGCCGCCGCCGGCATGCCCGACGGTGAATACAAGCTCGGCAGCCACACCGTGACCAAATGCCTGGGCGGCGTGCGCCTGCCCGACGGCACCCTGGCCGGCAGCACCCTGACCATGGATCAGGCCCTGCGCAACCTGGTGAAGATCGGTTTACCGATCGCCGAAGCTTCGCAGCGCCTGTCGCAATTCCCCGCCGACTACCTCGGCATCACCGAACGCGGGCGCCTGCAACCGGGTGCCTGGGCCGACTGCGTGCGGCTGGATCGCTCACTGAAACTGACCGCCGTCATGGTCGAAGGAGAAGACATTGACTTCAAAAATGCTTGAAGAGGCGCTGTCCTCGTTCGAGGCCGTGCAAGCCCAACTGCAGCAACTCGACCCGCAGATGATCGAGATCGCCGGACGCCTGCGCCGCCAGCCGCCGCAAGTGGTCATGACCGTGGCGCGCGGCAGTTCCGATCACGCGGCCAGCTACTTCGCCTACCTGACCATGCAGTTGCTGGGTTTTCCGGTGGCCTCGCTGCCGATGTCGGTGGTGACCATGCAGCAGGCGCCATTGAAGGTCAGCGGCCAGGTCGCATTCGCGTTTTCGCAATCGGGGCAAAGTCCCGATCTGGTCAACAGCCTGCGCCTGTTGCGCAAGCGCGGCGCGTTGAGCGTGTCGCTGGTCAACGCCGCAGACTCGCCGCTGGAAGCCGCCTGTGAATTCAGCCTGCCGTTGTTGGCCGGTACGGAAAGCAGCGTGGCCGCGACCAAGAGCTTCATCGCCACCCTCAGCGCCAGCGCCCGGTTGATCGGCCACTGGAAAGAAGACGCCGAACTGCTTGAAGCCGGCCGCGCCTTGCCCGAAGGCCTGCGCGATGCCGCACGACAGGATTGGAGCCCGGCCATCGAAGCCCTGCGCGATTGCCAGCGCCTGATGGTGATCGGTCGTGGTGCCGGTTTCGCCATCGCTCAGGAAGCGGCACTCAAGTTCAAGGAAACCTCGGCGATTCAGGCCGAAGCCTTCAGCAGCGCCGAAGTGCGTCACGGCCCGATGGCGTTGATCGGCGACAACTACCCGCTGCTGGTTTTCGCCCCACGGGGCGCCGAGCAGGCCGGTTTGCTGAGCCTGGCGGCGGACATGCGCCAACGCGGCGCCCGGGTGTTGCTCGCCGCGCCGGATGACGTGCTTGAACGCGACCTGACATTGATCCGCGCCGAGCACCCGGCCCTCGATCCGATCCTCGCGATCCAGAGTTTCTACGTGATGGCCGCCTCTCTGGCCGTCGCTCGCGGCATGGACCCGGACCAGCCACGGCACCTGAGCAAAGTCACGCGCACGCACTAAAAGCAGTTCCTACAAGGAAGCGCGCGAATCCGAACCGAATTTATGTTGAGACCGAGCCATGCACAAAAACAATAAAGAGCTGACCCTCAGCGCCCCGCTCAGCGGCCCGGTGCTCACGCTCGCCAAAGTTCCGGATGCGGTGTTTGCCAGCGGTGCCATGGGCGACGGGATTGCCATCGATCCGCTGAACGACACCCTCCACGCGCCGTGCGCCGGTGTCGTGGTGCACGTCGCCCGCACCGGCCACGCCGTGACGTTGCGGGCCGATAACGGCGCCGAGCTGTTGCTGCATCTGGGTCTGGACACGGTCGAGTTGCAAGGCCAGGGCTTTACCATGCTGGTGCAGGAAGGCGCACGGGTCGCCAACGGCCAGCCGCTGCTGCGCTACGATCAGGACAAGGTCGCGCAACAGTGCAAAAGCCTGGTCAGCTTGCTGATTCTCACCAACAGCCAGGATTTCCAGGCTCGTCCCGTCACGCTCAAACCGGTGAGGGTCGGTGAACCATTGCTGCACATTATCCGCCGCCAGGTTGCAGGTGCGCAGGCTGAAGCGGAGCTTGTCGGCGAAGAGATCGTCGGCCACATCCGCATCGCCCACCGCGGCGGTTTGCACGCTCGGCCAGCCGCGCTGATTCGTCAGACCGCGCAGGGCTTCAAGAGCAAATCGAAACTGCACTTTGGCGGTAAATCGGCAACCTGCGACAGCCTGATCGGCCTGATGGGCTTGGCCATCGGCGAGCAGGACGACGTTCAGGTCAGCTGCCGGGGGCCGGACGCTGAAGCCGCGTTGCAAGCCTTGCTCACGGCCTTGTCCACGGCGTTGGCTGAAGAGCATCACGCCGCCGCGCCGACACCGATGGTCCAGCGCAACCGGGTGGCTGAAGCGGGCGTGTTGCACGGCGTCTGCGCAGCTCCCGGCCTGGTCGGCGGACCGCTGTTTCGCTTGAACGCGATCAGCCTGCCGGCGGATACCGGGCACAATGATCCGGCACAGCAACGACAAACCCTCGACACCGCGCTGAACCAGGTGCACAGCGAAATCACCGCCACCCTGAGCCAGGCCAGAAAACACAAACAGAACGACGAAGAAGCGATCTTCGCCGCTCACCTCGCACTGCTGGAAGACCCGGCATTGCTCGACGCCGCCCATCACTCGATTGACCTCGGCATTGCCGCGACCCACGCCTGGAGCCAGTCGATCGACGCGCAATGCGATGTGCTCCAGCAACTGGGCAGCTCGCTGCTGGCCGAACGCGCCAACGACCTGCGCGACCTCAAGCAGCGGGTGCTGCGCGCCCTGCTCGGTGAAGCCTGGCATTACGAACTGCCGCCCGGCGCCATTGTTGCCGCCCATGAACTGACTCCGTCCGATCTGCTGCAACTGAGCCAGCAAGGCGTGGCCGGCTTGTGCATGGCCGAAGGTGGCGCGACCTCCCATGTGGCGATTCTTGCGCGGGGCAAAGGCTTGCCGTGCATGGTCGCACTCGGCGCGTCGCTGCTCGACCAGCAACAGGGTCAAGCGGTGGTGCTGGACGCCGAGGGTGGACGCCTCGAACTGATGCCCAGCGTTGAGCGTCTGGCTCAGGTGGGGCAAGCGCAACTGGATCGCCGACAACGTCGCGCCGAACAACAGGCTCAGGCCCACAGACCCGCGCAAACCGTTGATGGCCTGCACATCGAAGTCGCGGCCAATGTCGCCTCCAGCGAAGAAGCGGCGAACGCCATGGCCAATGGCGCCGACGGCGTTGGTTTGCTGCGTACCGAGTTCCTGTTCGTCGATCGCCAGACCGCACCGGACGAACGCGAGCAACATCACGCCTATCAAGCGGTGCTCGATGCCATGGGCGACAAATCCGTGATCATCCGCACCATCGACGTCGGCGGCGACAAGCAACTCGACTACCTGCCACTGCCCGCCGAAGCCAACCCGGTGCTCGGCCTGCGCGGCATTCGCCTGGCCCAGGCCCGTCCAGAAATCCTCGACCAACAATTGCGCGCGCTGCTGCACGTCACGCCGCTGGCACGTTGCCGAATCCTCCTGCCGATGGTCACCGAGGTCGATGAACTGCTGCACATCCGCCAGCGCCTCGAAGCCTTGTGTCACGAACTGGGCCTGAGCCAGCGTCCGGAGCTGGGCGTGATGATCGAAGTCCCGGCCGCCGCGCTGCTGGCCGAGCAATTGGCCGAACACGCGGACTTCCTGTCCATCGGCACCAACGACCTGTCGCAATACACCCTGGCCATGGACCGCGACCACGCCGGCCTCGCCTCGCGAGTCGACGCGCTGCACCCGGCGTTGCTGCGCCTGATTGCCCAGACCTGCGCCGGTGCTGCGCAGCACAAGCGTTGGGTCGGCGTGTGCGGCGCACTGGCGTCCGACCCGCTGGCGACGCCGGTGCTGATCGGGCTGGGCGTCAGCGAACTGTCGGTGAGCCCGGTGCAGATCGGCGAAATCAAGGACCGCGTGCGTCACCTCGACGCCAGCGAATGCCGGCGCCTCAGCCAGGACCTGCTGAAGTTGAGCAGCGCCAGCGCGGTGCGTCACGCCTGTCATCAGCATTGGCCTTTGAGCTGAGCTCTCAACAACAAGAATCCAGGGAGAACCGCCATGTACCAACTCTTCATCGAAGGCCTGCAACGCCTCGGCCGCGCGCTGATGCTGCCGATCGCGATCCTGCCGATTGCCGGTTTGTTGCTGCGTCTGGGCGACACCGATCTGCTGAACATCGCGATCATCCATGACGCCGGGCAGGTGATTTTCGCCAACCTGGCGATGATCTTCGCCATCGGCATCGCGGTCGGTTTCGCCAAGGACAATAACGGCACGGCGGGCCTCGCCGGCGTCATTGGCTACCTGGTCATGATCTCCACGCTCAAGGTGCTGGATGCGAGCATCAACATGGGCATGCTCGCCGGGATCGTCAGCGGCTTGATGGCCGGCGCGCTGTACAACCGTTTCAAGGACATCAAGCTGCCGGAGTACCTGGCGTTCTTTGGCGGTCGACGCTTCGTGCCGATTGTCACCGGGTTCGCCGCCGTCGGCTTGGGCGTGGTCTTCGGCTACATCTGGCCGCCGATCCAGCAAGGCATCAACAGTTTCGGCGCATTAATGATGGAAAGCGGCAGCTTCGGTGCGTTCATCTTCGGCGTGTTCAACCGCCTGCTGATCGTCACGGGCCTGCACCACATCCTCAACAACATGGCGTGGTTCGTGTTCGGCAACTTCACCGACCCGACCACCGGCGCGCTGGTGACCGGCGACTTGTCACGCTACTTTGCCGGTGACCCGAAGGGCGGCCAGTTCATGACCGGCATGTTCCCGATGATGATTTTCGGCCTGCCCGCCGCGTGCCTGGCGATGTACCGCAATGCTTTGCCGGAACGGCGCAAAGTCATGGGCGGGATCTTCCTGTCGATGGCCCTGACCGCGTTCCTGACCGGCGTGACCGAGCCGATCGAATTCGCCTTCATGTTCCTCGCGCCGCTGCTGTTTCTGCTGCATGCCTTGTTGACCGGTTTGTCGATGGCCGTCACCAATGCGCTGAACATCCACTTGGGGTTCACCTTCTCCGGTGGTTTCATCGACATGATCCTCGGCTGGGGCAAGTCCACCAACGGCTGGATGGTGTTCCCGGTGGGCCTGGCTTATGCCGTCATCTATTACGTGGTGTTTGATTTCTGCATCCGTCGCTTCGACCTGAAAACCCCGGGCCGTGAAGATGTCGCGATCGCCGAAAAAGTCGCGGTGGCCGACAACGAGCGGGCCGGTGCTTACATCAAAGCCTTGGGCGGCGCCGAAAACCTGATCACCGTGGGCGCCTGCACCACACGGTTGCGCCTGGACATGGTCGATCGCAACAAGGCCTCGGACGCGGACTTGAAAGCGCTGGGGGCCATGGCCGTGGTGCGACCGGGCAAGGGCGGCAGTTTGCAGGTGGTGGTCGGGCCGATGGCAGACAGCATTGCCGATGAAATTCGCCTGGCGATGCCGGCGCTGGGTCGGGCGCTGATCTCCACCCCGGCGGTCGCAGTCGACGCACCATCCGCTGCCACGGTGGCGAGCGCTGAAGCCCGGCAATGGCTGAACGCTGTGGGCGGTGGTGGCAACGTATTGCAACTGGATTGCGTGGCCATGACCCGCATCCGCCTGCAACTGGCGGATGGCAACGCATTGTCGGAATGTGATTTGAAGGCGCTGGGTTGCCAGGGTGTGAGTCAGTTGGAGGGCGGAATCTGGCACCTGCTGATCGGCGACAAGGCGCCGAGCTTGAGTGATGCGCTGGAAGCGTTGGTGAATCGCAGTGAGGTGAGTGCCAAGGTCTAGATCCTCGGTGCCTGACAGGCCGCCATCGCTGGCAAGCCAACGCCCACAGTGTTCAGGGTTGCTCACAGATCATGTGATCGCCACAAAACCTGTGGGAGCTGGCTTGCCAGCGATGAGGCCCGGACCTTCACCACAAAATAACAGGCCATAAAAAACCCGCTGAAATCACTCTCAGCGGGTTTCTCATTTCAGCAGCCAGAGAATCAGAAATCCTCCAACCGCCACACCTCATACGCCGGTGTCTCGTAGGGATGGCTCTGTTTCAGAGCCGCCACCACCGAGCGAATCAACTCATCGGCCACGACCAGCTCAACCTTCCATTCCTCGACCTGTTCGACCTGCCCCGCTTCGCCAATGAACGGCTGACTGCCGTCCAGTGGACGAAACTGGCCCTGGCCCAACACCTGCCATGCGCAGTGATCGTAAGCACCGATTCGACCGCCACCGGCAGCGAATACGGCGCTTTTGACCACTTCGACATGGCTGTCGGGAACAAAAAAGCTGAGCTTGTACATGGCGCTCTTAGTTCACCCACACGCGAGCATTACGGAACATGCGCATCCACGGTGCGTCTTCGTTCCAGTCTTCCGAGCGCCACGAGTTCTGCACGGCGCGGAACACACGCTCCGGGTGCGGCATCATGATCGTTACGCGACCGTCGCGGCTGGTCAAACCTGTGATCCCGCGTGGCGAACCGTTCGGGTTGGCCGGGTAGGTTTCGGTGACCTTGCCGTGGTTGTCGACGAAACGCATCGCCACGCAACCGGACAGATCGGCTTCCAGCAGTGCTTCTTCGCTGGAGAATTCCGCATGCCCTTCGCCGTGAGCGATGGCGATCGGCATACGCGAACCGGCCATGCCTTGCAGGAAGATCGAGTTCGACTCCTGGATCTGCACCATCGCCACACGCGCTTCGAACTGCTCGGAACGGTTACGCACGAAGTGCGGCCAGAACTCGCTGCCCGGGATCAGCTCGTGCAGGTTGGACATCATCTGGCAACCATTGCACACGCCGAGGGTGAAACTGTCGTTACGCTCGAAGAAACCCTGGAACGCATCGCGGGCACGGCTGTTGAACAGCGCGGATTTTGCCCAGCCTTCACCGGCACCCAGCACGTCGCCGTAGGAGAAGCCGCCGCAAGCGACCAGACCCTTGAACTCGTTCAGGTCGACACGGCCGGCCAGAATGTCGCTCATGTGCACGTCGATCGCGTTGAAACCGGCACGGTCGAACGCCGCCGCCATTTCCACCTGACCGTTGACGCCCTGCTCACGCAGCACGGCAACCTGTGGGCGGATGCCTTTCTTGATGTAAGGCGCGGCGATGTCCTGGTTGACGTCGTAGCTGAGCTTGACGCTCAGGCCCGGGTTGTCTTCTTCCAGCAGCACGTCGAACTCCTGATCGGCGCAGTCGGCGTTGTCACGCAGACGCTGGATCTGGTAGCTGGTCTCGGCCCACTGGCGCTGCATCAGACGACGCTGGCCTTCGAACACGGTGTCACCGTTGAAGGTGATGTTGATCTGGCCGTTGTTGATCGGCTGACCGATCACCGACACGCACTCGCCCAGACCGGCAGCGCTGAACTGCGCGAGGATGTCCGGGGTGGCGTCCTGGCGAACCTGGATCACGGCACCCAGCTCTTCGTTGAACAGGATCGCGGCGATGTCGGCGGAGCTTTCCGCCAGACCGTCGAGGTTCAGGCTCAGGCCGCAGTGACCGGCGAAAGCCATTTCCACGGCGCTGGTCAGCAGACCACCGTCGGAACGGTCGTGGTAAGCCAGCAGGTGACCGTCGGCATTGAGGCCCTGGATCACGGCAAAGAAGGCTTTCAGGTCTTCGGCGTCATCGACGTCCGGAGCCTGACTGCCGAGCTTGCCGTGAACCTGCGCGAGGATCGACGCGCCCATGCGATTCTGGCCACGACCGAGGTCGATCAGGATCAGGTCAGTGGTGCCCTTGTCCATGCGCAGTTGCGGGGTCAGGGTCTGACGGATGTCAGTCACTGGCGCGAAACCGGTGACGATCAGCGACATGGGCGAAGTGACGGCTTTGTCCACGCCTTCATCGTTCCAGCGAGTGGCCATGGACATCGAGTCCTTGCCCACCGGAATGGTGATGCCCAGCTCAGGGCACAGCTCCATGCCGACCGCTTTCACGGTGTCGTACAGACGTGCGTCTTCACCCGGGTGACCGGCCGCCGACATCCAGTTCGCCGACAGTTTGATGTCGGAGATCTTGCCGATGCGCGAGGCCGCGATGTTGGTCAGGGTTTCGCCGATAGCCATGCGGCCCGACGCCGGAGCGTCCAGCAGCGCCAACGGAGTACGCTCGCCCATGGCCATGGCTTCGCCGGTGTAGACATCGAAGCTGGTGGCGGTGACGGCAACGTCGGCCACCGGAACCTGCCACGGGCCGACCATTTGGTCACGGGCCACGAGGCCGGTGATGGTGCGGTCGCCGATGGTGATCAGGAAGCTCTTGCTCGCCACGGCCGGGTGATGCAGGACGCGCTCGACGCAGTTGGCGATGTCGAGGGTCGACGGATCGAAATCGTCGCCCAGCTCGTTTTCACGGACCACCGAACGGTGCATGCGCGGGGCTTTGCCCAGCAACACTTCCAGAGGCATGTCCACCGGGCTGTTGCCGAAGTGGCTGTCGGTCACGGTCAGTTGCGGCTCGGCAGTGGCTTCACCGACGACGGCAAACGGGCAACGCTCGCGTTCGCAGATCGCCTTGAAGCGCTCGAAGTCAGCCGGGCCGACCGCCAGAACGTAACGTTCCTGGGATTCGTTGGACCAGATTTCGTGCGGGGCCATGCCCGGCTCGTCGTTTGGAATGTTGCGCAGTTCGAAACGGCCACCGCGGTCGCCGTCGTTGACCAGTTCCGGGAAGGCGTTGGACAGACCACCGGCACCCACGTCGTGGATGAAGCTGATCGGGTTCTTGTCGCCCAGCTGCCAGCAACGGTCGATGACTTCCTGGCAGCGACGTTCCATCTCAGGGTTTTCGCGCTGTACGGAAGCGAAGTCCAGGTCAGCCGAGCTGGTGCCGGTAGCCATGGAGGAAGCGGCGCCGCCACCCAGGCCGATCAGCATCGCCGGGCCGCCGAGCACGATCAGCTTGGAGCCGACGACGATCTCGCCTTTCTTGACGTGCTCTTCACGGATGTTGCCCATGCCGCCCGCCAGCATGATTGGCTTGTGGTAACCGCGAACTTCGTCACCGTGCGGCGTGGTGATCGATTGTTCGAAGGTACGGAAGTAGCCAGTCAGGGCCGGACGACCGAATTCGTTGTTGAACGCGGCGCCGCCCAGCGGGCCTTCGATCATGATGTCCAGCGCGGTAACGATGCGCTCAGGCTTGCCGTACGGCACTTCCCACGGCTGTTCGAAACCAGGGATTTGCAGGTTGGACACGGTGAAACCGGTCAGGCCAGCCTTTGGCTTGGCACCACGGCCGGTTGCGCCTTCGTCGCGGATCTCGCCGCCGGAACCGGTGGATGCGCCCGGGAACGGGGCAATCGCGGTCGGGTGGTTGTGAGTCTCGACTTTCATCAGGATGTGCACCGGCTCCTGCACCGCGCCGTACTGGCGGGTTTCAGGGTCCGGGAAGAAACGACCGGCCACGGAGCCGACGATCACCGAAGCGTTGTCCTTATAAGCCGACAGAACGCCTTCGCTGTGCATCACGTAGGTGTTCTTGATCATGCCGAACAGGCTTTTTTCCTGGCTCTCGCCGTCGATGTCCCAACTGGCGTTGAAGATCTTGTGACGGCAGTGCTCGGAGTTCGCCTGGGCGAACATCATCAGTTCGATGTCGTGCGGGTTGCGCTTCAAGCCGACGAAGGCGTTGACCAGGTAATCGATCTCGTCTTCCGCCAGGGCCAGGCCCAGCTCGGTGTTGGCTGTTTCCAGCGCGGCGCGGCCGCCACCCAGCACGTCGATCGCGGTCAGCGGTTTTGGCTCGGCGTGGCTGAACAGGCCGGCGGCCTGTTCGAGGTTGCCCAGGACGATCTGGGTCATGCGGTCGTGCAGCGCATCGGCGATCAGTTGCGCTTCAGCGTCGCTGAACTGGCCGGCCACGTAGAACGCAATGCCGCGCTCCAGGCGCTGGATCTTGGTCAGGCCGCAGTTGCGAGCGATGTCGCTGGCCTTGCTCGACCATGGCGAGATGGTGCCGAAACGTGGCAGCACCAGGAACAGACGACCGGTCGGCTCCTGGACCGGAACGCTTGGACCGTACTTCAGAAGGCGCGCGAGCACCTGCTGTTCGTCGCCGGTCAGGACGCCGGTAACTTCGGCGAAGTGAGCGAATTCAGCATACAGGCCGCTGACAGCCGGAACCTTCTGGCTCAGTTGCTCAAGGAGCTTGCTGTGGCGAAAGGCAGAAAGGGCAGGAGCGCCGCGCAGGATCAACATCTTCGGGACAGCCTCGGGAAGGGGTGTGCTTTGAGGCCGTGCATTCTAGCCTAAACAGCCCGCGACATCACCCGAAACGCTACGCACGGTTGCACTCGGGTATCAATCTGTGTTTCTGCCTCCGGAGTCAGGTTAACCGGAGAGGTGAAGACAGCTTATTTTTACTGTAACAAATTGCAGACAAGCCCCATTCCTGCGGGGTTTCGGTCGGTTTTGTGATCTCTAGCAGACAAGCCCTTCGCTGTCGAGATATGGCGCTCGTGGTCCTTTGCGTATACTGCGCAGATGTTTTCCCCAACGGCTTTGCGTCCGCGGTACGCCAAATGGCTGATCGCAACCGGACTCTTCCTGATGCTCGGTGGCTGTGTTGATAAACCCAACACGCTTGAGCGCGTAAAGGAGGATGGTGTGCTGCGGGTGATTACCCGAAACAGCCCCGCCACTTACTTTCAGGATCGCAACGGTGAAACCGGCTTCGAATACGAGCTGGTGAAACGCTTTGCCGACGATCTGGGGGTCGAGCTGAAGATCGAGACCGCCGACAACCTCGACGACATTTTCAACCAGGTAGGCAAGCCCAATGGCCCGGTGCTGGCGGCTGCCGGGCTGGTCAGCAGTGAAGAGCGCAAGAAGCAGGTGCGCTTCTCCCACTCCTACCTGGAAGTCACCCCGCAGATCATCTACCGCAACGGTCAGTCGCGGCCGACCGACGCGAAGGATCTGGCAGGCAAGAAAATCATGGTGCTCAAGGGCAGCACCCACTCCGGGCAACTGGCGGAACTGAAGAAGAAATTTCCCGGCATCGAATACGAAGAGTCCGACCAGGTTGAAGTGGTCGATCTGCTGCGTATGGTCGACGAAGGCCAGATCGACCTGACCCTGGTCGACTCCAACGAAGTCGCGATGAACCAGGTGTATTTCACCAACATTCGGGTGGCCTTTGACCTGGGTGACGCCAGCGACCAGAGCTGGGCCGTGGCGGCAGGCGAAGACAACAGCCTGCTCAACGAGATCAATGACTATCTCGACAAGGTCAAGAAAAACGGCACCCTGCAGCGGCTCAAAGACCGTTACTACGGACACGTCGACGTGCTTGGCTACATGGGCGCCACCACCTTCGCCCAACACTTGCAGCAACGCCTGCCCAAGTACGAAAAGCACTTCAAGGCCTACGCCAAAATAGAGAAAGTCGATTGGCGCCTGCTGGCGGCGGTCGGTTATCAGGAATCCCTGTGGCAACCGGCCGTCACGTCCAAGACCGGCGTACGCGGCCTGATGATGCTGACCCAGAACACCGCGCAAGCCATGGGCGTATCCAACCGCCTCGATCCCAAGCAGAGCATCATGGGCGGGGCCAAGTATCTGGCTTATGTGAAGGAACAACTGGACGATTCGATCCAGGAGCCGGATCGCACCTGGTTTGCCCTCGCTGCCTACAACGTGGGCAGCGGTCACCTCGACGACGCGCGCAAACTGGCGGCCAAGGAAGGGTTGAACCCGGATAAATGGCTGGACGTGAAAAAAATCCTGCCGCGCCTGTCCGAGAAGAAGTGGTACAGCAAAACCCGTTACGGCTACGCCCGTGGCGGCGAACCGGTGCATTTCGTGGCGAACATCCGTCGCTACTACGACATCCTGACCTGGGTCACGCAGCCGCAGCTTGAAGGCGACCAGGTCGCCGAGGGCAACCTGCACGTACCGGGGATCGACAAGTCCAAACCGGCTCAAGAGCCAGCACCACTTTAAAGCGTTGCTGCCTTTGAAAACGCCGTCGCTGGCAAGCCAGCTCCTACAGGGTCCCGCATGATTAGGAGCTGGCTTGCCAGCGATGGTAGCGCCGCCGATGTCAGCCTTTGAGCGCCGCCCCCAGAATCAGCGCCTTCATCTCCGAAACCGCCGACTTGAAGCCCACGAACAGCGCATGGGCTACCAGCGCATGGCCGATGTTCAGCTCGTTGATGCCCTTGATCGCCGCCACAGCTTCGACGTTGTGGTAATGCAAACCATGGCCGGCATTGACGATCAGGCCCTGGGTCAAGCCAAACGCCACACCATCAGCCACGCGCTTGAGCTCTTGCGCCACTTCAGTCGGCGTCTCGGCATCCGCATAACGGCCGGTGTGCAGTTCAATGGCCGGAGCACCAACACGACGCGACGCCTCGATCTGCCGCTCATCGGCATCGATGAACAGCGACACTTCAGAGCCGAGTTTCGACAGGCGTTCCACGGCAGCTTTGATCCGCGCTTCCTGCCCCGCCACGTCAAGACCGCCTTCGGTGGTCAGCTCCTGACGGGTTTCCGGCACCAGGCAAATGTGCGCCGGGCGGATGCGTTCGGCGAACTGCATCATCTCTTCAGTGACGCCCATCTCGAAATTCATGCGGGTTTGCAGCACGTCCTTGAGCAGCAGCACGTCGCGCTCCTGGATGTGCCGGCGGTCTTCACGCAGGTGCACGGTGATGCCATCGGCGCCCGCCTCTTCCGCATCCAGCGCAGCCTTGACCGGATCCGGGTAGCGAGTGCCCCGGGCCTGACGCAAGGTGGCAACGTGGTCGATGTTCACGCCAAGAAGAATGCGGGTGCTGGTGGTCACGGAAAGCGCTCCAGAAAGAAGAGAAAGTTCGGTGCACAGCATACACGGGGAATTTACGGCTTTCGAAACAACTCGCGGGAAACCAGCGGTCGACCGCCCAGATGCACCGCCAGCGCCTGGCGCATCAGGCGTTTGGCTGCCGACAAAGCACCCGGCGCACTCCAGTCAGCTTCGGCCATGGCCAACAATTCAGTGCCGTTAAACAGCCCTGGTTGCAGCAAGTAGACGCGCTCCAGCCCGGCATCCACTTGCAAACGATAGAGACCGTCCGAGGCGATGGGCTCGCCGTGGATGTCAGCGGTCAGGGCAAAACCGTAACCGAGATCATCAAGCAATCGCCATTCGAACGATCGCAGCAACGGCTCCAGCGGACGGCCTTCGGCCAGTGCCAACAAGGTCGCGGCATAGTGATCGAACACACCGGGATGAGGATCTTCGGCGGGCAGCAAACGAATCAGCAACTCATTGAGATAAAGACCACTGAACAGTGCTTCACCATTGAGCCAGGTGGAGACGCCGGCACTCTCCATGCGCCCGACATTTTTCAGCTCGCCCTTGCCCCGGAACTCGACTTCCAGCGGCACGAACGGCCGCGCCAGCGTCCCGGCCTTGCCCCGCGCACTGCGCAACACCGCCCGCAGCCGACCTTGCGGCGTGAGGAAGTCCACCAGAGCGCTGTTTTCGCGGTAGGCGCGGGAGTGCAGGACATAGGCGGGTTGAGGGATGGGTTGGGACATGGAAATCGCAGATCTCAATGAGTGAGCACGGCATGACTGACAACCCCAAAACCACTGTGGGAGCGAGCCTGCTCGCGATGGGGGCCTAACATTCAACAGAGTCGTTGACTGACAGACCGCTATCGCGAGCAGGCTCGCTCCCACAGGGGATCATTGTTGATCCGGAGAACGTGTTACAGGTCGCCATAGCCCAACGAACGCAACGCACGCTCGTCATCGGACCAGCCACCCTTAACCTTGACCCACAGGTTGAGCATGATCTTGGAGTCGAACAGCAGCTCCATGTCCTTGCGCGCCTCGGTGCCGATACGCTTGATACGCTCGCCCTTGTCGCCAATGATGATTTTCTTCTGGCCGTCACGCTCGACGAGAATCAAGGCATGGATGTGCAGGGTCTTGCCCTGCTGCTTGAACTCTTCGATCTCGACGGTGATCTGGTACGGCAGCTCGGCGCCCATCTGGCGCATGATTTTCTCGCGTACCAGTTCGGCGGCGAGGAAACGGCTGCTGCGGTCGGTGATCTGGTCTTCCGGGAAGAAGTGATCGTTTTCCGGCAGGTGATCGGCGATCACGCGCTCCAGAGCATCGAGGTTATGCCCGTGCTGCGCGGAAATCGGGATGATCTGTGCGTTCGGCAGCTGTTCCTGCAACCAGGACAGGTGCGGCATCAGCTCGCCCTTGTCTTCGATGCGGTCGGTCTTGTTCAGAGCCACGATCAACGGGCCGGTCACGTACTGCACGCGCTCAAGGACCATCTGGTCTTCGTCGGTCCACTTGGTGCGGTCGACCACGAAAATCACCACGTCGACGTCTTTCAACGCCGCCGAAGCGGTCTTGTTCATGTAGCGGTTCAACGCCTTCTCGCCACCCTTGTGCATGCCGGGGGTGTCGACGTAGATCGCTTGCACATCACCCTCGGTCTTGATGCCGAGCATGTTGTGGCGGGTGGTTTGCGGTTTGCGCGAGGTGATCGCCAGCTTCTGACCCAGGATATGGTTCAGCAGCGTGGACTTGCCCACGTTGGGACGGCCGACGATGGCAACATAGCCACAGCGAGTTGCGTTTGTATCAGTCATTGCCATTCTCCACACCCAGGGCAATCAGTGCTGCGGCGGCCGCTACCTGTTCGGCAATACGACGACTCACACCCTGACCTCGGCTTTTTTCATTCAGTAAGATGATTTCGCATTCGACGAAGAACGTCCGGCAATGCGGCTCACCCTGGATATCCACCACTTCGTAACGCGGCAGTTCGCAACCACGGGACTGCAGGAACTCCTGCAGGCGGGTTTTCGGATCTTTGTTGGTGTCGACCAGCGTCAGGCCCTCGAACTCTCCGGCCAGCCAGGCCAGCACGCGCTCGCGCGCCACTTCCATGCCGGCATCCAGATAGATCGCACCAATCAGCGCTTCGAGGGCATCGGCCAGAATCGATTCGCGACGGAATCCACCGCTTTTCAACTCGCCCGAGCCCAGGCGCAGGTACTCGCCCAGATCGAAACCACGGGCCAGTACGGCCAGGGTCTCACCTTTCACCAAACGTGCGCGCAAACGCGACAATTGGCCTTCGCGGGCCAGCGGGAAGCGATCGAACAACGCCTCGCCAGCGACGAAGTTGAGGATGGCATCACCGAGGAATTCCAGGCGCTCATTGTTGCGCCCGGCAAAACTGCGGTGGGTCAGGGCCAGGACCATCAGTTCCTGATCCTTGAAGGTGTAGCCGAGCTGACGCTCGAGACGGCTTAAGGAGACGCTCACGGTTTACCCACGCTGAGTTCGTGGTTGGATTCCACCGCCACCGCCGGGATTTGGCGCAGGCCTGGGACAATTAACGCTGTGTTCAAAAATAACGTCCTGAATATCATTGGCTGCATGCATCGGGTGCCGATTGTGCCGGTTCCAGAAATGCATTCGGCGCTGTGTTCAACAGCGCCGTGTGTGATTACTTGATCAGGCCAACCCGCGAGAAATTCGGCAGGTGACTGAGTTTGGGTTCCGGCCAGCTCATCCAGACTGCAAAGGCCTTGCCGACGATATTCTTGTCGGGAACCATGCCCAGCAGATCCTTGGGAATGTTCGGATCATCCCAGTAGCGACTGTCGTTCGAGTTGTCGCGGTTGTCGCCCATCATGAAGTAGTGCCCGGCAGGTACGGTCCACGAATGGTCCGGCGCTGCGCGGTAGCGGCTCATTTCCTTGCGGATCAGGTGCTCGGCGGCGCCGAGTTTTTCCTTGTAGAGCTCGGCACTGCCCAGCGTGCCCGGCTCGGAGCCGATCAGTTTCTCGGCAATCGACTCACCGTTGACGAACAGACGCTTGTCGGCGGTGTAGCGAACCGTGTCGCCCGGCAAACCCACCACACGCTTGATGTAGTTGACGTTCGGATCGCTTGGGTAGCGGAACACCATCACATCACCGCGCTGCGGCTCGCCAACTTCGATGATTTTCTTGTCGATCACCGGCAGGCGGATCCCGTAAGAAAACTTGCTCACCAGAATGAAGTCGCCAACGTCCAGGGTCGGTTTCATCGAGCCGGAAGGAATCTGGAACGGTTCCACCAGGAACGAACGCAGCACCAGCACGATGAACAACACCGGGAAGAACGACTTGCCGTATTCAACCAGCAGCGGCTCTTTGTTCAGTTTCTCGACCACCACCATATCCGGCTGGCTGACGCTGCCCTGATAGGAAGCGATGGCGGCACGACGACGCGGCGCCAGGATCAACAGATCAAGCAACGCCAACAGGCCGCAGACGAACACGGCGATGACCAGCAACAGCGGGAAATTTAGTGACATAGGACCTAACTATCCAACCTGAGCACGGCAAGGAAGGCTTCTTGTGGAATTTCCACGTTGCCGACCTGCTTCATGCGTTTTTTACCGGCCTTTTGCTTTTCCAGCAGTTTCTTCTTACGGCTGACGTCACCACCGTAGCATTTGGCCAATACGTTCTTTCTGAGCGCCTTGACGGTTGTCCGCGCCACAATCTGCCCGCCAATGGCGGCCTGGATTGCCACGTCGAACATCTGCCGCGGAATCAGTTCTTTCATCTTCTCGGTCAACTGGCGACCTTTGTAGTGCGCATTGTCACGGTGCACGATCAACGCCAGGGCGTCGACCTTGTCGCCGTTGATCAGCACGTCCAGTTTCACCAGACTAGCCGATTGGTAACGATCGAAATGGTAATCCAGCGAAGCATAGCCGCGGCTGGTGGATTTCAGGCGATCGAAGAAGTCCAGTACCACTTCGTTCATCGGCAGGTCGTAGGTCACCTGGACCTGGGTCCCGAGGAACAGCATGTCGACCTGCACGCCGCGTTTTTCGATGCACAGGGTAATGACGTTACCCAGGTGCTCCTGCGGCACAAGAATGTTCGCGCGCACGATCGGCTCACGCATGTCTTCGATCGAAGACAGATCCGGCAACTTCGACGGGTTATCGACGTAGATCGTCTCACCGGTCTTGAGCAGCAGCTCGAAGATTACCGTCGGCGCGGTGGTGATCAGGTCCAGGTCGTACTCGCGCTCCAGGCGCTCCTGGATGATTTCCATGTGCAGCATGCCGAGGAAGCCGCAACGGAAGCCGAAGCCCAGGGCGTCAGAGCTTTCCGGGGTGTATTGCAGCGACGAGTCGTTCAGGGTCAGCTTCTGCAGCGCTTCGCGGAAATCTTCGAAGTCGTCGGAGCTGACCGGGAACAGACCGGCGTAGACCTGCGGCTGGATGCGTTTGAAACCAGGCAGCACGTCGACGTCGGGCGTGGAGCTCAAGGTCAGGGTGTCACCCACTGGCGCACCGTGAATGTCCTTGATACCGGCAATGATGAAGCCTACTTCACCGGCCTTCAGGTCAACGGTAGCGGTGTGTTTCGGGTTGAAGACACCGACGCTGTCCACCAGGTGGATCTTGCCCGTGGACTTGACCAGGATCTTGTCGCCCTTCTTCACGCGGCCGTGGCGCACGCGAACCAGGGACACAACGCCCAGGTAGTTGTCGAACCAGGAGTCGATGATCAACGCTTGCAGCGGATCTTCGATGTTGCCGGTCGGCGCAGGAATGGTGGTCACCAGGCGCTCGAGCACTTCATCGACGCCCAGACCGGTCTTGGCGCTGCACGTGACCGCGTCGGTGGCATCGATGCCGATGATTTTTTCGATTTCTTCTTTGACGCGGTCCGGATCAGCCTGTGGCAGGTCGATCTTGTTCAGTACCGGCATCACTTCCAGACCTTGCTCGATCGCGGTGTAGCAGTTGGCAACCGACTGGGCTTCAACGCCTTGACCGGCATCGACCACCAGCAGCGCGCCTTCACAGGCGGCCAGCGAACGGCTCACTTCATAGGTGAAGTCAACGTGACCGGGAGTATCAATGAAGTTCAGTTGGTAGGTGACGCCATCGCGAGCCTTGTAATACAGCGTAACGCTGTGCGCCTTGATGGTGATCCCGCGCTCACGCTCAAGATCCATGGAATCCAGTACCTGGGCTTCCATTTCACGCTCGGCCAGGCCGCCGCACATCTGGATGAAGCGATCGGCCAGCGTCGACTTGCCATGGTCAATGTGGGCGATGATGGAGAAATTGCGGATATGACTCAAATCACTCACGGATCAACACTCAAAAAGGCTGCAGGCATAGCCCGCCGAAAAATAGCCGGGAATTGTACCTGATCCCCGGTGCTAGCGTCACGTTTGCAGGCCAGACGGCTTGTACAAAAACGCCCCGGTCTTGCGACAGAGGCGTTTTTTATCAGCCGCGGGTCCAAGAAGCGGCCATCAACCGGCGCGACGCAACAACCAGAACCCGGCGAGGGCACAGACACTGGCTGGCACCAGCACGGCAAACAGCGGCGAGAAACCGAAAACCAGGCTCGAAGGCCCCAGCAAATCCTGGGCGATACGGAAGGTGAACCCCACCAGCACACCGGTAAACACGCGCTGGCCGAGGGTCACCGAACGCAATGGACCGAAGATGAAGGAGATGGCCATCAACACCAGGGCGGCAGTGACCAGCGGTTGCAACACCTTGACCCAAAATGCCAGCCAGTAGCGGCCATTGCTCAAACCTTGGTCAGCCAGGTAATGGATGTACCCCCAAAGCCCGGTGATCGACAGCGAGTCTGGCGACATCACGACGGTACTCAGCAATTGCGGGCTCAGCGCCACATCCCAACGCTCGACCGGCGCAGACACCACTTCGGTGCTCTTGTCGTGGAATACAGTGGTGTTGACTTCAGTCAACTGCCAGTGATCCTTGTCGAACTCCGCACGCTTGGCAAAGCTCGCCGACAACATGTGGCGCTCTTTGTCGAAACGATAACGGGTGACGCCATACAGAATGCCGTTGGGCTGCACAGAGTTGACGTGAATGAACTCGTCGCCCTGGCGGTGCCACAGACCATGCTTGGCACTTTGCGCATCGCCGCTGCCCTGGGCCAGCGAACGGTTGGCCTGAGCGGTGCTTTCGGTGGCCGGGGCGACGTATTCGCCAATCAACAGCCCCACCACCATCAGCACCAGCATCGGCTTCATGACCGCCCAGACAATCCGCCCGATCGATACGCCCGCTGCGCGCATGATGGTCAGTTCACTGTTGCTGGCCAGGCCGCCGAGGCCGATCAGGCAGCCGATCAGTGCAGCCATCGGCAACATGTCGTACAGACGCCGCGGCGCGGTCAGCAGTACATAGCTCAGCACGTCGAGCAGGGTGTAGGTATCGCTGACATCGCCCATCTCGTCGATGAACGCAAACAGGGTCGCCAGGCCAAGGATGATCCCCAATACCGCGAGGATCGCCATGAACACGCTGCTACCAATGTAGCGATCGAGCTTAACCACGGGCCACCTCCAGCGCGCTGCGGCGACTCGCCATCTTCAAGCGCAAAGGCTCCCAATAAAGCAGGCCCAGGCCAATCAGCAGGAATATCCCGTGCACCCACCACAAGCCCAGGGCCGGAGGAATCTTGCCCTTTTCGAGGGCGCCGCGAGCGGCAATCAGGATGGTCAGGTAAGCCATATACAAGAGAATCGCCGGCAACAACTTGAGGAAGCGGCCCTGGCGCGGATTGACCCGCGACAGCGGCACCGCCATCAAGGTCACGATAAACACCAGCAATGGCAGGGACAGGCGCCACTGCAATTCGGTACGGGAACGGATGTCATCACTGCCAAGCAAGGACGCCGTGGTCATCGCATCACGGTCGGTCACTTCGTCACTGACATCCGGCTTGGGCAGCAGCACGCCATATTCGTCGTACTTGATCGCCCGGTAATCAGCCTGCCCCGGGTTACCGTCGTAGCGGTAGCCATTGTCGAGAATCAGGTAACGGTTACCGTCGGGGCGGATTTCCTGGCGGCCTTTTTCAGCGACCAGCACGGAAATCCCGCGATCCTTTTTCTCGGAATTGATGTTTTTCTGCGAAATGAACACGCCGCCCAGATTGATGCGGTCATCCGACAACTGTTCGGTGTAGGTCACCCGGGTTCCGTCACGCAGTGCCTGGAAACGACCTGGCTCGAGGGTATCGAACTCGGTCAGGGCGTCCTGTTTGTTCAGCAACAGCTGGAACTGATTGGCCCCTTGTGGCGCCAGGCTCAGGCTCAACCATGCCACGACCAGTGCCACCAGCGTGGCCGGGAAGAGGGTCATGCGGAACAGGCGCTGCTGGCTCATGCCGGTGGCCGACAGCACGGTCATTTCACTCTCGAGGTACAGCCGACCGTAAGAGAGCAGAATCCCGAGAAACAGGCCCAGCGGCAGGATCAGCTGGAGGAATCCCGGCAGGCGAAAGCCCATGATCAGGAACAACGACCCCGGATCCAGTTGGCCCGAAGCGGCCTGGGCGAGGTACTTGATGAAACGTCCACTCATGATGATGACCAGCAGCACGGCGCTGACGGCGCTCAGGGTCAACAGGACTTCGCGGGATAGATAACGGAAGACGATCAAACCAGACACTCCAGGGTTGTCAGGCTAAGGCGGCCAAACAAGCAAACATATCAGACGGCCCGCAATGCAGAGCCGCCGAAAAAAGATGGCGCATTATCCTGTGATTGAACGCGCCTGTCACTTCGCACCGCTTGCGCAGGCTGTCAAAGCGCTGAAGATCATACAACCGAGGGTTGTCAGGCGCCGGTAGCGAGGTTCAAACTGCGGCCTTCGTCGCCGGTCGCGACCGGCGCCTTTCTATTTATAAGCGAGCGACATCCCAACATTGTCGAGCGCTTGCGTGTTGACCATCAAATTCAGGGACCCGGACATGGAACTGGTTGTAAAAAGCGTTAACCCGGAAACGTTGAAGACCGCCACGCTGGTGGTCGCCGTCAGCGAAGGCCGCAAGCTCGGCGCCGTCGCCAAACAACTCGACGAACTGAGCGGTGGCGCCATCAGCACCGTCCTGAAGCGCGGCGACCTGACCGGCAAAGTCGGCCAGAGCCTGTTGCTGCACAGCCTGCCGAACCTCAAAGCCGAACGCGTGCTGCTGGTGGGCGTGGGCAAGGATGAAGAACTGGGCGACCGTCCGTTCCGTAAAACCATCGCTGGCATCCTCAACACCCTCAAAGGCCTGGGCGGCAGCGACGCCGTGCTGGCGCTGGACGAAGTTGTGGTCAAGGGCCGCGACAGCTACGGCAAGACCCGTCTGCTGGCCGAAACCCTGGTGGACGGCGAGTACCAGTTCGATCAGTTCAAAAGCCAGAAAGCCGAACCCCGCGCCCTGAAGAAAATCACCCTGCTGACCATCAAGGCTGCACAGGCTGAAGTACAGCGCGCCGTGACCCACGCCACCGCGATCGCCAACGGCATGGCTTTCACCCGTAACCTGGGCAACCTGCCGCCGAACATCTGCCACCCGACTTTCCTCGGTGAGCAAGCCAAAGACCTCGGCAAAGAATTCAAGGACCTGAAAGTCGAAGTCCTCGACGAGAAAAAGATCAAGGCATTGGGCATGGGCTCGTTCTATGCCGTCGGCCAGGGCAGCGCCCAGCCGCCGCGCCTGATCGTCATGCAATACAACGGTGGCAAGAAATCCGAGAAGCCGTACGCACTGGTCGGCAAAGGCATCACCTTCGACACCGGCGGCATCAGCCTGAAACCGGGCGCCGGCATGGATGAAATGAAGTACGACATGGGCGGCGCCGCCAGCGTGTTCGGCACCCTGCGCGCGGTGCTCGAACTGAAGCTGCCGATCAACCTGGTGTGCATCCTGGCTTGCGCCGAGAACATGCCGAGCGGCAACGCTTCGCGTCCGGGCGACATCGTCACCACCATGAGCGGCCAGACTGTGGAAATCCTCAACACCGACGCCGAAGGCCGTCTGGTGCTGTGCGACGCCCTGACCTACTCCGAGCGCTTCAAGCCGCAAGCGGTGATCGACATCGCCACCCTGACCGGTGCATGCATCGTTGCGCTGGGTTCCCACACCTCGGGCCTGCTGGGCAACAACGACGAGCTGATCGGCCAACTGCTCAGCGCCGGCAAGGCTGCCGACGACCGCGCCTGGCAACTGCCGCTGTTCGATGAGTACCAAGAGCAACTGGACAGCCCGTTCGCCGACATCGCCAACATCGGCGGCCCGAAAGCCGGCACCATCACGGCTGCCTGCTTCCTGTCGCGCTTCACCAAGAACCTGAACTGGGCGCACCTGGACATCGCCGGCACGGCCTGGACCAGCGGCGGCAAGGACAAGGGCGCCACTGGCCGTCCGGTTCCCTTGCTGACCCAATACCTGCTGGACCGCGCAAAGGCCTGAAACCGATGATCCCGGGCGGCGTTGCTCACCAGTGACGTCGCCCCGGCTCAGGAACCGCAATGACCAAAGTCGACTTCTATATCCTGCCCAGCGCCGATCCTTCGGCACGCCTGGACTTCGCCTGCAAGCTCACCGAAAAAGCCTGGCGCATGGGCCACCGCGTCTACCTGCATTGCAGCGACGCCGCCCAGCGCGATGATCTCGATGCGCGCCTGTGGACCTTCAAGGGCGAAAGCTTCGTGCCCCATGGCCCTGCTGAAAGCGAGCCGGACAGCCTGATCGTATTGGGACTTGGCGATGATTGCGGTCAACATCAGGATTTGCTGGTCAATCTCGACCTGAAAGTCCCGGCCTTCGCCCAACGCTTCGCCCGCGTGGCGGAAGTGGTGGTTGAAGATCCGGCGATACGCCAGGCCGCGCGGGAGAGTTTCCGTTTCTACCGCGAACAGGGCTATCCTCTGCAAGATCACCGTTTACAGCGACTCTGAGCATTCCGATGGACACTCCAAAACCGCTGCAACAGTCCGCGCACCTGCTGGACGACCTCGAGTCGATCCGCCAATTGCTCGGCGATGACAACCTGCAACCGCCCCTGCTGACCGACACGGTCGAGGACGGTGACCAGGAACAGATTCCGATGTTGTTCGACACCGTCAGCGAACCCGCTGCGACCGTCGCACCGACACCTCCCGCCAAGCCCGCCGCTCAACCGGCGCCGAGCGCCGAGAAAAACGCCGATGCGCTGCTGTACCTCGACAGCGAACTGCGTGCCGCCGCGCAATTGATCATGCAAGACGTGATCGACGACTTCGCACCGCACATCGAAACCGAAATCAAACGGCGCCTGAGTGCACGGCTTGAGCGGTTGTTGAATCAGTACAACGACTGAGTGATTTGCGCTCATTTGTGGCGAGGTATTTTTGTGTGAGCGAGCTGGCTCGCGTTGAGCCCGGCACATTCATAACGGATTCGCCATACAGACCGCCATCGCGAGCCAGCTCGCTCCCTCAAGGGATTGATGGCGGATCTTGGAGATTGATCACCAAATGCCTTTAAACTGTGCCCCATGATTAAAGATCCCTTTGCAAGACTCGGCCTCGACCGCGAAGTCCTGACTGTCAGCCAGCTCAACGGGCGCGCGCGGGTGCTGCTCGAAGACGTGTTCAGCAACATCTGGGTCGAAGGTGAAATCTCCAACCTGGCCCGTCCGGCGTCCGGCCACGTGTATTTCACCCTCAAGGACAGCGGCGCCCAGGTGCGTTGCGCACTGTTCCGGCAGAACGCCGCGCGCGTGCGTCAGGCGTTGAAGGATGGCCTGGCGGTCAAGGTTCGCGGCAAGGTCTCGTTGTTCGAGGGACGCGGCGACTACCAGTTGATCCTCGACACGGTCGAGCCCGCTGGCGATGGCGCGTTGCGCCTGGCTTTCGATGCGCTGAAAGAAAAGCTCAGCGCCGAAGGCCTGTTCAGTGCCGAACGCAAAGTGCCGCTGCCAGCGCATCCGCAGCGGATCGGCATTATCAGCTCGCCCACCGGCGCCGTGATCCGCGACATCATCAGCGTATTTCGCCGCCGCGCGCCGCAGATTCAACTGACGCTGATCCCCACCGCCGTGCAGGGCCGCGAAGCCACCGCGCAGATCGTTCGCGCGTTGAAACTGGCGGATGCCCGTGGTTTCGACGCGTTGATCCTGGCCCGGGGCGGCGGTTCGCTGGAAGATCTCTGGTGCTTCAACGAAGAAGCCGTTGCCCGTGCCGTAGACGCTTGCGTAACACCGATTGTCAGCGCTGTCGGCCATGAAACCGATGTCTCGATCAGTGACTTCGTCGCTGACGTGCGCGCGCCAACGCCCTCCGCCGCCGCCGAACTGCTGGCACCGGACTCCAGTGATCTGGTGCGCCGGGTCGAAAGCCTGCATCGCCGGCTGGTGATGCGCATGCGTGATCGCCTGATGCGCGACCGGTTGCGCCTGGAAGGCATCTCGCGCCGCCTGCGTCATCCCGGCGAACGCCTGCGCCAGCAAGCGCAACGCCTGGACGATCTGGACATGCGCATGCGCCGCGCCTTCGAACGCAGTCTCAATACCCGTCGCGAGCGGCTGATCCGCCTCGAAACCCGCCTCGCCGGGCAACATCCCGGTCGGCAACTGGCGATGCTGCGCCAACGCCTCGACAGCCTCGCCGAGCGCCTGCCCCGGGCCATCCGCGAGGGCTTGAAAAGCCGCCGCTTGCAACTGCAAAGCCAGATGCAGACGCTGCACGTGGTCAGCCCGCTGGCGACCCTCGGGCGTGGCTACAGCATTTTGCTCGACGAGCGCGGCAACGCGATCCGCAACGCCGGCCAAACCCACACCGGCCAGCGCCTGAAGGCCAAGCTGGGTGAAGGCGAGCTGCAAGTGCGGGTCGAAGACAATCACCTGACGCCCGTCACCCTTTCTTTACTGGACTGATCCATGCCTCGCTTTTTTGCTTCGCTGCTGTTGCTGTGCCTGACCTTCAACGCCCATGCCGACAGCTACATCACCCGCCTGTTGAATAAACCGGTGCCGGGCGGCGTAGCCGTCGTCGACCTGGGCGCCTCCGCGCAAGCGCCGAAAGCCAGTTATCAGGGCAAACCGGTGTTGGTGGTCAAGGAACAGAACAACTGGCTGGCGATTGTCGGCGTACCGCTGACGGTCAAGCCGGGCGCGCAGTCCATCAGCAGCGGCGGACGCCACCTGAGCTTCACGGTCGGCGCCAAGAAATACCCGGAACAACGCATCACCCTGAAGAATACCCAGCAGGTCAATCCGAACCCGGACAACCTCAAGCGCATCGAGCATGAACTGGCCGAGCAGATTGCCGCCTATCGCACCTTCAGCCCGAACATCCCTAGCAACCTGCTGCTGGATAAACCGGTCAACGGTCCGCTGTCGAGCAAGTTCGGCGTGCGCCGTTTCTTCAACGGTGAAGAGCGCAATCCTCACTCCGGCCTGGATTTCGCCGTGGGCGCTGGAACACCGATCAAGACCCCGGCGGCCGGCAAGGTGATTTTGATCGGCAATTACTTCTTCAATGGCAACACGGTGTTTGTCGATCACGGACAGGGCTTCATCAGCATGTTTTGCCACATGTCGAAAATCGATGTGAAGGTCGGCCAGCAACTGGCGCGCGGTGGCGTGGTGGGCAAGGTCGGTGCGACTGGCCGGGCGACCGGGCCGCATATGCACTGGAACGTCAGCCTGAATGATGCGCGGGTGGATCCGGCCATCTTCATTGGTGCGTTTCAGCCTTGAATCCTCGCCGAGGCTGATGGCCTCTTTGCGGGCAAGCCCGCTCCCACGGGGATTGCGCGAACCTGTGGCAGCGAGTTGCTCGCGATGACCATTTCACAGACACAGAAGGCAGTCCAGAAGCATTACCTCTTCAATTGCGCATCGTTCAAACCTTGCGCAAACAACCCAAAGATCAAGACTAATCGCAGCAATAAAATCGCGCCAAAGATCTCCCGACGAGTATTCCTCTCAATTTTTTTCGACTGCTTGCCAACCTTCACCCCCGCGGTTAGGGTTGAAGGCATGAAAACCTCTCACACCCTCATTCAGCTTCGCCAGCACCGCAGTTTGTGCCTAGTCAGCGCACGACTGCCGGGCTGAATCGCGGCGCCTCGTCTTACGCTCCACCCCAGAACATTTTGATCCACCGGCAGGCCGCCTTTTTTCGGCCCACACAATAAGGATTTCCCGATGAGCATGCTCAAAGACCCGTCTTCGAAATACCGCGCGTTCCCGACCATCGATATCCCGGACCGTACCTGGCCCTCGAAAACCATCACCACCGCGCCGATCTGGTGCAGCTCCGACCTGCGTGACGGTAACCAGTCGCTGATCGAGCCGATGGACACCGTCAAGAAGCTGCGCTTCTGGAAAACCCTGGTGCAGGTCGGCGTGAAGGAAATCGAAGCGTCGTTCCCGGCGGCTTCGCAAACCGACTTCGACTTCGTCCGCACCTTGATCGAAGGCGGCCACATTCCGGACGACACCACCATTCAGGTGCTGACCCAGGGCCGTGAAGACCTGATCCAGCGCACGTTCGAATCCCTGCGCGGGGCGAAGAAAGCCATCGTTCACCTGTACAACGCGACCTCCCCTTCTTTCCGCCGCATTGTCTTCAACCAGGACAAGGACGGGATCAAGGAAATCGCCGTCAGCGCGGCCAAGCTGTTCGTCAAGTACGCCGCCCAGCAACCTGAAACCGAGTGGACCTTCGAGTACTCGCCGGAAACCTTCAGCGCTACCGAGCTGGAATTCGCCAAGGAAGTCTGTGACGCGGTGATCGAGGTCTGGAACCCGACGCCTGAGCACAAGATGATCCTCAACCTGCCAGCCACCGTCGAATGCGCGACTCCGAACATCTATGCCGACCAGATCGAATGGTTCGGCCGTCACATCAACCGTCGTGACAGCGTGATCATCAGCCTGCACACCCACAACGACCGTGGCACAGGTGTTGCCGCTACCGAGCTGGGCTTGATGGCCGGTGCCGACCGTGTCGAAGGCTGCCTGTTCGGCAACGGCGAGCGTACCGGTAACGTCGACCTGGTGACCGTGGCCCTGAACATGTACACCCAGGGCCTTGACCCTCAACTGGACTTCTCCGACATCGACGGCGTGCGCAAAGTCGTCGAAGAGTGCAACCAGATCCAGGTGCACCCACGTCACCCGTACGTTGGCGACCTGGTGCACACCGCGTTCTCCGGCTCCCACCAGGATGCGATCCGCAAGGGCTTTGCCCAGCAGAAATCCGATGCGTTGTGGGAAGTGCCATACCTGCCGATCGACCCGGCCGACATTGGCCGCAGCTATGAGGCGGTGATTCGCGTCAACAGCCAGTCGGGCAAAGGTGGCATCGCCTACTTGCTGGAGCAGGAATACGGCATCAGCCTGCCGCGCCGCATGCAGATCGAGTTCAGCCAGGTCGTGCAGCGTGAAACCGATCGCCTGGGCCTGGAAATGACTGCCCAGCAGATCCACGCGCTGCTCCACAGCGAGTACCTGCAAGCCAACACCCCTTACGCGCTGGTCAGCCATCGCCTGCAGGAAGAAAACGGCAACAGCGCCGTCGAAGTGGAAGTGGCGAGCAAAGGTCAGGGCGAAACCAACCTGCACTGGCGCGGCAAGGGCAACGGTGCGCTGGAGGCCCTGGTGGCCGGCCTGCCGATCCCGGTGGAAATCATGGACTACAACGAACACGCCATTGGCGCGGGCACCAATGCCAAGGCAGCGGCCTACATTGAACTGCGTGTTAACGGTGAACGTGCGGTGCACGGCGTGGGCATCGATGAAAACATCACCACGGCCAGCTTCAAGGCACTGTTCAGTGCGCTGAACCGCTCGCTGAGCCAGCCGGAAGCGAAAGCGGCGTAAGCCTTCGCAGAAATGCAAAAGGCCCCGGGGTGCGAATCCCGGGGCCTTTTTGTTTGTCTGCGGGTTATGCGTTGCCTGTTCAGGCCCCATCGCGGGCAAGCCCGCTCCCACAGTTGACCGTTGTGAACACAAATTTTATGTACACCCACATACCCTGTGGGAGCGGGCTTGCCCGCGAAGAGGCCAGGTCAGGCGACGACGAACTCAGGTGAACTCGAAGGTGTCGGCATCCAGATTCGCCGGAAATCTGCTGCGATACGCCGCCAGTTCCGCCGCATTCAGCACCACCGTGAACACACCATCCGCCTCCCCCGCACCGAGCAACGTCTCGCCCTGGAAATCCAGCACCTGACTGTCACCGGTATAGGCAAAGCCTTTACCGTCAGTGCCGATACGATTCACCGCCGCCACATAGCACAGGTTTTCAATCGCCCGCGCCGGCAGCAAGCGGTTCCAGTGCTGGCGCCGCGCACCCGGCCAGTTGGCGGTGTACAGCAGCAGGTCGGTGTCCTGAGCATCACGACTCCACACCGGGAAGCGCAAGTCGTAGCAAATCAGCGGCCGCACGCGCCAGCCTTTGAGCTCGAACTGCACCTGGCGTTCGCCGGGCGTGAAGTGGTTATGCTCACCGGCCATGCGGAACAGATGGCGCTTGTCATAATGCAACACCTCACCGTCCGGCCGCGCCCACAGCAGGCGATTGCGATGGCTGCCGTCAGCGGCCTGAACGATCACGCTACCGGTGATCACCGCATCAAGCCTCGAAGCGTGTGCCCGCAGCCATTTGCTGGTCGGACCGTTTTCCGGCTCGGCAAGGGTTTGCGATTCCATGGAGAAGCCGGTGGTGAACATTTCCGGCAGGATAATCAAGTCAGCGCCGCGAGCCTGCTCCAGCAACAGCTCGAAATGCTCAAGGTTGGCCTGGCGGTCATGCCACGCCAACGAAGTCTGAATCAACGCAACGGTCAGGTTCGGCAGTGCAGTCAGATCACGCATAGTTTTTCCGCTGCTTCACGCAGGGTCTCCTCACGTTTGGCAAAGCACAGCCGCACCAGGCGCTGGCCTTCAGGTGGTGTCTGGTAGAACACCGAAATCGGGATGCTCGCCACACCGTGTTCGCGGGTCATCCACAGCGCCATTTCGACGTCATTGAGGTCAGGGCGGATCTGCGAGTAATCGACCAACTGGAAATAGGTACCAGTCACCCGGGTGAAACTGAAACGCGACGGCGCCAGCAGATCGCAGAACAGATCACGCTTGGCCTGATAGAACGCGGGAAGCTCTTCAACGTGCTGCGGGTGTTCGGCCATGAAATCGGCCAACGCGTATTGCAGTGGCGTCACACCACAGAAGCTCACGTATTGGTGAACCTTGCGCAGCTCCGACGTCAGCGCCGGTGGCGCGACCACGTAGCCGGTTTTCCAGCCTGTAACGTGGTAGGTCTTGCCGAACGAACTGACCACAAAGGCACGCTGATACAGCTCTTCATGATTCAACACGCTGACGTGGGACACGCTGTCAAACACCAGGTGTTCGTAGACTTCGTCGCTGAGAATGTAAATGTCGCGGCCACGAATCAGATCCGCCAACTGATCCAGTTCGGCACGACTGATCAGCGCCCCGCTCGGGTTGTGCGGCGTATTGAGAACAATCATCCGCGTGCGTGGCGTGATCGCCTCAGCGAGCTTCTGGAAATCGATGGAAAAATCGTCCAGCCCGAGCTGCACATGCACGCAACGCCCGCCAGCCAGTTCCGTGGCCGGTTCGTAACTGTCGTAGCACGGATCGAAAACGATGACTTCGTCGCCGCTGTGGATAACGGCCTGAATCGCGCAGAAGATCCCTTGGGTGGCGCCAGGCGTGATGGTCACTTCGTTGTCGGCATCGACATGGATGCCGTAGCTGCGGGCGATCTTCGCCACCACTTGCTGACGCAGCGCCGGCAGCCCGGTCATCGGTGAATACTGGTTGTGGCCATTGGCAACGTGACGCCCGACCGCATCGCACAGGGCCTGGGGGGCATTGAAATCCGGAAAGCCCTGGGACAGGTTGATCGCCCCGGTTTGCGCCGCGAGCTGAGACATCTGAGTGAAGATAGTGATGCCGACATTCGGCAGCTTACTGGTGATCATCGGTGATTCCCTGCTCTACACCCGGCTCTACGTCGGCGCGGGAGAGCCCGAGGATAGCCCAAACGACAGGCATGAAAAAGGGCGCTCCAGTGAGCGCCCTCCTTATGACCGAGGCCTGTAGGAGCCGGCTTGCTGGCGACCCTGTCACTGCGGTAATTCAGATGAACCGCGGTGACGCCATCGCCAGCAAGCCGGCTCCTGCAGAAATGTCAGCGCTTGTCGCGGCGCTTCTTGTCGGCCTTCTTGTTGTGCGACATCAAGCGACGCTTCTTGTTGACCTGACGGTCGGTGAGCGAGTTCTTGTTGCCTTCGTACGGGTTCTCGCCGCCCTTGAACTCGATGCGGATCGGCGTGCCGACCAGCTTCAAGACACGACGGTAAGTGTTTTCCAGATAGCGCACGTACGACTTCGGCACTTTCTCGATCTGGTTACCGTGAATCACGATGATCGGCGGGTTCGCGCCACCCAGGTGGGCATAGCGCAGCTTGATCCGGCGGTTGTTGACCATCGGCGGCGCGTGCTCGCCAACTGCATCTTCCAGGATCTGGGTCAGGCGGTTGGTTGGCCAGCGGGTAACCGCGGACTTGAACGAGTTCTGAACGGATGCGTACAGGTTGCCCACGCCGGTGCCGTGCAGTGCCGAGATGAAGTGGATGTCGGCGTAGTCAACGAAGAACAGACGACGCTGCAACTCGACCTTCACGAAGTCGCGCTCGCTCGGCGTCATGCCGTCCCACTTGTTGATCGCGATAACCAGCGCACGACCCGACTCGATGGCAAAGCCCAACAGGTTGAGGTCGTGATCCACAACGCCTTCGCGGGCGTCCATCACGAAGATCACCACGTTGGCGTCTTTGATCGCCTGCAGGGTTTTGACCACGGAGAATTTTTCGACTTCTTCGTGAATCTTGCCGCGCTTGCGCACACCGGCGGTGTCGATCAGCGTGTACTTCTCTTCATTCCGTTCGAACGGGATGTAGATACTGTCGCGCGTAGTGCCGGGTTGGTCATAGACGATAACCCGGTCTTCACCGAGCATACGGTTGACCAGGGTCGATTTGCCAACGTTCGGACGACCGATGATGGCGATCTTGATCCCGTCTTTTTCGCTAGGGCCAGGAATGCGCTTGGCTTCCTCGCCTTCGGCAACGATCTCTTCCTCGCCGTCTTCCGGCTCTTCTTCGTCTTTCGGGAAGTCGCTCAAGGCGATTTCCAGCATCTGGGTGATGCCACGGCCGTGCGCACCGGCGATTGGAATCGCGTGGCCCATGCCCAACGGAGCGAATTCGGCGCGAGCCATTTCAGGGTCGATGTTGTCGACCTTGTTGGCAACCACGTAGGAACGCTTGTTACGTTTGCGCAAGTGCTCGGCGATCATCTGGTCGGCGGCGGTAAAACCGGCCTTGGCATCTACCAGGAACAGAACAACATCCGCTTCTTCAATGGCCAGCAGCGACTGCTCGGCCATTTTTTCGTCCATACCGTGCTCGTCACCGGAGATACCGCCGGTGTCGACCAGAATGTAGGAACGCCCTTGCCACTTGGCCTCACCGTATTGGCGATCACGGGTCAAACCGGACAAGTCGCCAACGATGGCGTCGCGAGTCCTGGTCAGGCGGTTGAACAAGGTGGACTTGCCGACGTTCGGTCGGCCCACCAGGGCGATTACGGGAACCATGCGGCTCTCCACTTCGTTATTTCAGAAAATACAAAAGCCGCTGCGAGGCAGCGGCTGGTGCTCGGGGCAGCGCCTGTAAGCGCTGCGAGCCCCACGGAACGGGGCCGCTTGGGGATTAACCCCAAGCATAGTCAAACCTTTACTTAATGGTCAGGGCTTCCAGTTTGCCGCTGTTGCCATAGACATAAATCGTGTCACCCACCACCAGCGGACGGGCACGCAGGCCGTCGCTGTCGATGCGTTCGCGGCCGACGAAACGACCGTCCACCTGACTCAGCAAGTGCAGGTAACCTTCCAGGTCACCGACTGCAACGTAGCTGGAGAACACTTCCGGAGCCGACAGTTGACGGCGGGCCAGCGAGTCGTTGCTCCACAATGCGCTGGTGGAACGCTCGTCGATGCCTTCAACGGTGCCCGAAGACAGGCTCACATAAACGGTACCGAAACCCTGGGCGACACCGGCATAGCTGGAAGCATCACGCTGCCAGAGCTGACGACCGCTTTCCAGGTCCAGTGCCGCAACGCGACCCTGGTAGCTGGCGACATACAAAGTACCGCCGGACAGCAGCAAGCCGCCGTCGATGTCGACAACACGTTCCAGCTCCGAACGACCTTGCGGGACCGCTACACGCTGTTCCCACACCGGCACGCCGTTGGAAATGTCCAGAGCGACCACTTTACCGGTCGACAGACCAGCCACCGCGAGGCGGTTGGTGACGATCGGCGCACTGGTGCCACGCAGGGTCAGTACCGCCGGGGTGCTGTCGTACAACCAGCGCTGGTTGCCGGTCGCGGCATCCAGACCGATCAAACGATCGTCCTGGGTCTGAACCACCACCACGTCACCGTTGTTGGCCGGTGGCGCGAGGACTTCGCTGGACACGCGAGCGCGCCATTTCTCTTCGCCGTTGATGGCGTCCAGGGCAACGATTTCACCCTTGATCGTACCGATCGTCAGCAGCCCGTAACCCACGCCAACGGCGCCGGAAACAGGCAGTTCGAGATCTTTCTTCCACTTGACGTCGCCGTTGCTGCGATCCAGTGCCATCACCACCCCGGTCACGTCGGCGGCATAGATGGTATCGCCATCGACCGCAGGGACCAGCATGTTGTAGGTTTCGCCCTGACCGTCACCGATCGAACGACTCCACTGTTTCTGCAAGACCACTTCTTCTTTGAAGTCGGTCAACTCGGCCGGTGGCAATTCTTTCTTGCTGTTGCTGCTGCAACCCGCGGCCAGAATGGCCAGAGCCAGCAATGCTGCATGTTTCCAACGGATCACGTCACGCATCCCCTTTGGCCAGATCGTCCAGCTTGATTTGTAGGCCACCCACCGCCGCTTCATCCGACAGTGCCGCCTTGGCTTTTTGATACGCCGCGTGTGCTTCATCGGTACGACCCAACTGCACCAGCAGGTCGCCCTTGAGTTCTTCACGAGTAGCCAGGAACGCCTTGTCGGCATCGCCTTCGAGCAGTTTCAGGGCTTCATCGGCCTTGTTCTGCGCGGCCAGCACTTGCGCCAGGCGTTGACGGGCGATTTCGCCCAGCGCCGGGTTGGCTGGCTTGGCAACAATGGCGTTCAGCTCGCTGGCTGCGTCATCGAGCTTGCCGCTGTCGACAGCGACTTTCGCCACGAACAGGCTACCGTACTGCGCGTAGGCGCTGCCGCCGAACTCGCTGTTGAGCTTGCCGGCCAGATCGGAAACACGGGCCGCATCAGGCTTGCCATCAGGCGTCAGCGTGGTTTCCAGCAATTGCTGATAGAGCATCGAGGCGCCTTGCGACTGGTTGCTCTGATACTTCTGGAACGCCTGCCAGCCGAACACGATGACCAGCGCCAACAGGCCACCAGTGACCAGGGGCTTGCCGTTGCGTGACCACCAATCCTTCAAATCCGCCAGCTGTTCGTCTTCGGTACTCGACACCCCAATACTCCTTAATCGCTAAATCGGCTGTTTAGACAGCTTCAACCCTGCACGACGCAGGTGGCCAGGTGAGCGGCAAGCGCATCCCAGGCAATGCTTTGTTGTTCGCCCTGGCCACGCAGGGGTTTGAAACCTACCACTTGCTGGGCCATCTCGTCGTCACCGAGGATCAATGCATACAGCGCACCGCTCTTGTCGGCTTTCTTGAACTGGCTTTTGAAGCTCCCGGCGCCGGCATTCACTTGCAGGCGCAGGTTGGGTAATTGATCACGTACACGCTCGGCCAGGGCCAGACCGGCCAGCTCGGCTTCTTCACCGAAGGCGCACAGGTAGACGTCGACCTGACGGGAGATCTCTTCAGGGATCTGCTCCAGGGTTTCCAGCAACAGCACCAGACGCTCGATGCCCATGGCGAAACCAACGCCGGCAGTCGGCTTGCCGCCCATCTGCTCGACCAGGCCGTCGTAACGACCACCGGCACACACGGTGCCCTGGGCGCCAAGCTTGTCGGTGACCCATTCGAATACGGTCTTGCTGTAGTAATCGAGCCCGCGAACCAGCTTAGGGTTGATCACGTAAGGAATGCCGGCAGCGTCCAGGCGAGCCTTGAGGCCCTCGAAGTGCACGCGGGATTCGTCGTCGAGGTAGTCGGCCATTTTCGGCGCATCGACCAGAATCGCCTGGGTATCGGCGTTCTTGGTGTCCAGGACCCGCAGCGGGTTGGTCTTCAGGCGGCGCTGGCTGTCTTCGTCCAGTTTGTCCAGGTGACCGGACAGGAACTCGACCAGTGCTTCGCGATAACGACCACGGGATTCGCTGGTGCCCAGGCTGTTGAGTTCGAGCTTGACCGCGTCACGGATACCCAGCTCGCCCCACAGCCGCCAGGTGAGCACGATCAGCTCGGCGTCGATGTCCGGACCGTCGAGGTTGAACACTTCGACACCGATCTGGTGGAACTGGCGATAACGGCCTTTCTGCGGACGCTCGTGGCGGAACATCGGGCCGATGTACCACAGCTTCTGGACCTGGCCACCGCCGGTGATGCCGTGCTCGAGCACCGCACGCACGCACGCCGCCGTGCCTTCAGGACGCAGGGTCAGGGAATCGCCGTTACGGTCGTCGAAGGTGTACATCTCTTTTTCGACGATGTCGGTCACTTCACCGATGGAGCGCTTGAACAGCTCGGTGAACTCGACGATCGGCATGCGGATCTGCTTGTAACCGTAGTTATCCAGCAAACGCGAAACGGTGCCCTCGAAATGACGCCACAGGGGAGTCTGTTCGGGCAGGATGTCGTTCATGCCACGAATGGCTTGCAGAGACTTGCTCACTTTAAATCCTTAAATTCGTTCGGCTCTTCGGTCAGGGTCAGCCGCGCGCAATAACGGCAGCGTCAGCTTCGACCTTTTCGGCCGCTTTCTGGCGGATCAAGCGTTCAAGCTCATCCACCAGATTGTCGTTCGTCAGTTTCTGCGACGGCTTGCCGTCGATGTAAATCAGGTTTGGCGTGCCGCCGGTCAAGCCGATATGGGCTTCCTTGGCTTCACCCGGGCCGTTGACCACGCAACCGATCACCGCGACATCCAGCGGCACCAGCAGGTCTTCGAGGCGCCCTTCCAGCTCGTTCATGGTCTTGACCACATCGAAGTTCTGCCGCGAGCAGCTCGGGCAGGCGATGAAGTTGATGCCACGGGAGCGCAGGTGCAGGGATTTGAGAATGTCGTAGCCGACTTTCACTTCCTCGACCGGGTCGGCCGCCAACGAGATGCGGATAGTATCGCCAATCCCTTCGGCAAGCAGCATACCGAGGCCCACGGCAGATTTCACTGTGCCGGAACGCAAACCACCGGCTTCGGTGATCCCCAGGTGCAGCGGCTGAACGATTTCTTTCGCCAGCAGGCGGTAGGCTTCGACGGCCATGAACACGTCGGAGGCTTTCACGCTGACCTTGAAGTCCTGGAAATTCAGGCGTTCAAGGTGTTCGACGTGGCGCAGGGCCGATTCGACCAGCGCAGCCGGGGTCGGCTCGCCGTATTTCTTTTGCAGGTCTTTTTCCAGGGAACCGGCGTTGACGCCGATACGGATCGGAATGCCGCGATCACGGGCAGCATCGACCACCGCGCGCACGCGGTCTTCACGACCGATGTTGCCCGGGTTGATCCGCAGGCAGTCGACACCGAGTTCGGCGACGCGCAATGCGATGCGGTAATCGAAGTGGATGTCGGCAACCAAGGGCACCTTGACCAGTTGCTTGATCTTGCCGAACGCTTCGGCAGCGTCCATGTCCGGGACGGAAACCCGCACGATATCGACACCCGCCGCTTCCAGACGATTGATCTGGGCAACGGTGGCCGCGACATCATTGGTATCGCTGTTGGTCATGCTCTGCACAGCGATGGGCGCATCGCCGCCAACAGGCACGTTACCGACCCAGATCTTGCGCGATTCGCGACGTTTGATTGGAGATTCGCCGTGCATGACTTATTGACCCAACTTCAGGCGAGCAGTCTCGCCACTGGTGAACGGAGCAACATCAACCGCCTGACCGTTGTAACTGAGCTGTGCGCCACGGGCATAACCCAGACGTACAGCGAACGGCGGTTTGCCGCTGACGGAAACATTGTCGCCTTTACGCTTGAGACCGCTGAACAGCACTTTGCCGCTACCGTCGGTCACTTGCGTCCAGCAATCGGCCGTGAATTGAATCTGTACCTGGCCTTGACCGGCAACAGGTGCAGTAGTCACCGGGGCTGGCGCGGGCGTGCTCGGTACAACAGGAGCCGTCACAACTGGAGCGGGTGCGGCCGGAACAGCAGGGGCCGGAGTGGCTGGTGCTGCCGGGGTGGTGGCAACCGGAGCGGCGTTTTGAACAGGCGCGGCAGGCGCTGTTGCAGTCGGCGCAGCCGGTGCGGTTATCGAAGTTTCAGCCGGCGCCTCTGCCGAAGTCTCGGCCTGCGGCAACGCCAGTGCAGTCTCGCCTTCAGCCTGACCTTCCACGACAGCCTGGTCTTCCGGCTCGTCCAGCGGATGAATCTGGGTAGTGCCATCGGCGCCTTCGACTTCAACGTGTTCCGGGGTGAGGCCAATCAGGTCCTTGGTGCGCAGTGCGGTTTGATCCTGCCACCAGACAAAACCACCACCAATCACCGCCACCAGCAACAGCAGGCTGACGATGCGCAAAATAGTGTGGGAAACCCGCACCGGCTCTTCGATACGGCCCAGGCTATGCACGGAGCTGCCTTGGGAGTCGGTACCGGTGGATTGGTCGAATTGCTGAACCAGAACGGCCTGGTCCATGCCGAGCAATTTGGCATAGGCGCGAATATAGCCACGGGCGAAGGTGTGCCCTGGCAGCTTGTCGAATGCACCGGCTTCCAGATTACTCAGGGAATTGACGGTGAGGTTGAGCTTGAGGGCCACTTCGGCCAGCGACCAGCCATTGGTTTCGCGGGCCTGGCGCAAGGTCTCACCGGGATTTACGCGATTCGCTGCTACAACTTCAGGATGCGCCGCTTTCATCATTGCTCCGACAGGTATTGCTGATATTCCGGTGTACCGGGATAGAGTCGTTTTAATTGCAGGCCAAAACTGGCCGCCTTGTCGCGATCTTCAAACACTTTGGCCAGCCGAACGCCAAGCAATAGACTACGTGCATTTTGCTCGGCGAGCAGGCTAAAACGGTCGTAATAGTCACGCGCGGGCACATAATGCCTGTCTTCGTAAGACAACTCAGCCATTTCCAGCAATGCGCGTGGTTGTTGCCGATTCAAACGCAGGGCTTTTTCCAGTTGCTGCTGGGCCAACTCACGTTGACCGAGCATTGAAGCGGTCATGCCGAGATTCTCGAACACGCGCGAACGCTCAGGATACAAGGTATCGGCGGTGGCCTGTTCGAAGCGCTCGTAGGCTTCCTTGTAACGCTTTTGCTCGAACAGAAAACTGCCGTAATTGTTGAGAATTCTTGCGTCGGTGGGACGGGAAGACAGCGCCTTGCGAAAATGCTCGTCGGCCAGCTCAGGCTCCATTTCAGCCTGGAACACCAACCCCAGCGCCGCATTGGCATCAGGGTCGGAGCCATCGAGCTCCAGCGCTTTTTTCAATGGGACTTTGGCGCGCTCGGTCATGCCTTGCTGCAGATAACCAATACCAAGCTGTACATAGGCCTCGCGCGCTTCATCACGGCCCTTGCTGGTCTTCATCGGGTTGTAATCACCCGAGAGCACGCAGCCAGCACACAGGCTGGCCAATAGCAAAAGCAGCGCAAAGCGCAGGGACATAGAGATCCTCTCTTGGTTATTTCGCGGCGTTCTGCGCCATATCGTTGTCGGCGTTGAGTTCACGCACGGCGATATAACGTTCGCTGCGACGGGTGCGATCCAGCACCTGCCCTACCAGTTGACCACACGCCGCGTCGATGTCTTCACCACGGGTGGTGCGGACAGTGACGTTGAAACCGGCATGATGAAGCTGATCCTGGAACCGGCGAATGGCGTTGTTGCTCGGCCGCTCGTAACCGGAATGCGGGAACGGGTTGAACGGAATCAGGTTGATCTTGCACGGGATGTTCTTGAGCAGCTCGATCATTTCCACGGCGTGCTCGACTTTGTCGTTCACGTCCTTGAGCAAGGTGTACTCGATGGTCAGCACGCGCTTTTCGCCCAGGGACGACATGTAGCGCTGGCACGACTCGAGCAGCATCTTAAGCGGATACTTCTTGTTGATCGGCACCAATTGGTTACGCAATGCGTCATTCGGTGCATGCAGGGACAACGCCAGGGAAACGTCGATGTGCTTGGACAGCTCATCGATCATCGGCACCACGCCGGAGGTCGACAGGGTCACACGGCGCTTGGAAATGCCGTAGCCCAGGTCGTCCATCATCAAATGCATGGCCGCAACGACGTTGTCGAAGTTCAGCAGCGGCTCACCCATGCCCATCATCACCACGTTGGTGATGGCACGGTCGACGGTTGCCGGGACGCTGCCAAAGGATTTGTTGGCAATCCACACCTGGCCAATCACTTCGGCGGCGGTGAGGTTGCTGTTGAAGCCTTGCTTGCCGGTGGAGCAGAAACTGCAATCCAGGGCACAGCCTGCCTGGGACGAAACGCACAAGGTGCCGCGTTTGCCCTGGGGAATGTACACGGTCTCGACGCAGCTGCCGGACGCCACGCGCACCACCCACTTACGGGTGCCGTCGCTGGAGATGTCCTCGCTGACCACTTCCGGACCACGGACCTCAGCAACAGCCTTGAGCTTTTCACGCAAGGCCTTGCTGACGTTCGTCATGGCGTCGAAATCATCGACGCCAAAGTGGTGAATCCATTTCATTACCTGACCGGCACGGAAACGCTTCTCCCCGATTGAGTCGAAGAATTTTTCCATTTCCTGTTGAGTCAGCCCCAGCAGGTTGGTTTTTACAGTCGATGTAGTCATGGATTCACCTTCACTCTTAAGCCAATGCTTAGCGAGTGGTTACTTCAGTAGCAGCGAAAAAGTAAGCGATTTCGCGAGCAGCAGCGGCTTCGGAGTCCGAACCGTGAACGGCGTTGGCGTCGATCGATTCAGCGAAGTCAGCACGGATGGTACCGGCAGCAGCTTCTTTAGGGTTGGTAGCGCCCATCAGCTCACGGTTGCGTGCGATAGCGTTTTCGCCTTCCAGAACCTGAACGACAACCGGACCGGAAGTCATGAAGGCAACCAGGTCACCGAAGAAACCGCGCTCGCTGTGCTCAGCGTAGAAGCCTTCGGCTTCAGCTTTGGACAGTTGCTTCAGTTTCGAAGCTACAACGCGCAGGCCAGCGTCTTCGAAGCGAGTGGTGATCTTGCCGATCACGTTTTTAGCAACGGCGTCAGGCTTGATGATGGAGAAAGTACGTTGAACAGCCATGGTGTAACTCCAGAAACGGTAATTTGCGAAAAATTAAACCCGCGAATTATACGCGGGTTCTTGGGTATTGCCTAACCTGCAGCGTGGCTCAGTCGCGTTCTTCGATCCAGTGGGCCTGAATGGCCTCCAGGATCTTCTCGCCACAATGCTCAGGCTTGTCGTCGAACTCGGGCAGTTCCATCACCCATTTGCGCAGATCGACGAAGTTGACCGACATAGGGTCCACGTCGGGCTTGCTTTCAGCCAGCTGGATTGCGATTTCCAGCACATCAGTCCACTTGAGACTCATGACAATTCCTTGAATCAGTGCGGCGCTTCGGCTGCGTGGTTGAGCGAGTATTTCGGAATTTCGACGGTCAGGTCTTCGGTACCGACCTTGGCCTGGCACCCCAGACGGGACTCGCGCTCAAGACCCCAAGCCTTATCAAGGTAGTCTTCTTCCAGCTCGTCAGCCTCTTCCAGCGAGTCGAAACCCTCGCGGATGATGCAGTGGCAGGTGGTACAGGCGCAGACGCCGCCACAGGCGCTTTCCATCTCGATATGGTGTTCGTGGGCCAGCTCGAGAATGGATATGCCAGGCTCAGCCTCCACAACCATGCCTTCCGGGCAGAACTTCTCGTGTGGCAGAAAAATGACCTGCGGCATCGTTATTCCTCAATCTCATTCAGGTTGCGCCCCGCCAGCGCGGCTTTGACCGTCGAGTCCAGGCGGCGGGCAGCAAAGGCATCGGTCACTTGCGACAGACGCTTGGTCTGCTGCTCGATGGCGTAACCATCAGTACCTTTCATCAGTTCGGTCAGTTCCTGCACCTGCGCATCGATGACCACGCGCTCTTCGGCATCCAGCAAGCGCTCGCCATCAGCCTCCAGAGCTGCCTGCACCGCTTCGATCAGGCGCTGGGCGTCGACCTGCTGCTCGCGCAATACGCGGGCAACCTTGTCGTCATTGGCGTGCTGGAACGAATCCTTGAGCATCTTGGCGATTTCACCGTCGGTCAGACCGTAGGACGGTTTGACCTGGATGCTGGCCTCAACACCCGAACCCAACTCGCGGGCCGAGACACTGAGCAGACCGTCGGCATCGACCTGGAAGGTCACGCGAATCTTCGCCGCACCGGCCACCATCGCTGGAATGCCGCGCAACTCGAAGCGCGCCAGGGAACGGCAGTCGCTGATCAGCTCGCGCTCACCCTGCAATACATGGATCGCCATGGCCGACTGGCCGTCTTTATAAGTGGTGAAGTCCTGGGCGCGGGCAACGGGGATGGTGGTATTACGCGGAATCACCTTCTCCATCAGGCCGCCCATGGTTTCCAGCCCCAGGGACAACGGAATCACGTCAAGCAGCAGCAGTTCGCCGCCGTCACGCTTGTTGCCGGCCAACGTATCAGCCTGGATCGCGGCACCGATTGCCACCACTTGATCCGGGTCGATTTCAGTCAGCGGCTGGCGACCGAAGGCTTCGGCGACAGCTTCGCGAACCCGAGGTACGCGAGTCGAACCGCCGACCATGACCACGGCATGCACGTCTTCGAGTTCGATGCCCGAATCACGTACCGCACGACGACAGGCTTTGAGGCTGCGCGCGACCATTGGCTCGATCAACGCATCGAAGGCTTCGCGGGTCAGCTCGGCTTTCCAGTTGCCGTGGGCCACTTCGACCGACGGGGCATTGGTCAGCGCTTCTTTGGCCGCGCAGGCCGTTTGCAGCAGTTGACGCTGCGCACCCGGATCGAGATCGGCGGACAGACCGGCGCTCTCGATAATCCAGCCAGCAATGGCGTGATCGAAGTCATCGCCGCCCAGGGCGCTGTCGCCTCCGGTGGCCAGCACTTCGAAGACACCGCCGGTCAGGCGCAGAATCGAAATATCGAAAGTGCCGCCACCCAGGTCATAAATCGCGACCAGGCCTTCGGCATGCTGATCCAGACCATAAGCCACAGCGGCAGCCGTCGGCTCATTGAGCAAACGCAGCACGTTGAGACCGGCCAGCTTGGCCGCATCCTTGGTGGCTTGACGCTGCGCATCATCGAAATAGGCCGGAACGGTGATCACCGCGCCCACCAGTTCGCCGCCCAACGTCGCTTCAGCACGCTGACGCAGAACCTTGAGGATATCGGCGGACACTTCCACCGGACTTTTCGGGCCCTGGATCGTGTCGATGAACGGCATGTGCGACTCGCCACCGACAAAGCGGTACGGCAGTTGCTCGCCCAATTGCTTGACGTCGGACAGACCACGACCCATCAAGCGCTTGACCGACAGCACGGTGTTCAAGGGATCGGTGGCGGCAGCCAGTTTGGCGGATTCGCCAACCTCGACGCGATCGGCGTGGTAGCGCACGGCAGACGGCAGGATGACCCGCCCTTCTGCGTCAGCCAAAGGCTCGGAAAGACCACTGCGCAACGCAGCGACCAGCGAATTGGTAGTGCCCAAGTCAATCCCCACAGCCAGACGACGCTGGTGCGGTTGAGGACTTTGGCCGGGTTCGGCGATCTGCAGTAGGGCCATCGTTATCAGGACTTATCTGTATATCAGGCGTGCGACCGGAGCGGCACTGGGTTAATCGTCGAGGCGCTCTTCTAACTGGCGCACTTCGTAGGTGAGCTTGTCGAGGAACTGCATGCGCCGCATCAGGCGTTCGGCCTGTTCGCGTTGCGCGGCATCGTTCCAGCAAGCTGCGAAGCTTTGGTTCAGTTCATCCTGGGCAGCCTTCAGGCGACGCTTGAAGACGGCAACGCCATTGAGGTCGGCGCTGTCCTGCAGGTCTTCGAGCTCTTCGCGCAACTCCATCTGTTGCAGAAGAAACTCCGGATCATGCACCGTGACCTCCAGCGGTAGCTCACCACCATTCAAGGCGAGCAGGTAACGCGCGCGTCTGGGTGGGTTCTTGAGCGTCTGGTAGGCCTCGTTGAGGCTCGCGGATTGCTCTAGCGCCAGCCGCTGCTCACGCTCGGAAGCGTCAGCGAAGCGGTCCGGATGAACACTGCGCGCCAACTCACGGTAGCGCGTAGCCAGCTGATCGAGGTCCAGATCGAAACTCGGTTGCAGCTCAAATAAAGCGAAATGACAAGGAGTACCCACGACAAGCCTCAGATGTTGAAGCTTTCGCCGCAGCCACATTCACCGCGTACGTTGGGATTGTTGAACTTGAAGCCTTCGTTCAACCCTTCCTTGACGAAATCGAGCTCGGTGCCGTCCAGGTAGGCCAGGCTTTTCGGGTCGATAATCACTTTTTCGCCGTGACTTTCGAACACCTGATCGTCTGCAACCACCTCATCGACAAACTCCAGCACGTAGGCAAGGCCGGAACAGCCTGTGGTGCGAACACCCAGACGAATCCCTTCACCTTTGCCGCGCCCGTCGAGGGAGCGCCGCACGTGTCGAGCAGCCGCTTCTGTCATGCTGATAGCCATCGGTGACTCCTTACTCGTCGCCAAATCTTGAAAGTCAGATCAAGCCTTTCTTCTGCTTGTAGTCGCGAACGGCCGCCTTGATAGCGTCTTCAGCAAGTACGGAGCAGTGAATTTTCACTGGCGGCAGGGCCAGTTCTTCGGCCAGCTGAGTGTTCTTGATGGTTTCCGCTTCGTCCAGGGTCTTGCCCTTCATCCACTCGGTGGCGAGGGAGCTGGAAGCGATAGCCGAACCGCAGCCGTAGGTCTTGAACTTGGCATCTTCGATGATGCCAGCGTCGTTGACCTTGATCTGCAGGCGCATGACGTCGCCGCAAGCCGGCGCGCCGACCATGCCGGTGCCGACATCAGGATCTTGCGCGTCCATCTTGCCGACGTTGCGCGGGTTTTCGTAGTGGTCGATGACCTTTTCGCTGTAAGCCATGATTCTTAATCCTCACTCATCAGAGAGTCGCTCTTTAAGCCCCGTCACCAAGGTGCGCGGGGCCGGTTCGCGGCGACTTGAAATCAGTGTGCCGCCCACTCGATTTTCGAAATGTCGACACCGTCTTTGTACATGTCCCAAAGCGGCGACAGAGCGCGCAGCTTGGTAACGGCCTCGCAGACTTTCTGCGCGGCGTAGTCGATTTCTTCTTCGGTGGTGAAACGGCCGAAGGTGAAGCGGATCGAGCTGTGTGCCAGTTCGTCGTTGCGGCCCAGGGCGCGCAGTACGTACGAAGGCTCAAGGGACGCCGAGGTGCAGGCCGAACCGGACGAAACCGCCAGGTCCTTGAGCGCCATGATCAACGACTCGCCTTCAACGTAGTTGAAGCTCAGGTTCAGGTTGTGCGGAACGCGGGCGGTCAGGCTGCCGTTGACGTACAGCTCTTCCAGGTGCTCGACCTGCTTGTAGAAACGGTCGCTCAAGGCTTTGATGCGCACGTTCTCGGCAGCCATGTCTTCCTTGGCTACGCGGAAAGCTTCGCCCATGCCAACGATCTGGTGCGTGGCCAAGGTGCCCGAACGCATGCCGCGCTCGTGACCGCCGCCGTGCATGGTCGCTTCAATACGTACGCGCGGCTTGCGGCTTACGTACAGGGCACCAATGCCTTTAGGACCGTAGGTCTTGTGGGCGGAGAACGACATCATGTCGACTTTCAGCTTCTGCAGGTCGATCTCGACCTTGCCGGTGGACTGGGCTGCGTCGACGTGGAACAGGATGCCCTTGGAACGGAGCAATTCACCGATCGCAGCGATGTCGTTGATGGTGCCGATTTCGTTGTTCACGTGCATGACCGAAACCAGGATGGTGTCGTCACGCAGCTCGGCTTCGATCATCTCTGGAGTGACCAGACCGTCGGTGCGAGGCTCGATGTAGGTGACTTCGAAGCCTTCACGCTCCAGTTGGCGCATGGTGTCGAGGACAGCCTTGTGCTCAATCTTGGTGGTGATCAGGTGCTTGCCTTTGGTGGCATAGAAATGTGCCGCACCCTTGATTGCCAGGTTGTCGGACTCGGTGGCGCCGGAGGTCCAGACGATCTCACGCGGATCGGCGTTGACCAGATCGGCCACCTGACGACGGGCGTTTTCGACGGACTCTTCAGCTTTCCAGCCGAACACGTGGGAACGGGACGCCGGGTTACCGAAGTTTCCGTCGACCAGCAGGCATTCACTCATCTTTTGCGCGACACGCGGATCAACCGGGGTAGTCGCAGAGTAATCAAGGTAAATCGGCAATTTCATGGACTATCTCCTAAATCAGGCTGGCTGGCGTGCCGCTTAGCTCTGTGGCTGTCATTCGACGGCGGACGCTTCAATCTTGTCCAGGCGTGGCGCCTTGCTGTTGCAACGGCGTTGGTCCTGACGCTGGGCTACTTCTTGCACCTCACGGCGAGTTACAAGGTCAGCCAAGCTGATACCGCTGAGAAATTCGTGGATCTGCAGGCTCAGGTCGCACCACAAGTGGTGAGTCAGGCACGTGTCACCGGAATGGCAATCGCCCTGGCCCTGGCATTTGGTTGCATCGACCGATTCGTTCACCGCATCGATCACCTGGGCGACCTGGATGCCCTGCATGTCGCGGGACAATTGGTAACCACCGCCCGGACCGCGGACGCTGGACACCAGATTGCTGCGGCGCAATTTGGCAAAAAGCTGTTCGAGGTAGGACAGGGAGATGCCTTGGCGCTCGGAGATATCGGCCAGGGACACGGGCCCGTGCTGCGCGTGCAACGCCAGGTCGAGCATGGCGGTCACGGCGTATCGGCCTTTTGTAGTCAGTCGCATGGACAATTACCACGGAGTTCGGAATGGGGCGAGTATGCAATTCCCGAGTATTTAAGTCAACTATAAGACCTAGTACTTTAGTCAGGTTTACCCGCAAAAGAGCGGGCGCATCATAGCAAAGGCTGGACATGTACAGCCAGCAGTACCGCGTTATCGTTCTTCGTGAGCAGGCTCGCCACATTTGAAATGCATTTCAATGTGCGAGCCTGCTCACGAAGGGATCGACTCGGTTTAGCCGGCCTGACTCTGATCCTTGTCCTTCACACAGGCGAAGTCTTCTTCGCGCAGCTCAGGCAGATCTTTCGCACAGTAATTGCTACCCAGGTCCTTCAACGCCCCGCACATCCCTTCCAGCCGCCCGTCGACCGCTTGCAAATGGTCAAGCAACTGATTGATGGCTCGAGCCACCGGGTCCGGCATATCCTCAGTCACGCCGTAGGCATCAAAACCGATTTTCTCGGCCATGGCCTTGCGCTTGGCGTCCTGCTCCTCGTCAGGCTTGACGATGATCCGCCCCGGAATACCCACCACCGTGGCGCCCGGTGGCACTTCCTTGGTCACCACGGCGTTGGAGCCGACCTTGGCACCCGCCCCCACCGTGAACGGGCCAAGCACCTTGGCGCCGGCACCCACCACAACACCATCACCCAAGGTCGGGTGGCGCTTGCCTTTATTCCAGCTGGTGCCACCCAGGGTCACGCCCTGATAAATGGTCACGTCATCGCCGATTTCAGCCGTTTCACCGATGACAATGCCCATGCCGTGGTCAATGAAGAAGCGACGACCCACCTTGGCCCCCGGATGGATCTCGATCCCGGTCAACCAGCGACCGAAGTTCGACACCAGCCGCGCCAGCCATTTCAGGTCCGCGCGCCATAGCATCGCCGACAAACGGTGAATCCAGATGGCGTGCATGCCGGGGTAGCAAGTCAGGACTTCAAAAGCGTTACGCGCCGCCGGGTCACGATGGAAAACACTCTGGATATCTTCACGCAAACGCTCGAACATCATTAATCCTTCCGCTTTAGAAGCTCACCACGGGCCGCTTTTTGGGTTTCCGTGAGGATGCCACGCAATATATTCATTTCCGCCCGGCTGACCGAGCTGCGTCCGTACAACCGGCGCAGGCGCGCCATCAAGTGCCGTGGCTTTTCCGGATCGAGGAACTCGATGGCCACTAGGGTTTGCTCCAGGTGCTCATAGAATCGCTCAAGCTCATCCATGGTCGCCAGCTCAGCGCTTTTGACCGATGCCACTTCTTCCTTCTCGACCCTGCTTGGCTGACCTTGGGCCGCCAGCCAGGACATGCGCACTTCATAACTCAACACCTGCACCGCTGCCCCAAGATTCAGCGAGCTGAATTCAGGGTCTGACGGGATGTGCACGTGATAATGACATCGCTGCAGCTCTTCGTTGGTCAGGCCGGAATCTTCACGACCGAACACCAGGGCGATCTGGGCGCCCTGCCCGGCTTCTTCGACCACTTTCGTTCCGCATTCGCGGGGATCGAGCAACGGCCAGGGAATCCGCCGGTCGCGGGCGCTGGTGCCGAGCACCAGATTGCAGCCGACCAAAGCATCTTCCAAAGTGGCGACGACTTGCGCGTTTTCAAGGATGTCACCCGCACCGGAAGCACGGGCATCGGCTTCGTGATGCGGGAACACACGAGGCTCGACCAGCACCAGTCGCGACAGCCCCATGTTCTTCATGGCACGCGCAGCCCCGCCGATATTGCCCGGATGGCTGGTATTGACCAGGACGACACGAATGTTTTGCAGCAAGGGAGGCGCTCTCGAACACAATAATCGGGAGCGGAATCTTACAGCGAGAGCTACCGTTAAGCCATGAAAGCGAACGTCGTCCTTCTCCTGTAGAAACTTTCTGATAGAATGCCCGGCTTTCTTTAACAACCTTAGGTGACACATCCATGCAGCCCATGCTGAATATCGCGCTGCGCGCCGCCCGCAGCGCCAGTGAATTGATCTTCCGCTCCATCGAGCGCCTGGATACCATCAAGGTCGACGAAAAAGACGCCAAGGATTACGTATCCGAGGTGGATCGCGCCGCTGAACAGAAAATCATCGACGCCCTGCGCAAGGCTTACCCGAACCACTCGATCCTGGGTGAAGAGACTGGCCTGCACGCCGGTTCCGGCATCGAAGGCGAAGAGTACCTGTGGATCATCGACCCACTGGACGGCACCACCAACTTCCTGCGCGGCATTCCTCACTTCGCTGTCAGCATCGCCTGCAAATACCGCGGTCGTCTTGAGCACGCCGTTGTTCTGGACCCGGTTCGCCAGGAAGAATTCACCGCCAGCCGTGGTCGCGGCGCTCAACTGAACGGTCGTCGCCTGCGCGTCAGCGGCCGCACCAGCCTCGACGGCGCCCTTCTGGGTACCGGCTTCCCGTTCCGTGACGACCAAATGGACAACCTCGACAACTACCTGGGCATGTTCCGCGCCCTGGTTGGCCAGACTGCCGGCATCCGCCGCGCTGGCTCCGCGAGCCTGGACCTGGCCTACGTGGCTGCCGGCCGTTTCGACGCATTCTGGGAGTCGGGCCTGTCCGAGTGGGACATGGCGGCAGGCGCCCTGCTGATTCAAGAAGCAGGCGGCCTGGTGAGCGACTTTACCGGTGGTCACGACTTCCTTGAAAAAGGCCACGTCGTTGCCGGTAACACCAAGTGCTTCAAGGCAGTCCTGACGGCGATCCAGCCGCACCTGCCGGCCTCGCTGAAGCGCTAAGCTTCCAGCGACAAAAGAGCACCCTTCGGGGTGCTTTTTTTATGCCTGGAATTCAACCTTGAAAACACAATAAATCCCTGTGGGAGCGGGCTTGCCCGCGATAGCGGTGGATCAGTCGCCGCATATGGCGCAAGTGATACCGTCATCGCGGGCAAGCCCGCTCCCACAGGTTTCAGCGGCGCTTACAAATCGCCATTTCAGGCACAAAAAAGCACCCCGAAGGGTGCTTCTTTTTAAGCAGTGCTCATTACTGAGCCGGTTCGTTCTGCGACAGGATCAACTTGCCTTCCTTGTCGACCGGAATCTGGTTACCCGGATCGCGATCCATCCGCACTTTGCCTTCCTTGCCATCCAGCGAGTACCGAACGTCGTAACCCACGACCTTGTCACTGATGTCATTCACCGTGTTACAGCGGGTCTGAGTCGTGGTGTAGGTGTCACGCTCCTGCATGCCTTCCTGAACCTTGTTACCGGCATAACCACCGCCGACCGCGCCCGCAACCGTGGCAATCTTCTTGCCGGTGCCGCCGCCGATCTGGTTGCCCAGCAAGCCGCCTGCCAGCGCACCTACCACTGTACCGGCGATTTGATGTTGATCCTTCACCGGCGCCTGCCGAGTGACAGTTACATCCTTGCACACTTCACGTGGAGTCTTGATTTGTGTCTTGACCGGCTCAACGGCGAGCACTTGCGCGTACTCGGGACCGTTATCTTTAACCAGGCTGTAGGTGGCCACAGCACCCCCGGCAGTCACACCGACAGCACCCAATACCGCACCAACCAGCATCGACTTGTTCACATGAACCTCCTGACCATCACCCGCGGAACATGTCCGCGCTTCTCCCAGCCTTGGAGCATAAAAAAAGGCGCGAGTTCAACTCGCGCCTTTTTGGACTACATCGCTTAAGGAAACTTCCTTCAAGGACGGTCGTCGACTTCCTTCTCGGTATTCGCCGGAGGAATCAGGTCTTCAGTGCTCAGGTTCAGCCAGATCAGCACCACGTTCGCGATGTAGATCGACGAGTAAGTACCCGCCAGAACACCGATGAACAGGGCGATAGAGAAGCCGAACAGGTTGTCGCCACCAAAGAACAAAAGCGCCCCGATCGCCAGCAAAGTGGAGATCGACGTCGCCATGGTCCGCAGCAGGGTTTGCGTGGTCGAGATGTTGATATTCTCGATCAGGCTGGCCTTGCGCAGCACACGGAAGTTCTCACGAACCCGGTCGAATACCACGATGGTGTCGTTGAGCGAGTAACCGATGATCGCCAGTACCGCCGCCAGCACCGTCAGGTCGAAGGTGATCTGGAAGAACGACAGGATACCGATGGTCACGATCACGTCGTGGATCAGGGAGACGATGGCACCGACTGCAAACTTCCACTGAAAGCGGAAAGCCAGGTAGATCAGGATGCCGCCCAGCGCCATCAGCATGCCGAGGCCGCCCTGGTCGCGCAGCTCCTCACCCACCTGCGGGCCCACGAACTCAACGCGCTTGACCGTCGCCGGGTTCTCGCCGCCAACCTTCTGCAAGGCCTCGGCCACCTGATGACCCAGTTGCGGGTCTTCGCCTGGCATGCGCACCAGCAAATCGGTGGTCGCACCGAAGTTCTGCACGACGGCATCGTTATAACCGGCGCTCACCAGTTGCTCACGCACCTTGGAGACGTCAGCAGGACGCTCGTAGGTCAGCTCGATGAGCGTACCGCCGGTGAAGTCCAGGCCCCAGTTCATGCCCTTGGTGGCGACGCTGAACAAGGCCAGCACCGTAAGGAACAATGTGACGCCGAACGCAACGTTGCGAACGCCCATGAAGTTGATTGTACGTAACATGGCAGCCCCTTAAATCCACAACTTCTTGAAGTCACGACCGCCGAAGATCAGGTTGACCATCGCGCGGGTCACCATGATGGCCGTGAACATCGAGGTAAAGATCCCGAGGGACATGGTCACTGCGAAGCCTTTGACCGGGCCGGTGCCCATGGCAAAGAGAATCCCGCCGACCAACAAGGTTGTCAGGTTGGCGTCGAGAATCGCGGTGAATGCCCGGCCGAAGCCTTCGTTGATTGCCCGCTGCACAGTCATGCCCGCAGCGATTTCTTCACGAATCCGCGAGAAGATCAGCACGTTGGCGTCGACCGCCATACCCATGGTCAATACGATACCGGCGATACCCGGCAGGGTCAGCGTTGCACCCAGCAGCGACATCAGGGCCAGCAGCAGCACCATGTTCACCGCCAGTGCGACGGTGGCGATGATGCCGAAGAAGCGATAGATGGCGATGATGAACAGCGAGACGAACAGCATGCCCCACAGCGATGCATCGATACCTTTGGTGATGTTGTCCGCACCCAGGCTCGGGCCGATGGTGCGCTCTTCAGCGAAGTACATCGGTGCAGCCAGACCACCGGCACGCAGCAGCAGCGCCAGTTCGGACGATTCGCCCTGGCCGTTCAGGCCGGTGATGCGGAACTGAGCACCCAGCGGCGACTGAATGGTCGCCAGGCTGATGATCTTCTTCTCTTCCTTGAAGGTCTGAACCGGCACATCTTTCTCGACGCCGTTGACCACTTGCTTGGTGTAAGTGGTCACCGGACGCTGCTCGATGAAGATCACCGCCATGCTGCGACCAACGTTCGAGCGGGTCGCACGGCTCATCAGCTCACCGCCGTGGCCATCCAGACGAATGTTCACTTCCGGCCTGCCGTGCTCGTCGAAGCCAGCCTTGGCGTCGGTTACCTGGTCGCCGGTGATGATCAGGCCACGCTCGATCTGCGCCGAACGATTGCCCTCGCGGAATTCGAAGGTTTCGGAAGTGGCTTTCGAAGCACCAGGCTCGGCAGCCAGACGGAACTCGAGGTTGGCTGTTTTACCGAGGATACGCTTGGCTTCGGCGGTGTCCTGCACGCCCGGCAGCTCAACCACGATGCGGTTGGCGCCCTGACGCTGGACGATCGGTTCAGCAACACCCAGCTCGTTGACGCGGTTACGTACCGTGGTCAAGTTCTGCTTGATGGAGTATTCGCGGATTTCCGCCAGCTTGGCCGGGGTCATCGCCAGACGCAGTACCGGTTGACCATTGAGGTCGGCCGGAACAATGTCGAAATCGTTGAAATTCTTGCGGATCAGGCTGCGGGCCTGTTCGCGGACAGTTTCATCAGTAAAGCCCAGCTGAATGGCACCATCGAGCTGTGGCAGGCTGCGATAACGCAGTTTCTCTTTACGCAACAGGCTCTTGACGTCGCCTTCGTAGACTTTCAGGCGTGCGTCGAGGGCTTTGTCCATGTCCACTTCCAGCAGGAAGTGCACACCACCGGACAAGTCCAGACCCAGCTTCATCGGGTGCGCAGCGAGGTTGCGCAGCCATGGCGGGGTGGTTTGTGCCAGGTTCAGCGCGACGACGTAGTCATCACCCAATGCCTTGCGCACGACGTCTTTGGCCGGCAGCTGGTCTTCAGCCTTGGTCAGGCGAATCAGACCACCCTTGCCGCCCTCTGCCAGCGTGGCAGCCTTGACGTTGATCCCGGATTCCTTGAGCGCAGCGCTCACACGATCCAGATCAGCCTGATTGACCTGCAGCGCAGTGCTTGCACCGCTGACCTGAATGGCCGGGTCATCAGGATAAAGATTGGGAGCGGAATAAATCAGACCGACCGCCAGCACCGCCAGGATCAGAATGTATTTCCACAGAGGATATTTGTTCAGCATCACGCCGCCCGTTTATGACGCGGGGCGCCTTGCGCGCCCCGTCGATTGAATATGAAGTTGAAACTTAGATCGCTTTGAGCGTGCCTTTTGGCAGCGTGGCGGCGATGGCGCCTTTCTGGAATTTCATTTCGACAGTGTCGGAAACTTCCAGAACAACGAAATCGTCAGCCACTTTGGTGATCTTGCCAGCGATGCCGCCGGTGGTCACAACTTCGTCGCCTTTCTGCAGGCTGCTCAGCAGGTTCTTCTGCTCTTTGGCGCGCTTGGCCTGTGGACGCCAGATCATCAGGTAGAAGATGACCAGGAAGCCGACCAGGAAAATCCACTCGAAACCACCACCCATTGGGCTCGCAGCAGCAGGTGCAGCAGCGTCAGCCATGGCATTAGAGATAAAAAAGCTCATTTAGCACTCCAGTTGCAAATGTTGAATCTTGGGGTCAGGAAACTCAGTCCAAAGGCGGAACAGGTAACCCGCGTTTGGCGTAGAAGGCATCGACAAAGGCGGCCAATGTACCCTGTTGAATAGCCTCGCGCAAACCAGCCATAAGCACTTGATAATGACGCAAGTTATGGATGGTATTGAGCATGCTTCCCAGCATTTCGCCGCACTTGTCCAGGTGATGCAGATAAGCGCGTGAGAAGTTCTGGCAGGTATAGCAATCGCAGGTCGGATCGAGCGGCGAATCATCATGGCGATGGAACGCGTTTCGGATCTTCAGCACGCCAGTATCAATGAACAGATGCCCATTGCGGGCATTACGGGTTGGCATCACGCAATCGAACATGTCCACACCGCGGCGCACACCCTCAACCAAGTCTTCGGGTTTGCCAACGCCCATAAGGTAACGAGGTTTGTCAGCCGGCATCATGCCCGGCAGATAATCCAGCACCTTGATCATTTCGTGCTTCGGTTCGCCTACCGACAGACCGCCGATGGCCAGGCCATCGAAGCCGATCTTGTCCAGGCCTTCCAGGGAGCGCATGCGCAGGTCCTGGTGCATGCCGCCCTGAACGATACCGAACAGCGCCGCCGTGTTGTCGCCATGGGCTTCTTTCGAACGCTTGGCCCAACGCAGGGACAACTCCATGGAGATGCGGGCGACGTCTTCATCAGCCGGGTACGGCGTGCATTCGTCGAAAATCATCACGATGTCGGAGCCCAGGTCACGCTGGACCTGCATCGACTCTTCCGGGCCCATGAACACCTTGGCGCCGTCGACCGGGGAAGCGAAGGTCACGCCCTCCTCCTTGATCTTGCGCATGGCGCCCAGGCTGAACACCTGGAAACCGCCGGAGTCGGTCAGGATCGGGCCTTTCCACTGCATGAAATCGTGCAGGTCGCCGTGCTTCTTGATCACTTCCGTGCCCGGGCGCAGCCACAGGTGGAAGGTGTTACCCAGAATGATCTCAGCGCCGGTCGCCTCGATATCCCGTGGCAGCATGCCCTTGACCGTGCCGTACGTGCCCACCGGCATGAAGGCCGGGGTCTCGACGGTACCGCGCGGGAAGGTCAAACGACCGCGACGAGCCTTGCCATCAGTGGCCAGCAGCTCGAAAGACATACGACAGGTGCGACTCATACAGTTTCCTCTGGGCCCGATTCTTTAGGGGCAGTCGGCGCAGGATTACGCGTGATGAACATCGCATCACCGTAGCTGAAAAAGCGGTACCCGTTGTCGACCGCAGCCTTGTAGGCCGCCATGGTTTCGGGATAACCGGCGAATGCCGAAACCAGCATCAACAGCGTGGATTCAGGCAAATGGAAGTTGGTGACCAGGGCATCGACCACATGGAACGGCCGGCCAGGGTAAATGAAAATGTCTGTATCGCCGCTGAACGGCTTGAGCACGCCATCGCGCGCGGCGCTTTCCAGGGAACGCACGCTGGTGGTCCCCACCGCCACCACGCGACCACCGCGAGCGCGGCAGGCAGCCACGGCATCGACCACGTCCTGGCCGACTTCCAGCCATTCAGTGTGCATGTGGTGGTCTTCGAGCTTCTCCACGCGCACCGGCTGGAACGTGCCGGCGCCGACGTGCAGGGTCACGAACGCCGTCTCGATGCCCTTGGCGGCAATCGCCTCCAGCAACGGCTGATCGAAATGCAGCCCCGCCGTCGGCGCCGCCACCGCGCCCAGGCGCTGGGCGTACACGGTCTGATAACGCTCGCGGTCCGAGCCTTCATCCGGGCGATCTATATAAGGAGGCAGCGGCATGTGCCCGACGCGGTCGAGCAGCGGCAACACCTCTTCGGCAAAGCCCAGTTCGAACAACGCATCGTGCCGCGCCAGCATCTCGGCCTCGCCACCGCCGTCGATGAGGATCTTCGACCCCGGCTTGGGCGACTTGCTGGAGCGCACATGGGCCAGCACGCGATGACTGTCCAGCACCCGCTCCACCAGGATTTCCAGCTTGCCGCCGGAAGCCTTCTGGCCAAACAGTCGCGCCGGAATCACCCGGGTATTGTTGAACACCATCAAATCGCCGGGGCGCAAATGCTCCAGCAAATCAGTGAATTGACGGTGTGCCAAAGCGCCGCTGACCCCATCCAGGGTCAACAGGCGACTATTGCGACGCTCGGCCAAAGGATGGCGGGCAATCAGCGAATCTGGGAGTTCGAAAGTAAAGTCAGCAACGCGCATGATGGGGTTCGTCTAGCAGGGGCCGGAAGTCTAGCCGAAATAGTGAAAATTCTCTATGTACCTGATTGACCGACGGTAATCTCATCTCTATACTTCGCCGCCATTGAGCCCTGATGGCGGAATTGGTAGACGCGGCGGATTCAAAATCCGTTTTCGAAAGGAGTGGGAGTTCGAGTCTCCCTCGGGGCACCAACATTAAGAAAGGTCTTGCTTAGCAAGGCCTTTTTTTTCGCCCGCGATAAAGTGGCTGACACCCCACCCACCCTGTGGGAGCCAGCTTGCTGGCGATGCTTTCGCCCCTTGCCCTTCCACACCACCCGCACCGCCGGAACATTTCACAAGGATTCCCCCATGGAATTACACCTGGAAACCGTCGCCCTCTTCTCCCTCAAACTGGCTTATGAAACGGAAGGTTCGAGCCCGATTTTGCGGGATGATCTGGTCATGGGTGATTACCAGCGGGATGTGTTTGAGTTGCTGGTGCGGCGGGGGGATGTTGAGGGGATTCAGGTGAAGGTGGGTGAGTGTGTGGGGTTGGCGCTGGAGGCTGTTGGGGGTGTGGATAAGCCGTTGGGGCGGGAGTTGGGGAGGTTGGCGGGGGAAGTGGCCGGGGTTCGGACGATGGAGCTGATTGGTGCGCCGATTGTTGCGCTTAAGGATTATCTGAAAGATATCCAGTGATATGACGGAGTGACCAAAAAAAGCGGGAACGCCCGTAGCAGGGCCGACATTGGTTGTCCTGTTCATCCGATAATAAATTTGTCCCCTTTTCCGAAACCAAGCTCCGTGAGTTGCTCGCCCAGTACGGTTTCAGCCTCAAACACATCGTCAACCTATTAGACCCACAAAGCAGCGCACGCAGCCAAGTCCCCGTTCAAACAACTGGCAAACGCAAACCTCGCGAGCTGAAGACATACAAGAATCCTCACACTGGCGAAGTGGTCGAAACCAAAGGCGGCAATCACAATACGCTAAAGGAGTGGAAAACCAAGCACGGTTCCGATGAGGTTGAAAGCTGGTTGAAAAAATAGGGTCATCGCATCTGAGAAAGGGTCCAGACGGGCCCTTTTTGCCATTTTAGTATTCCTGATTTACCCACAACATCGAGCACGTTCGTGCTGGAAAGCAGCGCTATGGCGCTCCACTGCATCACCACACCTGTCGCACCACCACCGGCCACTCCCCTAATGAAGCTACCGCCCTTGGTGTATTTGATCTTTTCACAGGCTTCTATGTTGCCTGCTGCACAGACTTCGCGAACCTTCTTATAGGATGTGCCCCCTCCTAAGGCTGCGCCAATCCAGCCTCCGCATTTCACAACGGTTGCAGCGTTAGCGACGCCCTCCGCGTGACTGGCATAACCTGGAGGTCGACCCGGAGCACAGTTCGGCTGATAACTGCCCTACACGAACGTCTTCTATCGGCCAAGAGCAGCCAATCGATAGATACTTACCGAGAAAAAATGATTCCCCTTGTTAGCCTACTGTTGCGTCGTGATCAGATTCATCCCCACCGGCATTGATAGCATCCCACTTTGATTGGCGTGAAATGTCCTGATTTGGTCCACCTCAGGCATTTCGGGCGTTGTACAGCATGGCTAACCTTGTTCCCTACTAACCCGCTGAGGAATGCCATAATGTCCGCTCAGAAAACTGCACTGATTGTCATCGATGTACAAGAGTCGTTTCGCGCTGCTCCTTACTGGAACGAAAATAGCTTGCCGACCTTTCTTTCTCACCTGCAACCGCTGATAGATGGCGCGAAAGCCGCCGGCATACCAGTGCTTCAAGTTTTTCATGCGGAAGGTACAGGTCCGTTTTCGGAGGCGTCTGGCCTTGTCACGACCATGGCGCCGCTCAACATTGAGCCCGACGCTATCTTTAAGAAACCGCGCCACAGTGCACTGGTGGGGTCCGGCCTTGATGTATGGCTGAACACGCATGGCGTCCGCCGCGTCATCATTTCGGGTATACGCACCGAGCAGTGCTGTGAGACCACCGCTAGACACGCGTATGACTTGGGCTACAACGTCGATTTCGTCAGCGAAGCGACGCTCACCTTTCCAATGACCGACGAGGCTGGCCGCGAATGGAGTGCTGATGAACTGCATGCCCGAACCAAACTGGTACTGGGTGGACGCTTCGTTCGGGTTGCCACTGTCGAAGAGGCGCTAGCGGGGGCCGCAGAGGCACTGCCTAGCCCAGGGGGAACAGCAGTCGCATGATTACCTGTGCGCGGCATCCGATTGTGATTGACGTCATTGTTGTAGTACCGCCGCGCGTCCTGCTTCTGGATGTGGCCGGACCTATCGAGGTGCTACTCAAGGCTAATGTTGAGCAGGATGCCGTGCATTATCGCGTGCGCTACGTTGGCACGGTGCCTTCGGTGAGAAGTTCTATCGGGTTGGGTATCAACGGTATCGAATCGTTGCCCGACCTAATACCGGGTGGAGCTCTAGTGGTACTGCCCGGGACATCAGATCACATACTGGACAGCGCCTCCTCACTTCCAGGCGACGACTGTGTCGGTTCAGAAGAAGACGTGGCTTCGTCAATGCATGAATCCACGATCGCCGAGTGGCTCAGGCGGATAATCAGGCCCGGAATTCGATTGGTATCGATCTGTTCTGGCGCCCTCGTGGCTGCCCGGGCCGGGTTTTTGGACGGCCACGACTGCACGACCCATCATGCCTGCATCGCAGAACTCTCCAGCGCCGCGCCGCTTGCTCGGGTGAAGGAAAATCGTTTGTATGTGGAAGATGGCGAGCGGCTGACGAGCGCTGGCATTACGGCCGGTATTGATCTGATGCTGCACATCGTGACTCAGCACACCAGTCATGCCGTTGCGCTTGCGGTGGCCCGATACCTAGTGGTCTATCTGCGCCGTGCCGGCGCTGATCCGCAGCTATCACCTTGGCTCGAGGGGCGTAGTCATATTCATCCAGCCATACACCGTGCACAAGATGCTGTCGTCCAAGAGCCAACGCGAGACTGGTCGGTCGAGACACTAGCGCACGTAACGGGTTCGAGCCCACGCAATCTTTCACGGCTATTCAATCTGCACACGGGCATGAGTGTTGCGGAGTACATCAATCGCATGCGCATAGCCTTGGCGCGAGAGTTGCTAACCGGCTCGCGGCTTGATATCGAAACGGTCGCCGAGCGCGCTGGGTTCGCATCGGCGCGTCAGTTGCGTCGAGCGTGGGCTCGTTTTTATAACGTCCCGCCAAGCCACATGCGCGAGGTTGTTACTCTTGGGGGCTAAACAAGACTCCCTGGCGTGCAGCCCCTATTTATCAAATGGTGGCGCACCAATCGATAGCTAATGCGAGATATTGCAAAGCGCGACTTTAAGAACGTCGGCGGCTGCTTTTGGCCGATCTCTGCCTGTCGCGAGAGGCAGAAACCGGCCAATAGCTGCCTCTAACCCTTATCTGCGCATGCGCCGCCAGCTGCCTGCTGTCCACCACGCGGAGCTTGATAACGATCAGCGCTTATAGAAATGGTCGCGGCACACATTCATCCAACGCATCGCGGGTGATTCCGCTCCTACAAAAAGCTCGTGCGACTGCCGTTTAAGCAAAGCAGCTGTCTTGCAACTAGCTTTACCACGAACACTAAAGCCTCCGTTTACAACTCAACCAGCTAAAGGTTCGTTATGACTAAAAAAATCGATCTGACGATCAGCCACGATTACCTCAACCCGTTTGCCTCGCCGGACAACCCCAAGCTAAGCCCCGCACTGGTGGACTATCTGTCAGATAGCGCCTGGTACCACCCCGAGCTGAGCCTGCAGATCCGCTGCCCGGAAGGTGAGCGAGAACGCCTTCAGCAAGCCATCAGCAATACCTTTGCGGAAAAGAGCGAACAACTCAGAGGGGATATTCGCACCCTGCGGCTGGTAGCACTGACGCTCCTGGGCTTGGCACTAGCCTTGGTGCTGGCAGGCACGGCTCTGGGCATTGAGGGCACCATCCCCGTGGGAGTTGTTACCGTCACCGCGTGGATGCTGATCTGGCGCAGCGCAGAGATATTCTTTCTGGATATCCGCAACGTTAACCGGCAGCTGCGTAAGTACCAGCGCATCTCCAGCGCATCAAAGCAGTTTTGATTGAGGGTTGACCTCTCCCACGCTACGCGTGGGACTGCAGACTTCCCTGCTCTGGTACCCACAGACTAGCCACTGCGTGCGGGAAGCCTGCAGCGACGCAGCTCGAGGATGAGTTGCACGAAAAGGGGACAGATTTATTTTCGAAAGAGCAATAAATCATCGAACCCATTGAAAATAAAAACAACCAAAAAAACTCTAGAACGCAATAGAAAAAAAGATCAAATAAAATACTTCAATTTCATTTATATCTATTTAACAAAATCCAACCGTCCGTTGGAAGAGCAAATAGGAGCATTACTCCCACCAACATGACAAACACAAAAAACAACGACCACAGATACCAAAGCCTTACTTTATCGATCCGCCTCCAAAAAGCGGGCTCGCTGATTCTCACACTCTCTTCAAGCTGTACAACATCAAAACTACTTCCCCCTCCCCCTCCAATATGCAAAGCCATTGTCGATGCCATTTGTTTGTAAAACCTGATGAGACCATGGCATTTAACCATGCACATCGCACCAAATAGTCCAATGACAATAAATGCCAAAATTATGGGGAAATCCTGTTTATCCAACCGTTGATCTATGGCTGCAACGGCAACCAAAGCGCCAACAACTACAGTTAGTGTGTTCGCAATTGCGCGGCGCTCATCTTGATGGTGTCGAACTTGCTCACAATATTGCTCATAAACACTAATTGCCGCTTCCATTCCGACCTCTTTCAATTTTCACAAAATAATCTGAAAAAAAGACGCGTAGCTAGCGCCCACCTTACCTAAACAATAACCTAGGCCAGGACTACAGTTGAAGCTTTCAAGGGTTGCAGTAGCAAGGCCTGCGCGTTAATCTCGCCGCGTCGCTGCCAATTCAGCGACCGGGTGTGAGAGCCCGAAACAATCAAGGCGCAAAGCGCCCCAAAACCTGTCGTGGCGTTTTTTTTCGTCTGCGATAAGGCTTTATGGCGGCTGTGCGTGGGAGACCTTCGGGTCTACCGGTTGCCTTGATTGCCGGTTTCTCACCCCGCGCACGGCTGCCACCCAAGCCTGTGAGAAGGCTCGTGGCAGCTCCTCAAATCAAGGATGTTGACCATGACCAAGACAAATCCGTTTGAAATTTGGCTTTCCCCTCTACGCCATTCCCAATCACGCAGCGCCCTCCCCCATTGCCTCTCCCTCCTCGGAGGTGGCCAATGACCGACCAAATTGAACTCAAAACCATTGGCCTGACGCCTGCGATCTACTGCGCGGATCAAGCGCTGTTTCATGTCACTCGCGGGGTTCCTCTTGGTGATGCGTTGTCCATGGCCTCCGATTTTCTATTCCTGGCCAAGACGCTCACTGAAGATGCTGCTTATGCCAGGGACACTGATCGTCACGCCTGGGCTGCGCATTATCTGACTTCGATGAGTAAGGCGTTGGTGGATGATGCGGTGAAGGTGCTGACGCGGGATCGGGCTTTTGTGCCGGTGTCCAAGCGGGCGGGGGCTAAGGCTGAGGGTTAGTGGTTGAGGCCTGTGGGGGTGGTTTGTGAGGGTGGTGGCTGATTCGGTATTTGTGTTGGCTGAGTGGGCGCTATCGCTGGCAAGCCAGCTCCTACAGGGTATTGCGGTGGGCAGCGAGTTTTCAGTGCATTTTCGCCATTGTGGGTGGTTGGGCTGGCGTTATCGCCAGCCATCAAGCGCCAGAGAAAACTAGCGGGTTACTTCAGCGCTTTTACGACTCGAACGTCGATGGGAAAGCCATCCGCACCGGCCAACTTCTTCCATCCCACGTACTGAAAAATCCCTTCTTCATCAATAAAGTCGCCTCGCTCCACTTTTTCACCGCCCAGCACGGCGACGTGCTTGTAGACGCCGCAGCTGCCGTCCGAACGATGGACGGTGTACACCACGTAGGGTTTGACGTAATGCGCGGCGCGGAAATGGCGACCGCAGCCAAAATCGACTGTGATCATCAAGGTCTTCAGATTTGCTTCGCCATCCAGTTCGGCGTGCTGGTCGAGCTCGCCGATTTCGCCGACGTCGGTGAAGCCCAGAGAGCGAGCACGTTTGTATTCCGGGGAGTTCAGGTGCTCGGTCTGGGCTTGGCGGAAATGCTGATCCATCGCCTCGTCGTTTTCAGCACTGCCCTTGGCCACTGTGTCTTTGGCTTGGGAGACGATGCTTTCACAACGGGCGTAATCGGGGGAGCTGAGGCTTGGCTGGGCCAGGTTCTTGCGGTGTACCGTAATGGTCCGCAGAAAGCCCTGGATGTTGGGCAAGACATCCATGGCCATCTTGCGCCCGTTCTGTACATCGGTCACATCCCGCTGTAATTGCTGGCAATCGGAGAGGTAGGTTTTCCAGGCGTACTCCGAGGATTCTTCCCAGTCGGCGAACGCTGGGGTCATCACGACGGCGAAAGTGATTGCGCAGAACAGACGCGAGGCTGGAGCGACAGTGAGCATGTGTAGTCCGTTACAGAGTTGAAGGCAGTGGCGCGACGCTACTATTTTGCCAATTTGCTGTCCACTGGCAGCCCAAGGGGCAGGCCCCATTCCTGCGTACAAGGGTTGGGGTTTGGTGCAGAACATTACCAACTCTAATCAAACAGCCTATAGCGCAGTTCTTTGCCAAAGAAAATAGATACAAAATACAAAATAAATCCAGCCCACAGACTGACTTTCATTACGTCCCTAAATAGCTGTTTGCAAGAAGAACGATAGTGATTGACTACAGCACCAGATAACGTACCAACTAAAAAAATGGGGACAGATTTATTTTCAAGCAAATAAATCCGCCCCCTTTTTTCTGTCCCCTTTTTTCTCCCCTTTTTTCAGAAATTATTTTATTCGACGACCTTGCATACGACACGACAGAGATTAATAATCATTAGAGGATTTTATCCTCAGTCATTTCTAGCCAGTAGTCTATTTGCACCCACCCAACCTACTTAACACACTTCACAAAGACCCCAAACACAATAAAAGCAATACTTAATAGCCAGAACCCCCCCCACGAGATCACTAGCATCCTTTTTAAAGCTTTCGGAAATCGTTCGACTTCAGCAGCATTGACGATACCTCGCCTCACGGAAATCCCCGGCATAATCAAAACCATAGTGAGAACCCCACTACGCATAAACTTCCCAAAAATCCCCATATTAGAAAATGCGGCTTTGTTAACGCTCACAAAATGACTATTACACAAAAACGCTTCCGCTTTTTCGGTGTGAACTTGCACAACATAAATCAACCACACCATCAAAAGCAAAAGTGGACTCAGTATTATTAAAAATATCAAACCGATGTGAACGTCATTCATTGCTCTATTTTTCCATAGAGATATTCACCAATATTCTCACCTGCCATTTCGCCTATCTTCCCTCCTTCGACCCCACCCCATACACCGCCAACTACGCCGCACGCGAGTGCGCCAGGCCCGCTACTTGCAATACCCAACACTAATACGCACGCAAAAGTGGTTGCATGCCCCCCAAGGTTTCCTCCAACGGCTCCACCAACAAGGCTTACCGCCAAAGAAGAACCCTCAACATACTTCGCCCTCGTACACTCATCCTCCCGCCCCAACGCACATGCCTGTTTGATCTTCAGATCCGCAGAGGTAACCTCCAACGCCGTACCGATGTAGACTCCCCGCTTGATCAACTTCGCCGCCCTGGCCACGCCACTGACCTTCTGCGCATGAAAAAATGGGGACAGATTTATTTTCAAGCAAATAAATCCGTCCCCTTTTTTTGGCGATTGCAAAAAACATAAAGGAAATAAAACCGAGCACGATCGTTAATCGATTTTTATGCACCCGCGATACAGTTTTTTCTTTTGATTGATGCCTGGATTTCCTACATCCATAACAGACACCAATCTTAATTCCTCTTGTTCCTGCTTCATTTAGTGCGCCACAGCATCTGCATTTTCTTGCTTTTGACTTAAATTTTCCACGAGCCATCCGTCCAAGCCCTTCGTTATGTATGACTCGTCATTAAATCCATTGCTGCTGTTATAATCCAAGCAAAACCAGTCAGAGGAAATTTTTTTGAACAACACGCTTTAGGACCAAATGACATAAAGTGAATAAAGGAAGATCGCAAAAAATAATACGCCACCAGTGATCCACGGCGCTAACAACTTCCTCTTGAGATCAAGCGGTAAATTCTCCAACTCATTCTCTTCGATAAGACCTCGTCTCTCGCAAAACTTAGGCATCAAAAACATTAAAGCAATTGAACAATTTCTAATAACTATTCCTAGCAATCCTAAGCCTGACAAACCTTCTCGATTAATCGCAACAAACTTACTTTTACTAAGATATTTTTCAATTAACCCGGTATATAGGTAAGAGAACATAAATATCCAGCATAACGTAAAGAATAAGCATATCATTGCAACTAACGCAGTGTAGGCCAATACAACCTCAGTCATAGTAAAGCGCCCTCATATAATATTTCACCAATTCGCTCTCCAGCGATACCACCAAATTCCCCCCCACCCCATCCACCTAACCCGCCCCCAATAATTGCACAAGCTAAGGCGCCAGGGCCTCCGGTGGCGAAGCCAAGTACAGCAACACACCCCATCGAAGCCGCACCGCTCGCTAAAGTTCCTCCGAAGGACCCAAGAATAATATTTCCAGACAACTTACCACCCTCAACATATTTTGCCTTCCTGCATTGCGTTTCGCGCCCAGTCGTACATGCAGCGTAGATAGAGGTCCCAGCAGCAGTTACACTCAAACCGACACCTAAGTACGTACCTTTTTTCAGGATATTCGAAACTTTCGCCACGCCGCTGATAGTTTCTGCGTAACCGGCTATTACCCCTGAATGCAAATAGCTTTGCTTGGACATCTCAATCATATTTCTTATCGAGCCTTGATTGCGTAAGCCTGAGCCATATTTGGCAAAGCCGCTCAGCTGATCATCGAGCTGTTTAAACAACAACTCGCGCTTCATTAAGAAATCATTTCGAGCCTGAGCCGTCCCGCTTCTGATGTGATAACGATGAGTTGCTTCAATTTCTTCGAGAGTTTGTTTGATACCATCAAGGTGCCTACTCCAAGCACCGCCAACGCTACCTACGCCAATAGATGAATACCCAAGCGCTCTTGTTATGAGTTCATGATTCTCCACTAAAAACCCATCACCCTGCATTCCATTGACCACCAGCGCCGAGTGAATTTCAGAGGCTTTCTTCATGTAGAACGCTTCTTCGGCCGTACAGGACGGCGTCGAATTATCACCTACAATGATTAGCTCGCCTGGCAGCACCACCGTATTGATAACATGCGTATTCAATACATCAAATTTTGACATTGAGTTTTTGCCAAGCTGCAACATCGATTTCAAATATGAATAAGGCTGCACTCTTGGATTTATAAAGATCGCTGACATTAGTGGCGACCTCAGGAGTATTTTTTATTGCTGATACGATCCCAACCGCCCGCGACGTTACCTCCGCCGGCACCATCCGTTCGTTTTTGCTGGGTGTAAATTGTTTTAATGCGCCCGTAGTTCAAGCTGAGGCTTTCAATGGGCACGCCATCATTTGCATGTTGTGAATAACTTGAAATGATGACTTCTTCCAATGTGATCTCGAAATACTTCTGCTTCTCGCCTCCGGCGCGATGCAGTGTCAATACAACTTCCTTGAGATGATCACCTGCGCAGCTGATCTCTATGAGCTTACAGCTGGATTTGTCCAGATTCTTGGTGAACGTGAAGTCACTAACAGTCGTGCGCCCCGATGAGGCGCCACCTGCTGAACTGGCTGTAGCTGAAGCGCTTTGATGAGTGCCGAAGTTATATCCAGTGATTTCTATCCAATCCTTATGTTGTTCGTCCAGCGCTTCGCCCGGAATACCTTCAATTTTGATAAAAGCGTCAAACGCCATAAAACCGCTCCTTGGCAGTGGGTTGTTTGTCTTTTTAAAGGAGCAGGAAATCTACGCCATTCGGGATCAGCGTTGACTCATTCAGACATCGCCAAAAAACAGAATCAGATGTTTCCGACTCTGTTTTGGCAGTTGGATGTAGGACGTTTCCGCCCACTAACCATTGGATTGGGTTTGGGGGGCAGTTTCAGTATGGGTGGTGGCTGGGCTGACGCTATCGCTGGCAAGCCAGCTCCCACAGGGAACTGCGGTGGGCTTTCGGGCTACGGCGCAATGAATCAGCGGATCTGCTCTGTAGAATTGCCCACGGTTCTGATGCTTCTTCACTCCGACTGAGTGGGACGGTTTTATTTTCGAGATCAATCCAACCATCGTGGTCGCAGTCTGACGTCAGGTATCAGCGTTGGATGCATGCTCCACTTCAGTTCTCACGCCGAACAACTGATCGGCAATCCGCCGACCGCGCTCTAACCCTTCCTCCGTTAACCAAATTGACTTGTTCCTGTTCACCGGATCACTGATGAAACCATGTTCATGCAATCGGTTCATGACTTCGAAGTCGAAACCTTTCCAGGCATTGCCGCCGTCGAAACTGAAGGTTGTCAAAAGGGCAAGCACGGCGTCTTCAATGAGTTTGTCGTCGTATTCCATGATCATTGCTCCGCTCATATTCAATAGCTGTCGTCGGGTCTGTGATGGGCGTTCCATTCCCCCTCTGACACTCATCAAAACACAAGAATAGTGCGTTCAACCTGGTGGCGCAGATGAGTCGTCCCCCCCCACGGCTTATAGCCAACTATTCAACTGAGCCGGTATCACCCGGTAACTGACTCAGCACTGATGGTGTCTGGGCTGGCGCATTCGCGAGCAGGCTGCTCCCACAGGGAATGCCTCATCGCATCTGCTCCGTAGAATGCCCATGGTTCTGATGCTTCTTCACACCAGTAATGCTTGCTATACATCCCCCTCGACACGCCCACCGGGCATTCGGCCAGTGAATGAACGCCCCACGCGGCACTCATCTAGACTGAATGGAGAGTCGTAGGCAGAACCGAACACGTCGTTTTGGTGCAGTTCGATCAATAGCGGCGTGGCAAGCTGCCCTTTATGCCCGGTAGAGGCGCGGCGAAGACCGCGTCGGGCACAACAAGATGCCCGCCAAGGGTGCCCTGGCCATCGGCCTGACAATGCCACGATACCGTGACGTGGTGTGAATGCCGCAGCCGACACTTTCGGACGACCGACGACCTTCTGGTTTGTCCGTGACCGTGAGGATTGCTGAATGCCTGATGAGAGTTTGCACCTGTCTGTGGTCAACAGCCTGCTGGAGCGCCACAAAGGCTCTGCGGGTGCGCTGTTGCCCATTCTTCATGATATTCAGGAGCGCATCGGGTACATCCCCGATACCGCCGTCCCCGAGATTGCCCACGCCCTCAATCAGAGTCAGGCCGAGATTCGTGGGGTGATCAGTTTTTACCATGACTTCCGTACCGCACCGCCCGCGCGGCATATCCTGCGGCTGTGCCGGGCTGAGTCGTGCAAGAGCCGTGGTGCCGAGCAGTTGGCGGCGCAGTTGCGCGAGCGTCTGCAACTGGATGATCACGGCAGCAGCGCCGATGGCAGCATCAGTTTGCGTCCGGTGTATTGCCTGGGGGCGTGCGCCTGTTCGCCAGCGCTGGAGCTGGATGGTCGGGTGCATGCGCGGCTCAGTGCCGAGCGGCTGGATGCGATGCTTGATGCTTGCCGGGAGGACGCGTGATGCCCGCTTTCTATGTGTCTGGTGATTCGGTCGCCCGTGCCGTGGGTGCAGAAGAAGTTGTGGTAGCCCTTATCACCCATGCCCGGGGACGCGTTGTGCCGCTGGAGATAAAACGCACCAGCTCGCGGGGCCTTTACTGGCTGGAACCACTGCTGGAAGTGGACACGCCGCAAGGCCGTTTCGGCTTCGGTCCGCTGACAGATGCTGATGTGCCGTCTGTGCTCGAAGCGCTCAAAGGCGACCCGTCTTCTCATCCACTGGCCTTGGGCCTGGTGGAAGAGTTGCCCTATCTGAAAACTCAGCAGCGCCTGTTGTTCGCCCGCGCCGGCATCACACAGCCGCTGTACATCGACGATTACCAGGATCATGGCGGTTTCGAGGGTTTGAAAAGAGCCATCGCTATCGGTGGCGAACAGACTGCGACTGAGGTGTTCGATTCGGGCCTGCGTGGCCGTGGCGGCGCGGCCTTCCCCGCCGGGATCAAATGGCGCACGGTGCGCGCGACCGAAGCCGCGCAAAAGTACATCGTGTGCAACGCCGACGAAGGCGACTCCGGCACTTTCGCCGATCGCATGTTGATGGAGGGCGACCCTTTCCTGCTGATCGAAGGCATGGCCATCGCGGGCATTACCGTCGGCGCCACTTACGGCTACATCTATGTGCGCTCGGAATATCCGGATGCCGTGGTCATCCTGCGCAACGCGCTAGAGATTGCCCGGTCGAACGGTTACCTCGGCGCCAACGTCGGCGGCAGCGGCCTGGCCTTCGATATGGAAGTGCGGGTCGGTGCCGGTGCGTACATCTGCGGTGAGGAAACCGCGTTGCTGGATTCGCTGGAAGGCAAGCGCGGGGTGGTCCGCGCCAAGCCGCCGATTCCTGCCTTGAAGGGTTTGTTTGGTCAGCCAACGCTTGTGCACAACGTGCTGACGCTGGCCTCGGTGCCGCTGATTCTGGCCAAGGGCGCGCAGTTCTATCGCGACTACGGCATGGGCCGTTCCCTGGGCACCATGCCTTTCCAGTTGGCGGGCAATATTCGTCACGGCGGGCTGGTGGAACGGGCCTTTGGCCTGACGCTGCGGGAACTGGTGGAAGACTACGGCGGCGGGACCGCCAGTGGCCGGCCGCTGAAGGCCGCGCAAGTGGGTGGCCCGCTCGGCGCCTGGGTGCCGCCGTCGCAATTCGATACACCGCTGGATTACGAAGCCTTCGCCGGCATTGGCGCGATGCTCGGTCACGGTGGTGTGGTGGTGGCGGACGACACGCTGGACATGGCTCAAATGGCGCGCTTCGCCTTGCAGTTCTGCGCCGAGGAATCCTGTGGCAAGTGCACGCCGTGCCGCATCGGTTCGACCCGGGGCGTGGAGGTGATCGACCGAATGCTGGCCGCGCCGGACCAGAGTGGTCGCGATGAACAGGTGCTCATCCTCAAGGACCTGTGCGACACGATGCAATACGGTTCGCTGTGCGCGCTGGGCGGCATGGCCCCCTTCCCGGTGGTCAGCGCCCTCAAGTACTTCCCTGCTGACTTCGGTCTGCAAGCCTCGGAGGCCGAGCAATGATTACTCTCTTCGACCCGAAAACCGATATCGACCTCGGTACGCCAGCCCGCGACAGCGACGTGCAAGTCACCCTGAGCATCGATGGCCGCAGCATCAGCGTGCCCGAAGGCACCTCGGTGATGCGCGCTGCTGCGTTGCTGGGCACCACCATTCCCAAACTCTGTGCCACCGACAGCCTGGAAGCCTTCGGCTCCTGCCGCATGTGCCTGGTGGAGATCGACGGCATGCGCGGTTATCCGGCGTCCTGCACCACGCCGGTCACCGAAGGCATGACCGTGCACACCCAGACACCGAAGCTCGCGACCCTGCGGCGCAATGTCATGGAGTTGTACATCTCCGACCACCCGCTGGACTGCCTGACCTGTTCGGCCAACGGCAACTGCGAACTGCAAACCGTGGCCGGCCAGGTCGGCCTGCGGGAGGTGCGTTACGGCTATGAAGGCGACAATCATCTGGCCGATGTGAAGGACACTTCCAACCCGTATTTCGACTACGACCCGAGCAAGTGCATCGTCTGCAACCGCTGCGTACGTGCCTGCGAAGAAACCCAGGGCACCTTTGCCCTGACCATCACCGGGCGCGGTTTTGAATCCCGGGTGGCGGCGGCCGGTGGGGATAACTTCCTCGACTCGGAATGCGTGTCCTGCGGCGCCTGTGTGCAGGCCTGCCCTACTGCGACCCTGATGGAAAAAAGCGTGGTCGAACTGGGCCAGCCCGAGCGCAGCGTGATCACCACGTGCGCCTATTGCGGCGTGGGCTGCTCGTTCCGGGCCGAGATGAAAGGCGACCAACTGGTGCGCATGGTGCCGGACAAAAACGGCCAGGCCAACCACGGCCACTCTTGCGTCAAAGGCCGCTTCGCCTGGGGCTACGCCACGCACCCGGATCGCATCACCAAACCGATGATCCGCAAGCACATCAACGACCCTTGGCAGGAAGTCAGCTGGGATGAAGCGGTGACCTACGCCGCCAGCGAATTCCGTCGGTTGCAGCAGAAATATGGCCGCGATTCGATTGGCGGGATCACCTCCAGCCGCTGCACCAACGAAGAAACCTACCTGGTGCAGAAACTGGTGCGCGCGGCGTTCGGCAACAACAACGTCGACACGTGTGCGCGGGTTTGCCACTCGCCGACAGGTTATGGTTTGAAGCAGACGTTGGGCGAATCCGCCGGCACTCAGAGTTTCGATTCGGTGATGCAGGCCGACGTGATTCTGGTGATGGGCGCCAACCCCAGCGATGCGCACCCGGTATTTGCCTCTCAGCTCAAGCGCCGTCTGCGTGAAGGGGCGCGGCTGATTGTGATCGATCCGCGACGCATTGATCTGGTGGATTCGGTGCACGCCCGCGCGGAATATCACCTGGCCCTGCGCCCCGGTACCAACGTCGCCATGCTCAACGCCTTGGCGCATGTGATCGTCACCGAAGGCTTGCTCAATCAGGCCTTTATCGACGCCCGTTGCGAGGGCAGTGATTTCGCCAATTGGCGCGAGTTCGTCAGCCGGCCGGAAAACTCGCCAGAAGTGCTGGGCGCGATCTGCGGCGTGCCCGCTGCCGACATTCGTGCCGCTGCGCGTTTGTATGCCACTGGCGGTAATGCGGCGATTTATTACGGGCTCGGGGTGACTGAGCACAGTCAGGGCAGCACCGCCGTCATGGGCATTGCCAACCTGGCCATGGCCACCGGCAACATCGGCCGCGAAGGCGTGGGCGTGAACCCGCTGCGGGGGCAGAACAACGTGCAGGGCTCCTGTGACATGGGCTCCTTCCCCCATGAGTTGCCTGGCTACCGGCATATTTCCAACGAAGTGGTGCGGACTCAATTTGAACAGGCGTGGAACGTCACCCTGCAATCCGAGCCGGGCCTGCGCATTCCCAACATGTTCGAAGCGGCGTTGGGCGGCAGTTTCAAAGGCCTGTACTGCCAGGGCGAGGACATCGCCCAGAGTGATCCGAATACCCAGCACGTCACCGCGGCCCTGTCGGCCATGGAATGCATCGTGGTGCAGGATATTTTCCTCAACGAAACCGCCAAGTTCGCCCATGTGTTTTTGCCGGGCAGTTCGTTTTTGGAGAAGGACGGGACGTTTACCAACGCCGAGCGACGGATCTCCCGGGTGCGCAAGGTCATGGACCCGCTGGGCGGCAAGGCCGACTGGGAAGGCACGGTGGCGCTGGCCAATGCTCTGGGCTATACGATGCACTACAAGCATCCGTCAGAAATCATGGATGAAATCGCCAGCCTGACGCCGACCTTCACCAATGTCAGCTACGCCGAACTGGAGCGCCACGGCAGCCTGCAATGGCCGTGCAACGCGGCGGCGCCGGACGGCACGCCGACCATGCACATCGAGGAGTTCGTGCGCGGCAAGGGGCGTTTCATGCTGACCGGGTATGTGCCTACCGAGGAGAAGGTCAACAGTCGTTATCCGCTGTTGCTGACCACTGGGCGCATCCTCAGCCAGTACAACGTGGGGGCGCAGACACGGCGCACCGAGAACGTTGCCTGGCATGATGAAGACCGGCTGGAAATCCATCCGACCGACGCCGAAAGCCGTGGCATCAATGAAGGTGATTGGGTCGGCATCGGCAGCCGCGCCGGACAGACTGTGCTGCGGGCGCGGATCACCGAGCGGGTCGCACCAGGCGTGGTGTACACCACGTTCCACTTCCCGGAATCGGGGGCCAATGTGATTACTACTGACAACTCCGACTGGGCGACCAACTGTCCGGAGTACAAGGTCACGGCCGTGGAAGTCAGCCGCGTGTATCACCCTTCGGAATGGCAGAAGCGCTTCCAGGCGTTCAGCGACGAACAGGACCGTTTGCTCAAGGATCGCCGCCACGCCCGTGGCGATAAAGCGGAGGTACGCCGATGAGCACGGACAACCTGATCAAGATGGCCAACCAGATCGCCCAGTACTTCGCCACCCAACCGGACCAGGAACAGGCCGTGCTCAGCGTGCGCAATCACCTGCAGATGTTCTGGGCACCGAGCATGCGCAAGGAATTGCTGGCGTGGCAGGTGGAGCACAAAGGGGCGGATTTGCATCCGTTGGTGCAGGCGGCGGTGAGTGGGGCGGGTTGGTAGCGACAAAAAACCACAACTGTAGGAGCCGGCTTGCTGGCGATGGCGGTTTGTCAGGCGATATCTGTGTGGGCCTTGTGTCCGCTATCGCCAGCAAGCCGGCTCCTACAGGTTGGGTGTTTCCTGTTCGGTTCAGAGCAGGTGTTGAGAGATCAGCTTCGAGACTTCGACCATCGAGGTCTTGCCGGTGAATTCGAATTTCACTTTGCCCAGCGATGAAAAGTAGATTTCCAGTTCGGAATCCAGATCGAACGTGCCCGAGGTTTCCACCGAGTACGCCACGATGTTTTTGTAGGGCAACGAGGTGAAGTCTTTCTTGCTGCCGGTGAGGCCCTGCACGTTCACCGCGATGATGCGTTTGTTGGTGAACACCACACCGTCGCGCATGGATTTGTAGGAATCGATGACGTGCTCACCGTCCAGCAATAGGGCGGTCACGCGTTCGGCGTATTCGTCGTTTTGCTTGAGCTTGAAAAATCCCTTGTTGTTGAAGTCGATCATGGGTCATTCCCTATGGGTCAAAACCCGCATCTAACCACGACTTCGTGGCATTCGGCCTGCCTTACTTGTCTGCGCCTGTTACCCGCACGGCAGTCTCGATCGCCCGCACGCTGATCGCCGCGAAGATCGCGGTCAACAGCACGCCGTTGAACCCGAGCAATATCGCCAGTAATCGCGACAGCCCCTGCTTTGGTACGAGTTCGCCATAGCCGATGGTCAGGCCCGTAACGAAGCCGAAGTAGATGCCGTCGAAAGGCTGCCAGCCTTCCAGGTAACTGATGATCAGGCCGAAGGTGACGATGACCACCAGCATGGTGGACAGGATCGGCCAGACGACTCCCAGGTAGTAGCCGACGGCTTTGTAGAATTCACGACGGATGTGCGACGTTCTGATGAGTTTCATTTCATGGGTTTCCTGTGGGCGGCAGGCGAATAGGTATCCCATCAGCTTGGCACAAGAATTGGAAAACGATGGCCGGACCAACGGACCGTGGCATCGGCGCAACAGCGATTAAGCTGCAATGACCAAGCACCGGAGAATCCCCCATGTCCAAGCACTTGCTCGCGCCGCTCCTGCTCGCCGTGGCCGTGGCCCTCGGCGGATCGTCCTGCCATGATTCCAGCCAGGACGACCAGGCGAGGCCGCCCATGAACAGTGACAGCGGCAGGATCATCCCGCCGCAACAACGCATGCCCTCGACCCTGCCGCGACCGAGGATGTAGCGCCTAGTTCGCTTCGCTTTCGCGGATCAGTTTTTTGTTGATCTTGCCGACGCTGGTCTTGGGGATTTCGGCGACGAACTTGAACTGCTTGGGGATCGCCCATTTGTTGATGCGCCCGCCGTCGACGAAGGCTTGCAGGTGGGTCTCCAGAATCTTGCGATCGAGGAATTGACCTGGCTCACTGACGACCATCGCCATCGGGCGTTCGCCCCACTGTTCGTCGACGATGCCCACCACCGCGACCGACATCACCGCCGGGTGTTCGCTGATCAGGCTCTCCAGTTCCAGGGAGCTGATCCACTCGCCGCCGGTCTTGATCACGTCCTTGATGCGGTCCTTGATTTCCACGCCACCGAGCGCGTCGATGGAAGCCATGTCGCCGGTGTGCAGCCAGCCGTTGTGCCAGAGTTCGGCGCCCTTCTCCTTGTCTTTCAAATAACCTTGGGTCAGCCACGGTGCGCGCACCACGATTTCGCCGAGGGACTCACCATCGTGGGCGACGTCGTCCCCGTTGGCGTCGATGATTTTCAGGTCGACCATCGGCACCGTCGTGCCGGTTTTGATGCGGATCGGCAATTGGGCTTCGCGGGGCAGCGCGAGGTCTTCGTCGCGCAGGTAGGTCAGGCACAGCAACGGGCAGGTTTCCGACATGCCGTAACCGGCGTGCACCAGCATGCCTTTGGCGCTGGCTTCGCTGGCGATGCCGAGCGTCAGGGCGCTGCCGCCAAGGAGCATTTTCCAGCCGTCGAAACGCGCCTGTTTGCCTTCCTCACAGTTGAGGATCATTTGCAGGATGGTCGGCACGCAGTGTGAGAACGTGACCTTCTCTTCGCGATACAAACGCACCAGGCTGTTGGGTTCGTAGCGGCCAGGATAGACCTGCTTGATGCCCATGAGGGTCGCGACATACGGCACGCCCCACGCATGCACGTGGAACATCGGCGTGATGGGCATGTACACGTCGTCGGAACGCAGCAGCGGCTGGCCTTGATAGACGCCCAAGGTACCGACGGCATTCAGGGTGTGCAGGACCAATTGGCGATGGGTGAAGTACACGCCTTTGGGGTCGCCGGTGGTGCCGGTGGTGTAGAACAGGGTCGCCACCGAGTGCTCGTCAAAGTCGGGGAAGTCGTACTGGTCGGACGCCTCGGACAGCAGGTTTTCATACTCGCCCAGCACCGGCAAAGACGTAGCGGCAGACGTGTCGTCGCTCAGCTGGAGGAAGCCTTTCACCGTGGTCAGCCGCCCGTGAATCTGCTCCACCAGCGGCAGGAAATCATCATGCACCAGCACCAGATCATCCTCGGCGTGGTTCATGGTGTAGAGCACCTGCTCCGGCGACAGGCGAATGTTCACCGTGTGCAGCACCGCGCCGATCATCGGTACGGCGAAGAAGCATTCCAGGTAGCGGTGGCTGTCCCAGTCGAGCAAGGCCACGGTATCGCCGGCCTTGACCCCGGCTGCCGTCAGCGCGTTGGCCAGGCGGCGGATGCGTTTGTTGAGCGTCTGGTAGCTGTAGCGCAGCTTGTCGGCGTAGACGATTTCCCGTCCCGGCTCGTAGCGCACGCCGGACAGCAGCAATTGCTTGATCAGCAGCGGGTAGGCATAGGCGCCGTCGGCGGGTGGAATTATTTTTGTCGCCATCATGATGGGGTTCCTTGTCCGGTCAGAACTGCTCGGCTTGCAGGGCGAACAGGCATTCGCTGCCCGCCTTGGCCGATGCGCTCAGCGAGTGGATACGCGGCAGCAAGCGGGCGAAGTAGAAGCGCGCGGTGGCCAGTTTGCTGGCGTAGAAGTCGTCCGTGGAATGGGTGCTCATGGCCGCCTTGGCCATGCGTGCCCACAGGTAGGCGTAGGCGGTGTAGCCGAACACGTGCAGGTACTCGACCGAAGCCGCGCCGATTTCATTCGGGTTGCTTTGGGCGCGGTCCAGCAGCCACGAAGTCAGTTCGTCGAGGGTGTCGACGGCGGCGTTCAACGGCCTGGTGAACTCGCCGAGGTCAGCGCAGGCATTGGCGGTGAAGTTGCGGATCTCCGAGGCGAACAAGCGGTAAAGCGCTCCGTCGCTGCCGACGATCTTGCGCCCGACCAGGTCCAGGGACTGGATGCCGTTGGTGCCTTCGTAGATCTGGGTGATGCGCACGTCACGTACCAGTTGCTCCTGGCCCCACTCGCGGATGTAGCCGTGGCCACCGAAAATCATCTGGCCGTGCAGGGTGGTTTCCAGGCCCATGTCGGTGAGGAAAGCCTTGGCCACCGGGGTCAGCAGCGCTACCAACTCCTGGGCGCGGTGGCGACGGACTTCATCTTCGCTGTACTTGGCGGTGTCCAGTTGCAGGGCCACGTAGCTGGAAAACGCGCGACCGCCTTCGTTCAGGGCTTTCATGGTCAGCAGCATGCGACGCACATCGGGGTGGACGATGATCGGGTCGGCGGCTTTTTCCTTGAACTGCGCACCGGTGGGCGCGCGGCTTTGCAGGCGATCACGGGCATATTCGACGGCGTTCTGATACGAACGCTCGCCCTGCGCCAGACCTTGAATGCCCACGCCCAGGCGCTCGTAATTCATCATGGTGAACATTGCCGCCAGGCCTCTGTTCGGGGCGTCGATGATCCAGCCCGTCGCGCCGTCGAAGTTCATCACGCACGTAGCGGACGCCTTGATGCCCATTTTGTGTTCGATGGAGCCACAGGACAGCGCATTGTGTTCGCCCAGTGAGCCGTCGTCGTTGACCAGCACCTTGGGCACCAAAAACAGTGAGATACCTTTCGGGCCTGCCGGTGCATCGGGAAGACGCGCCAGCACCAGGTGGATGATGTTTTCGGTCAGGTCGTGCTCGCCGCCCGTGATGAATATCTTGCTGCCGCTGACCTTGTAGCTGCCGTCCGCCTGCGGCTCTGCGCGGGTGCGGATCATGCCCAGGTCAGTGCCGGCATGGGCTTCGGTCAGGCACATCGAGCCGGTCCAGGTGCCGGCGTACATATTTGGCAGGTACTTGGATTTCAACTCTTCGCTGGCGTGGGCGTTGATCGACAGGCAGGCGCCCGCCGTGAGCATCGGGTACAGGCCGAACGACAGGCTGGCCGAGTTGACCATCTCTTCAACCTGCGCCGAAATTGCCTTGGGCATGCCCATGCCGCCGAACTGCGGATCACCGCCGACGCCGACCCAGCCACCTTCGGCAAACGCTTGATACGCGGCGATGAAACCCTCCGCGGCGCTGACCGCGCCGTTGTTCCAGGTGCAGCCCTGTTCGTCGCTGGCGCGATTCAGTGGCGCGACCACTTCAGCGCTGATCTTGCCGGCCTCTTCGAGGATCGCGGCGGCGGTTTCTTCATCGATCACGTCCGCCAGGCCGGGCAATTTGGCCCACAGCCGGGACACCTGGAAAACCTCGTTGAGTACGAAGCGCATGTCGCGCAAAGGAGCTTTGTAGTCAGACATTGTGGGCTTACTCGGAAGTGGTCAGGGCATGAGGCACGCCCGGACGTTCAGTGGATTCGGTGGTTTCGGCGGGCGTGACGGGTGCGGTTTGCGGCACCCGTTCACGCAGCAGGAAGTACGACAGCGCCGGAATCAGGATCAGCGCGCCGAGCATGTTCCACAGGAACATGAAGGTCAGCAGAATGCCCATGTCGGCCTGGAACTTGATCGGCGACCAGACCCAGCACACCACGCCCGCGGCGAGGGTGATGCCCACCAGCCCGACCACCCGGCCGGTGAACGACACCGCATTGCGGTAGGCCTGGGACAACGGCAGGCCCTGGCGCTGGAAGTGCAATTGCACGCTGAGCAGGTACAAGGCGTAGTCGACGCCGATCCCCACGCCGAGGGCGATCACCGGCAGGGTCGCGACTTTCACGCCAATGCCCATGGCGACCATCAGCGCTTCACAGAGGATCGAAGTCAGCACCAGTGGCAACAGCGCCACCAGCGTGGCGCGCCAGCTGCGGAAGGTGATCAGGCAGAACAGCGTCACCGCCGCGTAGACATACAGCAGCATGGTGCGGTTGGCTTCGCGCACGACGATGTTGGTCGCCGCTTCGATGCCAGCGCTGCCAGCCGCCAGCAGGAACTGACGATCTTCAGTGCTGTTGTCCTTGGCGAACTTGTCAGCGATGGCCACCACGGCGTCCAGGGTTTCAGCCTTGTGATCCTTGAGGAAGGTGATCACCGGCATCAGCGAGCAGTTGTTGTTGAACAGCTCCGGCGAGTTGACCGAGGCTTGCTGCGCGGCGTAGTTGAGCACGTCCTGGTTGCGCTGGATGCTGTTGAGCTTGGGGTTGCCTTCATAAGTGCCGGCCGTGATCTGGCGCACGGCGTTGACCAGCGAAGTCGTTGCCTGCACGCCCGGATACTGCTGCAGTTCCCAGGCCAGACGATCGGCAAGCACCAACGTCTTGTAGTTCAGGCAGCCCTCCGGCGCGGTCTTGATCATCACCGCGAACAGGTCGCTGGACAGCGCGTAATGCTGGGTGATGTAGGCGTTGTCGCGGTTGTAGCGCGAGTCGGCACGCAGCTCCGGCGCGCCACTTTCAAGGTCGCCGATTTTCAGGTTGAGGCTGACCATGAAGCCGCCGATGCCCATCAGCACCGCGACCAATACGGCACCCGTGGCCCACTTGCGCGTGGTAAAGCGGTCGAGCAAGTCCCAGAGTTTGCCGAAGCCTTTGTGGTGTTCGGCGCGGGTGTCGATTTTCAGCGCGCGTTCGGCCGCCTTGGCACCGACGCCGACATAGGACAGCGCCACCGGCATCAGCAGCAGCGAGGTGAAGATCAACACGGCGACACCGATACTGGCGGTGATCGCCAGGTCCTGGATCACCGGAATGTCGATCAGCATCAGCACCGCAAAGCCCACGGCGTCGGCCAGCAGCGCGGTGACACCCGCGATAAACAGACGGCGGAAGGTGTAGCGCGCGGCGATCAGTTTGTGGGTGCCACGAGCGATGTCCTGCATGATGCCGTTCATCTTCTGCGCCGCGTGGGACACGCCGATGGCGAAGATCAGGAACGGCACCAGCACCGAGTACGGGTCAATGGCATAGCCGAGCCAGGCGACGATGCCCAGTTGCCAGACCACCGCGATCAGCGAGCAGCCGATCACCAGCAAAGTGCTGCGCACGCAACGGGTGTAGGCGTAGATGATTGCCAGTGACGTGATCACGGCCAGGCCGAAAAACATCATCACCTGGATCAGGCCGTCGATCAGGTCGCCCATCAGTTTGGCGAAGCCGATCACCCGGACCTTGTACTGGCCCTTGCCCTCCTCCCCGGATTGACGCGCAGCGCTGTCGCCGGCGTATTCGATCTTGTCGCGCAGCTGCTCTTCGAGCATCTGCGAGAACGCGTGATAGTTGATGGGTTGGCCACCGGCGGCGGCTTTGTCCAGCAGCGGCACGATCAACATGCTCGACTTGAAGTCGCTGGCCACCAGGCTGCCGACCAGACCGGCGCGGGAGATGTTCTGGCGCAGTTGTTCGATCTGCTCAGGTTGCCCGGAATAGGTGTCGGGCATTACCGGGCCACCCTGGAAACCGTCCTCGGTGACTTCGGTCCAGCGCACCGCCGGGCTCCACAGGGATTTCATCCACGCGCGATCGACGCCTTCGGTGAGGAACAACTGGTCGTTGACCTGCTTGAGTACGTCGAGGTACGCGGGGTCGAAAATATCGCCTTGGGTGTTCTCGACCACGACCCGCACCGAGTTGCCGAGGCCACGCAACGACTGGCGGTTTTCGAGGAAATTCTGGATGTAGGGTTGGCTCTGCGGAATCATTTTTTCGAAGCTGGGGCGCAGCTCAAGGCGCGTTACCGCCATGAAACCCAACACCACGGTGGCCAGCGCCATCAGCAGCATGAACAACGGCCGATAGTTGAACACCCACCGTTCGAGGAGGTTGCCGGAGTGCTGGTCGAAATCCCGCAGTTCGCGGATCACCGGCATGGCGTCTTGTTTGATATTGCCCATGTCTGGGTTCTCGCTCTTAGGGTTCGAGGGCTAGCGTCTGGGCGCCACGGCTGCCCGCGACCACCAACGCACCAGCGGCGGACTGGGTGGCACCGGCGACCGGCGTCGACACCGGTTGGCGCAGCAGGCGCATTTGCGCGCCCGTGCCTTGGCTGACCAGCATCTGCCCGCCCTGGGTGAACAGGCGGTAATTGCCATGCGCATCGATCAGGCCAGCGGTGATGCTGACGTGCAGTCCGGTCTCGAGTGCGGTCCAGTTCAGGCCGCCATCGGTGCTGCGCAGGACGTTGCCGCGCAGGCCATAGACGAGCACTTCGCCCGGTTTGCCGAGCACGCCGAAGAAACTGCCCTGGTAAGGCGTCGGTACAGCGGCGAAGCGTTGGGCGTTGCCATCCCATTTGAGCAACAGGCCTTGTTCGCCGGCGATGTAGAGCGCGTCGCCGGTGGAGGCGATGGCGTTGAGATGGAAACCTTGCGGGTTGTCGGTGCGATCCTGGAATGGCGCCCAGCTCTGGCCGCCGTCGTCGGTGCGCAGGATCAGATTGAACACGCCGACCACGTAGCCGGTTTTGTCGTTGGCGAACCAGACATCGAGCAGCGGTTTGTCCGCACCCTGCTCAGTCAACCGTTGGCCCTCGGCGACCAGCAACGGCCATTGCTCGTTGCCCGGTTCGGCACTGGCCAATGCCGAATAGTGTTCGACCAGCAAAGCGCCGATCTGCAGACCGTCGAGCTGTTTATGCCAGGTCGCGCCGGCGTCGCTGCTGTGCAGCACCACGCCGTCATTGCCCACCGCCCAACCCTGGGTGGCGGTCGGAAAATTCACGGCCGTGAGATCGGCACTGACCGGCACGGTGGCCTGTTGCCAATGCTTGCCGGCGTCGTCGGAAAACACAATATGGCCGCGCTGGCCGACGGCGATCACGCGCTCACCGGCGCGGGCCATGCCGGACAACGGGCTGTTGATGGCCAAGGCACTGACTCTGGCGGGCAGGTCCAGCACGTCGACGTAATCGGCCGCGTGGCTGATGCCCTGCGACAGGCAGAGCACGACGCCAAACGCCAGCTGCAGATAGTTTTTATACGAACACATACCGCGTCCTCTTCGGAAAAACTCGCCGGGACACACTTTCGTGTGCCTGGCGTTCATGCCGTCTGCAGGCGCGAGCTTGCTCGCGATGGTCGTGAACGATGACGCGTGCTGTCTGAATGCCCGCGTCGCCCTCGGGTCCATCGCGAGCAGGCTCGCTCCCCCAGTGGATCGTGGCTTAGCGAATGCCGGCGCCGGCCAGGGATTCCGACGACCATTGCGCCTTGGAGAGCGGATCGATGTACTTGATGCCGCCATACGGGCCGACGACACCGTTGATGTTGTAGGAACCGCCCACCAGGTCGTAGATCATGAAAGGCGTCGAGTCCGGCACCTGCTTGTCGTAGCTCTGGCTGAGGAAGGCGAAGGAACCGCGATAGAGCTGACCACGGGCGTCATATTGATCCGAGGCCAGAGCGGTCCAGCTGTCTTCGTCGAGGTAGAAGCGGCGCTTGGCGTAGATATGACGGGCACCGGCCTTGAGGGTGCCTTCGACGACCCACACGCGGTGTTTTTCCCAGCGCACGAAGTCCGGCGCGAGGTGGTTGGCGCTGGTCAGCGACTTCGGATCCTGGGCGTAGGTCAGCTTGTAGGTGTTGTAGGGCACGATCATTTCCTGCTTGCCCACCAACTTCCAGTCGTAGCGATCCAGCGCACCGTTGAACACGAACACGTCGTCGTAGGTGCCCGCACCGGCGGTCCCCGGGTTAGGCGTGTCGTAGGCCAGGTTCGGTGCGAGTTTGACCCGACGCTGCCCCGGCAGGTATTGCCAGGCGCGACGCGGTTGCTGCAACGGGTTGGCGGCGTCTTTGAGCATGACCGCTTCGCCGGCCCGGCGCGCAGGGCCGGTGTACGACAGCTTCATCTGGTAGTACACGTCGGCGCTGCTGATCGGCTGCGACAGGTTTTCGTAGATCGGATAGGAAATGAACGCCTGCCCGGTGGTCGCCAGGCTCGGCACGCCTGCGGAGTCAACGTTCCAGGAGTCGTACTTGGAGTTGATGCTCACGCCCTGATAACGCAGCAGGAAGTTCCACATCGCTTCGTTGCCCGACTGTGGAATCGGGAACGGTACGCCCGGCAGCACGTTGTCGATGGCCAACCCGTTTTCCAGGGACTTGGCACCGCTGGCGTTCTTCACGCCGTTATCCAGAATGGCCTGGGGCAGCGAGACGGTACGGTGAGTCGGGAACACATCGACCCGGAACGTCGGGAAGCGCTTGGCCAATTCGACGGTGGTGGCGCTGAGCATGTTTTTGTACTGATCGACGTTTTTGCCGTCGATCACCAGCAACGGCTTTTCATTGGCAAACGGGTCCGGGCGCATGCTGTCGCCGGATTTGAAACTGGCGGGCGGCGTGGTCAGGCCACCGTTGTAGGCCGGAATGGAACCATCAGCGTTCCCGGCTTTTTCAGCGCCCACCAAGGTCAGACTGGTGCCCAGCTTGGCAGCTTCCTGGGTTGAAACAGCGGCCTGTGCCTGGGCGGCAAGGACCATGGCCAGTGAAACGGCCAACACGGTTTGTGCGAATTTCATGTTGTTATTCTCCTGCTTGCATTGAGCAAATCAGTGGTGAATCAAAAAGTGGTTTTCATCGTCAGGTAAACGGCGCCACGGTCCTCAGTCGTTGCACCACCACCGGAGAAGGCCGAGTAGCCACCGGCGTAACAGGCGTAGTTTTCGTTGCCGCTGAAGGCGTTCGGCGTGGAGCCGTCGCCACCGGTCGGGCCGGTGCTGGTGCCGCTGACGTTGCACTTGTCGGTTTTGCCGAAGGAATCCACGTACTTCAGGTCGACGAAGTATTTGTTGTACACAACGGCCCCGAGGCCGATGGCGTAGTTGCCGGTGTCTTTGGCACCGCCACCGGAGACCGGCGACACGCCATCGAGACCGAGGTTGACCGACATCGGCGCGTTGAGATCGACGCCGGGGAACACCTGGTACCAGGTCGGTGTGAAGTTGACCGCGATGCCCCAGTTGTCCCGGGTCGGCGCGTCGATACCGCGATAGCTGTCCTTGCCTTTGTAGAGCGCCTCGTTCTTGCTATCGAGCTTGAGCAGGTTGCTGTAGTACAACTCGCCGAGCAGGGTCGCGGAATCGAACAGCGGCGTATCGGCAATGGTCATCAGGCCATTGAGCGTCCAGTGCAGGGTGTCGCCGGTGGCGGCCATGCTGTCGCCTTTTTCCGGGGTGTCGTACACCACGCCAGTGGCGGCGGTACGCGCCGGCAGCAGGCCAAGACCCTGGCCCAGGCCCAACGGGCTGTTGGTGCTGACAATCGCCGGAATACTCGCCAGCGGCATGTTGTGGCGGATGTTCAGGTCCGAACCCACGCTCACCCCGCCGACGTCCTTGGACAAGCTCAGGCCTACAATCTTGATGTTGTCGGCGTAGGCCAGTTGATAGGTCGCGGTGTTCAGCGAGTTGAGGGTGTTGACCACCGCAGGCACTTGCCCGGCCGGGCGGGTGCCGTTGGCATTGGCCGAGGACACGCCACGGGCATCGAGCCAGGCTTGCGGCAGGATTTCCGAAGTCTCGCGGTAGTAAACGCCGAGGGTGCCATCCAGCCAGGCCGGCGACCACTTGGCCATGACGCCCCAGTCGCCGCGCTTGTCCGGCGTCAGGTCATGGCCGCGACGGACGTTGGTCAAGCCATTGCACGGCGCCAGGCCACAACCGAGCGGGCTGCCCGGAACCACCGCGTTGGTGTTGCCGAGCAGGAACGACTGCGCGCCGAAACCGACCAGGTCGGAACCGCCGTAATAGGTGCCCGCTTCCGGCAGTCGCGCTTCGTCCCAATCGAGGAAGTACTGGGCGCCGACGGTCAATTCCGGGTTGACGGTGAACGACATCGACAGCTGGTTGCGCGGGACGAACAGTTCCTTGGCCTCAGTGCCCGGCGATGCGGCGAGTTTGGCCAGGTCAAGGCCCGACTGACCGTAGCTGACCGAGTGCACCGGGTTGAGCAGGGTCTCGCCCCAGAACACGTTGTGCTGGCCGGCCTTGACGCTCAGCAGCGATTGCTCACCGACTTCGGTGCTGTAGAACACGAAGGCGTCGAGGATTTCACCCGACGGGCCGGTGTAGTAGCGCTGGGCGTAGTTGCTCAGGTGCGGGCTGCCGGTACCGACGTTGTCATTGGTGACGCCTGCCAGACGCGGGTCGTTGGCGATCAGGCCCGAGGTCGAACCGTTGCCGTTGACGAACGGGTTGGAGTTGGAGCCGGCGTTCTCGTAGGCCTTGTCGTACCAGCTGGCGGCGCTGACGCGAAAGCCCATGCGGTTCTGGTAGACCACGTCCATCTCGGTCAACAGGTCGACGCGGTTGGTGATGTTGGTGCCGGCCTTGCGGAAGTTGTAATCGCCGTCGTTGTTGTTCGGGGTGGCCAACAGGCGTTTGTCGGCGCTTTCGGTGCGCACGCCGTAGTTGTACTTGACGGTGTTGTCCAGGCGAACGGTCCAGTCCGGGTTTCCTGTCTCGATCTCGGCCGCATGGGCCATCGGCACCGTTGCCGCGAGAATGGCCGAGGCCAGCAAGCTGTAGCGTGAAGGGGTGAACCCGTGACTCTTGTTGTTGTGCATTGCGTTGTCTCCGCCTTTTTGTATTTGTTTTAAGCGCAGCCGCCCTCTCGCGGACCTCTTCGGGCCAACGTTTCAGGAGTGAGGGCAAATGCCGGCTGGCGTGATGCCTGCCGGTTCCTGTATTAGCGATCCAGCTGCAGGATCAGCGCCTCGGCTTGCGCCCAGTGGCCAAATCCTGCGGCCGGATTGAGATGGCCGACTTCGCCCAGATCGAGCAATTCGGCGCCCCAGTTTTCAGCCATGCGTGACACGGCGGAAAAACTGGCCAGGTGATCGTTGGTGCTGCCGGCCACGATGCTGCGGAACGGCAGTGGGCCTTGTGGCAGTGGGTTCCAGCCCTGGCTGCTGAGGGTTTCGGAAGACGGATAGTTGGCCGGCCAGACCGCATCGAGGTCCGGTGGTGCGGCCAGCAACGCGCCCTTGATCGGACGGCTGAACTGCGCCGCCCAATGCGCGACCATCAATACGCCAGCGCTGTGGGCAACCAGAATCACCGGCCCGTCGATCTGCTCCAGTTCATGCTGGATAGCGCGTACGCGGGCACCGCAGTCGAGCTTGTCGGTCTCCAGCGGCGGGACGCTGCGCACCTTGGCGAGCTTCGCTTGCAGCAGCGTTTGCCAATGCTCGGCAACGTGCTCGCGCAGGCCCGGTACGATCAGAACGGTGGCGGCAGTTTGCAATTTGTCCACGGTCAACACCTTCGCTTTCTCGATATCTCGACTGGCTGTTTCGCCAGGGGCTTTTTGTAGGGTCGACATTAAAGAGCGCCCACTCGAGGCGCTTTACATTGGACGTCAGGCACTTTTCTTTTGATGACAAATTGTCCGACACTTTATCGCTTCGACCGCTGGTCGAAAAACCTCGCAGGTTGGCGCAGGGTCACTGTAATCAACGGATGAGGCTGGATTACTCCCGCCAGCTGCGCTGATTCGACGGCGCTCAGCGTGAAATCCATCGACGACAAGACAACTGTTCAACAGTCGATGCGCTGGATATAGTCGCCACGCTCATGCCATTCGCCATCGGCCCAGGGAAGACCCACGCATGCCCAAGCTTGTTCGCGCCGCTGTACTGACCAACTACCTGGAGGTCACCCAGTATCTGGGCTTCAACCCGCGCGATGCATTGGCCGCCGTTGGCCTGAGCAGGGCTCAATTACTGGCCCCCGAACATCGCATTCCCATCGATTCCGCTGTGCGGTTGCTGGAGGACTCGGCCGCCGCCAGCGGTTGTCAGACTTTCGGCCTGAGCATGGCCGAGTCGCGCCAGCTCTCGGACTTCGGCGTGGTCAGCCTGTTGCTCAGCCATCAGCGCACCCTGCGCGATGCCTTGCAGGTGGTGGTGCATTACCGGCATTTGATGAACGACTCGCTGGCGATCTTCATCGAAGAGGCCGGCAAGATGGTGATCATTCGCGAAGAGGTGGTCACCGAAACGCCGATGCCCAGCCGCCAGGCCACCGAGCTGGCCATCGGCGTGATGTTTCGCCTGTGCTCGGCGCTGCTCGGCTCGCATTGGCATCCCTACAGCGTCAACTTCATGCACCAGGCGCCGGACAATCTGCATCTGCATCGACGGCTGTTCGGCTGCACCCTGGAGTTCGGCAGCGAGTTCAACGGCATCGTCTGCTCCGACGCCAGCCTCGACATGACCAACCCCAACGCCGACCCGGCCATGGCCCGCTACGCGCAAAGTTACCTCGACTCGCTGCAGAGTAATCAAGGCACCTCGATGCTGTTCGAAGTGCGCAAGGCCATCTACCTGCTGCTGCCCATGGGCCGCGCCACCATCGAACAAGTCGCCCAGAGCCAGGGCATGAACGTGCGCACGCTGCAACGTCGCCTGAAAGACGATGGCTGTGCGTTCAATGACGTGATCAACGACGTGCGCCGCGATCTGGTGCTGCGATATCTGGATAACCCGAATTATCCGCTGAGCCGGATCGCCGACATGCTGGGCTACTCGATGGCGAGTTCGTTTACCCGGTGGTTTATCAGCCAGTTCGGCATGCCACCGGCGACGTGGCGGGCGCAGAAGCAGAAGCCGTCCTGATAGCCCGGCAAAAAAAACGGCGACCGCTGGCACAGTCGCCGCAAAGAGCGAAATGGTAATGCCCCCCCTGTAGGAGTGAGCCTGCTCGCGATGACGGAGTGTCAGCCGACATCAATGCCAAATGTCAGGCCGCTATCGCTGGCAAGCCAGCTCCCACAGGTTTTGTGTGATGGCTAGAGCCCCCAGCGCAGCAAGAGCAGCACCAGCACGACGAGGAATACCGTCTCCCCCACCATCAGCAAAATCGGCTTGATCCCGACCGCTGCCAGCTCCTTCAAACGGGTTTTCATGCCCAGCGCACTGATCGAAATCACCAGGCACCAGCGCGACAGTTCGTTGACCGAGCCCTGCACCGCCGGGGCCACCCAACCGGTGCTGTTGATGCACGCCAGTATCAGGAAACCCACCGCAAACCACGGCAACAACGGCGGCCGCTTGCCGGTCGGATCGGCGCCCTGCAGGCGGGTGATCATCGCGGCGGTGACGATCACCGGCAGCAGCATGGCGACACGCATCAGCTTGACCACCGTGGCCGTGTCGCCCGTCTCGGTGGACATGCTGTAGCCGGCGCCAACCACTTGGGCGACATCGTGAATGGTCGCGCCGAGGAACACGCCTGCCACCTGCGGCGACAACTCCAGCCAGTTGGCGATCATTGGATAAACAATCATCGCCAGGGTCGACAGCGCCGACACGCCAATCACGGTGAACAACGTCGCTCGCTCTTTCTGCGGATGATTCGGCAGCGCCGCCGCCAGCGCCAACGCCGCCGAAGCACCACAAATCGCCGTCGCGCCGCCCGTCAGCATGCCGAACAGTCGCTGAAATCCCAGGGCCTTGGCCGCGATCACAGAAACGCCAATGGTCACCACCACCAGAATCACCACCAGCGCAATCGGCTTCCAGCCCAGCGCCGCCATCTGCTCCAGGGTGATGCGCATCCCCAGCAGCGCCACGCCGATGCGCAGCACCGTGCGCGCGGTGAATTCGACGCCGGCCTTGCACGGGCCGTCATCGGCGAGAAAATTCAGGGCCATGCCCAGCAGCAAGGCGAACAGCATGACCGGCGCACCGTAATGCTCGGACAAAAACGACGCAGCGGCCGCCACGATCAGGCTGACGATAAACCCCGGCGCCAGTTCGCGCGTGCGACTGTGGATACGGGTGAGAGCGATGGCGCTCATGGCGCGGACTCCTCGCAAGTGATAACGATGAACGCCTGGTCGTCGATGATCTCGACCGGGTAGCTCGTGACTTTGACCAGCGTGGAATTGAGCAGATAACCGCTGCGTAAATCGAAACGCAGGCCATGGGCGCAGCACTGAATCACCCGCCCTTCAAGACGCCCGCCACACAGCGAGGCACCTTGGTGCGGGCAACTGTCATCGATGGCAAACAGCTGCCCGTCGACGTTGAACAACGCCAGGCTTTTGTCTTCGAATTCGAACAGCGCACGACCTCCGGCCTGCGGGTATTTGCCGGCAGGTACGGGAATGCGCCGGGTCATGCCGGCTGCCGCTCGCGCTCGCTTTCCTTGAGGGCTTCGTGCATGGCCCCGAGCAGCGCCTGGGCAGGCTGCGCACCGATCACGGTCATGCGGTTGTCGAACTGGAAACTCGGCACGCCGCTGGTGGCGCCGGGGGCTCCGGCAAAGGGCGTGGCATCGCCCTTCAGGCAGTCGGCCACCGCGTCCGGGGCAATGCCGCAGGAGCGGGCAATGGTGAGCAAGGTCTCACGGCAACCGAGGTCTTCGCGTCTTTGGAAGTACGCGGCGAACAGTCGTTCGAGCAACATTTCGCGCTGCGCCCCATTGCCCCGCTCGCTGGCACGTTCGAACAAACGATGGGCATCAGCGGTGTTGGGCATTGTGGCGATGCGGCTCAGGTCAATCGTCAGTCCAACCGCACGGGCCGCCTCCTGCACCTGGGCCTGACGCATGGTCATGGCGTCGGCGTTGCCCAGGCGCTTGCGGTAGAAATCGGCGAAGGGTTCACCTTCTACCGGCAACTGCGGCAGCAACTGCACGCCATGCCACACCGTGGTGATCTGCACGTCCGGATGACGACTGCGAAACTGCACCTGCGCATGCTCAAGTTGACGTTTGCCGATCAGGCACCACGGGCAGATAAAATCGAAAAACACATCAATACGTAAACGACGACTCACAACTTCACCTCTATCCCGGCTTCATGGACGGGGCCAGGCACGCTCTGACCCTGAAGACGGGCAATATCTTTGTGGTAGTGACACTTGGCATAAAAGAACACCGCGGCTGCCGCGAGGCTGACCAGTGGCACCAGTTGAAACGCGGCATGCAAGCCGATGAGATCGGACACCCGACCGGTGATGAACGGCCCCGGTGCCAGCCCCAGCATGTTGTTGGCCAGGGTCAGCGTGGCGAACGCCGTGCCGTGCACCGAGTAATGCGTCAGGTTGGCGACCATCGCCCCGCAAGGGCCGGTGGTGCCGGTGGCGATCAACATGCCCAGGCAGATCAGCGCCAGTTGCAACGGCCCTGCCTGCAAGGCAAAAGCGGCCGACAGCAGCAGGCAACTGCCCAGGCAGAAGCCGATGGCCAGACTGACTTTGCGCTCCGGCGAGTGCCGGCACAGGCGATCGCTGAGCATGCCGCACAGGATCATCCCCGCGCCGCTGCACAACACGATGATCGCCGCCATGCCGCCCGCCTTGTCTGTCGGCATGTCGTAGTAGCGGTTGAGGTAGCTGGGAATCCACACCATCACCGTGCCGCCGACGAACAATTGCAAACCGCTGGCGACGTAGGTGGCTACCACCGAACGGCTCGACCACAACGTGCGCAGCGGTCGCTTGACCGCTGCGGCCGCCTTGGCGGCGCGTTGCGGGGCAATGCGTGCTTCCTTGACGATCAGCGGATAGAGCATCGCCAGCACCAGGCCGAACAGCGCCATGCCGGCGAACGACCAGCGCCAGCCCAGCTTCGCGGCAATGGCACCGCCCAAGGCCATGCCCAACACCGAACCGAACATGCCGCCGGCCATGAAGGCACTGGCCAGGGTGGCGCGCATGTGTTTCGGAAACACCGAAATCACCACGGCGATGCCGACGCTGCCATAGGCCGCCTCACCCACGCCAACCATGAACCGCGCGATGAACATCTGCTGGTAATCCTGGGCCAGTGCGCAGCCAAGGGTCGCCAGGCTCCAGAGCATCGCCATCAGCGCCAGGCTCTTGACCCGGCCGAAGCGGTCGGCCATCAGCGACAGCGGAAAGGTCAGCAACCCGACCATCAGCGCCACGATGCCGCTGAGCAGGCCGAGCTGGCCATCGCTCAGTGCCCACTCGCTTTTCAGCAGCGGGAACACCGCGTTCAACACCTGGCGCGACATGTAATCGGAAATCAACAGGCCAAACGTCAGGGCGAAGACGATCCAGGCATATTGGCGCGCAACCACAACTCCACCGGAGTCATCGTTGTCGGCGATTGGGTGAAAGGCCATGCAGCCTCCTCAAAGCTTCGTTTTATTGTTGTTATCAAGCGTGTAGCTGTTCGGCGAACGAGCGGTCACGGCCGCTCCTTCGCCGTGTCGGTCAGCCGCGTTGCGGCACACCTTTCTGTCCAGCCTTGCGGTTGGGGGCCATGCCGTTGGCCAACAGGGTTTCTTCGATGCTGTCGTACTTCACACCGATGCGATAAATCTCGCGGGCCTCTTTGCCCGTGGCGATTTCGCGACCCAGTTCGTGGGCGATGCGCACGGTTTGCTGGATCTGCGCCACCGAGCCGAAGCGATCACCCTTGTGATCAATGATAGTGTCTTCATTGCCCACACGCGGGTGCAGCCCCATGGCCATCGACATGGTGTTGAACGGCATCACGTTCTTGAGCAGCGACTCGGAAGTCAGGGTGCAACCGTCCGGCGCGCGGTGGATGAAGTTGAAGAAGTTGAACGGATTCGGGCCGTCGAAACCGCCACCGATGCCGATCCAGGTCAGGTTCAGCGGGCCTTTGTAAACGCCGCGACGTACCAGGCGCTCCAGGCTTTCCAAGGCGTGCATGCCGGTCAGCTGGAAGTGCGGCTGAATGCCGTTGTCCATCAGGCGCTTGAGGTGCTCGGCCACCCAGGCCGGGCCTGCCGGCACGGTCATTTCGCTATAGGCAGCCTGGTACAACGGGTTGGCCAGGGAGGTGCCTTCCAAGTATTCGGGATACAACAGCTCCATGATGTTCATCTGGGTGGTGTTGATCGCCACGGTGACCTGATCCGGCTTAGGGGTCAGTTCGGCCAGCATGTGACGGGTGTCGTCGGACAGCCACTTGGCCGCCTCACCGTCGCTTTCCGGAGCGAAGGAAATCGAGCCGCCAACCTGGATGATCATGTCCGGCACGGCTTCACGCACGCCGGCGATCAGCTCGTTGAATTTCGACAGGCGCTTGGAGCCCTTGCCGTCCAGTTCACGCACGTGCAAGTGCAACACGGTGGCACCGGCTTCATAGCAGTCGACTGCCTTCTGGACCTGCTCATCCATGGTCAGCGGGATGTCTTCCGGGAAATCTTCCGGCATCCATTCCGGGCCGTACGGGGCCACGGTAATGACTACCTTTTCCATCGTTTCCGGGTGCAGGGAATCGTCAAAAAATTGCATGAGTTACTCCAGTTCTTATGATTGTCCCGCCCACCCGGGGTCGCGCCGGGCAGGCGTGTTTACGAGAGCGAATGCAGAAACGGTGGATCAGTAAGTCTTGTCGCCGATGATCCCGGCGCGCTCCATCTTGCGATGGCACGGCGGGTAATCCATGACCGCGTAATGCTGGGTACTGCGGTTGTCCCAGATGGCGATGCTGTTGGGCTTCCAGCGCCAGCGCACTTGATACTCGGGGATGTACGCCTGGCTGATCAGGTAGCGCAGCAGTTCGCTCGCGCCTGGGTTGGCGTCCTGGCCGAAACGTACCCGGTCAGGGGTGTGGTAGTTGCTGAAGTGGGTGGTGAAGGCATTGACGAACAGCACCTTCTCGCCGGTATCCGGATGAGTGCGCACCACCGGGTGCTCGGCGTCCGGGTACATCGCTTTGAGGCCCAGGCGCTTCTCGATCGGCATGGCCGCACCGAAGCTGGCCTCGATGCTGTGACGGGCGCGCAGATTGGCGATCTTCAGCTTCACGTCTTCCGGCAAATTCTCGTACGCCAGGACCATGTTGGCCCACATGGTGTCGCCGCCCACCGGCGGGCACTCGACGCAGCGCAGCACGCAGCCCATCGGTGGGGCCTCGCGCCAGGTGGCGTCGGTGTGCCAGGCGTTTTCGTAGCGGTCCATCGGCTGGTCCGGACGCTTGTAGATCTGCACCAACCCCGGATGTTCCGGATCGCTGCCGGCCACCGGATGATCTTCCAGTTCACCGAAACGACGGGCGAAGGCCACGTGCTCGGCGCGGGTGATGTCCTGATCGCGCAGGAACACCACGCGGTGCTTGAGCAACTGGGCACGGATCTCGGCAAACAGACCGTCGTCATGCACCGCATCGGCCAGGTTGACGCCGATCAGTTCGGCGCCAATGCTGCAGGTCAATTGTTCGACTTTCATGGCTGGCCGCTCCTTAAATGACGAAAATCGACGAGCCAGTGGTCTTGCGCGACTCAAGATCCCGGTGCGCCTGCACCGCATCCTGCAAGGCGTAGTGCTGGTTGATCTCGATCTTGATGCGGCCGCTGCCAACGTGGTCAAACAACTCGCCAGCCAGCTCGGCTTTTTCCGCCGGGTCGCTGATGTAGTTGGCCAGCGCCGGACGGGTCAGGTAAAGCGAACCTTTCATCGCCAGCATCACCGGGTCGAACGCCGGGATCGGCCCGGACGCAGTACCCACGCAGACCATCAGTCCACGAGGCTTCAACGAATCCAGCGAACCCATGAAGGTGTTCTTGCCAACGCTGTCGAACACCACGTTGACGCCCACGCCATCGGTCAATTCGCGAACGCGGGCGGCGACGTCTTCGTGGCTGTAATTGATCGTATGGTCGCAACCGTGAGCCTTGGCGATCTCAGCCTTCTGCTCGGTGGACACGGTGCCGATCACGTTCAGGCCGAGCAGCTTGGCCCACTGCGAAACGATCAGCCCGACACCACCGGCGGCGGCATGCAGCAGAATCGTGTCGCCTTCCTTGAAGTCGTAGATGCGGCGCATCAGGTACGACGAGGTCAGGCCGCGCATGGTCATGGCGGCGGCGGTTTCGAAACTGATGGTTTCCGGCAGCTTGATCAGCGGCGCGGCCGGGATCAGGCGCTCGGTGCTGTAGGCGCCGAGGGTGTTGAGGAAACCGGTGTACGTGACGCGATCCCCCACCTGGACGTTGGTCACCCCTTCGCCGACAGCCTGGACCACGCCGGACGCCTCGACGCCCATGCCGTTGGGCATCGGGATCGGGTAAGTGCCATTGCGGAAGTAGGTGTCGGCATAGTTAAGGCCGACCGCCACATGACGCAGACGCACCTGGCCCGGACCGGGTTCGCCGACTTCAACGTCCTCATAACGCAGGACTTCAGGACCACCGGTTTCGTAAAAGCGTACGGCTTTAGCCATTTTTCTTATTCTCCAATCTGCAATATGGGCGTGTTGCATCGAATTGCGCTGATTGGACTGTAGGACGAGGCCTGTTGAGACGCTTCTCATCAGACGACAATGGCTTTTCATTTGGTGACAGGCGAGGCGGCTCCCTCCTGGGTGTCCGGGGTCTGTTCCCTGGTTTTTTCGCCGGCGGCAGGGGCTGCCGGGTTGGTAAACCCGGCCTTGGCGTTTTCGGCCTTGGTCTTGTGAATATCACAGCCCTGCAACTCACTCATCTGGGTGCAGCCGGACTTCTCAAGTTGCTTGCGGTACTTATCGTTGATGGCATGGGCCGGGGATTGGGCCAGCAGCAAAATCGCCAGTGCTGGCAAGATGAATTTGTTCATGGGTTCCTCTCTTCGATCGACATAGGAATGAAGCCGCATCGTTGGCTCACTTTAGCCTGCCCCGTCGTCACCTGCGCTATCATCCCCGCCTCTACGCCCCAAGAGTTTAGAACCCGGATGTCCGCAACGCTGCCCCTGCCTGATGATCATTCCCTGCCTCCCGTACTCGCCGGCCCGCTGTTGCGCCGACTGGAGCCGTCGCGACTGGTGATGTGGCTGGTGGGGTCGCGTGCGCTGGAGCTGACGTTGCGTCTGCAGGGCGTCGCCGATATCCGTCTCGACGACGGGCAATGCACGGTGATTGCCGTGGGTACGCACGCCTTTGTGCATTTGATCGATGTGTCGCTGGACGCCGCCCTGCCCTGCGACGAACGCATCGCATACGACCTGCTACTGGAAGACGGGAAAGGCATCGCCGATTGGGCGCCTCACCTGCTGTACGGCGAGGCCGGTTGCCCGGACTTTGTCCTGCGTTCGCGCATCGATCAGTTGTTGCACGGTTCCTGCCGCAAGCCGCATCACCCGGCGACCGACGGTTTGCTGTGCGTCGATAACTTGCTGGCGCAAGAACACCAAGCCGGGGATCGCCCCGCGCTGTTGATGATGAGCGGCGATCAGGTGTACGCCGACGACGTTGCCGGGCCGATGTTGCGGGCGATTCATGAATTGATCGAGCGGTTGGGGCTGTTCGGCGAGCACCTCGAAGGTGCCGTGGTCAGCGACAGCGCCGCGCTGTACGGCCACGCTGCCTGCTACTACCACCGCGCCGATTTGCTGCCGGCCCTCAAGAGCAACGAAACCCTGCGTGATCGTTTCTTCGGCGGTGCGCGCAAGCCGATTTTCACCAGCAGCAGTGCCGACAATCATCTGGTGACTTTCGCTGAAGTCATGGCCATGTACCTGCTCGTCTGGTCGCCGACACCCTGGACGTTGATAAACCCAAAGCCGCCAAAACTGATCAAGGAACGACGTGAGCGGTATGCGCTGGAACAGACGCGCATCGACGGCTTCAAGGCTGGCCTGGGCAACGTCGCGCGAGCGCTGGCGCATGTGCCGACACTGATGATTTTCGACGACCACGACATCACCGACGACTGGAATCTTTCCGCGCAATGGGAGGAAACGGCTTACGGCCATCCATTCTCCAGACGCATCATCGGCAATGCGTTGATCGCTTACATGCTGTGCCAGGGCTGGGGCAATAACCCGGATGCTTTTGTCGATGTCGTGGCAGCGGCCCGCGCCTTCAGCGACACCGGGCATGACCGCTATCTGGACAGCGACGTCCAGGACGGTTTGATCGACGAACTTTTGCGTTTCCAGCATTGGCATTACGTGCTGCCCACCACGCCGGCCATGGTGGTGCTCGACACCCGCACGCGGCGCTGGCGCAGCGAGATGAACCTCAAACAGCCTTCGGGCCTGCTCGACTGGGAGGCCCTCAGCGAACTGCAACAGGAATTGCTGGATCACCCCAGCGCCATCATCGTTTCACCGGCGCCGGTGTTCGGGGTGAAACTGATCGAAACGGTGCAACGGGTGTTCAGCTGGTTCGGTTATCCGCTGCTGGTGGACGCGGAAAACTGGATGGCCCATCGCGGCGCGGCCCAGGTGATCCTGAACATTTTCCGCCACTCGCGCACACCGGGTAATTACGTGGTGTTGTCCGGCGACGTGCATTACTCCTTCGTCTACGAAGTGCTGATCCGCCACCGCAAGGCCGGGCCACGCATCTGGCAGATCACCAGCAGCGGCATCAAGAACGAATTTCCGCCCGCGCTGCTGGAATGGTTCGACCGCCTCAACCGCTGGCTGTACTCGCCGCGTTCGCCACTCAACTGGCTGACCAAACGTCGGCGCATGCGCATCGTGCCGCACGTTCCGGAACACGCCGAGGCCGGCGAACGGCTGTGGAATTCGGCGGGGATCGGGCAGGTGTTCTTTAATGAGAAAGGACAGCCGCAGGAGATTTTCCAGCTCAACTCGAATGGGGCACCAAAGACGCGGATGGTGGCTCCCGAAATCGACGAATGACCGCTAAAACCTGTGGGAGCGGGCTTGCTCGCGATAGCAATCTATCAGTCACCTAAGTGGTAACTGTCACACCGCCTTCACGAGCAGGCTCACTCCCACACTTGATCGGTGTCGCTCATGGAAACATCCCGAAGTGGATTCGACGAGTCTCAGATCATCTGGTTTCAGCAAAACGATAAGGCCGGGCTCAAACGAATCAACCTGCTCAGATATCACCACTGAACAATCGCCCGACTCACTCCCCTGACAATCATCTCCACCTCCCGCTCATCAATCGTCAGCGGTGGTAGCAGCCGAATGGTCTGGCCCCGGGTCACGTTGATCAGCAAGGCGTGATCCCGGGCGGCGATCAGGCTCAGGTCGCGGATGGGTTGCTTTAGTTCGATGCCGATCATCAGGCCCTGACCGCGGATCGCCAGCACATTGGGATTGTCGGCCAACTCCATGCGCAATCTGTCCAGCAGCCGTTCGCCCTGAAGCCGGGCGTTTTCCAGCAGGCCCTGCTCTTCAACGATATCCAGCACGGTGCAACCGACCCGGCAAGCCAGCGGATTACCGCCGAAGGTGCTGCCGTGGCTGCCCGGGGTGAAGAGTTCGGCGGCTTTGCCACGGGCCAGGCAGGCGCCGATGGGCACGCCGTTGCCCAGGCCTTTGGCCAGGGTCATGACGTCCGGGACGATGCCTTCGTGCTGGAACGCAAACCACTGGCCGGTGCGACCGATGCCGGTCTGGATCTCGTCGAGCATCAGCAGCCACGAACGCCGGTTGCACAGTTCGCGCAGCGCCTTGAGATAACCAGGCGGCGCCAGTTGTACGCCGCTTTCGCCCTGGATCGGCTCCATCAGGATCGCCACGATCCGAGCGCCATGGGCCTGTTGCAGTTTCTCCAGTGCCTTGAGATCTCCGAACGGGACTTTGACGAAATCCCCCGGCAGTTTGTTGAAGCCCAGGCGCACGGCCGGGCCGTCGCTGGCGGACAAGGTGCCAAGGGTCCGACCGTGGAAAGCGTTCTCCATGACCACCACCAGCGGCTCTTCAATCCCCTTGCGCCAGCCGTACAATCGAGCGATTTTCAGCGCCGTTTCGTTGGCCTCTGCCCCGGAATTGTTGAAGAACGCCCGGTCCATGCCCGCCAGCCGCGTCAGTTTCTGCGCCAATTGCTGTTGCCAGTCGATGCTGTAGAGGTTGGACGTGTGCAGCAGCAACCCGGCCTGTTCGGTAATGGCCGCGACGATTTTCGGGTGGGAATGGCCGACGTTGGTCACCGCCACGCCGGCCACCGCGTCCAGGTATTCGCGGCCGGCCTGATCCCACAAGCGAGTGCCCAGCCCTTTGTTGAAACTCAGGGCCAAGGGTTGATAAGTGCTCATCAGGCAGGCGGCGGTCATGACATCAAGCTCCAGCAAGGGTCGGTGTTTTTGCAGTATGGTTAGCCACCAGAGCTGGATAAACGCTTAAAAACTTCAATCATTTAAAAACCGGGCTTGATAATGGATCTGTTTCAGGCAATGAGCGTCTACGTCAAAGTGGTGGAGACCGGCAGCATGACGGCCGCCGCTTTTCAGTGCGAAATGTCCACGACCATGGTCGGCAATCACCTCAAGGCACTGGAGCAGCGCCTGGGTGTGCGCCTGCTCCACCGCACGACGCGGCGCCAGCGTCTGACGGAGTTCGGCAGCGCCTATTACCAGCGTTGCCTCGAAGTGCTGGGACTGGTGGCGGATTCCGAACGTCTGGCCGAGCAGGCCCTCGACGAGCCGAGCGGCAACTTGCGCATCACCGCCCCCTTGACCTTCGGCACCGAGCGCCTGGCGCCGGCACTGAGTGAGTTCAGCCTGCAAAACCCGCGAGTGAAACTCGATGTGGTGCTGACCAACCGCCGCCCGGATCTGCTGGAAAACGGTCTGGATGTGGCGTTTCGACTCGGTGCGCTGGAGCCCTCCAACCTGATCGCCCGGCCGCTGATCGACTACACCCTGACCATGTGCGCCTCACCGGCGTATCTGGCCCGTCGCGGTACGCCGCAAACACCTGAAGACCTGCGCCAGCACGACTGCCTGTCCTTTGCCTATCCGGCCGGGGATGACTGGCAATCGGTGCAAAAGGAGTGGCGTCTGGCCGGGCCTGACGGCGAAGTCAGCGTGGGGGTCAGCGGGCCGATGCTGATCAACAGCTCGGCCGGGCTGCATCAGGCGGCGTTGACTGGCATGGGGATCGTGATGATGCCCGACGCGCTGGTCGAACAGGATCTGCGGGAAGGCAAACTGCAAGCGCTGATGCCGGATTACTGCCCGCCGAGTCGGCCAATGCACCTGGTCTACGCACAGGATCGTCACCGGTTGCCGAAATTGCGGCGTTTCGTCGAATTCGCGGTGCAGAAGTGGGGCAAGCACTAGCAGGCCGAATGCGCCATGCACTAATCTGCGCGCTGACGGATCACTGACAGGGAGAGCGCAGATGGGCGAGGCATCGAATATCGAGCCGTTGAAGTTCAACGCGGCAGACATGAATGACGACATGCTGCACACCATCCTGGAACTGGTCAGCGATGGCATCTGGGACTGGAACGCCAACACCGGTTTCGTCTATCGCACGGCGCGCTGGTACGAGATGCTCGGCTACACGCCGCACTCCCTGGACAACAATGTGCTGACCTGGGAGAACGTCATTCACCCCGACGATTACCCGCGGGTCATGGCCCTGTTCGACGATTACCTGAGCCAGCGCGCCCCCGGCTACCAGGCTGAATACCGCTGCCGCATGCAGGATGGCAATTACCTGTGGATCGAAGATCGCGGCCACATCCTGGCACGCAATGCCGACGGTTCGGTGGCCCGGATGATCGGTGCGCACCGCAGCATCGAAGACAAGCGCCGCCTGTTCGAAGAACTCGAACGGCGCAATCACTCCCTCGAAGCCCTGATTGAAGAACGCACCCGCGAACTGTCACGGGTCAATCAACAGCTGCAGCTGCAACTGGAAGAAAACCGCAAACTGGCGCAAACCGACACGCTGACCGCCATTGCCAATCGGTATTGCCTGGAACAACACCTGCCCCAAGCCTGCGAGCGTGCCCAACGCTTTCGCGAACCGCTGTCGCTCATCGCCATGGACATCGACGATTTCAAGACCATCAACGATCACTACGGCCATGCCTTGGGCGATGCCGCGTTGGTGCACGTGGTCGAGAACGTCAAACGCTTCGTGCGCGAAGGTGACCTGCTGGCTCGCTGGGGCGGCGACGAATTCATCATGACGCTGCCCAACACCTCATTGGCCGAAGCCCGGACCCTCGCCGAAAAAATCCGCCATGGCCTCTCGGAATTGCTGCCCGTGGGCGACTTCCACGTGACCATGAGTTTCGGCGTAGTCCAGCGTTTTGACGAAGAGCAACAGACTGGCCTGATGGCGCGCGCCGATCAGGCGCTGTACCGCTCGAAAATCGCCGGCAAGAATGTGATCTCGGGATAAAACCTTAAATCCCGTCCTTCACCAGCACCGGTTTTTCCTGATAGCGATCCGGGAACAGCTGCTTGAGCTGCTTCACCTTCGGCAGGTCGTTGATCACGATGTACGGATAGGTCGGGTGCTCGGTCAGAAAGTCCTGATGCTCTTCCTCCGCCGGATAGAAACCGTTGTAGCTTTCCAGTTTGGTCACGATTGGTTTGCTGAACGATTTGGCCGCATCGAGTTGGGCGATGTAGGCCTCGGCGACTTTTTGCTGCTCAGCGCTTTTGGTGAAAATCGCCGAGCGATATTGCGTGCCAGTATCCGGCCCCTGGCGGTTGAGTTCGGTCGGGTTGTGCGCCACCGAGAAGTAGATTTGCAGCAAGGTGCCGTAACTGACCTGGGTCGGATCGAACGTCACTTCGACAGCCTCCGCATGCCCGGTATTGCCGTTGCTGACACGCTCGTATTGCGCGGTATTGGCGGCACCACCGGCGTAACCGGACACGGCGTCTTTCACGCCTTTGACGTGCTGAAACACCCCTTGCACGCCCCAGAAACAACCGCCGGCAAACACCGCCGTTTCGCTGTGGGCCTGAGTGGTTTGATCAAGGGTCGGCGGCGGAATGATCACCGCCTCTTCGGCCCCCCCAAAAGAGAACGCAGAGCATTGGCCAATCACGCCGACCGTGGCGATTGCCAACAGCGTACGGCGCCAGGTGAACAGGGTTTTCATGCAGGGCACTCCTGAATAATCCAAGGGATAAAAATCAGACGGCGCGGGGCTCGAACTTCATCGCCAGACCGTTCATGCAGTAGCGCAGGCCGGTGGGTTTCGGGCCGTCATCGAAGACATGGCCCAAGTGCCCGCCGCAACGTCGGCAGTGCACCTCTTCGCGGACCATGCCGAAGGCACGGTCCTGTCGGGTGGCCACAGCCTTGTCCAGCGGTGCCCAGAAGCTCGGCCAACCGGTGTGGCTGTCGAACTTGGTGGCCGAGGAAAACAGCGGCAGATCGCAACCGGCGCAGACGAACGTGCCGTCACGGTGTTCGTTGTTCAGCGGGCTGCTGTAGGCGCGTTCGGTACCTTCTTCGCGCAGGATTTCGTATTGCTCGTCACTGAGGATCGCGTGCCATTCGCTGTCGCTGTGGGTGACTTCGAACGCCTCGGCTGCGCTGGCTTCGCTGATCAATGCCGCGCCTGTGGAAAACTTTGGCAACAGGCCAATCGCCAGGGCTGCCACCCCGAGCCCGCCGCTCGCTACAAGAAAATGCCGTCGTGAAAACATGCGCGTCTCCCAAAAAACCAGGGGTGTTTCATGGAACACAGCCTAGGCTTTGGGTGATCGCCAAATCCTCACGGGAAGTTAAACAATTCGTGATAACTCGGGCGCTGAAAAACCCGCACAATGACTGGGCAATTCAATGTAGGAGCCGGCTTGCTGGCGATGCTGTGTCAGGTACCCAGGTGTCGACTGATACTCCATCGCCAGCAAGCCGGCTCCTACAGCGTGGTTTTCGCACAATGCGCTCATTGCGCCGAAGGATTGAGCTGGATGGAACAGACCAAACGCGTCCTCGTGGTCGAGGACGATCAGCACATCGCCGACCTGATCTGCCTGCACCTGCGAGATGAGCAGTTCGAGGTGGTGCACAGCGCCGATGGCACTGAAGGCATGCGCCTGCTGCAACAAGGCAACTGGGATGCGCTGGTCCTCGACCTGATGCTGCCCGGCGTCGATGGTCTGGAGATCTGTCGCCGAGCCCGGGCCATGGCCCGCTACACGCCGATCATCATCACCAGTGCACGCTCCAGCGAAGTGCACCGCATTCTCGGCCTCGAACTGGGTGCCGATGATTACCTGGCCAAGCCGTTTTCCATGCTGGAACTGGTGGCGCGGGTCAAAGCCCTGTTGCGCCGGGTCGATGCCATGGCGCGCAACCTGAAGATGGACGCCGGCAGCCTGGACATCGACGGCCTGACCATCGACCCGATCACCCGCGAGGTGGCCCTCGACGGCCGGCGCCTGGACCTCACGCCCCGGGAATTCGACTTGCTGTATTTCTTCGCCCGTCAGCCCGGCAAGGTGTTTTCGCGCATGGACCTGCTCAACGCCGTGTGGGGCTACAGCCACGAAGGCTACGAACACACGGTCAACACCCACATCAATCGCCTGCGCGCCAAGATCGAAGCCGACCCGGCGCAACCGGTGCGTATCCTCACGGTGTGGGGCCGAGGCTACAAATTCGCCACCGGGGAGGAACTCCAGCCATGAGGCTGACCCTCACGCAGCGCCTGTCACTGGTGTTCGCCGTGCTGCTGCTGGTGTGCTGCGGCACGTCGGCGTGGATGCAGGTGCGCTCCAACCAGTTGCATGAACAGGAAGTGGTGCAAGGCTTGTCCCGGGATCTGGCGCAACACATCGCCAATGACACCGTGCTGATGGACACCCAGGGCCTGATGCCCAATGCCGTGCGCGACCTGTTCAGCAAGCTGATGCAGGTCAACCCGAGCGTCGAGGTGTACCTGCTGGACACCGAGGGCAAAATTGTCGGCAGCGCCGCGCCCGAGGGGCGGATCCGCCGTGAGCGGCTCGACCTGGCACCGGTCCAGCGCCTGCTGCGTGGCGATGCCCTGCCGATTCTCGGCGACGACCCGCGCAGTGTCGATGCGCGCAAAGTGTTCAGCGCCGCGCCGCTGAAGGTCAATGGCAAACCAGCCGGTTATCTCTACGTGGTGCTGCTCGGTGAAGACCACGATCGACTGGCCGAACGCGGTGCCACCAGCGCCGCACTCAATACCGCCCTGCTGTCGATTGGCCTGGTGGCGATGCTGTGCCTGATTGCCGGTCTCACCGCGTTTGCCTTGATCACCCGGCCATTGCGTCGTTTGACTGACACCGTCAGTCAGTTCGACATTGATGGCGTCCCGGTCACCCCCGCCCTGCCCGTCACCGTGGAAAAAACCGCCAGCCACGATGAAATCGCGATCCTCGACGCCACGTTCCGGCAGATGCAGGCGCGCCTCGGTGAGCAGTGGCGCTCGTTGACCCGCCAGGATCAGGAGCGCCGGGAACTGGTGGCGAACATCTCCCACGACCTGCGCACGCCGCTGGCCTCGCTGCACGGTTATCTGGAAACCCTGTCGCTCAAGGACGCCACGCTGTCCCCCGCCGACCGCCGTCGCTATTTGGGCATCGCCCTGGATCAAAGCCGCAAAGTGGGTGGGCTGGCGCAGTCGTTGCTGGAACTGGTGCGCCTGGAACACGGTTTTGTGCAACCGGTGCTGGAGCGGTTTTCCCTGACCGATCTGGCCCAGGACATCTTCCAGAAGTTCGAGCTCACTGCCGAAGCGCGTCAAATCGAACTGAAGGCCACGTTCGCGCCGAACGTTTCAGCGGCCTGCGCCGACCTGGGGCTGATCGAGCGGGTGCTGACCAATCTGTTCGATAACGCGTTGCGCCATACCCCGGCGGGTGGCGAGGTTGAGTTGAGCCTGCGCCCCCAGGGTGCGTATATCGAAGTCACAGTGAGCGACAGTGGGCCGGGCATCGCGCCGCAACTGCGTGAGGGGTTGTTCCTGCGGCCGTTCAATATCGGCGGCGCACGGCGTGATGGCGGGTTGGGACTGCGGATTGTGCATCGCATCCTGCAATTGCATGGGCGCGAGATTCAGTTGATCGACATGCCGGGACGCGGGGCGACGTTTCGGTTTTCATTGCCGATTGATGAGGAAACGGCAACGGCATTGGCGGTGCGGTCGATGAACCTCAATACACCGCGGCAGGCTTGAGAACTGTGGTGCCTGACAGGCCAGCTCCCACAGGGTTAGCGAGTGTACGCAAGATGGGCGGACAACCTGAATCACTGTGGGAGCCGGCAGCGATGCGCTTGATTTTGTCCGTTGGCCTGTTGGGTCGTGACAACGCCGCCCCGGTCCAATAGATTAGGCGACCTGAAAAAGCCCCCAAGCTTTCTCGCCCCAATTCAAGCTGAAAAAAGTAGTGAAATTTCAATGTCCGATTCCAATACCGCTGAATCCGTAGTCACCTTGTCGTCCAAAGCGGAATACGAAAACTCCATCAATCTTTCACAACACGTGCCTCAGGCGAAAACCATCAGCGAGATGGTGCTGGACGCTTTCCAGTCGACCCGCGAAAGCGACCAGATCCGCGAACTGCGTGCCGCTATCCGTCAGGCCCACGACAGCTTCGACGATGACAAAGCCTACGAACTGATGGGCCAGCTCAAGCAGCTCAAGGACGCCGAGGCCGCCGACATCGCCGCCCTCGAAGACCTGAGCAGCAAATTCCCGATCAGCCGCATCCTGTCCAGCTTCAAGGACGACCCGGCGTTCCAGGAGATCGTCTACGGCCTGGCCCTGAAAGTGCTGAACCAGACCCACCAGGCCATCAGCAACCCGAGCGGCGGCAAGAGCAAAGCCGCCAAGGCCAAGAAAGAAGTCGAAGTGTTCACCATCAGCAAGGACGGCATCAGCGTCACCCTGCCCCTGCGCACCCCGCGCTCGCGCCTGAGCGTCGACCGTGAAGCCCTGGAGTTCCTCGGTTTCACCTTCGTTGGCGAAGGCGACGACGCGGAGCTGGAAAGCGAGACGTTCCTGGACAATGCCGGGGCCGAACAAGCGGTCAACCGCAAGAACATCATCACCGCGCTGCAACAGCAGACGGCGTTCGACGGCTACAGCATCGCCGCGCAGTAACCGATCCCGTTGTGGCGAGCGAGCTTGCTCGCGCTGGGCTGTAAAGCGGCCCCAAACATCTGACATTACCTGCCGATTTTTGTGAGTGCTTCGCACTCAGGCGCGAACAAGCCCCCTCGCCACAGGTGCCTCAGGCACTCACTTAGAGCCCCGCCACCGTGCGGGGCTTTTTATTGCCCGCGATTCGAGCAAAACCATGATTAGTCTTCCAGTATCGACAGCAGAACAACTCTTCCCTTCACCCATCAGCACCACGGGTCCGCCGGTCCTGAAACGGTCGTGGAGCGTCAATTCACTTTCCAGCCAGGGACCTCAGTGGTGCGACTGCCGAGGTCATCATGAACACGCTCCCGCTCTACCGTCAGCTGGCCAATCATTACCTGGACGCAATCCGCAGCGGCACCCTGAAAACCGGCGAACGCCTGCCCTCGATACGGCTGATGATGGAAAAACACGCCGTCAGCCTGTCGACCGCCGTGCAGGTATGCCGCGAGCTTGAAGACTGTGGCGTGCTGGAAGCCCGACCGCGCTCGGGCAATTACATTCGTCAGCCCGACACGCCGACCAGCCCCGTTGCGCTCACCCTGCCGCCACCGCTGGATACGGGCGTCTATGTCGGCATACACGAGCACGTGTCAGCGGTGCTCAAAGCCAGTCAGCAGGCGACGATCAAGGTCAACCTGGCCAGCGCCTACTGCGCCCCTGCGCTCTATCCGTTGAAGGTCTTGCAGGACAACATGCTCAAGGCCTTGCGCCAGGATCAGCACCTGTACGACACCACGGGCTCGACTTGCGGCAACAGTGCGCTACGCAACGTCCTTGCCCGCCGGATGCTGACCGCCAAGACCCACCTGACGGCCGATCGCATTGTGATCACCCATGGCGCCACCGAAGCGATCAACCTGGCCCTGCGTGCCGTGACCCAACCCGGCGATACCGTGGCCGTGGAGTCGCCGACCTTCTACGGCCTGCTGCAAATTCTCGACAGCCTGAACCTGCGGGTGCTGGAAGTCCCGGCCTCGGCCCACGCGGGGATTCACCTGACGGCCCTGGAACACCTGCTGCAAGGGCCGGAGCGGATCAAGGCGCTGATCGTCATGCCCAATCTGCACAATCCGCTGGGCAGCATCATGCCCGACACCCACAAGGCGCGACTGGTGAAGCTCTGTGCCGAGCACGACACGGTGCTGATCGAGGACGATACCTACGGTGACCTGGTGGACACCGAGCAACCGCTGTCCACCCTCAAGCACTGGGACCGCACCGACAACGTGATCTATTGCGCTTCGCTGAACAAAACCCTGGCCCCGGGCCTGCGCCTGGGCTGGATCAGCGCCGGGAAGTGGCACGACCGCGTGGAAATGCTCAAGCACACCCAGACCCGAGGCTGCGAGAAGCTGTCGCAACTGGCGGTCAGTGCGTTCATGGGCACGCCATCGTACGAGCGCTACCTGCGGCGCCTGAAGAAAACCCTGACCCAACAGCGCCAGCACATGAGCGCGGCAATCCTGCGCTACTTTCCCGAAGGCCCCCGGGTGACCAACCCGCGAGGCGGCACGTTGCTGTGGGTGGAATTGCCCGTGCAGCATTCATCCATGGCGCTTTTTCAGGAAGCGTTGAACGTCGGCATCCAGATTTCACCTGGGGATATCTTTTCCAACGCCAAGCGCTTCAAGAACTTTGTGCGCATTGGCTGTGGAACACCGTATTCGCCGAGGATCGATGAAGCATTGCAGACGTTGGGACGCCTGCTAAAAAAACCAGGGTTAACTCAACCCTTGTAAGAGCTGGCTTGCCAGCTCTTACAGGTTTTGCGGTGATCTTCAGATTGGGGGCTGGTGCAGGCTGATGATGTGCGGGTCGTCGTTCCAGTGCGGGAAACGCTCGGCGATCAGTGGGTCGTGGCCGGGGATGACGTGGTCTTCGCTATCGGCCAGGCGATCGATTTCGCTGAACGCCTCAAGGCTTTGCGCCAGGTCATCGATGATCGGAAACGGGCTGCGTTCGCGAATGTTGACCCACAAATGCGCGGCGTCCGACGCCAGAACAATCCAGCCGCGCGCGGTGTTGACCCGCACCACCTGACTGCCCGGCGTGTGACCGCCCACCGCATGCAGGGTGACGCCAGGCATCACTTGCACCGTGCCGTTGTGCAAACGCATCCGCCCTTCGAACAGTGGCGGCAGCGCCGACATCACGTCCTCGACTTCGTAGGTTTTGTTGACCGTGTGATGAGCCATTTTCGGCCCGGTGCAGAAGCGCAGTTCCGCCTCCTGCAGATGCACCGTGGCCTTGGGAAACAGCCCCAGATTGCCGGCATGATCCCAGTGCAAATGCGTAAGGATCAGGTGCTCGACCTGCGCCGGATCGATGTCCAGTTGCCGCAGGGATTCTTCCGGCAGGCGATACATCTGGCGATTGCGCCGATCCGCCGTGGCCGGTTGAAAACAGGTGTCGACCACGATCACCTGCTGCGCGTTGCGAATGACCCAGAAATAGTAATCCAGCGGCATCGGCGCATTCGGATCACCACAGCAGGCGTCGTAGAGAAAATTCTCCCGGGCGGTGCGTTGGGCATTGGCGCCGACGCGGATGGCGAATACTTCGTACACAGGAACGGACATGCACACCTCCGGATTCAGGCCGCCACAGTGGCTTTGAGGGTCGGACGAAAATCGAAGTCGATCAGCTCGCTGATGCCCAGGTCGTTCGCCAGTTTATGCAGGCCGCTGTAGTCGCGCATGATCGTCGCGTTCTTGTTGCTCTCGCGGGTGTCGGCAATGATCAACGCCGCATCCTCGACCCCCAGCTGAGTCAGAATCGCCTCCCACATCGAGTAGTCCTGGGCGATAAAAGCACTCAGCGCCACCGACAGGTTGCGTGCGAAAAATTCCCGCTGAACCGGCTGCATGTTGGCGTACATCACCTTGGCCACCTCGGCCAGCACTTTGCTGTGGGCATACTCGTCACGGTTGTGCAGCTCGGCCACGCGGCGATTTTGCGGCTGGATGGTCTGATCATCCGCCAGCAAATCGAGATAAGCATTGACGCTGATCTCGGCCACCACCGCGAAGGTAATTGCCGCCAGATCCCGCTGCCATTGCTCGGGCAACGCTTCACGCAGGGCCTTGAGGCGCAGGTAAGTGACGGATGGCGGCAAATCCAGATCCTGATCCAGCGCGCGATCAAGCCTGGTCCGCTCGATGGCCCGCAGGTGCATCAGCGTGTGGTAATGCTCGTCGATCAGCGTCTGTTGCATGGCCTCGCGAAAATGCCAGTCGTCCTTGCCCAGATACTGGTTGGCGATGACGCTCAGCGCCGGGTTCACCACGTGTTCCTCGGCGGTCACGGTACGCAGGTTGTAGCCGATCCAGCCCCAGGTCACCACGCGGCTTTTGAGTTCTTCGCTCAAGGCCTGGAATGCCGGGTGATGGAAAAACGGCACCATGCACTCCGGGTAATCCGGGCGCGCCGGGTCGAACGCTTCGTTGATCTGGCCTTTGTCCGGCGAACACACCGTGGCGCGTTTGGTCCAGGCCTGGTTGAGCCGCACGATCAGTTGATGATCGGCCTCGGCAATCTCGATTGCTGTTTGCATGACGCAATACCTGTAGGACGCGTACCCGCGAGGGGTACGCCTGAAGAATGAAGGGCGACGGAAAAATCAGGCCAGCCAGTAGCGGGTCAGGTTGCGCGCCGGGTCAGTGTATCGGCTGCGGGCGTGAATCATCCGCCAGTTATCCCAAATCAGCAGGCACCCGTCGGGAATCAGCACCGGTGTGTTGTGCTCGATAAAGTAGGCTTCACCCAGCGCCGCAAACCGGGCCAGTGGCGAGGTGCTGTTGGTCACTTGTGATTGCTGCAACGCGTCCTTCGAAGGGTTCACGTCACCATAGTGAAACTGGTTGTAGCTGAAGCGAAAAATGTCGCCTTCTTCGGTCGGCGTCAGGATGTATTCCTTGACCCGGGTCTGCGCCGGCTCGCCTGGCTTGGCGGTGGCGACGAACTCCACGGGCGTGTCGTCGAGCCATTCGCGCAGTTCCGGTTCGGATCGCTCCAGCGACTTCAAAAATTCATAACCGTCCACCAGCCCCGTGTGCCCACCACCACACGCGGCCTGTTTATGGCAATGCAACGCCAGATAACGGGGTGGCGGACCATACACCGGCGCTTCGGTGTGCGGGCCAATGCCGTTCATGCTCTGGGAGTAAGGCAAGTCCTCATACCCTGGCTTGCGGGTGATGGCGAAGGCGACCTGGCCGTTGAACTGCGGAATGACCGGACCGAACGCTTGCAGGGTTCCTACAACATCGTGGGCAAATTCCCCGGGGGTAAGCACCGTCCAGCCCTGCGCCGACAATTGTTCATGACGATGGTCCAGTGAAACATAAGGTGTAGACGCAACAATCCCTTGGTTTGGCATGGCGAGGTTCCTGGCTGTTTATCAGGCGTTGACGGTTGAGGTGTAAGCGGCGATCAAATCGCGACAGGCATGGCCCGGTCGGTAGAGCTGCTCATCGATGCGTTGCACCGGGGTGATTTCGGCGGCGGTTCCGGTGAGAAAACACTCATCGAAATCGCCCAGTTCCGTCGGCAAAATCGTGCGTTCGATCACTTGATAATCCAGCGCCTTCGCCAGTTCGATCACGGTCTGGCGGGTGATGCCGTTGAGGAAACAATCCGCCACCGGCGTGTGCAACGTCCGGTCTTTGACGAAGAACACATTGGCACTGGTGGCTTCGGCGACGTGACCGCGCCAGTCGAGCATCAGCGCATCGTGGTAACCGGTGTTCTCGGCATCGTGCTTGCTCAGCGTGGCGATCTGGTAGTGCCCGGAAGCCTTGGCTTCGAAGGGGCTGCTGCTGGGTGGCGGGCGGCGCCACGTCGCGGTTTTCAGGCGAATGCCGGCCATGCGTGCCGCCGGGTCGAAATAGCTCGGCCATTGCCAGCAAGCGATGGCCACATGCACGCGGTTGAAACGCGCCGAGGTGGAAATCATCTCGCTGCCGCGCCACGCTACGGGTCGCAAATAACCCTCGACCACGCCGTTGCGCCGCAGCAGTTCGTGGCTGGCCGCTTCCAGTTCGGCGGGTTCAAACGGGAGGGCGAAATCCATCAGTTGCGCCGAGCGATACAGCCGCTCGGTGTGCTCGCGCAGTTTGAAGATCTTGCCGTTGTACACGCGCTCCCCTTCATACACCGTGCTCGCGTAATGCAGGCCGTGGGTCAGTACATGCAGGCGCGCCTGGGACCACTCGACGAACTCGCCGTCGAGCCAGATCAATCCGTCGCGCTGATCAAACGAGATACCGCTCATGTCCCTCTCTCCTGTAAATCGTCCTACGCCGTTTGCAGCAGGACCGGTATCAATTCGGGGGTTGCCTGGGGTTCGCTCTGAAAGAAAAACGCCCGTTCACCAAACGCCGGGCGCAGGTCATCGAACCAGGTCACGTGGGGATCGAAGCGCGCGTAAAACGTGCGCAACACCCACTGCGGATCGCGCGCCTGCAGGAACTGCAGCACGAAGACTTTTTCTCCGGCGACCGTCTCGATACCGTTGATCAACACCTTGCCGTAGAAGGTGCTCATGGACGGCCCGCGCACCGTGCGCGCCAGCCCGGACACCGTGCGGTACGCCGCCTGGAAGATTTCGAACGCCCGGGCCAGCGGCATCGCGAAGTAATGGCTGGGGCCGGTGTCGCGTTCGACGAACATGTAATACGGCACCGCCCCGAGCCGCACACCTTCGGTCCAGAGGTCCGCCCAATCGGCCGGGTTTTCGTTGATGTGGCGGATCACCGGCGCCTGCATGCGCAGCGTTGCACCGGTGGCGCGAATGCGTTCGACGGCTTGGCGCGCGATGTCCTGGCGGAGCTCCACCGGGTGGTTGTAGTGCCCCATGATCGACAGGTTTTTCCCCGCCGCCACGATGCGCCGGAACAGTTGCAGCAATTCAGGGGAGTCCTTGTCGCTGACAAAGCGCTGCGGCCAGTACGCTACGGATTTGGTGCCGATGCGGATGCTCTTCAGCTGCGGCAAATCCAGCAGCGGCTCGATGTACCCCGCCAGCGAACGGGTGTTCATGATCATCGGGTCGCCCCCGGTGATCAGTACATCGGTGACTTCGCTGTGCACCCGCAGGTAGTTCACCAGCTCCTGGGATTCACGGGCATTGAACTTGAGTTCTTCCTCGCCGATGAACTGCGCCCAGCGAAAACAGAAGGTGCAGTACGCGTGACAGGTCTGGCCGGCCCCGGGGAAAAACAGCACCGTCTCGCGGTACTTGTGCTGAATGCCGGCGAGAACTTTGCCGTCGAGCGTCGCGCTGTTGTGCGTCAGTTGCCCGGCCGGGTGCGGATTCATGCGTAACCAGATGGCTTCGATACGCCGCTTGATCGCGGCTGAATCGTCCAGCTCGATCAGGTGCTTGAGCGAGGCGTATTCCTCCGCCAGCAACATGTCCTTGTGGGGAAACGTCATACGGAAAATCGGATCGTCGGGAATGTTGTTCCAGTCGATCAGCGTGCCCAACACATAGTCGTTGGTGCGAAACGGCATGACCCGGGCCACGACGGTCATGGCTTCCTGCAATGCCGGGGTCAATTTGTCCCAGTAGGGTGTGTCGCGAATGGTGCGTGCGTTATAGGGTTTGTATCTTTCCTGCTCCGACATTCCTTGCATGGCAGCGCTCCTGGTGTTTGCCCTGACGGTTGCTACACGATGGCTGGCGCTGTGCGCTCTATGTCCATCCAGGCCCGGACGCTGTCGCGATCCCACTGACGACGGACATACGCCGCCAATCGCGCAGGCACCGGGTCACCATTGGCCACCAGGCGGTTGAGCATGATCGCCAGGTCGGTGTCGGCAATGCTCCAGTCACCGAACAGGTGCTCGGCGCCCTCCCCCAGCAAACGGTCGGCCACGAACACCAGGCGTTCGGCGGCGGCCCGGGCTTCGTCGGACAGCGGCGTGTCCTTCTTGCCGAAATACACCAGATCAAACGGACGCTCCTTGCGCACCACCAGCAGATCACTGCGCAGCCAGGCCTGCAGTTGACGGGCACGGGCACGCTGCTGGATGTCTTTGGGGTAAATGCTTTTTGCACCGGGTGCGAGTTCTTCCAGGTATTCGGCGATGGCCGAAGATTCCGAGAGCGCAAAACCTTCGTGAACCAGTACCGGAATTTTGCAGGTCAACGAAAGATCGCGATAACTGTCCAGATAGTTTTAACGCGCTTTCAAATCCACCGTCACAAGTTTAAAGGAAAGTTGTTTTTCCTTTAATGCGACATAAGCCGACATGGCAAAGGCACTGACATAGTCAGCACCGAGATACAGTTTTAACTTTGTACTTTCCATGAACGCTCCCTTGCACTAAGCACATTAATCCGTTGCAGTCGAAGCGATCGTATTAACTTGTTCATCGGCTGAACAGATACAGAAATTACCTGTTTCTATCGATACAGAAATCCGGGAGGCGTCACTGATGAGCCGGCATTTTTGCAGGCGCACAAAAACGAAAAAGGGAGTCCGTAAAAGCGGACTCCCTGGCGTGCAGCAGACGGGAAATTACAGCGGTCGAGGGATCAGGCCAACGTTGTCGACGTGGTTGGCCAGCAACGCCATCTGCGGCATGTTGCTGATGTTGAGCATGACCAGCGGCTCGCTGCTGCAGGTGTTGACGAAGCCGTGGCGGGTCCAGGCGGGCACCAGCAATACATCGCCGGGGCCGACACTGACTTCATCGGCCTCCCCCAGTGACAATGCGCCGCTGCCGGACTGGATGATGAACAGATGCCACCAGGCGTGGGCATGGCCCTCAAGCGTGGAGCCCGGCACCAGCCACTGCATGGACACCGCCATGCCAGGTGTTAATTGGCAACCCTCGAGATGATTTTCGTGGGCCAGCGCAACAATATCGATGTCGCTGGCCTCAAGTGTCTGGCGCATGTCGCCAAGTTCGGCAGCTTTCCACACCCGGGGTTTTATCGGCTGCCGATTCAGACTCTGGCGAAAGTCTTTATATGAAAAAAACGCACCCTGAACGTCCTTCATTTTTCGTTCCAACTTATTCTGCCGAATTTAGTTGTCAGACCTTAGGCCAACGCTTCAACAGTGTAAAGCCGAACAACTTCACTTATAAAGCCGACGGTCGTAACGCCACAATCATATCAACTTCAATGGCCGCATTTTTCGGCAATTGATAAACACCGACAGTGGTGCGTGTATGTTTTCCGGCATCGCCCAATACATGACTGAACACATCTGACGCACCGTTGGCGACTTCGCTGAGGTCGACAAAATCTTCCGTGCACCGCACATACACCGTTACCCGAATCAGCGACTTGATCTTGTCCAGCGAACCAATGGCATCGACGATCAGCGCCAGGCCGCGCATCGCACTGATGCTGGCAGCGGCTTGCGCATCCCCCATGTCGAGATCACGCCCGACCCGACCCGGGTAGTGGATTTTGCCGTTCATGCGCGGCACCAGACCGCTGATGTACAACTCGTCGTGATGGCGGATCAACGGCGCGTAATGACCGCCAGCGGTGTTCTCGCCGTAGATGTCATAGTCGAATTCCCGCGCCAGAGCGATGAAGCGCTCATCACAGGTCATGTGCTCAATCATTTACCGAACCCTCTTGATCAATACTGCAAAAAACATCGATCGCTACTGCTTGATCCGCCACTCAGCCCACCGCCCTGGCCGGTGTTGCCAGGCTGGTGATCCCGACCCTTGATTCAATGGCTTCGGCCAGACGCGACAGGTCAAGGCTGAGGCGCTCGTACTGCTCGTTGAACAAGACGATGTGGCCGATGAACGAGAAGTTGTCCTTCACCAAAGCGCTGACCGAATCACCAATGCGCTTGGTCAGCACCGCTTCCACCAGTTCGATGTTCAGCGAGCGAGCCAGCGCCTGAATGTCCGGAACATCGCGCAGGATGCCGCCGCTGTTCGCCCGCAACAGGCGTATGCCGCAGTAGCCGCGCGGCACGGGATCATCGCTGGCGACGTGACCTTCCACCGCCCAGCGAACCCAGCGCTCCCACGGGTCGAAGTCGATGAACGCCTTACGCGCAAGGTCCCAGATGTGCATGCCACCGGGACGCATGTTGGTTTCCACGGCCGAGGTACGGTGATTGGCCCTGTGGAAAACTTCGTTGTGCCAGGCGCCGTTGTCCTGCGAAACCAACCCCGCCATGTGACGGCCGGCAGCCATCAGCCGGGCCTGGGCATCTGCCGGTAACGGCGCAGGCACCACTTGCTGGATCTCGGCGCGGTAGGCGCCGTCGGTGGTGGTTTTTTCGGTGATCCAGGTGCTACCGGCCACATAATCCCAGCTGTATTCCCGAGCGTTCTGGATCAGCTCTTCGAGCACAATGCCGCCCTCGCGATAAGGCTTCAGGGCCAGCCACGCTTCGTCGCACTCGGACGGGTGACGGATCACCCGGCAGCCTCGGCTGGCACCTTCGCAGGCCGGCTTGATGAACGCCTTGCCGCCCAGTTCGATCACGCGCTGACGCAGTTCTGGCAGGCTCTCGATGCGTGTCGAAACGATCGGCCGGTAATCCTCGGGGGCGACCGTGGCGGATGCTTCGAGCTGGCGGAAAATCTGTTTGTCCAAGCCCGCCCGCGCCTCGGCCGGGGTAATGCCGGGCACGCCGAAATGGCTGGCCAGCGCCGCCCCGAGCAGTACACCGCGATCGGAAAACGGCAGCACGCCGATCAGCTTCCAGCGATCGGCATTCAGGCAACCGACCACCAGCTCCAGCGAAGCCGCGACGTCTTTTTCCGCCAGCGAAGTGCTGCAAACGTGATCGGCAACCTGTTCGTCGAACGGCTGGATCTGCTCGACCAGCAGGATCAAACGAGCGTTGTAGAGCGACTTGCACAGTTCACGCAACTTCGGGATATCGTGGACCCGACTGCCGTTGTACCCCACCACTACTACGCATGAAGTCGTATTCATAATGTCCCCGACTTGCAAAGTGAAAACCGAAACGGCGATGACTCAGTCATGCAACGACGCAATGGATTTGCGGTTGAGCCAGTACCAGACCAGGATCCCGGCAGCGCCGATGGCAGCCAGCACCAGGGCGTTATAGGGCGGCGGCATGACCCGCATGATCAACACGGTCAAACCCGCGCCGACGCCCAGGGACACTTCCTTGACGAACATGTTGTTCTGCTTGACCGAGAAGTAATCGAGGTGACTGAACGCGCATTCGGCGATCGACAGCAGCGCCACCCAGACCAGTGCGCCGGCCAGGGTTTCGACGTGGAATGCCGCAGGCGAAGACAGCACGGCAAAACCGCCGACGATGATCGCGATCACAGTCAGCACCTTGAAGCGCCCGGTGCTTTCGATCAGCTTCATGACCGGCACTTGCGCGAACACCACCACGGCGCTGTTGAGGATCAGCATCAGGCCGTACCAGGCAGGGAGTTCGCCGGTCTTGAGCAGGATCGCTTGCGGCAGGATCGAGAACACACCGAACAGCTTGATGCCCATGATGATGCCGGCGATGACCCACGGCAGTTTGTTGGCCCAACCGCTGCCGTCCTTGCTGGCCGGACGCGCCACCGCGGCTTCGGTGGTGAACGTCGCGCCCATGGCGATGGGCAGGCACAGCAGGACGAAACTGGCAGCGCCGAGGAAAAACATGGTGGGCGTCAGTAGCGGCGACAGCAGGATCAGGCCGGCCAGCAGACTGCCCATGTTCATGGCCACGCGGTTATACGCTGCACCTTCCTTGGTCTGCGCCGCTTCGCTCTTGATCAGGTAACCGGCAATCGCAATGCCGTAGGCAAACAACGCCGCGGCAAACATGACAACGCCCTGGTTATGGGTGATGGCCAGCAGCACCAGGCCGGCGGCCGCGCACAGCAATGTCACGCTCAGGGAGCGGCGACCGAGCACCAGCAACGTCAATGGCAAAAGCAGTAACAAGGCCCGATAACCGAGCGCAAGAATGCTGTTGGTGGCGGTGTCGAGCCAGACGTTGGCCTTGCCCAACACCGCGAACAGCGCCACGGCCGTGATGATTCGAATGGTGAACAACCGCAGGTTGATCACCGGTTTCGCCACGACGGCGGTTGTTTCTACACTCATGCAGCACCTCTTGAACCTTGGTGACTGAACGACCGGCAAAAGGTCGACAATCCGAAAACACTCCAAAGTCATAGTAAAAAGAGATGCTTGTCTTGATCAGAGCAAGTTCGTATAGAATCAAACGAACTTTACTGCCGGAGAGACCAGTAAAATGCAGGCTCAGCGCGCAGTGATCGCCGCCATCGAGTTCCAGCCGGGTGTACCGCTGGTGCAGCAGATCGTCGATCAATTGACCGTAGCGATCAGCCAGGGCGGCCTGCCCCACGGCTCCAGGCTGCCGCCGATTCGCGAACTCTCCGACTTGATGCACGTAGGCAAGTCCACGGTGGTCGACGCCCTCGACCGCTTGCGGGCCAAAGGTCTGGTGGTTTCACGTCAGGGCTCGGGGCACTACGTGCACCGTTCCAGCAGCACCCTGCCGGCCAACGCCGGGCCGGACCTGCTGCCGCAAGACACTCTCAGCGTGGTCCGCCGCGCCGTGCTGCTGGACAACGGCGCTCTGCGACCGGGGGCCGGTTTTCTGCCCTCCTCCTGGCTGCCTGCCGAAGAATTGCTCAAAGCCGTGCGCGGCACACTTCGCGCGACCACCCTGCGCATGGGTGAGTACGGTGATGCCAGCGGTTACCTGCCACTGCGCCAGGCCTTGCGGGTCAAGATGGCGACCTTGGGCATCGAAGTGCCGGTGGAGCAGATCATCACCACCGCCAACACCGTACAAGCCATCGACATGCTGATGCGCCTGCTGGTCAAACCCGGCGACACAGTGCTGCTCGATGACCCGTGCTATTTCACAATGCACACCAATCTGGCCTGGCACGGGGCGAAGGTCATCACCATTCGCCGCGAGTGCGACGGCATGGACCTCGACGCGTTGGAGCGACTGCTGATCGCCCACCGCCCCGTGCTGTACATGACCAACAACGCCCTGCACAACCCGACCGGGCACTCGTTCACTTCGGCGCAGGTTTATCGCCTGCTCGAGTTGAGCCATCGCTACAATTTCCACATCCTCGAAGACGACTTGTACTGCGACATGCAGCAACGCCGAACGCCGCGCCTGGCCGCGAGCGGGCTGGACACGGTGTCTTACGTCTCCGGGTTCTCCAAGACCCTGACCGCCAACAGCCGCGTCAGCTTCGCGGTGCTGTCACCGCAACTCGCGGCGCGGATGGTGACGCTGAAAATGGCCTGCGGCGGCATGACCTCGGAAATGGCCGAGCAGATCATCTGCACCATGCTCAGCGACGGCAGCTATGCCAAACACATGCGCCGCACCGTGGACCGGCTCTATGAGTCGAACAGCCGGGTGGCGGCGTGGCTGGGCGAAGCCGGGTGTTCGGTGTCTTCGCTGCCAGGGGAAGGGTTGTACATCTGGACGCGATTGCCCGATGAATACAACGCCGAAACCCTGGCCATCAAGGGCCTGGAAATCGACCTGGTATTGGCGCCGGGCACCTTGCTCAGCAAAGGGCCGGATGGCAATCGGTTCCTGCGTTTCAACGTGGCGCACAGTGATCATGTGCAGGTGCGGGAACGGTTTTTCCGGTTGCTGGACAAACCACACAAATAACTGACAACCCCCTATCCCTGTGGGACCGAGCCTGCTCGCTCCCACAGGATTTGCGGCACCCAATCCGAGCCCGGCCAGCACAAGAATTGGACCTCGCATTTTTTGCAGGACATGAGCAAAGCCATCATCGACGACGTGGTGAAGGTGCTCGATGCACCGTGTAACAATCGCACGTGAATGAAAAAGCCCCGCTCTTCTCTCGAAGGCGGGGCTTTTCAGGTGTTCGCTGACTCAATCAAACCACTGCCAGTCGATCCACCATATCCGGGAACTTCTCCACCAGCCTGATTAACAAGGCAGCCTGAGCGTTGGGCTTTGACTTTTCCTGCTCCCAGTTTCTCAAGGTGCTGGGGCTGGTTCGAATACGTTTGGCAAAAACCGCTTGAGACATGTGCAGCTTTTCCCGTAGCGCAACGATTTCTTGCGCCCCGACTTCAGGAGCCGGAATGTCCTCGATGGACGTATTGCGCAGCGTAATTTTGCCTTCGCGCTGAGCCGCCATCTCATCAACGCCCTGCATCAATTCTGCAAACAGGTCGCGTTTTTTCATGGGGTACCTCGTTTTTTTAGCTCTGTTTCTATCGCTTTCTTGAGCGCCTTTTCTTGGTCGGCGGTCAAATTCTGAAGCTCATCCTTGTCATAAATTGCAAACATCCAGAACTGACCATCATTCATAAGCCAATAATAGATAACTCGCAAGCCACCTCGTCTGCCTTTCCCTCGGCGTCCATCCGCCCATCGAAGCTTTCGAAAGCCACCGGTTCGAGGCATGACATCCCCCGCTTGCGGGTTCATCTGCATGTACGATTGCAGGGCACGATACTCATCGTCCTTCAGATAATTTCCAACGGCGGCAGTGAAGGTGGTTGTTTCGAAGAATACGGTTCGCATCGGCAAACTATAGGCAAATTGCTTATAGTCGCGCAATCTACAAATCAATTTCCTGACGAACCACCCTAGCGATTAGCCCCAACAAAAAGCCCCGCTCTTCTCTCGAAGGCGGGGCTTTTCGGTGCAGCTTTGAAGCTTAAGGCGCGTACGTCAGCAACAGCTCGGCCGGCACTTTGAAGTCCAGGGACATCATCACGCTCAACGCGGTAATGGTGAAGATCGAGAACACGAACAGCTTGCGTGCCCAGACCGTGTCATCCACTGCCTTGTAGCCGGTCCAGGCCATGTACAACCAGTACATGCCCATGGCCGCGGCGACGGCGAGGTAGCTCATGCCGGCGTAGCCGCTGAAGGTCAGCATCAAGGTCGCCACGAGGAAGGCCAGGATGTAGAGCAGGATGTGCTTCTTGGCCACTTGAATCCCGCGCTTCACTGGCAGCACCGGAATCGATGCGGCCAGGTAATCGTTGAAGCGGAAGATCGCGATGGCGTAGGAATGCGGCATCTGCCACAGGCTGAACATCACCAACAGGGTCAGTGCGGCCATGTCGAAGGTGTTGCTCACCGCGACATAACCGATCACCGGCGGCATGGCGCCCGACAGACTGCCCACCAGCGTGCCGTGAACCGACTTGCGCTTGAGGTACAGGCTGTAGAAGCCGACGTAGATCACGAAGCCGATCACGGCGAACAAAGCGGCCAACGGGTTGGCCACCTTGTACAACAACGCAACGCCGAGAACACCCAGGACGGTCGCATAGATCAGGGCCAGTTTCAGGGAGATGAGGCCCTGGACCAGCACACGGTTCTTGGTGCGCTCCATCTTGATGTCGATGTCGCGGTCGATGCAGTTGTTGAACACGCAACCGGAGGCGACGACCAGGGAAGTGCCGATCATGGCGGCCAGAAACACGGCCAGATCGACATGCCCTTTCGAGGCCAGGAAGAACCCGCCTGCCACAGAAAGCACGTTACCGAAAATGATCCCCGGTTTGGTGATTTGGATAAAGTGCTTGAGCGACATCGGGTCTACCTCACTTCGCCATCATGTACGTGTGGATGCTGAACATGATCCACAGCGACAAGCCAACCAGCAGCACGATCACGATGGCCGTAAAGACGAACGCGATCACGTTGTTACGCTGAGCGATGGAACGGTCCAGGTGCAGGAAGTAATACAGGTGAACGATCACCTGGATCACTGCGAACAGCAGAACGATTGCCAGCGTGGTGGCCTTCGGCAGGCTCGGGTACATCACCAGACCGAACGGGATGACGGTCAGGATCACCGAAAGGATGAAGCCGATGGCGTACGACTTTACGCTGCCGTGGCCAGCATCATGGCTGTCATGGGAGTGTGCATTAGCCATTACAGGGTCCCCATCAGATAGACAACGGTGAAGACGCAGATCCAGACCACGTCCAGGAAGTGCCAGAACAGGCTCAGGCAGCTCAGGCGAGTCTTGTTGGTCGACGTCAGGCCCTTTTTCTGCACCTGATACATCATGATCGCCATCCAGATCAGACCGGCCGAAACGTGCAGACCGTGAGTACCGACCAGGGTGAAGAACGCGGACAGGAAGCCTGAACGGCTAGGGCCGTAGCCTTCGGCGATCAAGATATGGAACTCGTTGATCTCCATCGCGATAAAGCCTGCGCCCAACAGGAAGGTCATGCCCAGCCAGGTCAGCACCGCTTTCTTGTTGCCCTTGTACAACGCCAGCATGGCGAAGCCGTAGGTGATCGAACTGAACAACAGCAGAGCGGTTTCGCCCAGCACGTATGGCAGTTCGAAGATGTCGTGGCCCGACGGGCCACCCGCTACGTTGTTAACCAGTACCGCGTATACCGCGAAGATCGACGCAAACAGAATGCAGTCGGTCATCAGGTAGAGCCAGAAACCGTATACGGTCATCTCGCCCGAGTCGTGGTGGTGGTCATCGTGCCCATGGTCACCATGGGCGTGTCCAACATTGGTCACTAAGTTCGACATGGTTTAAGCCTGTTCCAACGAGGTTTCAACACGGGTGGCGGTGGCCGGGATTTTCCCTGCCGCGACCAGACGCTTGTGCTGCTCGGCTTCGATGCGCTCGATCGTTTCAACCGGGACCATATAGCCCTGGTCGTCACGTGCAGCGTGAATCACGAAGTAGACGACAGTGCCTACCAGGCTCGCGATGGCCAGCCACCAGATGTGCCAGATCATGGCAAAACCGAAGACGGTCAACAGCGCGCCCATCACAACGCCAGTGGCGGTGTTGTTCGGCATGTGGATCGGCTCGTACTTGGCCGGACGCTGGTACGCGGTACCGTCTTCCTTGGCTTCGGTGAACGGGTCGATGCAGTCGGCCTTAGGCAGCACAGCGAAGTTGTAGAACGGTGGTGGCGACGAGGTCGACCATTCCAGAGTGTGGGCATTCCACGGGTCACCGTGTTCGCACATGTTTTCTGGCTTGTTGCGGTCACGCACACTGACGTACAGCTGGATCAGTTGGCAGGCGATACCGAAGGCGATCATCACCGCACCGAACATGGCGACGTACAGGTACGGCACCCACTCAGGGTTGGTGGTGGCGTTCAGACGACGGGTCATGCCCATGAAGCCCAGTGCATAGAGCGGCATGAAGGCGACGAAGAAGCCCGAGATCCAGAACCAGAACGCTGCTTTACCCCAGCCTTCGTGCAGCTTGAAGCCGAACGCTTTCGGGAAGTAGAACGCGAAACCTGCGATGTAACCGAATACCGCACCGCCGATGATCACGTTGTGGAAGTGCGCGATCACGAACAGGCTGTTGTGCAGAACGAAGTCAGCACCCGGGATGGCCAGCAGTACGCCGGTCATGCCGCCGATGGCGAAGGTCACCATGAAGCCCAGGGTCCACAGCACCTGGCTGGTGAAACGCAGACGGCCCTGGTAGATGGTGAACAGCCAGTTGAATAGCTTCACGCCCGTCGGGATGGAAATCAGCATCGTCGCCAGACCGAAGAAGGCGTTGACGCTTGCACCCGAACCCATGGTGAAGAAGTGGTGCAGCCAAACCATGAAGCCCAGTACCGAGATCGCGCCCGAGGCGTAGATCATCGAGTGGTGGCCGAACAGTTTCTTGCCGGTGAAGGCGGAGATGACTTCCGAGAAAATGCCGAATGCCGGCAGGATCAGGATGTACACCTCAGGGTGACCCCACGCCCAGAACAGGTTGACGTACATCATTGGATTGCCACCAAGTTCATTGGTGAAAATGTGGAAATCCATGTAACGGTCAAGCGTCAACAGTGCCAGGGTAGCGGTCAGGATCGGGAACGAAGCCACGATCAGGACGTTGGCCCAGGTGCAGGTCCAGGTGAAGATCGGCATGTCCATCAGCTTCATGCCAGGGGTACGCATTTTCAGCACGGTGGCCAGGAAGTTAACCCCCGTCAGCGTCGTACCTAACCCGGATAGCTGTAGCGCCCAGATGTAGTAATCCATCCCCACGCCAGGACTGTATTGCAGGCCCGACAGCGGCGGATAGGCAACCCAACCGGTCTTGGCGAATTCGCCGACGCCCAGGGACAGGTTGATCAGCACGACGCCGGAAACCAGCAGCCAGAAGCTCAGGGAGTTCAGGAACGGGAAGGCAACGTCACGCGCGCCGATCTGCAGCGGCACTGCAAGGTTCATCAGGCCGGTGAAGAATGGCATCGCCATGAAGATGATCATGATCACACCGTGAGCGGTGAAGATCTGGTCATAGTGTTCAGGTGGCAGGTAGCCAGGCGAACCCTCGGTGGCCATGGCCAGCTGGGTACGCATCATGATGGCGTCGGCAAAGCCGCGCAGCAGCATGACCATGGCGACGATGATGTACATCACGCCGATTTTCTTGTGGTCGACCGACGTCAGCCACTCGGTCCACAGGTAGGTCCACTTCTTGAAGTAGGTGATTGCAGCGAACAGTGCCAGACCGCCGAGCGCGATCATGGCGATGGTCACCATTACGATCGGCTCGTGGAACGGGACCGCTTCCCAACTTAATTTACCAAACATCGTTTACTCCTCTGCCCCGGCAGCTGAATGCGAGTTCATGTCCGTAGCGGCCACTTCTTTCTCTTTCTTCTCGTGCTTCACCTTAGGGCCCGGTTTCATGCCTTCGTACTTGTCGACGATGATCTGGAACAGGTTCGGCGTCACCGAGGAGTAGAGCTCGACTGGGTTGTTCTGGCTCTGCTTGGAAAGGGCTGCGTATTCAGCTTGTTCAAGCTGTTTAGGTGCCTTTTTGACTTCACTTACCCAGGCGTCGAAATCTTCCTGGGAAGTTGCGATAGCCTTGAATTTCATACCGGTGAAACCGGCACCGCTGTAGTTGGCGGAGATGCCTTCCATTTCAGCGTTGCGGTCAGCGATCAGGTGCAGCTTGGTCTGCATGCCCGCCATCGCGTAGATCTGGCCACCCAGGCCCGGGATGAAGAACGAGTTCATCACGGCGTCGGAGGTGATCTTGAAGTTGATTGGCGTGTGCGCCGGGAACACGATCTTGTTGACCGTGGCAATGCCTTGTTCCGGGTAGATGAACAGCCACTTCCAGTCCAGCGCGACCACTTCGATGGTCACCGGCTTCACGTCGGATTCGATCGGACGGTATGGGTCCAGCTCGTGGGTCGACTTGTAGGTGATGTAACCCAGGGCAATGATGATCAACACCGGAACAGTCCACACCGCGATCTCGATCTTGGTGGAGTGGTTCCACTTGGGCGTGTAGGTCGCCTTGGTGTTGGACGCGCGGTATTTCCAGGCGAACAGGAAGGTCATGACGATGACCGGAACCACGACCAACAGCATCAGCAGCGTTGCGGTGATGATCAGGTTTTTCTGTTCCAGGCCAACCTGGCCCGTGGGATTGAGCAAGGTCATGTTGCAGCCTCCCAGCAACAACGTGCCGAGCAGCGGCAATAAGCCTAGTAGTCTGGGGTACCTGTTTTTACTCATCTCACGACCTCTAAAGCAGCTTGCGCAATGCAGTTGGGTTTTGATCGCCAACACTTCACCCTGCCAAGGGTTGGCATTTTCTTTGGATTGAATAAGGGCTGCCCGTCGAGCGTCAGACGCGTTTCGACAAATCCTGGGCCAGCGGTGAGTTCTTATTCGAATTCGTGGTCAAAGGCCTTGTTACAGACCAATTCCATTTGGTGCGGATAGTTGGAGGCACCGACACCTGGGAGTCGCATGAAGCCGCCCGGCCTCTCGACACCCTGATTCTGCTCAAACACCTTCAGGGGTGAGCAGCGCCGGGAATTCAGTGCGGGCGATTGTAGTTATGTAGCGTTTTTTAAACCATGTCTCATCCCGAAATAATTTATATCCCGAGTCGCAACAATGCTTCGCCGAACGCGTAAAAGCGGCGCATCTTATCGAAATTAATTCTCAACAAAAACACCAAAAAATGTAGGTCTACCACAGGCGATTCAGACAGTATCAACGCCTTGGCGACGACACTCCACCTGGCGCAAGCCCCCATATGACAAGGGCTCTGGCAAATCGCCAGACCTTGTTAAAACTGCCTGCTCCAGACGGGTAAAGGGCCCAGTCGACATACCGAGAAACAGTCCGATTCCATTGCAACATCGCATGCCAATCCGCTGCCTTGAGCGCCACTGCGCCACTCAAGATGTGACAACGTGTCGCACACCTGTCGCACCTCTGGTTGCCGCCCGTCAGGGTCTTTTTAGCTGACCTTTGAAACACAAAAACGCCCCGGCCCTCTCTGCGAGGACCGGGGCGTTTTTTGTTCTACAAAACCATGTGACGGCGAATCTCAGTGCAGCGCCTTGCGGTTACGCAGGGTCAGCAGCGGCACCAGAATCACCACCAGCACAAAGGCAACCAAGGCCCACTGCGCCAGCGACAAACCGAGAATCGGCGGGTACGGCGTGGAGCAGAAACCGTCGACCTGGAAGCCCAGCGGGAATATCTTCGCCAGCGGCAAACCGTCGACAATTGGCTGCAACACGTCGATGCCACAGCTGACGGCCGGGTAGAACTGCGTATAGACGTGATGCCCCGCGACGCCGACGCCGGCCAGGGCGCAAATCACCACCAGGGTTTCAAAAATCGTGATGCTGCGACGATTGCGCATGGCCGCGCCGATAAAGGCGAAGATGGCGATCAACAGCAACGCGTAACGCTGCAGGATGCACAGCGGGCATGGCGCCTCGCCCAGTACGATTTGCATGTACAGCGCGCCGCCGATCAGTGCCAGGCAGATGATGCCCAGCAACACCAGATAGCGCCGTTCACGGCCCAACCGCATTGTTTCCTCGCTCATCGCGTTTCCCTTCAAGGTATCGAATGCCCGCCAGTCTACACGCTGGGCGCGTGCCGGGGGATGTCGGGGGAATAGACGATAAACGGGTTAAGAAGGGATTAACTTTTGAAGGTTTCAAGAAATGAAACCGAGGTGAAGCCATCGCGAGCAAGCTCCCACTGGGTTTGATTACGACGCGACCCCAGCAGGAGCGAGCTTGCTCGCGATAAAGGTGCCGCGGTGAGCGTGACGCTCCGCGGCAAACCGGTTACTCCAGCGCCGAAGCCGGGCCGAAGAACTCATAGCGGCTTTGCTTCTCCGGCACACCCAAGGCTTTGAGGTGACGCTTGATCGCTGCCATGAAGCCTTTCGGCCCGAGGAAATAAGCGTCCACGTCGCGCTCTTGCGGCAGCCATTCGCCCAGTTGCTCCTGGCTCAACAGCCCGACCTTGTGCGCCGCCGGGCTCACGCCGTCATCTTCGGCATAGCAGTAGAAGCGCTTGAGCTGCGGATGACGCTCGGCCAATCCATCGATCCAGTCGCGGAAGGCGTGAACGCTGCCATTGCGCGCGCAGTGGATGAAGTGCACCGGCCGCTCGGTCTGCAGCGCCGCTTCGAGCATCGCCAGGGTCGGGGTGATGCCGACACCGCCGCTGATCAGCACCAGCGGTTTGTCACTGGCGGTCAGGGTGAACTCGCCCGATGGCGGGAACAGCTCGATGGTCGACCCCACGTGCAATTGATCATGCAGGAAGTTGGAGGCGCGGCCACCGGCCTCGCGCTTGACGCTGATGCGGTACTGGCCTTTGTTCGCCAGGGCCGACAGCGAGTAGTTGCGACGGATTTCTTCGCCATCGAGGATCAGTTTCATGCCGATGTACTGACCCGGTTCAGCCGCCAGAATCAAACCTTTGTCCACCGGTTCGAAGTAGAACGAGGTGATTTCCGCGCTTTCTTCGATCTTGGCCGCGACGATGAATTCCCGCGCCCCGCGCCAGCCGCCCGGTGCCTGTTCTTTCTGGTCATAGATGCTGGTTTCAGCGCCGATCAGGATGTCAGCCAGCTGACCGTAAGCCGCGCCCCACGCTGCGATCACTTCCGGTGTGGCGATTTCTTCGCCGAGCACTTCGGCGATCGCACGCAGCAGGCAGGTGCCTACAATCGGGTAGTGCTCCGGGAGAATCTGCAGGGCCACGTGCTTGTTGATGATCTTCGCCACCAGGTCGCCCAACTGGTCGAGCTGGTCGATATGGCGTGCGTACATCAGCACACCGTTGGCCAGTGCACGCGGCTGGTCACCCGTGGCCTGGTGGGCCTGGTTGAACAGCGGGCGGACTTGCGGGTACTCGGACAGCATCATGCGGTAGAAGTGGGTGATCAGGGCTTCGCCACCGCTTTCCAGCAGCGGCACAGTGGATTTAACGATGGCACGGTCTTGGACGCTAAGCATAAAGTGACTCCTGAGCAACGAGGGTTTCTGAACTATTGCCCTATGCTTATCAGGTTCCGTGCCAACAATTAAAACCATATAAATCAACAACTTAAAAACAAGATAGTCATAACGACACAGCCTGACTTATAGTCACACCGACTACATGGAGTCACTATGACTGCGAAATCTTTGCTCACCGCCCTACTGCCCCTGGTCTCGGACCTGTCTCGCGAACTGCCGGAAGGCGAGCGCTATCGACGCCTGCTCGAAGCCATGCGCGCCCTCCTGCCCTGCGATGCCGCTGCCCTGCTGCGCCTTGATGGCGAATGGCTGGTGCCGCTGGCCGTCGACGGCTTGAGCACCGACACCCTCGGCCGACGCTTCAAGGTCAGCGAACACCCGCGCTTCGAAGCGTTGCTCAGCAGCCCCGGCCCCACCCGCTTTGCTGCCGACAGCGACATGCCCGATCCGTACGACGGCCTGGTCGATGGCCTCGATGAACATCTGGAAGTCCACGATTGCATGGGTTGCCCGTTGCTTATCGACGAGCGGCCATGGGGCTTGCTGACCCTCGACGCCCTCGACCCGGAGCAATTCGAACCGATCGAGCTGGACGCCCTCGAAGCATTCGCCAGCCTCGCCGCCGCGACGGTCAACGCCGTCGAGCGCATCGAACGCCTGAACAATCGCGTCGAAGATGAACACCAGCGCGCCGAGGTTTACCGTCAGGCCAGCGGCCAGCAAAACCGCGAAATGATCGGCCAGAGCAAAGCGCTCAAGCGGCTGGTAGAGGAAATCAATCTGGTGGGCGGCAGCGACCTGACGGTGCTTATCACCGGGGAAACCGGGGTCGGCAAGGAGCTGGTGGCACAGGCCATCCATGCCGCCTCCCCGCGCGCCGACAAGCCGATCATCAGCCTCAATTGCGCTGCGTTGCCCGATACGCTGGTGGAAAGTGAGTTGTTCGGCCACGTGCGCGGCGCCTTCACCGGGGCGATGAATGATCGACGGGGCAAGTTCGAGCTGGCCAATGGCGGCACGTTGTTTCTCGATGAAGTCGGTGAGCTGTCGTTGACGGTACAGGCCAAACTGCTGCGCGTGTTGCAAAGCGGCCAGTTGCAGCGCCTGGGCTCGGACAAGGAACATCAGGTCGACGTACGACTGATCGCCGCGACCAACCGCGACCTGGCCGAAGAAGTGCGCAGCGGCCGCTATCGCGCCGACTTCTATCACCGCCTCAGTGTTTATCCTTTATTAGTGCCGGCGTTGCGTGACCGTGGCCGCGATGTGCTGCTGCTCAGCGGTTACTTTCTGGAGCAGAACCGTTCGCGCATGGGCCTCAACAGCCTGCGCCTCAATAGCGATGCCCAAGCCGCGTTGCTCGCCTACGACTGGCCCGGCAACGTGCGGGAACTGGAACACCTGATCGGCCGCAGCGCGCTGAAGGCCCTGGGTAACTGCAAGGAGCGGCCGAAGATTCTCAGCTTGAGCGCGGCTGATCTGGACCTGCCCAACGGCAGCATCGAAGCCCCCACCGAGCAACCGGCGGCCGCCGCGATGGCGTTGGTGACGGGTGATTTGCGCGAAGCGACAGAGAATTATCAACGCCAGTTGATCGGCGCGTGCCTGGAGCGGCACAACAACAATTGGGCCAGTGCCGCCCGAGAGCTAGGCCTGGATCGGGCGAATCTTGGGCGCATGGCCAAAAGGTTGGGCATGAAGTAACCCCATTGTGGCGACCAATTGACTGGCGGCCGGCAATTAACCTAAAGCCTGCCCCCGACAAGTCGATAACCCGGCATCGATAGCTGTTGGCGATCCTCGCGGTCGCCCGTCACCTTTTTCCACAGAAGGTTCTTATGTCCTCCACCAAAGCCCGCGCAGACTCACTTTCGCTTCTGCTGTTTACCTTGCGCAGCGGCAAGTTGATGGCGATCAACCTGCTCAAAGTCAGCGAGATCATTCCCTGCCCGCCGCTGACCAAGCTGCCGGAGTCGCACCCGCATGTGAAGGGTATCGCCACCTTGCGCGGTGCCTCGCTGTCGGTGATCGACCTCAGCCGCGCCATCGGCGAACGTCCGCTGGAAGATCCGAACGGTGGTTGCCTGATCGTCACCGATGTCAGTCGTTCCAAGCAGGGCCTGCACGTTCAGGCGGTGAGCAAGATCGTCCATTGCCTGACCACTGACATCCGCCCGCCGCCCTTCGGCTCGGGCGGCGGGCGCTCGTACATCACCGGGGTGACCTCGGTCGACGGCACGCTGGTGCAGGTGCTGGACATCGAAAAAGTCATCCACGGTATCGCCCCGGTGCAGATCGAACAGGCGCCGACCGAGCTCAGCATGGAAGACGCCGAAGTATTGGGCAGCGCGCGGATTCTGGTGGTCGATGACAGCCAGGTCGCCCTGCAGCAATCGGTGCACACCCTGCGCAACCTCGGCCTGCAATGTCACACCGCACGCAGCGCCAAGGAAGCCATCGATTGCCTGCTGGACCTGCAAGGCACCGCACAGCAGATCAACCTGATTGTCTCCGACATCGAAATGTCCGAGATGGACGGCTACGCCTTCACCCGCACCCTGCGCGAAACCCCGGACTTCGCGCACCTCTACGTGCTGCTGCACACCTCGCTGGACAGCGCGATGAACAGCGAAAAGGCGCGATTGGCCGGAGCGAACGCGGTGCTGACCAAGTTCTCCTCGCCGGAACTGACCAAATGCCTGATCGACGCGGCCAAGGCCGTGGCCGAACAGGGTCACTGAGGCGTGGCCGAGGACTATTGCTGGTTGATGCGGCGCGACCTCGCCGAGGTTGTGCCGGCCTTCGACTGGCCCGCAGACATTCAATTGCGCGACTACCATCCCGAGCTTGCCGAAGCGGTGCATCGCTTGATGGATCTGGGCTACCGCGACGGCGGTGGTCGGGTGCCCGCGCTGATGCCTTGGCAGCAGCGGTTCGAAACCGACCCCGAATACGATCCCGCGCTGTGCTTCGTTGCACTGGATCGTGAAGGCGTGGTTGCCGTGTGCCAGTGCTGGACCAGCGCCTACATCAAGAATCTGGTGGTGCATCCACGGGCGCAACGCCGAGGGCTGGGGCGCTTACTGTTGCTGCATGCCTTCAAGGTGTTTCAGCAAAGACACGAGGGTTTTGTGGATTTGAAAGTGCTGGAAGACAACCGGCGGGCGCGGCGGCTGTATGAAAGTGTCGGGATGTTCGAGGTCCGCCGGGAACCGGTTCCGCTCTGACATACTCACACCTTGGCCTTCAACTGCCCAAGGATCCCTGAACAATGAGAACCGCTACCCTGGCATTCCTCTGCCTCACCGCCCTCGCCGCCCAGGCCCACGCCTCCAGTCCGGATGCCTGGGCCGCCTACGACAAAACCGTACTCGCCAGCTGCACCAAGGCCAGCGGCCTGAAAGAGGCCAAAGCCGTCGGCAACGCAGCGCAATTCGATGATCGTGTGGGCTACACCGCGCTGCTGCTGCAAGGCCAGTACCCGCAAAAACACATGAAAGGCGCACAAGGCACCGAGCTGTGCCTGTACAACAAGAAAAGCAAAACCGCCTACGTCACCGAGTGGGACTCCATCCGCCCGGCCGCCAAGGCGCAGTGAGTGGCGCATAACTTGCTTCGATAGCGGTTTGTACGGCGGCATTCTGTCGCCGATTCATACCCTCGGATGCGACTGACCGCTCAATGAATACGACGTTTTCCTGCGTAGGCTGCGGCAAATGCTGCAATGACCACCATGTGCCCCTGACCCTGCCCGAAGCCCGCATGTGGGCGGCCGACGGGGGTCAGGTGATTGTGCTGGCGGAGGCCTTTCTCAGCGGTGGCCTGGGCTTGCCGGCGCAACAGCGTGAACACGCCGAACGCCGTTCGGCGCTGGTTCGCAGCGCCGACGCCGAGGCTTACGTCGCCATCACCTTTGCCGCCTACAACGTCGGCCCCTGCCGGAATCTTGACGAAGACAACCTCTGCCGCATCTATGAGCGTCGGCCGTTGGTGTGCCGCATTTATCCGATGGAGATCAATCCGCACATTCCACTGAACACCGCCGTGAAGGAATGCCCACCCGAGTCGTGGCAAAAAGGCCCGGACCTGATCGTCGGCGGCGAACTCGTCGACCGGGAACTGTCGGAGTTGATCCTGCGGTCCCGTCAGGCGGATCGCGATGATATCCAGATGAAAGACGCTATTTGTGCGCTGCTGGGGTTTCGCACCGCCGCGCTAAAGGGCGATGGATTCACCGCTTTCCTGCCGGACATGAACGAGTTCGCCACGATCATCGACGAACTGACCGGGCAGACGTTGCCAGAGTGGAGCAGCGAGTGGCAGTTCCATGTCTCGGGAGAGGATATTGCCGGGCAGGTCGTTGCAGCCGGAGCGCAGGTGGCGACGGATGCGCCAGCGAACTATGCGTTTATTTCATTGCGGGCGGCTTGATCCGAAAGATTCTGCGCCAGTGATGGCCTCATCGCGAGCAAGCTCGCTCCCACAGGGTGACGCGTTCTTTCATGAGAATGCGATCACATGTGGAAGCGAGCTTGCTCGCGATGGCGGCAGATTGAGCGACGCAAGTTCTGGAGCTTAGCGCTTACCCATCGAACGCCGAGTCCCCGGAGGCGCCATGCCTGGGGTTTTAGTGTGGCCGTTCTTGGCGCCGTTTTTGTACCACGGCTGGTTGGAGCCCTTGGCGGACGCCAGTTCACCCGGTTTGAACGGGAACTTGAACGCCGGGATTTCGGCTTTGGTTTCGCTCTCGACGCGGGTGTCGAGGCTTTCGCTCGGGACGTCGTCGACCGGCGGTTGTTTCGGGGAAGTCATGAAAGCTCCGGGGTGCTGCGCAAAGTGTCGGGCCCGGTCAGCGAGCCGCGAAAGGCGCCAGTATAGCGGAAGGGCAGCTAGAAGCTTCAAGCTGCAAACCACAAGTTAAAAACCACGGTAGCGCCTTTTGGACTTGCGGCTGAACGGCTGAAACTTGTAGCTTGCTAAGCATTCCCGCCCGACGAGCCCGCCTCCATGAAAAAAACCGTCCTCGCCTTCAGCCGCGTCACGCCTGAGATGGTCGAACGCCTGCAACAAGACTTCGATGTCATCGTGCCGAACCCGAAAAACGGCGACATCAATGCCCAATTCAATGAAGCCCTGCCCCACGCCCACGGCCTGATCGGCGTCGGCCGCAAGCTCGGGCGTGCGCAACTGGAGAACGCCGCGAAACTGGAAGTGGTGTCCAGCGTCTCGGTGGGCTACGACAACTATGATGTGGCGTACCTGAGCGAACGCGGGATCATGCTGACCAACACCCCGGACGTGCTCACCGAAAGTACCGCCGACCTGGCCTTCGCCCTGCTGATGAGCAGCGCCCGCCGCGTCGCCGAACTGGACGCCTGGACCAAGGCTGGCCAATGGCAGGCCACCGTCGGCGCGCAGCTGTTCGGTTGCGATGTGCATGGCAAGACCCTGGGCATCGTCGGCATGGGCAACATCGGCGCGGCCATCGCCCGCCGCGGTCGCCTGGGTTTCAACATGCCGATCCTCTACAGCGGTAACAGCCGCAAGACCGCGCTGGAACAGGAACTCGGCGCGCAGTTCCGCAGCCTGGATCAGCTGCTGGCCGAAGCCGACTTCGTGTGCCTGGTGGTGCCGCTGAGCGAAAAAACCAAACACTTGATCAGCCATCGCGAACTGGCGCTGATGAAGCCAAGCGCCATTCTGGTGAACATTTCCCGTGGGCCGGTGGTGGACGAGCCAGCGCTGATCGAAGCGCTGCAAACCAGCCGCATTCGTGGCGCCGGGCTGGATGTCTACGAAAAGGAACCGCTGGCCGAATCGCCGCTGTTCCAGCTGAAAAACGCAGTGACCTTGCCGCACATCGGCTCCGCCACGCACGAGACTCGCGAAGCGATGGCCAACCGCGCCCTGGCCAACCTGCGCAGTGCCCTGCTCGGTGAACGGCCGCAGGACCTGGTGAACCCACAAGTCTGGAAGGGCTAAAGCAAAACGGGCAGGCGCCAGACACGCCTGCCCGTTAATCCTCCGGTGGCTTCACGCCAACTTGCCAGTGCCCTGCATCATGGGTGCCTTGGGTTTACGGAACACCAGCACGTTCCCCAGCATCACCATCACCAGCCCGGCGAGTGCCGGCGCGGTCCACTGATAGCCCTCGGCAAACGCCGAGACATTCAGCGCCACCACCGGGAACAGCACGGTGCAATAAGCCGCGCGTTCCGGCCCCATGCGACCGACCAGCGTCAGGTACGCGGTAAAACCGATCACCGAGCCTGGTATCACCAGATACAGCAACGAACCGATGTAGCGCGCATTCCATTCCATGTCGAACGGAATGCCGTTGACCAGGCACCACACCGACAACATCGCCGCCCCGTAAGCCATGCCCCAGGCATTGGTGGTCAATGGCCTGAGCCCGGCTTTCTGTTGCAGGCTCGAGAGCATGTTGCCCGCCGAGAAACACAAGGTGCCGAGCAACGCCAGGCCCAACCCGAGCAAGGTCTGCGGGCTGGCGGTGTGGCCCGCGAGTTCCGGCCAGAACAACAGGCCCAGCCCGAGCAAGCCCAACGCACCGCCCATCAGCACATTGCGGGCGATTTTCTGGCTGAAGAACACCCGCGCATTGAGGGCGTTCCACAGGGTCGCGGTGGAAAACACCACGGCCACCAGGCCGCTGGGAATCCACTGACTCGCCGTCAGGAAGCACATGAAGTTGATGCAAAACAGGCACAGCCCTTGCGCCAGGCAGATCAGATGTCCACGGCGGTTCATCACTTGCAGCTTGCGGCTGAGCAACAACATGACGAACAGGATCAGCGCGGCAAGGCCGAAGCGATAGACGATCGACACGGGAATCGCCACCACGCCCAGCTGCCATTTCAGGGCAATCCAGGTGGTGCCCCAGATCAGCACGGTCAACAGGTATAACGACAGGTTCATGGCACAGGCTCCTCGATAGGTGCCCAGTGTCTTGCGCGGTGCCTTGGCGCACTTGCATAAACTTGCGCTTTTGTCGTACGACGGGCTGGCAGGCGCAGGTCTACGGAGTAGGATGCAAGGCGTCAGAGAGAACCGATCATGGCCGCACTGGATACCCTACAAGTCTTTCAAGCCCTCAACCGCTCGCCGAATGCTCGCCTTGAGCACAGCGCCGAGCTCGGTGACGGCTTGTCCGCCGCCTTGTGGAGCAATCACCACGACGCCCAGGATTACGAAGCGCCGAGTCATCACACGCTGTCGTGCTACATCGCCGGCGGCACCGGTACTTTCCGCCGCGACCGGCCCGGCAACAAGGGCGGTCCGGACAAGTTGTGCATCCTGCCCGCCGACCATCAGTCAGGCTGGGTGATCAACGGCGACATTCGCCTGGCCCACCTGTATTTCAGCCCCGAACAATTTGCCCTCGGCTGCGTCACCCTGCTTGACCGTGAACCACGGGAGTTGCAGCTGCGCGAGCAGACGTTTCTCGATGACCCGCAGCAGGCCGCGCGTTTTCGCCAGTTGATCACCCTCAACTGGGACGAACCGGGCGAACGCCTGCTCACCAGCAGCCTGGCCCACGAGATTCTCAGCCATGCCTTGCTCAGCCAGGTCAGCGCGCGTTCGGGGTTGCGCCTCAAGGGTGGTTTGGCAGCCCGTCAACGGCGGCTGTTGGTGGAGTACATCGACAGTCATCTGGACCAGGCCATCAGCCTGGGCCAGTTGGCAGCGTTGTGCGCGTTGTCGGAATACCACTTTGCGCGGATGTTCCGTGAAAGCTTCGGTCTGCCACCGCATCAATATGTATTGGCGCGACGCCTGCACCGGGCGCGGGAATTGTTGCGTTCGACTTCGCAGCCGTTGGGCGAGATTGCGTTGGCGTGCGGATTTGCCAGTGCCAGTCACTTTACCAATCGGTTTCGGCAGGCGTTGGGTGCGGCGCCAGGCGAATATCGGCAGGCGTTTTTGCGCTGACTGTGCCGCCGTCATCGCGAGCAGGCTCGCTCCCACAGGGACCGCGTCCTTTCATGAGAAGGAGATCAACTGTGGGCGCTGGCCTGCCAGCGATGAACGATGACACGGTGGCCGATCAGAACTCCAACGTGCTCGACAACGTCACCTGCCGCGAATCCCCCATCGACACAAAGAACCGGCTCGCCGACGAGGTGTAGTACGTGCGGTCAAACAGGTTCTTCACGTTGAGCTGAAACTTGACCTTCTGCCCATCAAGCCGGGTGTCGTAGGTGGCGAACGCATCGGCGACGGTGTAGCTCGGCAGTTCGAAATCATTCACGGCGTTGCCTGCCCGTTCCCCGACGTAACGCGCGCCCGCGCCGACCCGCAGCTGATCGCCGCCAATGACCCGCCCGAAATCGTAGACCGCTGACAGCGAGCCACTGTTCCTGGCCACGTTTTGCAGTTTCTTGCCTTTGTAGTCCGGGTCTTCGGTCACTTCGGCGTCGGTGTAGGCGTAGCTGCCGATCATGCTCCAGCGGTCACTCAACTGACCGCTCAAATCCACTTCCAGACCACGGGAACGTACCTCACCCGCGGCGCTGTAGAGCGTCACCGGGCCTTCGGCGTTGGCCACCAGCACGTTGCGTTTCTTGATGTCGAACAGTGCGATGTTGCCGGTGACGCGCCCCGGCATGTCGAGCCGGGCACCGACTTCCCAGGATTTCGCTTCTTCCGGCGCGATGCTGCCATCGAGCACAGTGCTGCTGCCGCTCAGCGGGGCGATGGTCGAGTTGGGTTTGAACGACTCGGTATAGCTGCCGTAGAACGACAGCTCATCGGTGTAGCGATAAACGAGGCCAGCGCGCGGCACCCATTTCTGCCCGTTGCTGTCGGTATTGGCCTTGAACGGCACACCTTTGCCAGCGTACTGGTCGTACTCCTGGAAACGCCCGCCAGCCACCAGAATCCATTGATCGGTGAGGTGAATCGAATCCTGTAAAAACACCGAATCGCTGCGCAGGATATCGGTCTGGGCGCTGTCGGCCGGGCTGACCGTGGTGCCTTCGACTTCACGACCGTACACCGGGTTGAGGTAGCTGAAAGTGGTCAGGCTTTTCTGCCGGATCAGGTCGGCACGGTAGATTTTGCGGTACTCGTCATCGATGCCGAACACCAGGTCATGGCGCATGCCCGCGACATCAACGTTGCCTTCCAGGCTTGCCGTGGTGAAGCGGTCGGTACTGAGCGCATTCTGCGTGCCGTCCATGCTGCGGGTCAGCGTGCCTTTTCGGGTGTCGATAGCGGTAACGCGCACCTGGCTGGCATCGTAGGTTTCGCGGTTCCAGCTGTAGCCGAAGTGGGCTTTCCAGTTGTCGTTGAGCTCGTGGTCGGCCTCGAAGTGATAGAGGTCCGAGCGCCCTTCCATGTCGTTGAACGGTTCGTCGAGACGGCGATCCCGGGGGATGTCCAACGGGTGGTTATCACGCGGGTCGATCACCGTGCCACGGTCGAACGGGGTGAGGAACTCGCGGTGTTCGTAGGCGAACAACAACTGGGTGTTTTCACCGAACCAGGCCAGCGATGGCGCGACCAAAGTCTCGCGATGCACGCCGTAGTTGCGCCAGTAATCTTCGTCTTCGTGGTCCAGCACCATGCGATACGCCAGCCCGGTATCACCCAACGCTCCAGTGCTGTCGAACGTGCCGCCGCTGCCATTCTTGCCTTCGCCATAGGTCGAGCCACGCACGGTCAATGCGTTGTATTGCTCAAGCTCCGGCTTCTTGCTGACCATATTGACCACGCCACCCGGGTCCTGAATGCCGTATAGCAGCGAGGCCGGGCCCTTGAGCACTTCGACCCGATCCACGGTGGCGTTCATGCCACGGCCCTGCACGATCGGCATGCCGTCGCGCATGATCGAACCGTTGCGGTTGTCGCCGAAGCCGCGGGTCATCACCGAATCCTGGGTACTGCCCAGCGTGTTGCCCTGGGTGATGCCGCTGACATTGGCCAGCGCATCATCCAGATTGCGCGGTGCCTGATCGCGAATGACCTGGGCTGCGACCACGTTGACGGTCTGCGGAATTTCCTGAAGCGGCGCCGAAGTTCGCATCACCGAACTGACAGGGGGCGGCTGGTAGCTGGTGGACGGGTCCATCACCGAAGTGATGGTGGTGGCGCCCAGGTTCAGCGCGCCTTCGGCAGGCAGCGGTTCCAGGGCCATGGTATGGCCGTCGGTGCGCCGGAAGGTGAAGCCCGATCCGCTGAGCAATTGCTGCAGGGCCTGTTCGGCGCTCATCTGGCCACTGACTGCCGGGGCATTGAGGCTGTAAGGCGCTTCATCGGTATAGACGACGCTGATGCCCGTCACCCGGCTGAAATCGCTCAGGGCCTGGGGCAGCGGTTTGGCGGTCAGCGAAAAGCTGAACTGCGTCTGTTGCTGCGCACCGGCCTGCGCGGCCACCGCCACGCTCAGCGGCAGCAACGCCAACGCCGAGAAACCCAGCGCCGTAACACCCAACCATTGTTTGACCGAACCCGATTTTGCCCTGGACTTCATGACTCATGACCTGTGTAGAACCGCAACGGATGCGAATGACTCGCAGTTTCAGTCACTACACGGATGGCGTTCGGTTTTACCTCAGCAGAAAGTTGAAAATATTTTTTGACGTCGAGTCAACGCAAAATAATCAGGCGCCCCAACACCTGATGCTGCTCAAACCCCAAAACGCCCTGCAAAGAATTCAGCACCGCTTGCGGGTCCTTGCTCGGAAAGCTGCCACTGACCCGGCGCTTGGCCAGTTCATCGTCAAGCAGCACGATCCGCCCCGGGTGATAGCGGCGTAAATCCTCCACCACATCGGCCAGCGTCGCCTTGTAGTAATTGAGCCAACCCTGACGCCAGGCCAACTGCGCTTCGCTGTCCACTGCATGGCGTTTTTCCGCCGAGCCATTGCCGTACGCCACTTGCTGGCCCGCCGTGAGAATTTGCTGCTCGGCGTTCTTGTCCGCCGTCACACCTACCCGCCCGGACAACACGGTGACCTGCGCGCCATGGGGTTGCAGGCGTACTTCAAACTGCGTGCCCAACACCCGCGCCTGGCCCTTTTCGGCATCGACCACAAACGGTTCGCCAGTGTGGGTTACACGGAAGAAACCGGCACCGCGCCGCACCTGCACATGCCGTTCACCGCCACTGAAATCCACGGCGATGGCGCTGTCGGCATCCAGGGTGACTTGCGATTGATCGGCCAGGGTGACGGTACGGATTTCTCCCGGTGCCGAGACATAATCGGCCCCCAGATCATCGACCCAGCGCGACGGCTGCCACCCACTGCCGAGGCTGATCATCAGCAACAGGCAAGCCGCCATCGCCAGCGCACCGGACCAACGCCGAACACTGCTGCGCCGCGAACGGTTCATGGCATTGAGATATCCCTGCAGGGCAAAGGCGTCTTCGTCGGCCAAGGTGCGCGCCGGCAATTCACTCAGTTCCCACAGCACTTGCGCACGGGCATAGGCTTCGCCGTGCGCAGGGTCAGCCTTCAGCCACTGGCTGAAAGCGGCCTGGTCGCCACTGCTCGGCTGGTCGTGCAACACGCTCAGCCAGGCCAGCGCTTGCTGTTCCTGGGCAGGCGTGGGCAGGATGCGTTCGATGGTCTTCACAGTGCTTTCCCTGGCGTGCGCGGTTCGGGCTCCCTCAAGCTTGCCTTGCAAGCTTCGAGCGCGCGCATCATATGTTTTTCCACCGCACTTTGGGACAAGCCCATGGCCTTGGCGATCTCGGCGTATTTGCGGCCATGAATGCGATTGAGCAAAAAAATCTGTCGCGTACGCTCGGGCAACGCACGCAACGCCGCTTCGACATGGCGCAAATCATTGCCCGCCTCCAGCGCGGCTTGCGGTTCGCCACCCACACTGTCCGACGGCTGCGCCATCAAGCCTTCGCTGGCACGCACCCGAGTGCCTTCACTGCGCAAATGGTCGATGGCAATGTTGCCGGCGCATCGAAGCAGATAGGTGCTCAGCTCCTCGACCTGCACCAGCGGCCGGCGCCAGAAACGCAGGAACAGGTCCTGCACCAAATCGGCCGCAGTTGCCTGGCAACCGACGCGACGGCTGACCAACGCCTCCATTTGCGAACGTTGCGACAGGAACACCTGAAGAAAATGTGCGCGGTCGCCGGGCTGTCCATCGCGCTCGATTTCACCGGACTCGGGAGGGTGGCTGATCATCAATTCACGACGGCACGAACATGACAATCGGGCTGGCCAGCAGGCCCGCTCCGGCCAGCGCCAGGGCCAGGCGCGGGCGATAAGGCATCAGCAACACCAGCAGCAAGGCACTGAGCATCAACACCGCAAACCAATCCACCAACCCCAGCGCCCAGTCGGTCGTCGACACCGCCGCCCACAGCGATACGGCCAGCAATAACCCTCCCGCAAGCTTCAATCGACGACGCATGACCAGCGTTGGCATGCGCCCCAGCAACTCGGCGTGGTGACGCTCCATGGACAAACAAAGCGCGGTAAAACCGCCGTAACACAGCAAGCAGGCCAGCAACATTCAGTTCGCCTCTTGCTCAAGGGTGATCGACTGGGCACGTCGGCGCACGCGTTCGGTCTTCCCGGCGCGCTGCATTTTCCAGGCGGCCCAGGCGAGAAACAACCCGCTGACCAGGCAAGCCAGATCGAACCCGGCCATGGCCCAATCACCTGCTTTCAAGGAGGCGCCCAAGGGATACGGCGTGGTCAGTGCATTGAGCATTGGCACGGCGCTGAACAACAGCGCGGCCAGTGCCAACTGCTCGACCCACGCCACGCGACCCCGGCGGACCATGGCATGCAGCAGACTCAGCCCCCAGACGATGAAGAAACTGTTGACCTCCCAACCGGCCCGCTCGGCCATGCCGATCGGCAACAAACGGTTGGCCCAGAAGAACGCCGCCACCGCCACGACCAAGCCCGACATGCTGGCAATATTCAGCACTTCCACCAGCCGCAGTTCGAAGGGCATTACGCCGCTCTTGGCATGTTTGAGTTGGCGTTTGCCGAGCCAGATCACCAAACCGGTGCCGATCATCGCCGTGCTTGCCAGCCCGCAGACAAAGTACAGCCAGCGCAACAGCGGGCCGGCGAAATAGCCCATGTGCAAACCGTAGAAAGTGCCGGCGATGGCCATTGGCAGCGGTTGCGCCGGGGTCGCGGCGAGCAGTTGTCCGGTCACGCCGCTGAACGTCACCGCGCTGCCGAAGTCGTGAACCACGCGGTCTGCACCACTGCGAGCCAACACCACAGTGGCGTTCGCATCACCCGGATTATTCACCGTCAAACGCCCGACCTGTCCACCCGACCATTGCTCCCGGGCCTTTTCCAGCATCGGCGCCAACGGCGGCAACGGTGCAGGTTGACCCGTGGCATTCAAGGTATTGGTTGCCGGAAAGACGTCACTGAAAAAAGCTCTGGTATCGCCGTTGTAGGCGGCCAGGATGCTCGCCGGCATCACCATGCTCATGAAAATCACCAGGCTGCTATAGGTGATCATCAGGTGAAACGGCAATACCAGCACACCCACCGCGTTATGTCCGTCGAGCCAGGAGCGCTGGCCCTTGCGCGGGCGGAAGGTGAAAAAGTCCTTGAAGATTTTCTTGTGGGTGATGATCCCGCTGATCAACCCGACGAACATCACCATGGCCGCGATGGTCGACAGCCAGCGCCCCCACGGATAAGGCATTTGCAGCTGGAAGTGGAAGCGATAGAAAAACTCGCCGCCCTGGGTGTCCCGGGCCTGCACTTCACGGCCGGTTTGCGGATCGAGCAATTTTGCCGTGAGTTGGCCGCGTTCACCGGGTTTGGCCGGCGTCTGCTGCCAACGCACCGACAGTGCGGGCTCGCGGGCGTTGGGCAATTCGATGATCCAGCGAGAAGCGCCGGGAGCCTGTTGCTGTAGATACGCCTGCGCCAGGGACAGACTCGATTCGGAGGACACCGGGCGCGCGGGAATTTCCGGCTGCATCCAGTGGCTGGTCTCGTCCTTGAAATAGGCCAGTGTGCCCGTGAGGAAAATCGCAAACAGCAACCAGCCGAAAATCAAACCGGCCCAGGTGTGCAACCAGGCCATGGCCTGACGAAAACCCTCTTTCATGACCGCGCCATCCAGTAAGCCAGTCCTGCCAACGCCGCCAGCAGTAGACTCGACAGGATCAATCCGGACCAGGCCCGCCACGCGGTTCGACAGGCAAAGCACCAGATCACCGCCAGCAGATAGACCAGGAACGAACTGATCATCCCGGTCACGACCGCCTCGGCGCGTGCCATGGGCACCCACAGCGTCAGGCAGACACTGGCCAGTGCCGTGACCCCATAACCGCCGAACACAGCGGCAAGCACTCGCGAAGTAACCGCCAGTCGATAGGAAACGGGGAGTGTCTTGCTGTTGGCTTTCATGTTGCGACCTTGGAAACAGGTGAGGCGGCGTGAATGTCACGGAGCCAGCAAGGCGCAATACTAATGATAAAGATTCTTATACGCAAAAGAAGTAAAGCAATGGCCACTTGATCGGTGAGTCCTGGCCCACAAATAAAACGGGCCTGCAATGCAGGCCCGTATCAGTGACAAGGTAAAAAGTGAATCAGGCTTCAGCCGTTTTGCGCAGCCTGTTCGTTTTCAAGAAACTCTTCTTCCAATAGCACATCGGCGTGAGCCCTGCGCTCGAACGGCACCACGGCAGCGCGTGGTTTGCCTCGCAATTTGCCGAACAGATGTTCCAGCGCGTGTTCGAGTTTTTCAGCGGCTCCATCGATCGCCAGTTCCAGGCTGGCAGCTTTATGGGTGACAGAAATCGGTTGATGGCCTTTTGGCCGCGCCTCCAGTTGGCAGCGCAAATCGTGGGGACCAGGCTTGTCGCCGTTCTCGTCCCGCAGGTGAACCTCGACGCGTGTCAGGTCCTCTTCGTAGCGTTCGAGCGTGCTCTCAATGGTAGTACGTACCCACTCCTCCAGTCGTTTACTGCCTTGAATATGGTTATCGCTGTTGACTTGGATTTGCATAGTTCATCCCTTATTTCAGCTAGCTCGCGAGAGGCCGGTCAGCTAAGCCCTTGGGCGTCATCACCGTGACCTCTTACTTACACAATCGGTCTGTACGATGAACAATTCAACCCCTAAAAAAAGATAAATTTTTAATCGCAAATAAAGCCGGACAACCGGCAAAAGCGCTGTTAATGTCGGGAGTCGAGTCGCCCTGCCCTCGCGTAATAATTGCTCACATTTGCCGCTCCCCCAGCGGATGCAAGCCGCGAAAAATCCCCGCCTCTTCCACCAGCCAGTCATGCACCGCACGCACACCCGGATGGCTCAGCGCACCCGGCGCATAGAGCACCATGTAGCGTTTGTGATTGGGCACCGTCAGACCAAACGGCACGATTAACGCCCCGCGTTCCAACTCGTCGTTGAGCAGCGTGCGCCGGGCAATGGCGACCCCCATCCCGGCGATAGCGGCTTCGATGGTCAGGTGGTTGCGATTGAACGTGTGGCCGCGCCGCACATCCGCGCCTTCGAAGCCGATGGCGTTGAGATAGAACTCCCATTCCGCGTATTCGTAGCTGCCACGCCAGGCGGTGATGTCGTGCAGTAACGCAAAGTGCATCAGGTCCGCCGGGCCATGCAACGGCGGGCGGCCACGCAACAGGCTCGGCGCGCACACCGGAAAAATCTGTTCATCGAGCAAGGCTGTGGATAACAGCCCCGGATAGCTGCCGTCGTTCAGGTCGATGGCCAGGTCGAAATCGCCCTCATGCAACGGCACGCTGCTGTCCTCGGCCACCAGGCGCAACTGGATGTCCGGGAACCGCTGTTGCAAACGCGGCAAACGCGGGGTCAGCCACTTGCTCAGGAACGACGGAATCGAACGCACCCGCAAGGTGCCGCTGATCATGCCGGCGTCCAGGCGACGCAATTCCGCATCAATGCTGCCGTAGGCCTCGTTGACCGTGATGGCCAGTCGCTGCCCTTCGGCACTCAACTCCACACCCCGTGCACGCCGATGAAACAGGCGAAAACCCAGGCGCTCTTCCAGTTGGCGGATCTGCTGGCTGACCGCGCCCGGCGTGATGTGCAGTTCTTCTGCGCACCGGGTGAACGACAAGTGCCGAGCGGCACAGGAAAACACCTGCAGCCACACGTAAGTCTGGGCGTGCAATTGACGGCTCATCGTTTAGTCCTGCTAAAGGCTGTCTTAGGAAGTTTCGTTGGTCACGTAGGACCGTGGCAGGCAGTATCGCTGAAAGTGCGCTTGTCCTACAAAAATGGCAGCGATTCATCTTCCATTTCAGGAATAGGCTTTAGCATGGCTATCAGTGTTTTCGATCTCTTCAAAGTCGGCATCGGTCCGTCCAGCTCCCATACCGTTGGTCCGATGCGCGCGGCGGCGACTTTTGCCCAAGCGCTGATCGATCAGGCTTTACTGAGGGATGTGCGACGGGTGGAGATCCGCCTCTACGGCTCCCTGTCAGCCACCGGCGTTGGTCACGCCACCGACCGCGCCTGCGTCATGGGCCTGATGGGCGAATGGCCGGACAGCATCGACCCCACCACCATCGACAGCCGCATCCACACCCTGCGCGAAACCGGCGAACTGTGCCTGGCAGGCCAAGTGACCATCGCCTTCGACTGGGCACGCGACCTGGTGCTGCTCGACGAAAGCCTGCCCTACCACCCCAACGCCATGTCCCTGACAGCCTTCGGTGAAACCGGCGAGCTGCTCGAGCACACGTATTACTCCGTTGGCGGTGGCTTCATCATCGAAGCGGCTGAAGCCGAATCCGGCGTTGCACCCACTAGCGACGTGGTGTTGCCGTACGATTTTTCCAGCGCTGTGGAATTGCTCCAGCTTTGCAACCAACACGGTCTGCGGATTTCAGAATTGATGATGGCCAACGAACGGGCCTGGCGCAGTGACGCCGAGATCCGTCAGGGCCTGCTGCACATCTGGTCGGTGATGCGCGAATGCGTCGAGCAGGGCCTGAGCCACGAAGGCATCCTTCCGGGCGGTCTGAATGTGCCTCGTCGTGCGGCGAAACTTCACCGTAGCCTGATGGAAATCGGCAAGCCGAATGTCATCACCTCGACCCTCTCGGCCATGGAATGGGTGAACCTGTTTGCCCTCGCCGTGAACGAAGAAAACGCCGCCGGCGGACGCATGGTCACTGCACCGACCAACGGCGCGGCGGGCATCATTCCGGCGGTCTTGCACTACTACATGAAATTCAACCCGGACGCGTCGGACGACGACGTTGTCGCCTTCTTTCTAGGGGCGGCGGCGGTCGGCATTCTGTGCAAGAAAAACGCCTCGATCTCCGGTGCCGAAGTCGGTTGCCAGGGCGAAGTCGGCTCGGCCTGCGCCATGGCGGCTGCCGGGCTGGCGGAGGTGTTGGGCGCCACGCCGGAACAACTGGAAAACGCCGCGGAAATCGGCCTCGAACACAACCTCGGCCTGACCTGCGACCCGGTGGGCGGGCTGGTGCAAGTGCCGTGCATCGAGCGCAATGCGATTGCCGCCGTGAAGGCGATCAATGCCACGCAAATGGCCCTGCGCGGTGATGGCAAGCACTTCATCTCCCTGGACCGGGTGATCCGCACCATGCGCGACACCGGCGCTGACATGCACGACAAATACAAAGAGACATCACGCGGCGGCCTGGCGGTGAACTGGGTGGAATGCTGACCGGTTTGGAGGCACGCCCAGGCGAATTGCCCTCGTTCGGGCAAAATCTGTAGGAGCCGGCTTGCTGGCGATGGCGGTTTATTAATCGTCATCGCCAGCAAGCCGGCTCCTACAGGGGTAATTTCACGCGGCTGATTGTCCGACAATCTTTACGGCATGCCCCTTGCTACATCCCTGTTGGAACAATGATGGCGATATGGCCTTGAAATGCCGGTGGTCCGGCATTGCGAACCAACCCGATCATGGCCGGTCAACAACTGCACGTTCAATCAGGCGGTGACGCATCATGGACAACCCTTTTCAGCTCATTACCGATGCCTTTGCAGCGGATTATCAGATCAACCTGAGCATTCAGGGTCTGGACGGCAGCATCATGCTGACACTCTCCAACAGCGGTCGGGTCGTTGCCAAGCGCATGATCAGTGCCGAGCAGCGCAATGACCCCGAACGCCTCATACGACTGGTACAAAGCATTCAGTTCGGCATCGCCATCGAACAAGGCCACAGCGCCGTGGCCATCCTTGAATCCATGACCGATGGCGGCACGCGCAGCCTGCCGCCACCACAAGCCAAAGGGCGCCCGCGTCCCTCCATGGGGCTCTAAAGCTCGCCCTTCTCCACTTCCGGATGTTCACTGGAGCCCGCGCCGGTTTTACGGTGCGGGTTTTCTATCTTCACCGATGGAAACTGCGACGACGCGTACCGCACCACCAGAATCGCAAACGCCAGCAGCAGAATCCCGCCGCACAGGTAGATGATCCCCAGGTCCGGTGGATTGTGGTGCGACACGTTGGAAATGAGCAGCCGCGTCAGTGCAGTGATCGCCACGTAAATCAGGAAGCGCACGGGCATGTGGTTGGTCTTGAAATAAATCCCGACCATCGCCCCCAGTTCCAGGTAGATGAACAGCAGCAAGATGTCGTCGATCTTGATGTGGCCCTTTTCGAGCATCCCGAGAAACTCCATCACCGCCGCCCACGCAGTCACGGCACCGATGGCGAACAGCGCCAGGTAGTGAAAGGTCTCGACGAACAGGTTGCCCAGGGACTCAGCCAGTTCATGCACGTTCTGCCGCAGCTTTTCGGCCCAGTTGATTTTCACGATGATGCTTCCTTAGGTCGACTCGACCGGATAATGCGGGTTGGACGTGACGTTTATCTGCATGCAGAAAAAAGGCCACTCCATGATGGCGAGCGGCCCTCGATAACGCGCCGTGGCGTTTGGTCGCACCTCGTGCGGGCTGACCTGACAAACCCTGAATCCGGACTACATTGAAAAGCCACTACCCAAAGCAAAGGGATTCGCTTATCCTTTTCGCTGTATATAGATACAGTAGTCGAAACCGACAACCAATGTGAAGGCATGTGAGGTGGTGAATGGCCGTCGAAGTGGTATACCGCAGCAGCCGAGATCTGGAGCGCTTGTTCATGGATAAAGCCGAAGCTGACCGTCATGACAAAATGCTCGAACTGGCCGAGTTGCTGGCTGAAGTGTTGCAAAAAGCCGTTCCGTCCCTGAGCGAGCAGCAAGTGGAAGAAGCCGGGATCTACATGGCGAAGAATCGCGATGTGTTCGCCAAGGCGTTCAAGAGCCAGCCGGACGCCCTGTCCGAATTGCTCAGCGCACCTGTCGAAGCGCCAGAACCGGCTCAAGTAGCGGCACCTGCCGAAGAGGTGAGCGCTGAGCCGATCGCCCCGGCCAAGCCAGCCAAGGCCGCGAAAGCCGCCAAGTAAGCAATGTCAGAATTGAATAGGCCCTGAGTCCGATGGAGTCAGGGCCTTTTTCATTGGCAGGACCTTGTTATCGATACAACACTTTCTCCGCCAACTCATCGGCTACCCGCGCCGGCGAGCGCTTCTCCGCCTGGGCATGAGCAAACACTTCGGTCAGTCGCGAACTGATTTTCGACAAGTGCGCGGTAATGGTCCCCAATTCTTCACCACGATGTTTGAGCGAAACATAGATCAACCCACCGGCATTGATCACGTAATCCGGTGCGTAAAGAATGCCTCGCCGTTCCAGTTGATCAGCCACGTCCAAATGCGTCAGCTGGTTGTTCGCCGACCCGGCCACCGCTGAGCAGCGTAACTGCGTCACGCTATGGCTGTTGAGCACCCCGCCCAGGCCGCACGGCGCGAGGATGTCGCAAGGTGTGCTGAGCAACGCATCGTTGGCAATGGGATGTGCGCCAAGCTGCTCCATGGCCAGTTGCACCTTGCCGTGATCGATGTCGCTGACCAACAGCTCGGCACCGGCGGCATGCAGTTGTTCCGCGAGGGCAAAGCCGACATTGCCCAGGCCCTGGATGGCCACGCGCAAGCCTTCGAGATTATCGCTGCCCAGGCGGGCCATGGCGGTGGCGCGAATGCCGGCGAACACGCCCATTGCCGCATGCGGCGCCGGGTCACCCGCCGAGGTGGTGCTGGTGACGTGCTGGGTCTGTTGCGCGATGCAATCCATGTCCGCCACCGAGGTACCGCTGTCGATAGCCGTGATGTAGCGACCGTCGAGCTGATCGATACAACGCCCGAACGCTTCGAACAGCGCTGCGCGGTTGGCAACATGGGCAGGCCGGATAATCACCGCCACCCCACCGCCCTGGGCCAGGCCGGCCAGTGCAGCCTTGTAACTCATGCCTTGAGCAAGGCGTATGGCATCCTCGACCGCGGATTCGTCGCTGGGGTAGGCAAGGTAACGACAACCCCCCAGGGCAGGCCCCAGTCGGCTGTTATGAATGGCAATGACCGCCTTCAACCCGGTGACCGGGTCGACGCTCAGATGCAGCGATTCAAGGCGAGTGCTTTGCATGAGAGCGAACATCGTAAGGCTCCCGAATCACTTCTTGTAGTCGCCAGTATAGGCTTGCGCTCAAAAATTGCAGAAGCGCACCGGAATAAGCGACGCGGCCATACAGTCTTTCGGAAATAACCTGTTGCAGCCCGTGTAAGGCACTGGACGAATACAGGAGACGGGGCTAAAACGAGGCATTGCCGGGAGATTTCAATGACGCCGCGCCAATCGTTTTTCGCTTGCCTGCAACGTTCACCGCCTGCGCTGTTCGAGGCGGCGCTGTGGATTTGCGCCGAGCATGACAGTGAGGTGGACCCCGAGGCGGTGCTGGCAAATGTGCGAGAGCTGCAACAGCGGGTCAGTGGCGGCTTGCCGATGCTGCCGGTGAGCGAACTGGCGCAGCCGTTGTTGCGGCGAATGAATGATCTGGGCTTTGCGCAGGACGATGCCACCCCCTTGCGTCCGCAAGCGGCGTTAGTCAACAAAGTGCTGGAACGTCGACGCGGGCAACCATTGGCCTTGGGGCTGATTGCGCTGGAACTGGCCAGAGGCCTGGAAATTCCCTTGGTCGGGGTCAATTTCCCCGGGCATTTTCTTCTGCGTGTGCCCGGCGCCGATCACTTGCTCGATCCCTGTGGCGGTCGCCGCCTCTACCCCAACGATTGCCGGGAACTGCTGCACCGCCAGTACGGCCCGAACTTGAAGCTCAATGCCGAACACCTGGTGAATGCCGAACCCGTGCAGATGCTGCAACGCCTGTCGCGCAACCTGCGCCAGTTGCACCTTTCCCACGACGATTTTATCGGTGCCCTGATCGACGCCGAGCGCGTGCTGGAATTGGGTAACGCCAATGCCGCCGATTACCTGGCCCGGGCCAGTCTTTACCAACGGCTGGACTGCCCCAACGCCGAGCGTTTTGACCTCGAACATGCCTTGCTGCTCAGCGATGACCCGATCCAGCGGATTCGCCTCACCGAACGCCTGGGGCATTTGCCGCCCAATTCAATTGTCCATTAAAAGCAAAAGATCGCAGCTTTCGGCGTCTCCCTGGATTTGTGCAGGGGCTGCCGAAGGTTGCGATCATTTGATCTTGCTTCTGATTCAAGGGGTGTCCGGTTGATTCGCCGGATGCGCCTTGATGAACGCCGGATGAGCCGCCGCCAGTGCCGCCACTCGACGAATCCGCGGAAAATCTTCAAGGGAAATGTTGAAACGCTCAGCGGCATACAACTGAGGGATCAGGTACACATCCGCTAGTCCCGGCTGCTTGCCAAAGCAGTAACCCTCATCACCGATCAACTGCTCCACCGCTGCCAATCCCTGGCTGATCCAGTGCCCGATCCACTCCACCACCTGCGGTTCATCGTGACCCGATTGCCGCAGCCGGTTGAGCACGCTGACGTTGTGCAACGGATGAACGTCGCAGCCAATCACGGCGGCCACGCCGCGTTCATGGGCCCGCGAGGCGAGGTCTTTGGACAGCAGCGGCACCTGTGGATAACGTTCTTCCAGATACTCGATGATCGCCGGCGACTGAATCAGCAACGCGCCTTCATCGGTACGCAAGGCCGGCACGCGACCTTGAGGGTTGATGGCCAGATACGGCGGCTGACGGTGCTCGCCACCGGGCGGCGCGATCAGGTTGATCGGCAGCGCCTGATAGTCCAGCCCCTTGAGAGCCAACGCGATGCGCACCCGGTAGGACGAGGTCGAACGGTAGTAGGTATAGAGTTCCATGACCCGTTCCCCTTAGCGCGCCGGCAGCACTTTGCCGCGACATTCGCCAAAGCCGATGGAGGCAAAACCTTCGCGACTGCAACGGCCACGCAGGATGATCTCGTCGCCGTCTTCAAGGAACTTGCGCACCTCGCCCGATGCCAGCTCGATCGGCTTTTTGCCGCCCTCGGTGATTTCCAGCAGGCTGCCGAACTGACCGTTCTCCGGCCCCGACAACGTGCCCGAACCGAACAGGTCACCGGCCTGCAACTGGCAGCCGTTGACGCTGTGATGCGCGACCATTTGCGCCACGGTCCAGTACATGTGTTTCGAGTTGCTCAGGGTCAGGCGATGGGCCGGCAGGTTCTGCTCGCGCATGGCTTCAGTGAGTAGCAACACTTCCAGTTCGATGTCGAAGCCGCCAGCCGCCTGATCGCGTTTGTCGAACAGGTACGGCAGTGGCTGCGGATCACCTTCCGGGCGCGCAGGCTGGGCACGACGGAACGGCTCCAGCGCTTCAGCGGTCACGACCCACGGCGAAATGCTGGTGATAAAACTCTTCGACAGGAACGGCCCCAACGGCTGGTATTCCCAGGCCTGGATGTCCCGCGCCGACCAGTCATTGAGCAGGCAGAAACCGGCGATGTGGTCGGCAGCGTCACCGATGGCGATCGAGTCGCCCATCTCGTTGCCCCGGCCAATCCAGATGCCCAGCTCCAGTTCGTAGTCCAGACGGGCGCACGGGCCGAAGGTTGGCTCGGTCTGACCGGCCGGCAGAGTCTGGCCTTTCGGGCGACGCACGTCGGTGCCGGAGGGACGAATCGTCGAGGCGCGGCCGTGATAACCGATCGGCACGTATTTGTAGTTCGGCAGCAACGGATTGTCGGGACGGAACAGTTTGCCGACGTTCTGCGCATGCTCGATGCCGACGTAAAAGTCGGTGTAGTCGTTGATTTTCGCCGGCAGGTGCATCTCGCAATCCGCCGCCAGCGGCAGCAGTTTTGCGCCCTGGGCTTCGATCTTGCCGTGCAGGGTGCTGCCTTCGCTCAACAGTTCCAGCAAGCGTTCGCGCAAGGCCACACGAGCGGCGCTACCCAATTCGAAGAACGCATTCAACTGACCGCCACGGGTGGCTTCGACGGCCGCTTTCGCGGCGCCGTCGAACAGGCCGGCATCGAGCGCGGCTTGCAGATCGAAAATATGCTCGCCAATGGCCACGCCACTGCGTGGCGCCGAGCCCTTCACGCTGAACACGCCCAGCGGCAGGTTTTGCAGGGGGAAGTCAGCATGGCCGTTGGCGGACGTAACCCAGCTGCGAGTGATGGAAGTCTGCGTCATGGGTTATCTCCGGGTCGGGTCGAAAGTGGCTGGCAGCGTGGCCCAGCAGGCGTCGTAAGCGTTTTGCAGTTGCGGGCATTCAAGGGCGAAGCGGCTCGGGCGCAGCACCTGGCTGGTCTCGAACATGAACGCCATGGTGTTATCGATTTTCGCCGGTTTGAGCTCAGCGTTGATCGCTTTGGTGCAGGTTTCGCCATCCGGACCGTGGGCGCTCATGCAGCTGTGCAACGAGGCGCCACCGGGCAGGAAGCCTTCGGCCTTGGCGTCGTACTCGCCCTGGATCAGGCCCATGAACTCATTCATCAGGTTGCGGTGGAACCACGGTGGACGGAAGGTGTTCTCGGCGACCATCCAGCGCGGCGGGAATATCACGAAATCGAGGTTGGCCAGGCCGTGGACGCTGGTCGGCGAGGTCAGCACGGTGAAGATCGACGGGTCCGGGTGATCGAAGCTGACGGTGCCGATGGTGTTGAAACGGCGCAGGTCGTACTTGTACGGCACATTGTTGCCATGCCAGGCGACGACGTTGAGAGGCGAATGATTAAGCTCACAGCCCCACAACTGGCCGAGGAATTTCTGCACGAGGGTGGTCGGTTGCGCGAGGTGTTCGTAAGCCGCGACCGGTGTCAGGAAGTCCCGTGGATTGGCCAGGCCATTGCTGCCAATCGGCCCCAGGTCCGGCAGACGCAGGGGCGCACCATGGTTCTCGGCGATGTAGCCGCGGGCCTGTGGGTCCAGCAGCTCGACACGGAATTTCAAGCCCCGTGGCAGCACGGCGATTTCCAGCGGCGCCACCTCCAGCACGCCGAGTTCGGTGGCGATGCGCAGTCGTCCCTGTTGCGGAACCAACAGCATTTCGCCGTCGGCATTGAAGAACACCCGCTCCATGGAACGATTGGCGAGGTAGTTGTAGAGGCTGATGCCGGCCGGTTTTTCAGCCGCGCAATTGGCCGCCATGCTCACCAGGCCATCGATGAAATCCGTCGGTTCAGCGGGAATCTCCAGCGGGTTCCAGCGCAGGCGATTGGGGGTCACTTCACCCAATGGGCCGCCGGCCAGTTGCCGATCGAGTTTGACGAAGGGCGGGTGATTGGCTGATGGCTGGATGCGATACATCCAGGTCCGCCGCGCTTCGCTGCGAGCCATGGTGAAAGCGGTGCCGGAGAACAGTTCGGTATAGAGGCCGTAAGGGGCTTTTTGCGGGGAGTTCTGACCGACCGGTAATGCACCGGGTAGCGCTTCGCTGCTGAATTCGTTGCCGAAGCCTGACTGATAAGCCAACGCCGGGGCGGTTGAATCGGGGTTCATGGAACCTCCTGAACAGGGAGTCGACGGTGACCGATCGCTCTGTTGCAGGGCTGATGGCACGTCTGGGTTATTTTTATCGTAATTCAATTACGCATAACGTAATTTGATTGGTATTGACCGTCAAGCTATAAAGACGCCCATTCGTCCCGGGATCACAGCACCACCATGGAAAAGCCCAGCAGCGACAGCAACGGTAAACAGAAAGTCCGCTCCGCCGAGGTGGGGACCGATATCCTCAAGGCGTTGGCCGAGTTGTCGCCTTCGACGTCACTCTCGCGTCTGGCCGAACATGTGCAGATGCCCGCGAGCAAGGTTCACCGCTATTTGCAGGCGCTGATCGCCAGCGGTTTTGCCGAGCAGAATGCGGCGACCAACCATTACGGCCTGGGCCGTGAAGCCTTGCGCGTTGGCCTTGCAGCCCTCAACAGCATGGATGTACTGAATGTCGCCGCCCTGCCCCTGGCTGAATTACGCGATGACTTGAACGAAACCTGCTTTTTGGCGGTATGGGGCAATCAGGGCGCGACCGTGGTACGCATCGAACCCGCCGTGCGTGCGGTCACGGTGGTGACGCAACTGGGCTCGGTGTTGCCTTTGCTCAGTTCTTCCACTGGCCTGGTCTTTGGCGCCTACCTGCCAAAGCGCGAAACCGTGGAACTGCGCGACCGGGAGTTGCAGGAGCATCCCAATCACGCACTGGAAGATGAACAGGCTTATGCGCTGATGTGCGAGCAGATTCGCGCGCGTGGCCTGCATCATGTGCATGGCTTGTTGATGCCCGGCGTGGATGCCTTGTCGGCACCGGTATTGAACGCAATGGGCAATGTCGTGGCCGTGTTGACAGTGGTCGGTCCGACTTCGCTGTTTCATGCCGACGAGAATGGCCCGGCAGCACAGCGCTTGCTGGCCGCGACGCGCGCCGTCAGTTGGCGAATGGGTTATCAGGCAACGCCAGCCAACGCCTGAAAAGGGTTGTGCCGGCATTACTCCCGGGAAATCAGGCCCAACTTTTTCGCTATTGCCACCGCTTGCGTGCGACGCTCCACACCTAACTTGCTATGAATTCGCCGTGCATGGGTTTTCACTGTATGCAATGAGATGAACAACTGTTCGGCGATTTGCTGATTGGAGTTGCCTTGGGCAATCAGGCCAAGTACCTCCAGTTCCCGACCGCTCAACGGGTTGCTGTCCATTGTTGCCGCAGACTCGTCGTCGACGCCGTAACGGCTGAGCAAGGTCGGTTGACGCAGTCGCAGTTCACACACGGCCTGTTGCTGTTGGCAGCGCCCTGCCAACTTCAGGCCCGCCTGCAATGCCGAGGTTGCCAGTTCGGTCTCGCCGATCAGGTCCGCCACTTCGCAGATAGCCAACTGCAATTCCGTTTCCAGCGCCAGCATTGCGTGTTGCTGTGCGTGATCGAGCAAGGTTTTGAGCCGTTCGAGCGGCTGTTGCGCCTCTTGCAATCGGGTTTGGGCAAGCACCAGTAGATACTCGACTCGGGCAATCAGCATGAACGTCGCTGGAGGTGCCTGACGGGCATGCGGCCCGCGGTAGTGACGCAGCACCCGGGTCAACGCTTCGCGCGCCAATTGCGGGCGCCCCTGTTGCAACCAGAAATGACTGCTGATCTGCAGCAACACACCCCGATAAACCGTATCGGGAATTTGCCGCTGCTGCATCAGGCGCTCGGCTTCGCGCAAGCGATCGAACGCGTGGGCGTAATCGCGCTGATTGGCGGCTAGTTGCGCCTGCCCGAGAAAACCATACAGCGCACGCTTGTCCTGACAGTGCAGACAGTCCTGTAAACCGGACTGGAAGAATTCGGCGGCCACTGCATCCTGCCCCTGACAAAGCGCCAGCCGCCCGCGCTGCAAGGCAATTCTTCCCAGCAACGGCGTCGGGCGATCAGCCTGTCGACTCAACATTTCATGGATATCGGCCAACAAACTTTCGGCTCGTCGGGGAGCGCCTCGCAGCTCCAGCAATTGTGCATGATCCAGTTCAAGCAGGCCTTCAAACAGCAACGAACCCTGCGCACGGGCCAGGCACAACGCCTCACGATTGAAGGCCTGCGCAGCGTCAAGTTCGGCGTTGAGCAAGGCCTGTTGGGTCAACCCGGACAGGCACAATAGACGCGCAGGCCAGGCATCCGGAGACAATTCATCCAATGCATCGATAAAGTGCGCACGTGCCGCGTCCACGCGCCCCAACAGATGCAAAAGCCAACCTTGTTGTGCCTGCCAGCGTGCCAGCAGTTGCCGCTGCAGCGTGGCGCTCGGTTGCGGTGCGAACCGGGCCAGTTGCGCAATGCACTCGGCCGCCTGGTCGAAGCGTCCGGCGAACAACAACGCCGCCGTGATCAGACCGACCAACTGCGGTGAGCCGAGGGTCAACCCTTCGCCCTGACGCTCATGCAGATTCAACAACAAGCGCACGTTTTCTCGACGGAATAAATGCTCAAGGCTGAAGTGCTGCAGCAGACTGACGGCGACCTCGAACTCTTGCGCCAGCAGCGCGTGTTCGAACGCCCCCTGCCAGTCCTCCTCGGCGCAAAACCACTGGCATGCGCGCCGATGCCAGGCCCGCCCCGCCGAACCGCGCTCGTCCCCCATGGCCCTGGCCAGAGGCACAAACACCCGCAGCCATTCGGCGGAGTCCTCCCACGGTTCGATAAAACAACCCATGTCCTGCAGGGCATGCAGCCACTGCGCACCTTCGCCGGCACCGAAAAGATGCTCACAGAGACTGGCATTGAATCGCGGAAAATGCGCCAGTACCTGCCACGCTTCAATCAGTTCCGGCGCCAGCGTGCTGAACAGTTCGTGGTGCAGATAGTCGAGCAGTGTCGCCGAGCGTTCCTGTTTGTCCTGCTCGGCGGCCCACTGGCAGCCGCCAAGCAAGGCAATACGTACACCGGCACACCAGCCGCCACTGCGCTGGATAATTCTGCGGGCGGTATGGGTGGCGAGTACCGGCTCGACATGGCTCAGAAAATGCTGGACTTCACACTCGGTGAACGCCAGCGCACGCGCCTCGCACTCGTACAACTCATCGTCGAGCATCAGCCGGGGCCAGTTGCATTGTGGACGTCGGCGCGAGGCCAGCCACCAATTCAACCCGGGGCTTCTGACCGCCAGTAACCGATCCAGAAAGCGATCGAGTTCCGGGTTGGAAACCCGGCAATAATCGTCAATGAACAACCAGGTCGGCGTCTGTAAATGGGTCAGGTAATCCAGCAACTCAGGCTCGTCCAACGAACCCAAACCCAGCGCTTGCGCCAGGCGTTGCTGAAAAGCGCCGACATCCAGGGACTCCCCGGCCATCGGCAACCAACACAGCCGACAGTCCACCGGCGCGCGCAACAGGCACTCGGTGAGCAGCGCACTCTTGCCGCTGCCGGCGGGTGCGCAGAGCAACTTCACTCGAGCCGTCGAAGCCAGCAACGGCTCGACCAAACGCTCACGAGTCAGGTGATGGGAGGACAAGCGAGGCAGAAATCCAGGACGGTCCAGACACAACGTCATGGCAGTCATAGTAGTGCGCCTTTTATAGTTATGGCGCCACCCTAGCCCCCTCCCGAGCGCTTATTGAAGAAGTATTCAGCACACTGATTTGCAGCCATAAAAAAGGTGACTGCGAGGTCACCTTTTTGTGTAGGAGGCTGTAGGAAGATTACCTCACACCTGTACTCCTGAGCGCTGCCGGTGTGTAGTCCCCAGCTTTTGCCGCGATGTTGAATTCGAAGCTGCGCTTCTCCTCGTTCTTCATCCCCAAAGCAATGTAGCGACCGGCAATCAAGTCATACAGCGCTTCGACGGTATAGGCCGGCACCTGATGATCGTAGTAGAACTGCGCATGCCCTTCGGCCACTCGCCACAACTGGCCGCGACCGTCGTAGTGGTCCGCCAGCGCCACTTGCCAGGTGTCTTCGTCGATGTACATATGGCGTTTGGCGTAGACATGCCGTTCGTTAGGCTTGACCGTGGCCACCACCTCCCAGACCCGGTGCAGCTCATAGCGGGTCAGGTCCTGGTTGATGTGGCCGGCCTTGATCACGTCTGTGTATTTAAGGTCAGGCGAGTCGAGTTTGTAGCTGTTGTACGGGATGTACATTTCCTTCTTGCCGACCAGCTTCCAGTCATAGCGATCCGGCGCGCCGGAAAACATGTCGAAGTTGTCGGTGGTGCGCAGCCCATCGGACGAAGTCCCCACACCGTCATACGCCACTTGTGGCGCGCGCCGCACACGTCGCTGGCCGGCGTTGTAGATCCAGGCCTTGCGCGGTTCCTGGACCTGGTCGAGCGTCTCGTGAACCAGCAACACGTTGCCTGCCAACCGTGCCGGCGCGGTCACTTCCTGTTTGAAATAGTTGAGTACGTTCTCATCGCTGCCCGGTTTCAAATCACCCAGCAGCGATGGAACGGCCACTTCGTCCTTGAATCGGATGACGGTGAAATCGCCGTTGGACTGCGGCGTTGCCTGGGTAATGGTGCGACGCAGGTTACCGCCGTGATAACGGGTGATGTGGTTCCAGATCACCTCGACCCCGTTCTTCGGAATCGGAAAAGCGTAGTAGCGATTTCCGGTGAAATTGGCCAGACCGTTGCCATCGTTGGTCGGTGTCACGTTCAACGCGCTGCGTTTGGCCGCTTCATAGACTTCCGGCGGCAGGGCCGCGGTGCGGTGGCTCGGGTAGACCGGGATTTTGTAGGTTTCGGGGTAGCGCTTGAACATCGCGACCTGCCCGTCAGACAACTTGTCCTTGTACTGGTCGACGGTGGCCGCGGTAATGATGAACAGCGGCTTTTCCTTGCCGAACGGATCGGCCAGGAAACCCTTGCTGTCCACCGCACCGGCATTTTTCGGAATACCACCGGTCCACGGCGGAATCGAGCCGTCAGCATTGCCGGCCTTCTCGGCACCGAGCGGCGTGAGCGTGGTGCCGAGCTTGTTGGCTTCTTCCGCCGATACCGCGGCCATCACGTTGACGGCCAGCAGACTCAGGGCCAGTGCGGAACCGAATTGCAGAATCATCTTGCGCATTGAATTCATCCTTTCAGCCAGATCAGAAGTTCACGCCAAAGCTCAACGCAACGAAGTCGCGGTCTTCGAGCACGTTGTAGTCACCACCGAAAAAGTCCGTGTAACTGAGGCTTGCGGTGTAGGTGTTGCGGTAGTCCGCATCAACACCGAGGCTGACGGCCTTGGCACCTTCGTTGAACAACCCGTTGGGGCCGTAACCGGCGACGTCGTGGGACCACGACAGGTTGGGTTTGAAGTTGATCCCGGCGATCACGTTGTTGTAATCGAGGATCGCCCGGGCCCGATAACCCCACGAGGTCGAGGTCACGAAACCGTCGGTGTCGCCACCGAAACCATACTGGCCGTACACCGAGTCGCGGCCGTAGCGCAGGTCGCTGCGCGACTCCAGGCCACCGACATGCACCACCGCCGCTTCGCCCACCAAGGTCAGGCGATCTGCACCGGCGATCTGATCGATGAAGTGCGTCAGGGTGCTCTGGATTTGCGTCACTTCCTTGCGGCGATAGCCTTTGTTGTCAGCGCCCGGCGAGGTCGCAATCGGTGAAGCCGCGCCCCCGGCGATGGGGTTGAGCAACGCCAGCGTCAGGTCGTTGGTGTTGATCTGCACCGGCGCGTTGGGGCGATAGCTGATCTCGCCGGTCCACGCCGTACCGGTGGGCAACGTCGTGGAAAAACTCGCACCGTAGAGGCGAATGTCTTCGGGGTATTCGAGGTAATACTGACCACGCCCGAGCATCACACTTTGCGCCAGACCCGCACCGCTACCCGGCGCAATGCGGTTGGCCGTGGTGATGATTCCCGGAATGCTTGCCAGCGTACTGAGGCCGGCAGTGGTGGTGCCGACCGTCGGCGTACGGCTGTGGTAGTTCATGAAATACAGACCGTACTCGGTATCGTCTCCCAGCCAACGCAGCGCAGTCCCCCACTGCCCCGAATCCCGGGCATCGCGGTCGCCACCACGGGGGACGACTACGCCTTCGCTGGTCACCTCGAAGCCCTGGCCAAACGCGGCAGCAACCGGTTGCAACGGCGCAATGGCCGGGTTGGCAACCGTGTACCCCTTGTCACACCCGTCCGCCACCACGTCGACCCCGAAGAAAGTGCCGCAGTTGTCGACAACGGTCTGGTCCCACTCCAGTTGATAGAAGCCTTCGACGGTCAACTTGTCCGTCAGGCCCTGGGAGGCAAACAACATGTTGACCGGAATCAGCCCTTCCTTGATCTCGGCACCAGGTCGGCGGAACGCGGAAACGTCGACCGGGTTGATGCTGTTGATCGAGTTACCGATGAAGGTACTTTCGCCCCAGCTCACGACCTGTTTACCGGCACGAACGGTCCCTGGCAGGTCGGCGATGGAATAGTTGTGATAGACGAAGGCGTCGAGGATCTGCGCACCGGAAGACTTGGAACCCTCTTTGCGATTGTGATCGCTGATCGGCTTGAACGGCCGGTCTTCGTCCTTGAGCTCGAAGTCGTACCAGTACTTGCCGCGGACGAACACGCCGGTATCACCGTACTTCAATTCAAGGTCGTGAATGCCCTTGAAGATCTTCGAGAAGGTATCGCCCTTCTTGAAATTCTGCCGCCCGTCATCACCGGTCGACGCCTGCCCGCTACCGCCATTGACCGTGCCCACCAGGGCATCGTCTGCATCGCGCATGCCCCAACTCGCGCCGACCGACAGCGAAGAGTCGAACGTGCCTTCGATTTCCCCGATGTTGAATGAAACAGCCTGCGCCTGGGCACAGCAGCCCAAGGCAACCGCAGCGGCCAGAGCCTGCGGTGTGAAGATGGCGCGCATTGTTGTTTTTGTCATGCGTCTTCCCCGGTGAGTGACAGAAGGCCTCACCCTACTGCCGCCCGCCAAGTGCGATAAGCGCACCAAGGAGGTATTCGTGGTGTACCTCTAAAGGATGACTGGCGGTGTGGAACGTGAGATTGCGCGGGGTATAAATGGACGCGATGTGGCGGCATCAGTCGAATTCATCGACTACGCTGCAAGCAGGCTAACTGTTACGCACTCGGTAACGGTGCATGTCCGTAATCGCTGTTTTTCCGTTGCCGGCGAAGACTTATTCTTGCCGGGCTTTCACGCAAAACAGCCGGAAAGCGCGAAGCAACGACAAGCGATCCCGCCCCGTAGCTCGCAACAGATTTCAGATGATTTGAACGTTTCGAACCATCGCCCCGTGTACACCGACGTTGATTTGTAGCTCCTGGATCCAACGTCTTGCTTTGGCCGCTGCGTTTGCAGCGGCCTTTTTTATGGGCACGTTTTTCCTGATGATTTTCAACTTTCCTTCTGACAAGTTCTGATAAAAATATTAGAGAACGTTCTTATACGAAGTTAGGAACAATCCCTCAACATATAAAACAGTGCAAAACTTCGCACATTTTGAAAAGAAATCCCCTACGACCTTCTCGGACCCAGTTTCAGCCCCCATGACTTAATCTGATTCGGCACCATAGATTAATAAAGCTCATGGAAGATAAAGCGATGTCAGAAAAACAAGGTCCCCCGCATCATATACCGGCAACTCATGTTGTCGGAGAACATGGCCGTATTGAGCTGCCAGCAACTTATATAGGAAAACAACCTAAACCAGGAAAGGACGCTATTGGTGGCGGCTTTCGAGTTCCGCCAACGCGTCCAGGAGGTATGGGATCGGGCATAACAAACGCCGAAGGGCTAAGACGCGAAACACGAGACAACATCAAAGCGATAGAGACGGCTGTCAAGAATGAATACGCTGCTAGATCCCAGGATTTGCCAAGGTCCACGGAGATTGATCTCGCCAATGTGAGAGCACAATACCCGGCGCCAACTGTTTCACCGGCGCAGGCCTATCAGCATGAATTAAATGTTAGAAACGTGTTAATCCAGCAAAGAACTACTGAACTTCACTCCACTACAGTGTTGGCTAATAGTTTCTACGGGCACACCCCCATCAATTTAACGATTAGTGATTATTTTGCCAGAGCTCAAGCTCTGGACAGGGCTGTCACGCCGTATGGACCCGCTTACTCAAAATGGGTTGCTTCCTATAAAGCTGCTTATTCAGCACAGCTGCTGGCAGAGCAAGTTCAGCTTTTAAATAATCAACAAATACACATACAGAACCTTCTTGCCGGTGCTCTGCTGCAAGAACAAAGGGCTGCCGAACAGGCGCGTTTAGCGGCGCAGCAAGAGGCGCAACGCGTTGCTGCCGAGCAAGCACGTATCGACGCGCAAGCCGAGCAGGATCGCCTTCAAGCCGAAGCTGAGGCTCAACGACAAGCCGAGGAGGAAGCAAAACTCAAAGCTATGGCGTCGCTGAACGAGGTCGCCGGTATTCGGCCCTTTCCCGTATCGGGTTCGGCGGCAGCAAGTGGCCCAGTGCTTACCGTTGGAGCAGGAACGCTGGTGGTTGAAGCAGCAACCACTCTTGCGATCAGGACGGCTCTGCGCTCGGCAGCAGTTGCCGCAGTTTCGGCTCTGGCAGCAGTCGTCGGAACAGCCTCAGGTGCTGTGATTGTTGTTGGTGTCGCAGCGCTGGTTTATTACGCGCTACGGGATAAGCAAGAACCGCACGCTTTGAGCGTCCCACTCTCGGATCTCACGACATACGACGCCGATGGCTTGTATGCCATTGCCGAGGCCAATGGGGAAATCGAACTGACGGTTGCGCTGGGCTCCAAAACTACAGAGAACACCACGGAGTTCGTTGTTGCCGCTGCAAATGGCACCACGGTGCCCGACAAAGTACCGGTTCGGCTCACCACCTATGATCCAGTTCTAAACGTTTACAGCGCCCATCATCCCGGAGCGTCAGGCATTGGCATGACGTGGACGCCGATTGTCAGGCCGGGAAGTGCATCCACAGCGCTGCCGGTACACGAGCAAAATGTTGTCGCCTACGAGGGCACGACACTCACAGTCCTCGAAGGACGGATCGATATCTCCCCCGCGCTGGATCTCTACAGCTTTGGTGGTTTCATCTATGTGTTCCCGATCGAGTCGGGTATCCCGCCTCAGTATGTGGTGTTCAGCACCCCCTACGAGGGGGCCACCGCAGTGGGAAGGTACAGTGGTCGAAAATTCAATCCAGAAAAATCAGGCGGGCCGATACTTGAGTTGGACTGGAGAACAGCAACTGTTACACGGCAAGGAATTGACTTGGTAAAGCTGCATACTGCGCGACTCGATCAGTCAGATGCCAACGACATTATGATCAGCCGACTTGAAAAAATACTGAAAGGCGAAATGGCTCTCACTGATACGGATCGCCGCTATTACACTCATGAAATCCGCGAACTGGAAAGATTCAGAACCATGGGATTGAGTGATGCTTTTATGCCAGAAGAAGGTTCCCCGGAATGGAACAACGCTCATACAGCCACACTGGAAGACTTTAAGCTTGGCGCCAGCGACTCACTGCTGTACTCCGCAGACGCAATCGACGCTGGGGATAAACAAATCGAGCGAATCTACGAAAAACTTCTTAAAGGAGGCGCCCAATGAACACTATTGAGCAAATCGTAAAAAACGAACCCATTGCGGATATCGTGACCGCGTTCGGCGTAAGCCTCGGATACCCATCGCTGGATAGAATGTTCAGCCGATATCGTTTTGAAGTAATTGCCAATGGGGAACTGGTGCAAATTTATGCACAACTTTTCCAGGAGGGCGTACTCGCTAATGGTGAAGGCCCTGTCCCTGTGAAAGGCCCTAATTGGAAAGCACCACAGTTCGTCATAGAAAAACGTTACGCCGAGTAAAATTGATACCCCAAGCCGCCACTAACGGCTTGGGGTGTCGCACTTCCCCTTACAACGAATACTTCTGCAAATTCCCCATCATCTCCTTCAACGCCTCAATATTGTCCTTCGGATGCGCAGCCCCTTCGAAATCACAGATCTGCTGCCAATGCGCCGCGACATCTTCCGGGGAGAATCCGACTCGTGGATCGAACCCGGCACCTAGGCTGCGTTCCCAGCGGACTTTGCCCATCCAGCCGCCACCGACTTCAAACAGGCCGGAGGTTTCCTGGCAGTTTTCGCTGGCCAGGTACACCACCAACGGGCTGACGAGTTCGGGTTTGAGTTGTTCGAACACTTGTGGCGGGATCAGGCCTTCGGTCATGCGGGTGCCGCCGGTGGGGGCGATGGCGTTGACCAGGATGTTGTTCTTGCGGCCTTCGATGGCCAGGGTGCGGGTCAGGCCGTAGAGGCCGAGTTTGGCCATGCCGTAGTTGGACTGGCCAAAGTTGCCGTAGATGCCCGAAGTGGACGCGGTGAAGATCACCCGGCCGTAGTTTTGCTCGCGCATGTGCGGCCAGGCGGCGCGGGTGACTTTGTAGGCGCCTTCGACGTGGACGCGGTAAACCAGGTCCCAGTCAGCGTCGTCCATTTTGTGGAACGTCTTGTCACGCAAAATACCGGCATTGTTGACCACCACATCGACCCGACCGAAGGCATCGAGGGCGTGCTGAACCAGTTTGTCGCCGTCGGTGACCGAGTCGTGGTTGGCCTCGGCGGTGCCGCCGGCCTCGCGGATTTCCGCCACCACGCGGTCGGCCGCCGAAGCGTTGGCGCCTTCGCCCTGGGCCGAGCCGCCGAGGTCGTTGACCAGGACTTTCGCGCCCTGTTTGGCGAACAGCAGTGCATGCGCCCGTCCCAGGCCGCCACCTGCACCGGTGATGATCACAACTTTATCTTCGAAGCGCACAGATTCATTCATGTGGGGAAACTCCAGCAGGCCAGGGACATTGCCTTGGAGTGTCGGGCACGGGGCTGTGGCTCACAATGAACAGGGGGGAGGCTGAATGGTGTGCGATAAGGCTGGGGGATGATGAGCCCCAGCCTTCAGGAACACGCCACTTTGAGTGGCGGCAACACCAACCGGTCGCGAAACGCCAGGTAATGCTTGAGCACCTGGCACGGTGCTTCGATCTGGGGGTAGTGACCAATGTCGGTCAACAGCACGGTGTCCGCATCGGGTATCAGCTCGCGATAACGCGTGACCATGTGCTCGCCGGAAATCGGATCGACTGCGCCATCGATCACCCGCAGCGGCACGTCACTTCGCTGCATGGCACTGACCCAGCGATCGCGCTGCACACATCGCTCAGGAATGTAGGTGATCAACTTGTGCATGATCCGTGGCCCGCGATTGCTTTCGACCAGGCTCCAGAAATCATCCATCTCGCTTTCGCTGGGACGGGTCTGGGGGCCGAAAATCTGGCGGAAGCTTTTTACCAGGCCATCGCGACTGAAGGCGCGACCAATCATCCAGCCCAAGGGGCTGAGCAGCAGTTTTTGCATCAAGACCGGACGGTGGGTTTCTGGAAACAAGCCGCCATTGAGGAACACACAACTGGCGAGGTTGATGCGCGCTTCGTAATGCCGGGCCAGCAGTTCCTGGGCCACGCTGTCGCCATAATCATGGGCGAATACGTGCACGGGTTGCTCGACATGCAAATGGGCCAGCAACGCCTGCTGCAGATCGGCCTGCTCCAGCAGGCTGTATTCGTGGTTCACCGGTTTGGCCGAGTCGCCGAAGCCGAGCATGTCGCAGGCAATCACCCGGTAGCGCTGAGACAACGGTTGCCAGAGGTAATGCCAGTCCCAACTGGCAGTCGGGAAGCCGTGGATGAGCAACAGCGGCTCACCCTGCCCTGCCGTCCAGTAATGGATGGTCTGACCATGGAACTCGAACGTCTGGCCGCGTTTGCGCCAGACACTCAGAGGGATCTCGGTGAGTGGCATTAGAGTTTATAACCCGGGTCTTGTTGATCGAGTTTGCGCAGCAGCGCCGGCCAGGCCAGCGCTCCGCCCATTCCTTGGGAGCTTTTGGTGACCCCGGCGATCATCGCCTTGGCACCGGCAAGAATCTGCGGTTCGATGGCGATCAACTCGGCACCACCGTTCTGCGCCATGACCTGAATGTCGCAGGCGCGCTGAAAGGTAAACATCATCAGGAAGGTATCGGCGATGGTGCTGCCGCAGGTCAACAGACCGTGGTTGTGCAGCATCAGGAAATTGCTCTCGCCGAGGTCGGCTTGCAATCGCGCCTTCTCCTCGTGATTCAGCGCAACGCCTTCATAGGCGTGATACGCGAGGCTCGACAGGACAAACAGCGACTGCTGGCTGATGGGCAAAATCCCTTGCTTCTGCGCCGAGACCGCCACACCCGACGCCGTATGGGTGTGCAACACGCAGACCACATCGTGGCGGACTTCGTGCACGGCACTGTGGATGGTGTAGCCGGCGGGATTGATCTCGTAGGGACTGTCCATCAGCTTGTTACCGGCCTGATCGACCTTGACCAGGCTCGACGCGGTGATCTCGTGAAACATCAAGCCGAACGGGTTGATCAGGAAGTCTTCGGTGCCAGGCACTTTGGCGGAGATGTGGGTAAAAATCAGATCGTCCCAGCCGTGCAGGGCCACCAGACGATAACAGGCAGCGAGGTCGACACGGGCCTGCCATTCCGCTGCGCTGACCAGGTCTTTGACGCTGTGTGAGGATTGGACGGGGGCTACGCTCACGGCAAGGAACCTCGGCTTTATTATTGTGGAGTGTTTCCAATGACTACCGAGTCTAGTCAGCCTTCGGGGTTCCCGTAGTTGCATTGGCAGCCAGCTTGATGGCCGAACGAGTCAGTGGCTCAAAGAGTCTGGATCCTTGTCAAAGTACCGCCGCCAGGTAAGCCGAGGCGCCCCTTTGAGGCAGCCTCGACAGATCAGTGACGAGCCCTTGAAGCAAACGTTGAAACTGTCGATTAACCGCGCAATGTGCTGATCAGTTCTGCCAGCCAGGGCTCGGCATCGGTTTCCGGAGTCACACTTTCACTGGCGTCCAGACGCAGCATCGGCAGGACTTCGCGAACCCCCAACTCACCGAAAAGTTCGCGCATCAATTCGCCACCGCCGCAAAAGGTATCGCCATAGCTCGCATCACCCAGCCCGATGACCGCGCCCGGCAAGCCACGCCATGCGGCTGGCAACTGGTCGCGAATCGCGAAATACAACGGTTGAAGATTGTCCGGCAATTCACCCATGCCTGTGGTCGACGTCACGGCCAGTAAAGCCTGCGGACCGAAGGCCTGGATATCGGCAAGGCTTGCACGCGGGTTGTACGAAGTTTCGAAACCGGCGGCGTTCAAAATGTTCGCGGCGTGACGGGCGACGTCTTCAGCCGTGCCGTAGACCGAGCCGGAAATGATGGCGACTTTCATCAATCTGATCCTGAAGCTGAGTGAAAGAGCGGGATATTAACAGCACGGTGTGCATTGTTCTTTTAGAATGCCGCAGACAACCAACAAGGAAGGGTTTCTCCGATGATCAACGCAAAGCTGCTGCAACTGGCCATCAACGCCTCCAACGACGGCATCGTGATTGCCGAGAAGGAAGGCGAGCAAGACAAGATCCTGATTTACGTTAACCCCGCATTCGAACGCCTGACCGGATACACCAGCGAAGAAATCCTTTATCAGGATTGCCGTTTTCTTCAGTCCGGAGACCGAGACCAACAGGCCCTCCCGCTGATCCGCGACGCCTTGAGCAGCGAAGGCTCCTGCCGGGAAATCATCAGAAACTACCGCAAGGACGGCACGCCCTTCTGGAACGAGCTGTCGATTTCCACGGTGAAAAATCCGAATGACGGGCAGGTTTACTTCATTGGCGTGCAGAAAGACGTGACCGTTCAGGTCAAGGCGCAACAGCGGGTTGCACAGCTTGAAGCGCAATTGGCGCAAGTCCAGGCCGAACTTGCTGCAATGAAGGCGACGAACGGCGCAAACAAATCAGCGAATTAATTGTCATTAACTACAATCACCAATGACTTTGTAACTATATCTTTCGAGTCTGCTATGCAACGCGACGCGCTCCTGACCCAGGATGAACTGGATTTTATCCAGACCATGCAACATAACCCGCAACTCAATGTGCGGGATGCGACGTCGAGTCTGCTCGTCAACGGTGGTTCGCAGATCCGTGACCTGCTTACGCGCCTGGCCGCGCATGAGCAAGTCACCATCCAGGCCAACTTCGAAAATCAGCAGATGACCTTCCCCCTGCACCTGGTGGAAGACGAGTTTCACGCAATGCACCTGCGACTCGGCGTTCCCAGCATTTACGAGGACGGTCCTTTGATCCGCCCGTGGCGGCTGGTGCTCGACGAGCCGGTAGCGCTTGAAAATGCCAAGGGCCAGCCCGGCACGATGTGGGTGCATGAAGTGTCGTTCAAGGGTGTACTGCTGGAAGTTCGCAACAAAACCAAGGCGCCGAAGCATTTCGCCCTGTGGTTCAGCCCCTCAGGCTATGAGCGGATCGCCTTGCGTGGCACGCTCGAGAAGGAAACCGAACAAGGCTTTTATGCCTATCAGCTGAGCCAGGACGACAAGGATGAAACCGAGCGTCTGCGCCAGTACATCCTGCAGCAGCACCGCCTGACCCACCCCTCCCTGCATCTCTGACGTTCAGGTATCCAGACCGCCGGCCAGGAATTGATTCAGGCGCTGGCGCATTACCGTTCCCTCATTACCCAGGCAGCCAATCGACGATCCGGCCAGGCTTTCCTGCGCCAGATCCGACGCATCGCCTGCCAACAGCACCGGACAATCCAGGCTCATCGCCAAGCGATTCAAACGCCGCGGCAGCTCGGTTGTGGGTACGTAATTGGAGAACAGCACCAGTGCCTGCGGCTTGATTCGCTCGCACACCAGGGTCAACTCATCAAACGGTTGGCCAATGGTCAACACGCGCACTCCCGTTTGCCCGGAGCCAAGAAACAGCGCAGCAATCAGCAGCTCAAGCTCACGGCATTGTCCCGCGAGGGCGCTGACGATGACTCGCCTTGGCTGTTTATCGCGAATCAGCAGTAAACGCTGCAACACCCTCGAACGTAGAAAACCATCAAGGAAAAGCCACTCGCTGGTCCGGCCAAAAGTGTCCTGGCGTTGCAATAACTGTTTCCAGAGCGGCAGCAAGATGTCCTGAAACACGACCGGCTGCGAGTACGTGGAAAAAATCTGTCCGTAGACCTGATCCAGCCGCGCCTCGTCGAAAGCCACGACAGCGGCCTCGACCTGTTGCTGCCATTGCGCGTAGTCGGCCTGCACAAGGTCATTGGGAATGAGGTGCGACAAAGCCTGAAGCGGCGCAGCCTTGGCCAGGATCTTGCCGATCTTGCTGACCGCCACGCCGCGTTCGATCCAGTCGAGAATGCTGCGAACGCGCTCAACATCGGTCATCGAATACAGACGATGCCCACTTTGGGTGCGCGTCGGCACAATCAGCCCATAGCGGCGCTCCCAGGCACGCAGGGTCACCGGGTTGACGCCGGTCATGCGTGACACCTCGCGAATGGGGAAAAGCTCATCCTGCTCAAGTGCGACGGACTGGCTGGCATCCGACGCGATGTCAGTGATTTCGGGCATCTGGATCAACATCCTTGTATCGTTCGAGCGCCCATTCTAACTCCCGCACCCCATAAAGATTCCGTAAAAATTCAATACCGCACGCAGCAAAAATTGTCACAGACGCTTCGAGCAGAATCAGGAATAATCTTTGCTTGTCCCGAGACGCAGCCCATCACCCCGGCGCTGCGTCTGGCGAAACTCCTATCCGGAGCGTCGCAATCGAAATACGGAGATACAAAATGTCGACCTCCCCCGTCACGCTGATGGTTGCGCGCCGCGTTGCCAATGGGCGCTATCAGGACCTCATCACCTGGCTTCACGAAGGCGAACAACTGGCCACCGACTTCCCCGGTTATCTCGGCTCAGGCGTGCTCGCTCCGCCGCCTGAAGATGACGAATTCCAGATTATTTTCCGCTTTGTCGACGAACAGACCCTGCACGCCTGGGAACATTCGGTCTCGCGCACCGCCTGGCTGGCACGTGGTAGCGACTTGTTCGCCCACCCGACAGAACATCGGGTCAGTGGCATCGAGGGCTGGTTCGGCGCGGCAGGACAACGTCCGCCTCGCTGGAAACAGGCGGTGGCGATCTGGCTGGCGTTTTTTCCGGTTTCTCTTTTGTTCAACTTTGCCCTGGGGCCGCTGTTGAATGAGATGAGCCTGCTGCCTCGGGTCATTGTCAGCACCCTGTGCCTGACGCCGTTGATGGTTTATTTCTTTATTCCGCTGTCGACCCGACTGCTGGCCAACTGGCTCAACAGCACGCCGACGCGACGATTGTCCACCGAGCCCTCCACACAAAACCGCTAAAAGATCGCAGGCATCGCACGGCTCGTCGCTGGTATAGTTTTGCTCTCACCGCGACGCGAGCCGTTCATGACCTCTTCCGCAGCCCCTATCCTCATTACCGGTGCCGGCCAGCGTGTCGGCCTGCATTGTGCGCAGCGATTGCTCGAAGACGGTCATCAGGTGATCGTCAGCTACCGCACTGAACGCCCCGGCGTGCAGGTCCTGCGCGACCTGGGAGCGACGGCGGTGTTCGCGGACTTCGCCAGCGAGGCCGGAATCCTTGCCTTCATCAGCGAACTGAAAACCCATACCGACAGCCTGCGGGCAATTGTCCACAATGCCTCCGAATGGCTGGCCGAAACCCCGGACACCGACGCAGCCGCCTTCACCCGCATGTTCAGCGTGCACATGCTGGCGCCCTACCTGATCAACCTGCATTGCGCTGACTTGCTCGAGCGTTCGAGCCCCGCCGACATCGTGCACATCAGCGACGACGTGACGCGCAAGGGCAGCAGCAAGCACATCGGCTACAGCGCCAGCAAAGCCGGGCTCGAAAACCTGACCCTGTCCTTCGCCGCAAAGTACGCGCCGCAGATCAAGGTCAACGCGATAGCGCCCGCCCTGCTACTGTTCAACCCTGACGACGACGCGGCCTACCGCGCCAAGGCACTGGCCAAGTCCGCGATGGGCATCGAACCCGGCAGCGAAGTGATCTACCAGAGCCTGCGATACTTGCTCGACAACCCTTATGTCACCGGCACGACCCTGACCGTCAATGGCGGAAGGCACATCAAATAAGTGTCCCGCGAGGATCATCCATGACGTTATCCCTGCCTCAGAATTTTCGAGAGATCCTCATCGGCCTCGGTGAAAATCCCGACCGCGAAGGCTTGCGCGACACGCCGATGCGCGCGGCCAAAGCCATGCAGTACCTGTGTCATGGTTATGAACAGAGTGTCGAGCAAATCGTCAACGGCGCATTGTTTGCGTCCGACAACGATGAAATGGTGATCGTCGACAACATCGAGCTCTATTCACTGTGCGAACATCACATGCTGCCCTTCATTGGCAAGGCGCATGTGGCTTATATTCCAACGGGCAAGGTGCTGGGCCTGTCGAAGATTGCACGGCTGGTGGACATGTTCGCCCGTCGTCTGCAAATCCAGGAAAACCTCACCCGGCAAATCGCCGACGCGGTGCAAGCCGTGACCGGCGCGGCAGGCGTCGCGGTGGTCATCGAGGCGCAGCACATGTGCATGATGATGCGCGGCGTCGAGAAACAGAATTCGACCATGAACACCTCGGTGATGCTCGGCGCCTTTCGCGAGTCGAGCAACACCCGTCAGGAGTTCCTGCAATTGATTGGACGGAGCAAGTAGTAATGCCACAACTTCAACCAGGCATGGCACGCATCCGGGTCAAGGACCTGTGTTTGCGCACTTTCATCGGCATCAACGAAGATGAAATCCTCAACAAGCAGGATGTGTTGATCAACCTGACCATCCTCTATGCAGCCCAGGAAGCGGTACGTGACAACGACATCGATCACGCGCTGAACTACCGCACCATCACCAAAGCGATCATCGCCCACGTGGAGGGCAATCGCTTTGCCCTGCTCGAACGCCTGACCCAGGAAATTCTCGATCTGGTCATGGCCAACGCTTCAGTGCTGTATGCCGAAGTCGAAGTCGACAAACCCCACGCGTTGCGATTCGCCGAGTCGGTGTCGATTACGCTTGCAGCGAGCCGCTAGCTACAAGCCACAAGCGTCAGGCTGTAAACTGGCAGCCACCGCAACCCAACTTGCAGCTTGAAGCTTGTCGCTTGAAGCTGTCTCGCAGAGACCGCCATGAACGATCAACAACGCCTCGAACTCGAAGCCGCGGCCTTTCGCCGGCTGGTGGCCCATCTGGACAGCCGCAAGGATGTGCAGAACATTGACCTGATGAACCTCTCGGGTTTCTGCCGCAACTGCCTGTCCAAGTGGTACAAGGCCGCTGCCGACGAACGCCAGATCGACGTCAGCCTCGATGACGCCCGTGAAGTGGTTTACGGCATGCCGTATGCCCAATGGAAAGCCCAATTTCAGCAAGAAGCCAGCGCCGAACAGCAAGCGGCGTTCGCCAAAGGAAAACCCAATGAGTGATTTGAACACCCTGCGCGCCAGCCTCAAGAGCGGTGAACACGCTTTCGCCGACACCCTGGCGTTTATCGCTGCCGGTTACGACTACCAGCCTCAGGCCTTCAACAATGGCGGCGTGGAAAACGCGGCCGGGCAGAACGAAGGTTCGTGCAAGACGTTGGGCTTGGCTTTGCTGGAAGGCCTGAGCGATGAAGAAGCACTGCTGGCATTCGGCGAGCATTACCGCTCGGTGCTGGCGACGCCCGAAGGCAGCGATCACGGCAACATCCGCGCGCTGATTGCCCAGGGTCTGGCCGGGGTGAAATTCACCCGGCAGCCCCTGACTCGCCGCTAATCTTTGTAGGAGCCGGCTTGCCGGCTCCTACAGGGTTGGGTGCCATGTCCTGACTTTTAAGATTGATCCGGCCACTTTATTTCGTTTGCCCGGTACCGCTGCTCGCGGCTTAGATAAAAGAAGCCTCCCTTCTTCTGAGTCGATCATCCATGCGCAGTGAATCCATTAGCCAGTCGATCAACATCGTCCACCCCGTCACGCTCAGCCACGGCAAAAACGCCGAGGTCTGGGACACCGACGGCAAACGCTACATCGATTTTGTCGGTGGCATCGGCGTGCTCAACCTCGGCCATTGCCATCCGCGCATCGTCGAGGCCATTCGCGAACAAGCCACCCGCCTGACCCACTACGCATTCAATGCCGCGCCTCACAGGCCCTACATCGACTTGATGGAGCGCCTCAGCGCCTTTATCCCGGTCGATTACCCGGTCAGCGGCATGCTCACCAACAGTGGTGCCGAAGCCGCTGAGAACGCGCTGAAGATCGTCCGTGGCGCCACCGGCCGCAGCGCGGTGATTGCCTTTGATGGCGCCTTCCACGGTCGCACCCTGGCCACCCTCAATCTCAACGGCAAGGTCGCGCCCTACAAACAGAAAGTCGGCGTGCTGCCCGGGCCGGTGTATCACTTGCCCTTCCCCAGCCAGGACAACGGCGTAACCTGCGCCGAGGCCCTGAAAGCCATGGAGCGTCTGTTCAGTGTCGAAATCGACGTCGAGGACGTGGCTTGCTTCATCGTCGAGCCCGTGCAGGGTGAAGCCGGCTTCCTGGCCATGGAGGTGGCGTTCGCCCAGGCGCTGCGCCGCTTCTGCGACGAGAAAGGCATTGTGTTGATCGCTGATGAAATCCAGTCCGGTTTCGGCCGTACCGGGCAGCGCTTTGCATTCTCGCGACTGGGCATCGAGCCGGACCTGATCCTGCTCGGCAAAAGCATCGCCGGCGGCGTGCCGCTGGGTGCGGTGGTCGGACGCAAGGCGCTGCTCGACAACTTGCCCAAGGGCGGGCTCGGCGGCACCTATTCGGGCAATCCCATCGCCTGTGCTGCTGCATTGGCGACGCTGGATGAAATGACGGATGAGAATCTGCAAGCCTGGGGTTCACAACAGGAAGAGGCGATTGTCAGCCGCTACCAATCCTGGCGAGATCGCAAGCTGACGCCGTACCTCGGGCGCCTGACCGGCGTTGGCGCAATGCGCGGTATCGAACTGAGCAACGCCGACGGCACACCCGCCGCCGCACAATTGACGCAACTGCTGGCCTTGGCGCGTGATGCCGGTTTGTTGTTGATGCCTAGCGGCAAGTCGCGGCACATCATTCGACTGCTGGCGCCGCTGACCACTGAAGCTGCGGTGCTCGAAGAAGGCCTGGATATCCTTGAAGCCTGCCTGGCAAGACTGACCTGACCTCGACCCCTGCAAGTCTGATTTGTGTTGCCCATGAAAAAACCGGCCGAAGCCGGTTTTTTCATATCGACGAAAACACAATCAAGCGTTCTGCAGACCGTCGAGGTAACGCTCGGCATCCAGTGCCGCCATGCAACCGGCGCCGGCCGAGGTGATGGCCTGACGGTAGACGTGGTCAGCCACGTCACCGGCGGCGAAGATACCTTCCAGGTTGGTCGCGGTGGCGTTGCCGTCACGGCCGCCGTGCACAACCAGGTAACCGTCTTTCAGGGTCAACTGGCCTTCGAACAACGAAGTGTTCGGGGTGTGGCCGATCGCGATGAACACGCCGTCGACTTTCACTTCGTCGAAGCTGCCATCGTTGTTCTTCAGGCGAGCACCGGTCACGCCCATGTTGTCGCCCAGGACTTCGTCCAGGGTTGCGTTCAGCTTAAGGATAATTTTGCCTTCAGCCACGCGAGCATTGAGCTTGTCGATCAGGATCTTCTCGGCGCGGAACGTTTCGCGACGGTGGATCAAGGTTACGGTACTGGCGATGTTGGCCAGGTACAGGGCTTCTTCAACGGCGGTGTTGCCACCGCCGACCACAGCCACTGGCTTGTTGCGGTAGAAGAAACCGTCGCAGGTCGCGCAGGCCGAAACGCCTTTGCCCATGAAGGTTTCTTCGGACGGCAGGCCCAGGTAACGAGCGCTGGCGCCGGTGGCGATGATCAGGGCGTCGCAAGTGTACGTCGCGCTGTCGCCAGTCAGGGTGTACGGCTTGGCAGCGAAGTCCACGGCATTGATGTGATCGAAAACGATCTCGGTTTCAAAGCGCTCGGCGTGCTCGCGCATCCGCTCCATCAGCGCCGGGCCGGTCAGGCCGTGGACGTCGCCAGGCCAGTTGTCGACTTCGGTGGTGGTGGTCAGTTGACCGCCGGCCTGCATGCCGGTGATCAGCAGTGGCTTGAGGTTGGCACGGGCGGCATACACCGCAGCGCTGTAACCGGCAGGGCCGGAACCGAGAATAATCACTCGCGAATGACGGACTTCAGACATGACCTGCTCCTGTTGACCGGCCCGGAACACCTGGCGCGGAACGCCGGATCACCGGCGGGAATAAAAAAGAACGGTTGAAAGCACTTGGGGAAGGCTTGAACACGACCGTCCTGTAAAAAGATTGGGTGCAGCGTATCGAGGGGGCGAAGATTAAGGAAATACGGTTTAACAATCCAGCTCATAGGTGGTCTCTATCCCGTCAGCGTGATTTTCAGGACGCCTTTGTTACAGTGAATGTCGATACCGCTGCCGTGCTTTCACCTGTCAGGCAAAGCCGGTAAGGTCGGCGCGTTTACCCTCTGCTCGGAGCACGTTATGCCCGCCCCCGTTCTTTCCGGCCCGCAATACCTGCGTGAAGGCCTCAAACTGGTCCTCAGCCCCGGCCTGCGTTTATTCGTGTTGCTGCCGCTGGCAATCAACCTGGTGCTGTTCGTCGGATTGATCTATCTGGCCGGCCATCAGTTCAGCCTGTGGGTCGATACGCTGATGCCTTCCCTGCCCGAGTGGCTGAGTTTCCTCAGTTACATCCTCTGGCCGCTGTTCGTGGTGCTGGTGGTGTTGATGGTGTTCTTCACTTTCACCATGCTCGCCAACATCATCGCCGCGCCGTTCAACGGATTTCTCGCCGAGAAAGTCGAGGTGGTGGTGCGCGGCACCGATGACTTCCCGGCCTTCAGCTGGGGTGAGCTGGTCGCGATGATCCCGCGCACCCTGGCCCGCGAGATGCGCAAGCTCGGCTACTTCCTGCCGCGGGCTATCGGGCTGTTCATCCTCTCGTTCATTCCGGTGGTGAACATCATCGCCGCACCGCTGTGGCTGCTGTTCGGGGTCTGGATGATGGCGATCCAGTACATCGACTACCCGGCGGATAACCACAAGCTGGGCTGGAACGAAATGCTTGCCTGGCTGCGCGAGAAGCGCTGGCAGAGCATGGGTTTTGGCGGCAGTGTTTACCTGGTGCTGCTGATCCCGGTGGTCAACATTTTGATGATGCCGGCTGCCGTGGCCGGGGCAACGCTGTTCTGGGTGCGCGAGCGCGGCGCGGAGAACCTCGTGGTACAACGCTGACGCTGTCACAAATCCATCATCCCGCCGTCACAACGTCGACATGGCCCCAGCAGACACTGGGGTCATGACGACAGCTCTGCATATCACCCTGATCACCGAAACCTTCCCTCCGGAAATCAACGGCGTGGCCAATACCCTTGGCCGCCTGTGTGACGGTTTGCGCGCGCGCGGGCATCAGGTGGAGCTGGTTCGACCACGTCAGGGCTGCGATCAGCAGACTGGCAGCGACGATGAATTGCTGCTGTGCCGAGGCTGGCCGCTGCCCGGTTACCCTGGCTTGCAATGGGGCCAGTCGTCGATGCACAAGTTGCTGCGACGCTGGAAGCGCCATCGCCCGGATGTCTTGTACATCGCCACCGAAGGCCCGCTGGGCCTGTCCGCATTGCGCGCGGCAAGGCGCCTGGGCATTTCGGTGGTCAGCGGCTTTCACACCAATTTCCAGCAGTATTCCAGCCAGTACGGCCTCGGTTTGCTCACCCGCCTGCTGACCCACTACCTGCGCTGGTTCCACAACCGCTCGAACCTGACGCTGGTGCCCAGTGTCAGCCAGCGCCTGGAGCTGGAACGTCGTCATTTCGAGCGTCTGGCATTGTTGTCCCGGGGCGTCGACAGCCAGCTGTTCCACCCGGCCAAACGCTTGAACGCGCTGCGCGAGCAATGGGGACTGGGTGAGAACGACATTGCCGTCATCCATGTGGGACGTTTGGCACCGGAGAAAAATCTGGGGCTGCTCAAGCGCTGTTTCGACGCCCTGAAGAGCACTTATCCACAGCGCCACCTCAAGCTGATTGTGATCGGCGACGGGCCGCAACGTGCGGACCTGGAAAAAGAACTGCCCGAGGCGATCTTTTGTGGCTCACAACGCGGCGAAGCGTTGGCGGCTCACTATGCGTCAGGGGATGTGTTTCTGTTCCCGAGCCTGACGGAAACCTTCGGCAACGTGGTGCTTGAGGCATTGGCTTCCGGGCTCGGCGTGGTGGCTTACGATCAGGCTGCGGCGGCGCAACACATTCGCCATGGCTACAACGGCGTGCTCGCGATGCCTGGGGATGAAGATGCATTTTGCGATGCGGCGGTGTGGATGCTTGAAGAGACTGAAACCTTGCGTTGCGTGCGGCTCAATGCGCGCCAGCATGCCAGTCGGCAGGGATGGCCGGCGATCATTGAACAATTTGAAGGGCAGTTACGGGGTGCTTGTGTGGGGGAGCAGGTGGCGCCGAATGCATCGACCGTGCCTTGAGTTTTTTGTGTTTTTGGGATTGCCATCGCTGGCAAGCCAGCTCCTACAGGTGTCGCGATTTCTCAGAACCTGCAGGAGCCGGCTTGCTGGCGATTGAGTCAGTCCAGACGCCGCTTAAACTTAAACCAGCGTCATCAACGCCTCACGGCTGAACGGCAGGATGTCTTCCTCGCGACCGTCACGCACTTTCTGCGCCCAGTCCGGGTCGACCAGCAACGCTCGACCGACCGCCACCAGATCGAACTCATCGTTGTTCAAACGCTCCAGCAGTTTTTCCAGACTGGCCGGTTGCGCGACCTTGTCGGTGTTGACCATGAACTGCAGGAACTCGCCATCCAGGCCAACGCTGCCCACGGTGATGGTCGGTTTGCCGGTGAGCTTGCGGGTCCAGCCTGCCAGGTTCAGTTCGGAACCGTCGAACTCCGGCTCCCAGAAGCGGCGGGTCGAGCAGTGGAAAATATCCACGCCAGCGTCAGACAGCGGCTTGAGAAACTCGCCCAAGGCTTGCGGGGTTTGCACCAGACGCGCGGTGTAGTCCTGCTGTTTCCACTGCGAGAAGCGGAAAATGATCGGGAAGCCTTCACCGACCGCGGCACGCACAGCCTGGATCAGCTCAATGGCGAAACGCGAACGGTTGGCCAGGCTGCCGCCGTATTCGTCGGTACGCTGGTTGCTGCCTTCCCAGAAGAACTGGTCGACCAGATAACCGTGGGCGCCGTGGATTTCCACGCCGTCCATGCCGATGCTCTGGGCATCCTTCGCAGCCTGGGCAAAGGCGGCAATCACGTCCTGAATGTCTTGTTGGGTCATGCCGTGAACCACGACCTGGCCGTCCTTGATTTTTTCCGACGGACCGTAGCCCGGTACGCTGGCGTCCGGCTCAGTGCCGATACGCCGCACGCTGCCCACGTGCCACAGCTGCGGAACGATCTTGCCGCCTTCGGCGTGTACGGCGTCGACCACTTTCTTCCAGCCGGCCAGCGCGGCCTCACCGTAGAAATGCGGTACGTTCGGGTAGCCGTTGGAAGCCTGGTGACCCACGGTGGTGCCTTCGGTGATGATCAGGCCAACGCCCGCGGCGGCGCGACGACGGTAGTACTCGATCACCTTGGAATTAGGCACGCCACCCGGCGAAAACGAGCGGGTCATCGGCGCCATGACGACGCGGGTCGGCAGTTCGAGGGTGCCGAGGTGGAACGGTTTGAACAAGGCTTTTACGGGCATGGGACGCTCCACGGAGAAGTAACTTTATGACGGCGATAATATGGAGCTTCATGCGCGCTGAAAAGCACTATTGATTTGGGTGATTAAGGATCCAAAGGGAGATCTGTAGGAGCCGGCTTGCTGGCGATCCAGGCGCCACGGTGGATCAGGACCACCGCGATCGCTGGCAAGCCAGCTCCTACAAAAGGGAGTGTCAGCTCAGGGCTTTCTCGATCGCCTGAATCACCGTCGGATCGTCCGGTGCGGTACGCGGCGAGAATCGCGCCAGTACGCGCCCGTCTTTGCCCAACAGAAACTTTTCGAAGTTCCAGGTGATGTCCCCCGGAAACTCCGCGCCCTCGCCCGCCAGCAGTTTGTATAGCTGATGACGCTCATGACCGTTGACTTCCAGCTTGCTGGACAACGGAAAGGTCACGCCGTAGTTGAGGCTGCAAAACTCCTGGATCTCATGCTCGGTGCCCGGCTCCTGCCCGGCAAACTGGTTGCATGGCAGACCCAGTACGCTGAAGCCTTTGGCCTTGTATTGCTGGTAGAGGTTTTCCAGCGCGGCGTACTGTGGGGTAAGGCCACATTTGGAGGCAACGTTGACCACCAGCACGACATGCCCCTTGAACGGTGCCAGAGGAAGCGCCTGACCATCCAGGGCTGTCAAATTAAGGTCGTGAAAAGCACTCATGACGTACTCCAGATTCCAGTGTTCTTCTCGAAACAGCCGCTTTGCGGTGTCACCCGAGACAGCCGCAGACTAAAAAGGCGCCCACAGGGCGCCTCTCCAGTTATCTGAGCTTAGCGCAGAAATCAGTGGTGATGGCCACCTTCGCCATGGACGTGGCCATGAGCGATTTCTTCCTGGCTGGCGTCACGGATGGCGATGATCTTGACCTGGAAATTCAGGCGCTGACCGGCCAACGGGTGGTTGCCGTCGACGGTTACGTCGTCGCCGTCCAGATCGCGAATGGTCACGATCTGCATCTGGCCGTCCGGAGCGGAAGCGTGGAACTGCATGCCCACTTCCAGCTCATCAACGCCTTCGAACATGCTGCGGCTCAGGGTGCTGACCAGTTCTGCAGCGTATTCGCCGTAGGCATCTTCCGGTTCAACAGCTACGGTCAGCTCTTCGCCGACTGCTTTGCCTTCCAGCGCCTTTTCCAGGCCCGGGATGATGTTGCCTGCACCTTGCAGGTAGACCAGCGGCGCGCCGCCGGCGGAGCTGTCGATGACCTCACCAGCGTCGTTGGTCAGGGTATAGTCGATGGAGACAGCCTTATTGGCGGCGATCAGCATGGGGCGAGACCTTTTGCATAAGAATATTGAAAGACCCAGTTTAGCGAAGCAATCGCCCGAAAGCGAACACAACCCGGACAGACGGGATTCGACGATCACCGGGTTTCATCAGGACGAGGACGGTCACTGGGTGGTCGAGCTTTCCTGCGGCCACACCCAGCACCTGCGCCACCAGCCGCCGTGGCAATCACGGGCCTGGGTCATGGACCCGCTGCAACGCCTTGAAAAAATAGGCCAGTCCTTTGCTTGCGGTTGGTGCGCACAAGGCTCGGTTAGCGCTAACCTTGGTGACTGAATATCGGTAGACGGCCAGTCATAGGCCCTCACCATTGCCATGCTCCTTCAGAGAATCCGCATGCAAACTTTTTTTATCGCGCCCACCGATTTTGGTGTGGGTCTGACCTCCATCAGCCTCGGGCTGGTGCGCACCCTTGAGCGCGCCGGCCTCAAGGTCGGCTTCTTCAAACCGATCGCCCAGCCGCATCCGGGTGACACGGGACCCGAGCGTTCCACCGAGCTGGTGGCCCGCACTCACGGTTTGAAGCCGCCTCAACCTTTGGGCCTGGCCCACGTCGAGCGCATGCTCGGCGACGGTCAGCTCGATGAGCTGCTCGAAGAAATCATCACCCTTTATCAGCAGGCCGCCATCGGCAAAGACGTGCTGATCGTCGAAGGCATGGTCCCGACCCGCAGCGCCAGTTACGCCGCGCGGGTCAACCTGCACCTGGCCAAGAGTCTGGACGCCGAGGTGATCCTGGTCTCGGCACCGGAAAACGAAGTGCTGACCGAACTCTCCGGTCGCGTGGAATTGCAGGCGCAATTGTTCGGTGGCCCGAAGGACCCGAAAGTCCTTGGCGTGATCCTCAACAAGGTCCAAACCGACGAGAGCATGGAGGCATTCTCCACGCGTCTGAAAGAGCATTCGCCGTTGTTGCGTAGCGGTGATTTCCGCCTGTTGGGTTGCATCCCGTTTCAACCGGAACTGAACGCGCCGCGCACCCGTGACGTGGCCGATCTGATGGGCGCCCAGGTGCTTAACGCCGGTGACTACGAAACCCGGCGCATGACCAAAATCATCATCTGCGCCCGCACCATGCGCAACACCGTGGAGCTGCTCAAGCCCGGCGTGCTGGTGGTGACTCCGGGTGATCGCGACGACATCATCCTCGCCGTCAGCCTCGCGGCCATGAACGGCGTGCCGTTGGCCGGCCTGCTGCTGACCAGCGACACCCTGCCCGACCCGCGCATCATGGATTTGTGCCGGGGCGCGTTGCAGGCGGGCTTGCCGGTGTTGTCGGTGAGTACCGGTTCCTACGACACCGCCAACCAGTTGAACGGGCTGAACAAGGAAATCCCGATCGACGACCGCGAGCGCGCCGAAATCATCACCGATTTCGTTGCCAGCCATCTGGATGCCAAATGGCTGCACCAGCGCTGCGGCACGCCCCGGGAAATGCGCTTGTCGCCGGCAGTGTTCCGTTATCAGCTGATCCAGCGTGCGCAGAGCGCTAACAAGCGCATCGTGTTGCCCGAAGGCAGCGAGCCATTGACCGTGCAAGCGGCCGCGATCTGCCAGGCCCGAGGCATCGCCCGTTGCGTGTTGCTGGCCAAGCCCGAAGACGTGCAGGCCGTCGCCCGCGCCCAGGGAATCGAGCTGCCACCGGGGCTGGAAATTCTTGATCCGGACCTGATCCGCGAGCGCTACGTCGAACCGATGGTTTCGCTGCGCAAGAGCAAAAGCCTCAACGCGCCGATGGCCGAGCAGCAACTGGAAGACACGGTGGTGATCGGCACCATGATGCTGGCACTGGATGAAGTCGATGGCCTGGTCTCGGGTGTCATTCACTCCACCGCCAACACCATCCGCCCGGCCCTGCAATTGATCAAGACGGCACCGGGCTGCACCCTGGTGTCGTCGGTGTTCTTCATGCTGTTTCCGGAGGAAGTGCTGGTCTACGGCGACTGCGTGATGAACCCGCACCCAAGCGCCAGCGAACTGGCCGAGATCGCCCTGCAAAGTGCGGATTCGGCAGCAGCGTTCGGCATCACGCCACGCGTGGCGATGATCAGTTATTCCAGCGGTGAATCAGCCAGCGGCGAAGAGGTCGAGAAAGTCCGCGAAGCCACCCTGCTCGCCCATGAACAGCAAAACTCGCTGCTGATCGACGGCCCGTTGCAATACGACGCCGCCGCCAACGAAACCGTGGCCCGGCAACTGGCGCCGAACAGTCAGGTGGCCGGTCGCGCCACGGTGTTCGTGTTCCCCGACCTGAACACCGGCAACACCACCCACAAAGCCGTGCAGCGCAGCGCCGACTGCGTCAGCCTGGGGCCGATGCTGCAAGGTCTGCGCAAACCGGTGAACGACCTGCCCCGGGGTGCGCAAGTCGATGACATCGTCTACACCATCGCGTTGACCGCGATCCAGGCAGCCAACCGACCTATGGATGTTTAAATGCTGGATTTCCTACCTGCTCCGTTGCGGGGCGTGATCGCCTCGCTGCTGTTGGCACTGAACACGATTTTGCTCTGCTCGTTTCTGTTCTGTGTGGCGCTTGTCAAAGCCTTGCCGTTTGCCCTCACTCAACGTCTTGCCGGCTGGTTGATGAGCCACACCCACGAAGCCTGGATCAGCCTCAACAAAGGCTGGATGAACCTCGTACGCCGCACTCGCTGGCACATCAGCGGCCTGCAGGGCCTCGACTATCAGCACTCGTACCTGATCACCAGCAACCACCAAAGCTGGGTCGACATTCTGGTGCTGCAATATGTGCTCAACCGGCGCATCCAGCCGCTGAAGTTTTTCCTCAAACAGGAACTGATCTGGGTGCCGGTGATTGGTCTGGCGTGGTGGGCACTGGGCTTTCCATTCATGAAACGCTATTCCAAGGCTTATCTGGAAAAGCACCCGGAAAAGAAAGGCAAAGACCTGGAAACCACCCGCAAGACCTGCGCGAAGTTTCGCAATAATCCGGTGGGGATTTTCAATTTCGTTGAAGGCACGCGATTCACCGACGGCAAGCACGCCCAGCAGAAATCACCGTTCCGCTACCTGCTCAAACCCAAGGCCGGCGGCATTGCCTTTGTGCTGGATGCCATGGGTGAGCAACTGGAATCCATCGTCAACGTGACCATTCACTACCCTGCCGGGCGTCCCGGCTTTTGGGACTTGCTGTGCGGGAACGTTGCGGATGTGGTGGTGCATTTTGAGGAATTGAAGATTCCGCCCCAGTTCATCGGCAAGAACTACGACCAGGACGGCGAGTATCGCTTGCAGTTCCAGGGCTGGATCAATCAGATGTGGCAGGACAAGGATGCATTGCTGGAGCAGATGCATCGCGAGTATCCCGCAAAGTTTTGAGGTGTCTGTACCGGCCTCATCGCTGGCAAGCCAGCTCCCACAGTGATAGTCGGCGTTGACACAATCCTGTAGGAGCTGGCTTGCTGGCGATTGCCATTTCAAAGACACAAAAAAACCCGCCGATGATCACTCATCGGCGGGTTTTTTATTTCAGGCTAAGGCTTAGATCGCGCCACGCTTGCGCAGCAGATCCAGCACTTGCTTGACGCCTTCTTCCAGCGACACAGCCTGGGTGTCGATCACCAGATCGGCATCCAGCGGCACGTCGTACGGGAAGGATTCGCCCGGGATGTTATCCCCGGCCGCCGCGTACAGACCTTGCGGGTCACGCTCGGCGCAGACAGTCGGCGAGGCCTGGACGTAGACCGTCAGCAGACGCTCCTTGCCAATCAGGTCCTTGGCCTGTTCACGACCTTCAGCACTCGGCGCAACGAACGCCGCCAGCGTCAGCAGACCCGCTTCGTTGAACTGACGCGCCACGTGCGCGGCACGACGCCAGTTCTCGGTACGTCCGGCGCGATCCTGTGGCAGACCTTTGTTCAGGTCGTGACGCAGGTTCTGGCCATCCAGTACAAACACTGCACGTCCCAGGTCGAACAACTTGCGTTCAACGGCGTAGGCCAGCGTGCTTTTGCCCGCACCTGACAAGCCACTGAACAACACGGTGGCCGGTTGCTGGCCGAAGCGCTGGGCGCGTTCTTCGGTGGCGACGTGGGCCAGTTTGCCGTGGTGGGTGCTGGTGCCATGGGCCAAAGGCTGGGCCACAATCATGCCCGCGCCAACGGTGCCGTTGGTCAAGCGGTCGATGATGATGAACGCGCCGGTGGTGCGGTTGCTTTCGTAACCGTCGAGGGCAATCGGCGCGTCGAGCGCGATCTTGACCTTGCCGATTTCGTTCAGCTGCAACGCGCTGGCCGGGCCTTCTTCAAGGGTGTTCACGTCGACCCTGTTGACGATGCTGGCGATGGAGCCCGGCACGTAACTGGTGGCGCGTTTGATGTCGTACTTCTTGCCCGGCAGCATCGGTTCTTCAGCCATCCACACCAGCATCGCTTCGAAGCTGTCGGTGACCGGCGGCACGTTGTCGGCATGCACCAACAGGTCGCCACGGGAGATATCGATCTCGTCTTCCATGGTCAGCGTCACCGCCTGACCAGGACCGGCGTGTTCCAACTCACCTTCGAAGGTGACGATGGATTTCACGCGGCTGCTCTTGCCCGACGGCAGGACCACAACCTCGTCGCCTTTCTTGACGATGCCGCTGGCCAAAGTGCCGGCGAAACCACGGAAGTTCAGGTTCGGACGGTTGACGTACTGCACCGGGAAACGCAGATCGGTGAAGTTGCGATCGCCCGCCACTTCCACGGTCTCGAGAATTTCCATCAGCGACTGGCCGGTGTACCACGGCGAGCGCTCGGACTTGTTCACCACGTTGTCGCCTTTCAGGGCAGACATCGGCACGAAGTGCATGCTCGTCGGCTTCATCTTCAAGCCTTCGGCGAACTTCAGATAGTCGGCCTTGATCGACTCGAACACGCCTTGGTCGAAGTCCTTGAGGTCCATCTTGTTGATGGCGACGACGATGTGTTTGATGCCCAGCAACGAGGCGATGAAGCTGTGGCGACGGGTCTGGGTCTGCACGCCGTAACGGGCGTCGACCAGGATGATCGCCAGGTCACAGGTGGACGCACCGGTGGCCATGTTGCGGGTGTACTGCTCATGGCCGGGAGTGTCGGCGATGATGAACTTGCGCTTGGCGGTGGAGAAATAGCGGTAAGCGACATCGATGGTGATGCCTTGCTCACGCTCGGCCTGCAGGCCGTCGACCAGCAATGCCAGGTCGATGTCTTCGCCAGTGGTGCCGACTTTTTTCGAGTCGCGGGTAATGGCTTCCAGGTGATCTTCGTAGATCATCTTGGAGTCGTGCAGCAAGCGCCCGATCAAGGTGCTCTTGCCGTCGTCGACGTTACCGCAGGTCAGAAAGCGCAGCAGTTCTTTACGCTCGTGCTGGCCCAGGTAGGCGAGGATGTCCTCGCTGATCAAATCAGATTGATGCGACATGACAGCCCCTTAGAAATAACCTTGACGTTTTTTGTCTTCCATCGAGCCGGCGCCATCGTGGTCGATGACACGGCCCTGGCGCTCGGAAGTTCGCGTCAGGAGCATTTCCTGAATGATGTCCGTGAGGCTTTCGGCCTCGGACTCCACCGCGCCCGTCAACGGGTAGCAGCCAAGGGTACGGAAACGCACTTTCTTTTTGACGATGCGCGCTTTGTCTTCATCGCTCAGGTGTTCGAGGATGCGCTCGTCGTCGATCATGATCAGCGTGCCGTTCTTCTCGATGACTTCACGCTCGGCGGCGAAGTACAGCGGGACGATCGGGATGCCTTCAAGGTAGATGTATTGCCAGATGTCCAGCTCGGTCCAGTTCGACAACGGGAACACACGAATGGATTCGCCCTTGTTGACCTTGCCGTTGTAGACGTTCCACAGCTCTGGACGCTGGTTTTTCGGGTCCCAGCGGTGCTTGCTGTCGCGGAACGAGTACACACGCTCTTTGGCGCGGGATTTCTCTTCATCGCGACGGGCACCACCGAAGGCAGCGTCGAAACCATATTTGTCGAGTGCCTGTTTCAGGCCTTCGGTCTTCATGATGTCGGTGTGCTTGGCACTGCCGTGGGTGAACGGGTTGATGCCCTGCGCCACACCGTCCGGGTTGACGTGGGTGATCAGGTCCAGGCCCAGTTCCGCGACCATCTTGTCGCGGAAGGCGTACATCTCCTGGAATTTCCAGCGAGTGTCGACGTGCATGACCGGAAACGGCAGCTTGCCGGGGAAAAATGCCTTGCGTGCCAGGTGCAGCATCACGGCGGAGTCTTTACCGATGGAGTACAGCATCACCGGGTTATCGAACTCGGCGGCCACCTCGCGGATGATGTGGATGCTTTCCGCCTCCAGCTGTTTCAGATGCGTCAGTTTGTCGACCATGGCTACTCACGAAATCTTTCTTATGAACGGCCAGCGGGCCGTGTTCGAGCGGGGAATCCTAGCACAGCGACCTCTTCTAATCAGGACGCCAACTAGATCGAAAGGGCATATGAATATGCCTGCCTGTTTGGGTCTAGCCGGCTCCTGGAGGGACCAGCGTCAAATGGGGTTTGGGCAATCGATGAAAATGTGCTCGAGGGCAAAACGCCGGGCGAGATAGTCACCGAGCGCCTGAACGCCATAGCGCTCGGTAGCATGGTGACCGGCGGCGATGAAGCTGATGTCATTTTCCCGAGCGCTGTGGAACGTCTGCTCCGACGCTTCGCCGCTGATGTACAGATCGACACCCGCCAGCACGGCCTGATCGATATAGCCCTGACCGCCACCGGTGCACCAGCCGACCCGGCGAATCATCGCGCTGCCTTCAATCAGCAGAGGCTCGCGGCCCATGACTTCCTGCACACGGCGAGCGAAGTCGCGAGGGGTCACCGGCTCGTTCAATGAGCCGACCAGCCCGACAATCTTCAGGTTGTCCGGGTCCAGCGGGCCTTCGACGGTGATGTCGAGCTGACGCGCCAGCTGCACGTTATTGCCGACGTCCGGGTGCAGGTCCAGCGGCAGGTGATACGACAGCAGGCTGATGTCGTGCTTGAGCAAGGTCTTCAAGCGGCGCTGCTTCATGCCGGTGATGCACGGGTTTTCACCCTTCCAGAAGTAACCGTGGTGCACCAGCACCAGATCGGCGTTGGCTTGCACGGCGGCATCGAGCAAAGCCTGACTGGCGGTGACGCCACTGACGATACGCATCACTTGCGGCCGCCCTTCGACCTGCAAGCCGTTGGGGCAGTAATCGGCAATTTTCGAACTGCCGAGGTAACGGTCGGCTTCTTCGACCAGGGTGCTCAGGGCGACGGCCATAAAAGACTCCTAAATATCCCGTTCAGAGGCACGCGCGGCCTCGTATAATGCGCGTCATTATGAGCGGTATCATTCCGCCTGCAACTCTCTCAGGACGTGCTTAATGCTCAAGGCGCTGCGTTTTTCCGGCTGGCCGCTGTTGGCCGGCGTGCTTGTCGCACTGTTAATCATCCAGCGTTACCCGCAGTGGGTCGGGCTTCCGAGCCTCGACGTCAACCTGCAGCAGGCGCCGCAAACCACCACCATGCAGCAAGGCCCGGTGTCCTATTCCGAAGCGGTGACCACCGCCGCGCCGTCCGTGGTGAACCTGTACACCACCAAAGTCATCAGCAAACCCAGCCATCCGCTGTTTGAGGATCCGCAATTTCGCCGCTTCTTCGGCGACAACTCGCCCAAGCAGAAACGCATGGAGTCGAGCCTCGGTTCCGGTGTGATCATGAGCCCGGAAGGTTACATCCTGACCAACAACCACGTGACCAGCGGTGCTGACCAAATCGTGGTAGCGCTCAAGGACGGGCGTGAAACCCTCGCCCGCGTCATCGGCAGCGACCCGGAAACCGACCTCGCGGTCCTGAAGATCGATTTGAAGAACCTGCCTTCGATCACCGTCGGCCGTTCCGACAACATCCGCATCGGCGACGTCGCGCTGGCCATCGGTAACCCGTTCGGCGTCGGCCAGACCGTGACCATGGGCATCATCAGCGCCACCGGGCGCAATCAGCTGGGCCTGAACAACTACGAAGACTTCATCCAGACCGACGCCGCGATCAACCCCGGCAACTCCGGCGGTGCGCTGGTGGACGCCAACGGCAACCTGACGGGCATCAACACCGCGATCTTCTCCAAATCCGGCGGCTCCCAGGGCATCGGGTTTGCGATCCCGGTAAAACTGGCGATGGAAGTGATGAAATCGATCATCGAGCACGGCCAGGTCATTCGTGGCTGGCTGGGGATCGAAGTACAACCGTTGACCCAGGAGCTGGCGGAATCGTTCGGTCTGTCGGGGCGTCCGGGCATTGTCGTGGCCGGGATTTTCCGTGACGGTCCGGCGCAGAAGGCCGGGCTGCAATTGGGCGACGTGATTCTTGCCATCGATGGCGAGCCGGCAGGCGATGGCCGCCGTTCGATGAACCAGGTTGCGCGGATCAAACCGACTGACAAGGTCACGATTCAGGTCATGCGCAACGGCAAGGAGATCAAGCTAACGGCGGAAATCGGTTTGCGTCCACCGCCAGCCCCGGTCAAGGAAAAAGAAGCGAACTAGCTGCAGGAGCTGCCGCCGGCTGCAATCTTTTGCGGCATAGGCAGCCCCCGCAAAGCCAACGTCGTTAACAGAAGACATTCTCATTAGGCATGTTATATTGTTTCAATTCTAGCAATTGGAACAACATAACATGTCGTCTCGAATAAAGGCCTCCGTGGCAAGTCTTGCCCTCGGGTTGTTGGGAGAACCGGCTTTCGCCGAGGAATCCCAAGCGTTGGAACTGGACGCCATCAGCGTCACTTCCGACTACGAGTCCCCCACCGGACCTGTCGCTGGTTACCGCGCCACCCGCTCCGCCAGCGCGACCAAAACCGACACCGCCATCCGCGACATCCCGCAGTCGATCAGCGTAGTCCCCGTCAGCGTGCTCAACGATCTGGGCAGCAACAGCGTTGAACGCGCGCTGGACTTTGCCGGCGGTGTTTCGAAGCAGAACAGCTTCGGTGGCCTGACGCTGTACGAATACAGCGTGCGCGGCTTCACCACGTCGGAATTCTACAAGGACGGTTTCAGCGCCAACCGTGGCTACCCGAGCACCCCGGACGTGGCGAACATCGAGCGCATCGAAGTACTCAAAGGCCCCGCCGCCAGCCTGTACGGCCGAGGTGATCCGGGGGGCACGGTGAATATCGTCACCAAGAAACCTCAGCCGGAAGCCTTCGCGACCCTGAACACCAGCGCGGGCAGTTGGGATAGTTATCGCACCGCGCTGGACGTCAACACGCCACTGGATGACCAAGGCAACGTGCTGTCGCGGGTCAACCTGGCCGTCGAGGACAACCACAGCTTCCGCGATCACGTCGACAGCCAGCGTGTGTTTGTCGCGCCCTCTTTCAGCTGGCAACTCAATCCGGACACCAGCCTGTTGGTGGAAAGCGAATTCGTTCGCCACAGCTCGACGTTCGATCGCGGCATTGTCGCCCCCAACAACACCTGGAGCGGCGTCTCCCGTTCGACCTTCCTCGGCGAACCCGACGATGGTGACATCGACAACCACAACAACATGCTGCAGGCCGCCCTTGAACATCAGCTCAGCGACAGCTGGAAGTTGCGTCTGGCAAGCCATTACAAGGAAGGCAAACTCTGGGGCTTCGCGTCAGAATCGCGCCCACTGAATGCCGACGGCCATACCGTCAATCGCCGCTATCGCGAGCGTGACAACAATTGGCACGACAGCATTACCCAACTCGAACTGCGCGGTTTTTTCGACACCGGCCGTTTGCAGCACGAACTGTTGATCGGCAGCGAATACGAGAACTACCGCAAAAACGAACGGGTAACGACCATTGCCGGCAGCCCCTACGCCATCGACATCTACCAACCGGTCTACGGCCAGCCAAAACCCAACGGCGCACGCTCTGGCACGGACTTCTTCGAACACGTCGAAAGCCATGCACTGAACCTGCAGGACCAGATCATCTTCACCGACAAGCTGCGGGGCATGCTCGGTGTGCGCTTCGAACATTTCGAGCAAAGCATCGACGATCACACCCGTGGCGCCACCAGCACTCAGAGTCACGACGCGCTGACCCAACGGGCCGGTTTGCTTTATCAGCTGACCCCTGAAGTCGGCCTGTTCGCCAACGCTTCGACCTCGTTCAAGCCGAACAATGGCCTGGACGCGGCCGGTAAATCCTTCGACCCGGAAGAAGGCGTTGGCTACGAAATCGGGATCAAGAGCGAGCTGTTCGACGACCGTCTGAGCAGTACCCTCGCCGCATTCCATATCGAGAAAGAAAACGTCCTCGCCCTCGACCCGGGTACCGACACCAGCCGGGCCATGGGCAAGGCACGCAGCCAGGGTTTCGATCTGCAAGTCACCGGGCAAGTCACCGACGCTGTGCGGGTGATCGGCGCTTTCGCCTACATCGACGCTGAGGTCACTGAGGGCGACAAGGTCATTCCCGCCGGCAGCCGCATTCTCGGCGTGGCTAAACGCAGCGGCAGCCTGTTGGGTGTTTATGAGTTCCAGGACGGTCGACTGCGTGGTTCGGACCTTGGCGCCGCGTTCACTTATGTCGGCGATCGCTCGGGCGAAGCCGGCAGCGACTTTGAATTACCGGCCTATCACACCGTCGACCTGCTGGCCCATTACAAGGCCAGCGAGAACATCACGGTGGGCCTGAACCTGAACAACATTTTCGACGAGAAATACTTCGAGCGCTCCTACAGCAACTACTGGGTCAACCCCGGCGAGCCGCGCAATTTCACTGTCAGCCTGACACTCACTCTGTAAAAGGACACCCCCATGCACCCACTCAAACCCTTGGCACTGCTCGGCTTGCTGTTTGCCACTGAGGTCTCGGCCCACGGCCTGTGGACCGAACAACGTCGCGGCAACATCGAGGTCATTTACGGGCATGGCGCCGAAGACAATGCCTTCAAGGCGCAAAAAATCAGCGGCGCCTGGGCTTATGACATCAGCGCAAAAATGATCCCGGTGACCGTGCAGCGCCTGCCCGACCACGCGCGCCTGCAACCGCTCAAACCACCCGCCGTGATGGCGGTGGCGCTGGACAATGGCATGTGGTCGCAGACTGCCGACAAGAAGTGGATCAACGAAGGTCGCAGCAAAGTGCCGGGAGCGATCGAGGCGACCCAGACGTTCAAGTACAGCCTGGCGATTTATCAGCCCGGGGCAAAGTTGCCCAAGCTGGACCAGATAAAGTTGCTGATTCTGCCGGAGGTCGATCCGCTGACCGTAGGGCCGGGCAAGTCGCTGCCTGTCCAGGTGTTACTGGATGGCAAACCCGCTGCGGGCGTGAAGCTGGTCGGGGACTATCGGAACGCACCGAATACCCTGAGCACCGAAACCGATGCAAACGGTCGGGCGCAAGTGCTGGTTCGCAACGAAGGCTTGAACGTGATTTCGGCGCAGGTGGAAGTGCCGGTGAAGGACAGCGTTGATGTGAACAGTCGCGGCTTGTTCAGCTCGCTGACGTTCCTGGGCGAGCCGCATCACGAGTAAGCCAAACCACTAACAATGTGGGAGCGAGCCTGCTCGCGATGAGATCTAACATTCAACTTTGATGTTGAATGTTAGACCACCATCGCCGGCAAGCCGGCGCCTACAGGGTCAGCGGTGGTTCAGAGATCGCCGAGGCCGTCGATCAGCGCCTGGTTCTGCTCTGGCGTGCCGATGCTGATCCGCAAGAACTGCGCAATTCGCTCCTGCTTGAAGTGCCGCACGATCACGCCTTGCTCACGCAATTTCGCCGCCAGCCCTGCCGCATCGTGCCGAGGGTGGCGGGCAAAAATGAAGTTAGCCGCCGATGGCAGCACTTCAAAGCCCTTCTCCTCCAACTGCGCAACGACCTTCTCGCGATTCTCGATCACCAAACGGCAAGTCTTGTCGAAATACTCACGGTCCTCGAATGCTGCCGCCGCGCCGACATTCGCCATGCGATCCAGCGGATAGGAGTTGAAGCTGTTCTTGATCCGCTCCAGCGCCTCGATCAGGTCCGGATGGCCGACCGCCAGGCCCACTCGCAGCCCGGCCAGGGAACGGGACTTGGACAAGGTCTGGGTCACCAGCAGGTTGGGATAACGGTCCACCAGTGCAATCGCGGTTTCGCCGCCGAAGTCGATGTACGCCTCGTCGACCACCACCACTGAATCCGGGCTCGCCTTGAGAATCTGCTCGACCGCTTCCAGTGCCAGCAGGCAACCTGTCGGCGCGTTCGGGTTAGGGAAGATGATCCCGCCGTTCGGCTTGGCGTAGTCCGCCGGGTTGATCTGGAACTGCTCGTCCAGCGGCACCGCGTCGAACTTGATGCCGTACAACCCGCAGTAGACCGGGTAGAAGCTGTAGCTGATGTCAGGGAACAGCAGCGGCTGATCGTGCTGCAGCAAACCGTGGAAGATGTGCGCCAGCACTTCATCGGAACCGTTGCCGAGGAACACCTGGTTGCTCGGCACGCCGTAGTACTTGGCGACGGCGTTCTTCAGCAGATCGCTGTTCGGGTCCGGGTACAGGCGCAGGTTGTCGTTCAGCTCGGCCTGCATCGCCGCCAGGGCTTTTGGCGATGGACCGTACGGGTTTTCGTTGGTGTTGAGCTTCACCAGTTTCGCCAGTTTTGGCTGTTCGCCCGGCACGTAAGGCACCAGATTCTTGACGAACGGGCTCCAGAATTTACTCATGTTCAGTTCCCCTTTTGTTCGTCAACGATGCGGTATTCAGCACTACGGGCGTGGGCGGTCAGCGACTCGCCACGGGCCAGCACGGAAGCGGTCTTGCCCAGCACGGACGCACCCTGCTCGGAGCAGAAGATGATCGACGAGCGTTTCTGGAAGTCATACACACCCAGCGGCGACGAGAAGCGCGCAGTACCGGAAGTCGGTAATACGTGGTTCGGCCCGGCGCAGTAATCGCCCAGCGCTTCGGATGTATGACGGCCCATGAAGATCGCACCGGCATGGCGGATCTGCGGCAGCCAGGCTTGTGGATCAGCAACCGACAATTCCAGGTGCTCCGGCGCGATGCGGTTGGCGACTTCGATGGCTTGCTCCATGTCGCGCACCTTGATCAGCGCACCACGGCCATTGATCGAGGTTTCGATGATCGCGGCGCGCTCCATGGTTGGCATCAGCTTGCTAATGCTGGCAGCGACCTTGTCGAGGAATTCGGCGTCCGGGCTGACCAGAATCGCCTGGGCGTCTTCATCGTGCTCGGCCTGGGAGAACAGGTCCATGGCGATCCAGTCCGGATCGGTCTGGCCGTCGCACACCACGAGAATTTCCGACGGACCGGCGATCATGTCGATACCGACCTGGCCAAATACGTGACGCTTTGCAGTCGCGACATAGATGTTGCCCGGGCCGACCACTTTATCGACCTTCGGCACGCTTTCGGTGCCGTAGGCCAACGCCGCCACGGCCTGAGCACCGCCGATGGTGAACACACGGTCCACGCCGGCGATGCAGGCAGCGGCCAGCACCAGCTCGTTGATTTCACCGCGCGGGGTTGGCACCACCATGACCACTTCGGTCACGCCAGCCACCTTGGCCGGAATGGCGTTCATCAGTACCGACGACGGGTACGACGCCTTGCCGCCCGGTACATACAGGCCGGCGCGATCCAGTGGCGTGACTTTCTGGCCCAGCACCGTGCCGTCGGCCTCGGTGTAGCTCCAGGAATCCTGCTTCTGCTTTTCGTGGTAGCTGCGCACACGGGCGGCGGCGATTTCCAGCGCTTCGCGCTGGGCCACGGAGATGCGGGTCAACGCCAGCTCCAGACGCTCACGCGGCAGGATCAGGTCGGCCATCGACTTGACGTCCAGACCATCGAACTGGCGGGTGAAGTCCACCAGCGCCGCGTCGCCACGCTCACGCACAGCCTTGATGATGTCCAGCACCCGCTGATTGACCGAGTCGTCAGACACACTTTCCCAGCTCAACAGATGATCCAGATGATGCGCGAAATCCGGGTCAGCAGCGTTGAGTCGGCGAATTGCAGTCGGTGCGGTCATAGCGAGAGCCTCATAGGAATGGCAAAAAACTCAGGCGCCCGAAGCTAACATTCGATCCGCTTGGGCACCTGAGAATTCTGGCTATGAGGCGGATAGACGGCGCGCCTTACGGTCGCGCAGGTGAATCAGCCGCGGTGTCGAGACTCCACTGCCTTGCGCAGGGTGTCGATCAACGCCTGGATACGGGCGTGCTGCATTTTCATCGAAGCTTTGTTGACGATCAGCCGGGAGCTGATGGCAGCAATGAAATCCTGTGGCTCCAGGCCGTTGGCCCGCAGCGTGTTACCGGTGTCGACCACGTCGATGATCTTGTCGGCCAGGCCGATCAGCGGTGCCAGTTCCATCGAGCCGTAGAGCTTGATGATGTCGACCTGGCGGCCCTGTTCGGCGTAGTAACGCTTGGCGACGTTGACGAACTTGGTGGCGATGCGCAGGCGGCCCTTGGGCTCGACCGCGCCGACCTTGCCGGCCGTCATCAGCTTGCATTGGGCGATTTGCAGGTCCAGCGGCTCGTACAAGCCCTGGCCACTGTATTCCATCAGCACGTCTTTACCGGCGACACCGAGGTCGGCGGCACCGTGCTCGACATACGTCGGCACGTCGGTGGCACGCACGATCAGCAGGCGTACATCTTCCTGGGTCGTGGGAATGATCAGCTTGCGGCTCTTGTCCGGATTCTCGGTCGGCACGATGCCCGCTTCAGCCAGAAGCGGCAGGGTGTCGTCAAGGATGCGGCCCTTGGACAGTGCGATGGTCAACATGGGAAACGTCAGTCCTTATCAAGGTACTCATGTCAGGTCGCAAACGGCGCCGGACACACATCGAGCCGGAAACCGGCTCGACTTCAACAATTCAACGGGCACGTCCCTGTGCCCCTGCAGCAGCCACTAGCCCGGAACGCGACGGATCTTGGCGCCCAGCATCTGCAGCTTCTCTTCGATGCACTCGTAACCACGGTCGATGTGGTAGATGCGGTCGATCAGGGTATCGCCTTCGGCGATCAGCGCCGAGATCACCAGGCTGGCCGAAGCACGCAGGTCGGTAGCCATGACTGGCGCGCCCTTGAGCTTTTCGGTGCCGGTGACGATGGCGGTGTTGCCTTCGACCTGGATCTTGGCGCCCATGCGATGCAGTTCGTAAACGTGCATGAAGCGGTTTTCGAAGATCGTCTCGATCACGGCACCGGTGCCTTCGGCAATGGCGTTGAGGGAGATGAACTGCGCCTGCATGTCGGTCGGGAACGCCGGGTACGGAGCGGTCCGCACGTTGACGGCTTTCGGCCGCTTGCCGTGCATGTTCAGCTCGATCCAGTCTTCACCGGTGGTGATTTCCGCGCCCGCTTCCCGAAGTTTTTCCAGGACGGCTTCGAGGATGGTCGGATCAGTGTCCTTGACCTTCACACGACCGCCGGTCACGGCAGCAGCCACCAGGTAGGTGCCGGTTTCGATACGGTCCGGCATCACCTTGTAAGTGGTGGTGTGCAGACGCTCGACGCCATCGATGGTGATGGTGTCGGTACCGGCGCCGGAAACCTTGGCACCCATGGCGTTCAGGAAGTTCGCCAGGTCGACGACTTCAGGCTCGCGCGCGGCGTTGGCCAGGACGCTGCGGCCCTTGGCCAAAGCAGCGGCCATCATGATGTTTTCGGTACCGGTCACGCTGACGGTGTCGAAGAAGAAGTGCGCACCGCGCAGGCCGCCTTCAGGCGCCTTGGCCTTGATGTAGCCGCCTTCGACGTCGATGACCGCGCCCATGGCTTCCAGGCCACGGATGTGCAGGTCAACCGGACGCGAGCCGATGGCGCAACCGCCAGGCAGGGCGACTTCGGCTTCGCCGAAACGGGCAACCATCGGACCCAGTACCAGGATCGACGCACGCATGGTCTTGACCAGTTCGTACGGAGCGATCAGGGTCTTGATGGTGCGCGGGTCGATTTCAACGGCCAGCTTCTCGTCGATCACCGGTTCGATGCCCATGCGACCGAACAGCTCGATCATGGTGGTGATGTCGTGCAGGTGCGGCAGGTTGGCAACGGTTACCGGGCCATCGCACAGCAGCGTGGCTGCCAGGATCGGCAAGGCAGAGTTCTTCGCCCCGGAGATGCGGATTTCGCCGTCAAGACGAGCACCGCCAGTAATAATCAATTTATCCATAAGAATCTCGACGCCCTTGGGCTCAGGTGCGCTCGGCCCAGGCCGCGCTGCTGAAAAATTTCATAGTGACCGCATGGATGCTGCCATCGGTGATCCATGGGTTCAAATGGGCATAGATCTGCTGCTGACGCTTCACCGGGCTCAACGCCGCCAGTTCATCGCTAATCACGTTCAGCTGGAAATTGCAGCCTTCGCCCTCAACTTCTACCAGCGTTCCGGGCAGCTTTCCTTCAAGGAAGCTCTTCACTTCTACGGCCTGCATGCTCAACCTCAATCGGCGCCCTGTGCGCGCGGGTCGGACATCATACAAAAAAGCCCCGCGCCTGCGAACCCCGCGGAGCAGGACTCTGACGGGGGGCTTCTTTATAGATGCGGGTTATGGATGCGCCAACAGCTCGGTCAGCTCACTGACTTGAGCGATTTCACGCATGTCTTCTGGCATTGCGCGGATGCTCAGCGCCTTGCCGGCGGCCTGTGCGTCACGCATGAAGCACAGCAGCAACGACAAACCGACGCTGCTGGACTTTTCAACCGCCGAACAATCGACCACCACTGACGTCGCCTTGCTGGCTTTGATCAGCGCCTGCCCCTGCTTGCGCAGGCCAGGGCCGGTGCGGTAGTCCAGCACGCCGCTGAGCCGCAACTCGCCGGCTTCGTCCATCCGGACTGCCGTCTCACTCATTGAGTTTGCTTCTCGGAGGACTGATTGGCGGTATCCTTGGCCTTGGCGACTTCCCCGGCCCAACCATTGATGGTCTTGTCCAGATCGTTGCCATTGCGCTGCATTGCATCCGCGAACTGATCGCGGAACAGCTTGCCAATGTTGATGCCGTTGATGATGACGTTACGTAGTTTCCACTCACCATTGATCTTTTCAAGCGTGTAGGACACAGGATAGATCGCGCCACTGTTGCCCTTGACGGTCATGCCGACGCTGGTGCGATCGCCCGACTCGTCCTTGGCCGGCTCAACGGTAATGCCCTGGTTGTTGTATTCGAGCAAGGCGTTGCCATAGAACTGGAACAGCCCCTTCTTGAAGTTTTCTTCAAAGGTTTTCATCTGCGCGGGGCTGGCTTTGCGCGAGTACTTGACCGTCATGATGCTCTTGGAGATGCCCTCGGCATCAACAACCGGCCCGACGATGTTATTCAGCGCGGCGTAGAAGTCGGCCGGGTCTTGTTTGTACTTCTCTTTATTGGCTGCCAGATCGGCCAGCATCCGGTTGGTGGTGTCCTGTACCAGTTCGTGCGCGGAAGAAGCAGGCGCCGCCACGGCGTTAGCCATCAACGGCAGTGCCGTGAGTAATACCAACAAGCCACGTCGCAAGGTAGAGATCATTCAAAAAATCCTCATTTGGCGTCTTTGCTAACGGTATTGAGCAGGAACTTGCCGATCAGGTCCTCGAGTACCAGCGACGACTGGGTGTCATGGATGGTCCCGCCATCCTTGAGCAGGGCTTCTTCGCCACCCACGCTGATACCGATGTACTTCTCGCCCAACAGGCCAGCGGTCAGGATAGATGCAGTGGAGTCAGCCGGCAGATTATCTACGCGCTTCTCCAGCTGCATGGTCACTCGACCGGTGAAACTGTCGCGATCCAGATCAATCGCTGTGACCTTGCCGATGGTGACACCGGCCATGGTCACTTTAGCTCTGACCGTCAAACCGGCGATATTGTCGAAATATGCATAAAGTTTATAGGTGTCGGTGCTCGGGCTCGGGGACAGGCCACTGACCCGCAATGCCAGCAGTAGCAAAGCCAGGATGCCAGCCAGCAAGAAAAGGCCGACACCGATTTCCAGGGTGCGGTTTTGCATCAGAAATCTCCAAACATCAAGGCGGTCAGAATAAAGTCCAGGCCGAGCACTGCCAAAGAGGCATACACCACGGTCTTGGTAGTGGCACGACTGATCCCCTCGGAAGTGGGCTCGCAGTCATAGCCTTGGAATACGGCGATCCAGGTCACAACGAAGGCAAAGACGATGCTTTTGATGATGCCGTTGAGCACATCGTCAGCGAAAGTCACGCTGTTCTGCATGTTCGACCAGTAGGAGCCTTCGTAGACACCCAGCCAGTCGACGGCCACCCACGAACCACCCCAGATACCCACCACGCTGAAAATCATCGCCAGCACCGGCAGGGAAATGAAGCCGGCCCAAAGGCGCGGGGCAATGATGTACTTGAGCGGGTCGACACCGATCATTTCCAGGCTGGAAAGCTGTTCGGTGGACTTCATGTTGCCGATTTCGGCGGTCAGCGCCGAACCGGCACGCCCGGCGAACAGCAACGCGGTGACCACTGGCCCCAGCTCACGCAACAGCGTCAGCGCCACCATCTGCCCCACCGCCTGCTCCGATCCGTAGCTGGACAGGATGTTGAAGCCTTGCAGCGCCAGCACCATACCGATGAACACCCCGGAGACCACAATGATCACCAGGGACATCACGCCCACCGAATGCAGTTGCTTGACCAGCAGACCGAAACCGCCGCCGATGCCGCCGCGACCCAGCAGTGCGTGAAACAGGAACAGCGTCGAGCGCCCGAACACCGCCAGCATATCGATGCCGGCGTGGCCGAAGCGGCGCACTCGTTCTAATAGTGAAATCTTGCGCATCAACGCTTCCCCAGAAGATCTGCGCGGTAATCCGTCGCTGGAAAGTGGTACGCGACCGGGCCATCGGGCTCGCCGGTCATGAATTGACGGATGCGCGGGTCGTCCGAGTTCATCAGCTCGTCCGGCGTGCCCTGCCCCAACACCTGCCCGTCGCCCACTACATAGATGTAGTCGGCAATGCTCGCGGTTTCGGCCAGGTCGTGGGAAACCACGATGCTGGTGATACCCAAGGCATCATTGAGCAGGCGGATCAGGCGCACCAATACGCCCATGGCGATGGGGTCCTGGCCAACGAAGGGCTCGTCATACATGAGAATTTGCGGATCGAGCGCAATCGCCCGCGCCAACGCGACACGTCGCTTCATGCCACCGGACAGTTCGTCGGGCATCAGGTCGATGGCGCCGCGCAAACCCACGGCCTGCAATTTGAGCAGGACGATATCCCGGATCATTTCTTCCGGCAGCTCAGTGTGAACGCGCAGTGGAAAAGCCACGTTCTCGAACACGTCGAGGTCGGTGAACAGTGCGCCACTCTGAAACAGCACGCCCATGTGCTTGCGGGCATCGAACAGATCGCTGCGCGACAGCGTCGGCAGGTTCTGTCCATTGACCCAGACTTCGCCGCTGGAGGGACGCAACTGCGCGCCCATCAACCGTAACAGCGTGGTCTTGCCACACCCGGAAGGTCCCATGATGCCGGTGACCTTGCCGCGGGGAATACGGATATCGACGTTATTGAAAATGCTGCGCGCACCGCGCTTGAAGGTCACTCCCTTCAGCTCGACCGCGTAGGCGTTATCGGCACTCATCTAAACTCCTTGCGATGCAGCCTCTCACTCGGACGCCTGACTTCCTGACGAAAGCACATGCCTCTCGGGCGGGCCGAACTGGCGGCGAACTATATCACTGCAATGGTCACGCGCCCAAGGCCAAAGCCGGGCCATATTCGGTCATATGCCGGCTATGAAGCGTCATTTAGAAGGATTAAGTAACAAGGAATGACAATGCGCGACGAACTTGCGTGAGGGTTTCGATCATAACCGCTATAATCGCCGCCTTTTCATCAGGCTAAACGATTTCTGACATGAGCCAATCCAGCGACCTGATTCAATCCGCCCAACGCACCATCCGCCTCGAAGTGGAAGCCGTACAAGGCTTGCTGCCACAAATCGACGCGGATTTCGTACGCGCCTGCGAGATGATTCTGGCCAGCAAAGGCCGCGTTGTCGTGGTCGGCATGGGCAAGTCGGGGCACATCGGCAACAAGATCGCCGCCACCCTCGCCAGCACCGGCACCACGGCGTTTTTCGTCCACCCGGCTGAAGCCAGCCATGGCGATATGGGCATGATCACCCGTGACGACGTCATCCTGGCGCTGTCGAACTCCGGCTCCACCAATGAAATCGTCACCCTGCTGCCACTGATCAAGCGCCTGGGCATCCAGTTGATCAGCATGACCGGCAACCCTGAGTCGCCGCTGTCCAAGGCCGCCGAGGTCAACCTGAATGTCCACGTTGAGCACGAAGCCTGCCCGCTGAACCTGGCACCGACTTCATCGACCACCGCTGCACTGGTCATGGGCGATGCCCTGGCCGTCGCGTTGCTCGAGGCCCGTGGCTTTACCGCTGAAGATTTCGCGTTTTCGCACCCGGGCGGCGCCCTCGGCCGCCGCTTGCTGCTGAAAGTGGAAAACGTCATGCACGCCGGGCAGGAGTTGCCGCAAGTCCAGCGCGGCACCCTGCTCAAGGATGCGCTGATGGAAATGACCCGCAAGGGCCTGGGCATGACGGTGGTCCTCGAAACCGACGGCAAACTGGCCGGGATCTTTACCGACGGTGATTTGCGCCGCACCCTGGACCGCAGCATCGACATCCACAGCGTCACGATCGATCAGGTCATGACCGCCCACGGCAAGACCGCCCGCGCCGAGATGCTCGCCGCCGAGGCCCTGAAAATCATGGAAGATCACAAGATAAACGCACTGGTGGTGGTCGACAGCGAAGACCGTCCGGTCGGCGCCTTGAACATGCACGACTTGTTGCGTGCGGGGGTAATGTAATGAGTGCTGACCTGCTGCAACGCGGCAAAGCGATCAAACTGGCGGTTTTCGACGTCGACGGCGTCCTCACCGACGGTCGCCTGTATTTCCTTGAAGACGGCAGCGAATTCAAGACTTTCAACACCCTCGACGGCCAGGGCATCAAAATGCTGATGAACGCCGGCGTGCAGACCGCCATCATCAGCGGCCGCAAGACCCCGGTGGTTGAGCGCAGGGCGAAGAATCTCGGCATACCGCACCTGTTCCAGGGCCGCGAAGACAAACTGGTCGTTCTCGACGGTCTTCTGGAGCAACTAGGCTTAAGCTATGAACAGGTCGCCTACCTCGGTGACGACCTGCCGGACCTGCCGGTGATTCGCCGTGTCGGACTGGGCATGGCCGTGGCCAACGCTGCCAGCTTCGTGCGCGAACACGCCCACGGCGTCACCCAGGCCCGCGGCGGCGAAGGTGCCGCCCGCGAATTCTGCGAACTGATCCTGCGCGCCCAGGGCCGCCTCGATGCGGCTAACGCCGCGTACCTGTGAGCCAAAAATGCTGAGCAAAAAGATTCGCAACATACTGGTGTTCGGCTGCATCACGGCAATTTTCGCCGCGGTTGGCTATTGGAACATCAGCCCGGAACGCTTCCTCGACAAGCCGGTCGTGCGGGTCGATGACAGCGCAATCGACTACTACGCCATCAACGCCCACAGCGTGCAGTACCTGCCCGACGGCAAGTTGCAGTATGAAATGACGTCGGACAAGGTCGAGCACGTGAAGGCGACCGAAGTGACGCTGCTGACCAACCCGGACCTGAACATGTTCCGCGGCACGCAGTTCCCGTGGCACGTCCAGAGCGAAAAGGGTGAGGTCAATCCTGACGGCACCCAGGTCGAACTGATCGACTCGGTACGCATCACGCGTTTCGACGAGAAAAACCGCAGAACCCTGATCACCACCACTCGTATGACGGTGTTCCCGCAGCAGCAATATGCGCAGACCGAGCAACCCGTTAGAATCGACGGCGCTGGCGGTGTATCGACTGGCAAGGGAATGAAAGCGTATTTGAAAGAAAGCAGGATACACCTGCTATCGAACGTAAGAGGACAGTATGAGGCTCGTTAAAACCCTCCCTATTTTGCTCGGTCTGGGCGCTGCACTGGGAAGCGTGAGCGCCTGGGCTCTGCCGACCGATCAGCAGCAGCCTATCCGCATTCAGGCCGACGATGCCCAACTGGACGACAAGAATGGCGTTGCCACCTACACGGGCGATGTGATCATTACCCAAGGGTCGATGAAAGTGACCGGTAATAAAGTCACCATGACCCGTGCGCCCAATGGCGACATCGACGTTGTGACTTCGGTGGGCAACCTGGCCTACTTCGAGCAACTGCAAACGGCGGGCGACACCAAGCCGGTGCAGGGCTACGGCGTCACCATCCAGTACCACGCCACGCAAGACCGCGTCGTGCTGATCGACCGCGCCAAGGTCATCGACAAGGACGGCAACGTGACCCAGGGCGAGAAAATCGTCTATGACACCAACAAGAAGCTCGCCAGCGCCGGCCGCGCCACAGGCACCAACGTGACCGAGTCGCGTCCGCGCATCGACATGGTGATCCAGCCGAAAAAGAAAACCGACGAGCAAAAGGCCCAGTAATGGCAACTCTGAAAGCTCAGCATCTGGCCAAGAGCTACAAGAGCCGCCAGGTCGTGCGTGACGTCAGCCTGTCCATCGACAGCGGTCAGATCGTCGGCCTGCTCGGCCCCAACGGCGCCGGCAAGACCACCTGCTTCTACATGATCGTCGGCCTGGTGCAGGCCGATCAGGGGCGCGTACTGATCGACGACCTGGACGTCAGCCACCAGCCAATGCACGGTCGTGCAAAGGCCGGCATCGGCTATCTTCCGCAAGAAGCGTCGATCTTCCGCAAACTCTCGGTAGCCGACAACATCATGGCGATCCTCGAGACCCGCAAGGAACTCGACAAGGCCGGCCGTCGCAAGGAACTGGAAAGCCTGCTGCAGGAATTCCACATCAGCCACATCCGCGACAACCTCGGCATGAGCCTGTCTGGCGGTGAGCGCCGCCGCGTCGAAATCGCCCGGGCACTGGCCACCAATCCGAAATTCATCCTCCTCGACGAACCTTTCGCCGGTGTGGACCCGATTTCGGTGGGCGACATCAAACAGATCATCCATCACCTCAAGGCCAAAGGCATTGGCGTACTGATCACTGACCACAACGTCCGTGAAACCCTGGATATCTGTGAGACCGCCTACATCGTCAACGATGGCCAACTGATCGCTGAAGGCGACTCCGAGACCATCCTGGCCAACGATCTGGTCAAGGAAGTGTATCTGGGTCACGAGTTCCGCCTGTAAGTGCTGAAGTCGTGATGGCGGCACAGTTCGCGACAAACAGTAAAAATCAACAGGTTTTTATTGTTACCGCGCTCTAGGCAAACACTTCAGTTTCAGGCATATAATTTGCTTATGTTTGGCGCTTCGGCGCCCTGTAGTGGATGGCGCATGTGCGCCGGCGAATAAGGTGTTAAGCCCCTGCCATGAAACCATCGCTAGTCTTGAGAATGGGCCAGCAGCTGACGATGACACCGCAGCTGCAACAGGCCATCCGACTGCTTCAATTGTCGACCCTGGACCTGCAACAGGAAATCCAGGAGGCACTGGAGTCCAATCCGATGCTCGAACGCCAGGAAGAAGGCGAGGATTTCGACAATTCCGACCCCCTGGCCGACAACGCCGAACAAAAGCCCAACGTAGAGATCCAGGAGCCCTCTTACCAGGAAAGCGCCCCGACGGTAGATAACCTCGAGGAAGGTGACTGGAACGAGCGCATCCCCAATGAGCTGCCGGTCGATACCGCGTGGGAAGACGTCTACCAGACCAGCGCCAGCAGCCTGCCAAGCAACGATGACGACGAGTGGGATTTCACCACCCGCACCTCGGCCGGCGAGAGCCTGCAGAGCCATCTGCTGTGGCAACTGAACCTGGCGCCGATGTCCGACACCGATCGCCTGATTGCCGTGACCCTGATCGATTGCATTAACAATCAGGGCTATCTGGACGAGACACTCGAGGAAATCCTTGAAGCGTTCGATCCGGAACTGGACATCGAACTGGACGAAATCGAAGCCGTCCTGCACCGCATCCAGCAATTCGAACCGGCCGGCATCGGCGCCCGCAACCTCGGCGAATGCCTGTTGCTGCAACTGCGCCAGCTGCCTGCCAAGACACCGTGGCTGGCTGAAGCCAAGCGCCTGGTCACTGACTACATCGACCTGCTCGGCAGCCGTGATTACAGCCAGCTGATGCGTCGCATGAAGCTCAAGGAAGACGAGCTGCGCCAGGTCATCGAGCTGGTTCAGAGCCTCAACCCGCGCCCGGGCTCGCAAATCGAGTCCTCCGAAGCCGAGTACGTCGTTCCCGACGTCATCGTGCGCAAGGACAACGAACGCTGGCTGGTTGAGCTCAATCAGGAATCGGTGCCACGGCTGCGGGTCAACGCCCAGTACGCCGGCTTTGTACGCCGCGCCGACACCAGCGCCGACAACACCTTCATGCGCAATCAGTTGCAGGAAGCCCGCTGGTTCATCAAGAGCCTGCAGAGCCGCAACGAAACCCTGATGAAAGTAGCCACCCAGATCGTCGAGCATCAGCGCGGCTTCCTGGAATACGGCGACGAAGCCATGAAACCCCTGGTCCTGCATGACATTGCTGAAGCAGTCGGCATGCACGAGTCGACCATCTCCCGGGTGACCACGCAAAAGTTCATGCATACCCCTCGGGGAATTTATGAGCTGAAATACTTTTTCTCCAGCCACGTCAGCACCTCCGAAGGCGGCGAATGCTCGTCTACGGCGATCCGCGCGATCATCAAAAAACTGGTTGCCGCTGAAAATCAGAAAAAGCCGTTGAGTGACAGCAAGATCGCTGGTTTACTGGAGGCACAAGGCATTCAGGTGGCTCGCCGCACCGTCGCCAAGTACCGCGAATCCCTCGGGATCGCGCCTTCGAGCGAACGCAAGCGGTTGATGTAGAGCCACGCCACAGCGTTCCAGTGGCAGATCATCTGATCTGCCGCTTTATGCACTGGCAACGAAGGAGAAGCTGTATGCAAGTCAACATCAGTGGACACCAACTGGAAGTGACCGAACCTCTTCGCACCTACATCGGCGAAAAACTCGAACGATTAGAGAGGCATTTCGACAAGATCACCAACGTGCAGGTCACGATGACGGTCGAAAAGCTCAAACAGAAAATCGAAGCCACGCTGCATATTCCCGGCAATGAAGTGGTCGCCAACGCGGAACATTCCGACATGTACGCGGCGATCGACGCCTTGACCGACAAGCTGGATAAACAACTCAAAAAGCATAAGGAAAAGACCCAGAGCCTCCTCCAGGGCGCGACCGGTCGTTAACACTCCCTACCCATGATCCGACTTGAAAGCATCCTGACCCCCGGCCGTTCCCTGGTGAACGTGCCGGGCGGCAGTAAAAAGAAAGCCCTCGAGCAAATTGCCAACCTCATCCATCGCGAAGTGCCGGATCTGGCCATGCAGGATGTCTTCGAGAGCCTGGTCGCCCGTGAAAAACTCGGTTCAACCGGTTTTGGCAACGGTATCGCCATCCCCCACTGCCGCCTCAAGGGCTGTACTTCACCCATCAGTGCCTTGATGCACCTTGACGCCCCTATCGATTTCGATGCCATCGACGGTGCACCGGTTGACCTGCTGTTCGTTCTGCTGGTCCCGGAAGCCGCTACCGATGCGCACCTGGAACTGCTTCGTCAGATCGCCAGCATGCTCGACCGCAAGGAAGTGCGTGAAAAACTGCGCAGCGCGCCGAGCAATGAAGCCTTGTATCAGGTTGTCCTGGACGAGCAAAACGGGCATTAATCATGCGCTTGATCATCGTCAGCGGTCGCTCCGGCTCAGGTAAAAGTACCGCCCTCGATGTACTCGAGGACAACGGCTATTACTGCATCGACAACCTGCCTGCCGGGTTGCTGCCAGAGCTGGCCGAGCGCGCACTGATCCACACCGAACTGGCACAACCGCTGGTTGCCGTGTCCATCGATGCGCGCAACTTGCCGAGTCACCTGTCGCGGTTTCCGGAGCTGCTTGAAGAAGTCCGCAGCCGGCACATCCAGTGCGATGTCCTGTACCTGGATGCCGATGAAGAAACTCTGCTCAAACGCTTTTCGGAAACCCGCCGTCGTCACCCACTGAGCAGCGCCAATCGCTCGCTGGCCGAAGCCATCCATGACGAGACGAGCCTGCTCGGGCCCATTGCCGATCTTGCCGACCTCAAAGTCAACACCACCAACCTGAATCTGTATCAGCTGCGCGATACGATCAAGCTGCGCTTGCTGAACCAGCCGGAACCCGGCACAGCGTTTCTGGTGGAGTCTTTCGGATTCAAGCGTGGCATGCCGGTGGACGCCGATCTGGTGTTCGACGTGCGCTGCCTGCCCAACCCCTACTGGAAGCCCGAACTGCGAGCGCAGTCCGGTCTTGATCAACCGGTGGCCGAGTACCTGGCGGCACAGCCGGATGTCGAGGAGATGTTCCAGGACATTTCCGCGTACCTGCTCAAATGGTTACCGCGCTTTGCGGCCAGTAACCGCGCTTATGTCACTATTGCCATCGGTTGCACCGGCGGGCATCACCGCTCCGTCTACCTGACCGAACGCCTGGGCAAGACCCTGCAACAATCCCTGAAGAACGTCCAGGTTCGCCACCGCGACCTCAGCTAAAGGATTCACATCGCGATGCCTGCTCTGGAAATCGAAATCATCAACAAGCTGGGCCTGCACGCCCGGGCATCTGCAAAATTCGTTGGGGTCGCCGGTCAGTTCAAGGACTGCACGATCAGGGTCGGCCGCACGCCGGAAACCACCGTCGACGGCAAAAGCATCATGGCCATGATGATGCTCGCGGCCGGCAAAGGCACCAAGATCCATCTGAGCACTGAAGGCGAGCAGGAACAGGAAGCGCTGGATGCGCTGGTGGCATTGATCAACAATTACTTCGATGAAGGCGAGTAAAGATCAACATCTTTTAGCCCAACGCGGTATCCATCACCATCATCAAGCAAAACCCGATCAACAATCCAAGACTGGCCAGTTTGTCGTGACCATGCCGGCGGGATTCGGGAATGACTTCGTGGGTAACCACCAACAACATGGCCCCTGCCGCCAATGCCAGCCCCAATGGCAACAGCAGTTCGGCCAGGCTCACCAGCCATGCGCACAGCAACGCGAACACCGGTTCGACCAACCCTGATGCAGCACCGATCAGAAATGCCTTGAACCGCGACATCCCTGCCCCGGCCAGCACCAGCGCAATCACCAACCCTTCCGGTACATCCTGCAAGGCAATGCCCATCGCCAGACTGTCGGCATCCGGCATGCCGCCGCCCGCGGATACACCAACCGCCATGCCTTCGGGAATGTTATGGGCAATGATCGCAAACACGAACAGCCAGATCCGCGGCGGGATCACCGGGTGCTCTGCTGTGCCCACAAGCAACTCCGGTGAAGCCCCGGAGACCTTGCGATCGACCAGGAACAACCCGAAGGCCCCGAGCATGATGCCAAAACATATCAGGCCGCTGGCCGCCCACGGGGTCATGCCAAGGTTTTCTGCCGCAGCAATACCCGGCACGATCAGCGAAAACGCGGTCGCGGCGAGCATCACGCCAGCACCAAAGCCCAGCAAGGAATCGCTGAGTGCCTGGGGCATGTGCCGGATTACCAGCACCGGCACCGCTCCGAGGGCAGTTCCGAGGGCGCAAATCGCGCCACCCTGCAATGCCCGTGACAGCTTCGGCTCCAGGTCCAGCCATTCCAGCCCGTGCGCAACCAGCAAACTCATGCCCGCCAGCAGTAGCAGCGATCCAACCGCGTAACGAAACATTCGTCCACTTCCGATCGCCAGTGTTTCAGTGCCCATAGTCAGCCTTGCATGGTTTTTTTAGAAGACTTGAACCAGTGCGGCCTGGTAGCGCGCAGCGACTTCCGGCCAATTGATCACGTTATAGAACGCACCGATGTATTCGGGACGACGATTCTGATACCGCAGGTAGTAGGCGTGCTCCCAGACATCCAGCCCCAGAATTGGCGTGTTGCCGTTCATCAACGGGCTGTCCTGATTGCCGCTGCTTTCCACGATCAGAGTCTTGTGCGGCGTCACGCTCAGCCAGGCCCAACCGCTGCCGAAACGAGTCAGTGCGGCTTTGGTGAACGCCTCTTTGAAACTGTCCAGACCGCCCAGTTCTTCCTCGATGGCCTTGGCCAGCGGGCCATCGGGCTTGCCACCACCCTGTGGCGCCATGACTTCCCAGAATAGTGAATGATTGGCATGTCCGCCGCCCTGATTGATCACAGCCGCGCGGAGCTTCTCCGGCAGTTGCTGCACGGCGGCCACCAGTTTTTCCACTGGCCATTCGGCGAACTCGGTGCCTTCGACAGCTGCGTTCAGGTTGTTGATGTACGTCTGGTGGTGCTTGGTGTAGTGGATCTCCATGGTCTGCGCATCGATGTGCGGCTCCAGGGCATCGTAGGCATACGGCAAGGCAGGCAGGGTAAAAGCCATTTCAATGGACTCCATGATGGTGAGGCGCAAAGGGCTGCGACGGCGAGGCAGCATCGATGTGCAGCAACCGATGGGTGCGTGGGTATTCACCGTGTTCGCTGATGAAATTCAGCAGTTCGACATAGGTTTTGCTGCTCTGGCGCAGTGCGGCTTCACGCAGGGCTGGCGACAGTCGCGGGTCCTGCATGGTCTGCAACAGCCGCTGATGAATGGCGCACAAATACTCGGCGCTCTCCTCCGGCTGGTTCAAACGCAAGTGCAGGTCCGCCAGGTTGTGATGGGAGATTACGCAAGCCGCCACCGCTTCATCGGGATCAGCCCAGCGCTCGAACAACACCTGTGCGAGCGCCAATGCCTGCAAATAAGCCTCACGAGCATCAACCAGTTCGCCCAACATGAAACAGCGATTGGCTCTTTCGATCGTGCGTTTCCAGTGCTCCATGGAGAGCCTCCAAAGCGGTAGCGGGTTTTACACGCCGCCCGCGGTCAGTTTTTCCGGGTTGACGGTTCGTCGGGATTCATCGCGCAACCGATCTGGCGACTCATCCAGCGCCAGCTTTCGAGGTACAGCTGCTCGTGCAAGGCAGAGCTCATGATACGGGGCTCGCTCGTTAATGAGATTTATTATTATATGATAATTAGAACCAAAACAAGCGTGACATGGCGTGCAAAAAATTCTGCAGGAGCCGGCTTGCTGGCGATGGCGGTTATAAAATCGCCATCGCCAGCGAGCCGGCTCCTGCAGTGATTTGCGTAAAACCAATAAAAAAGGCGCGCCACCCGTTGGGTGGCGCGCCTTTTTGTGTAGCGGGAAAGTTAGCTGCCGGCGACGGTCATCCGCTCAATGAGCACCGAGCCCGTGCGAATGTTGCTGCGCAACTCCAGATCATTCCCCACGGCAACAATCTGCTTGAACATGTCGCGCATGTTGCCGGCGATGGTCACTTCCTGCACTGCGAACTGGATCTCGCCGTTCTCGACCCAGTAACCCGCCGCACCACGGGAGTAGTCACCGGTGACCATGTTCAGGCCTTGACCCATCAGTTCGGTGACCAACAAACCGCGGCCCATCCGTCGCAACAAGGCAGCCTGGTCTTCATCGCCATGGGTGACGAACAGGTTGTGTACGCCACCGGCGTTCGCGGTGCTCGGCATGCCGAGTTTGCGTCCGGAATAGGTGCCGAGAATGTAGGAAACCAATTCGCCTTTTTCGACAAACGGTTTGGCATAAGTCGCCAGGCCATCGCCATCGAACGCTGCGCTGCCCATGGCGCGCATCAGGTGCGGACGTTCATCGATGGTCAGCCATTCCGGGAACAGCTTCTGCCCCAGAGTGCCTTCGAGAAAGGAGGATTTGCGATACAGGCTGCCGCCGGAAATCGCCGAGAGGAAACTGCCGAACAAACCACCGGCCAATTCCGCCGAAAACAGTACCGGCACTTCACAGGTCGGCACCGGACGCGCACCCAGGCGGCTCGCTGCACGCTGTGCAGCACGCTGACCGATGCTGACCGGGTCGGCCAGCAAATTGCCTTGGCGGTTTACGTCGTACCAGTAATCGCGCTGCATCTGGCCATCGGCCTCGGCGATCATCACGCAGCTCAGGCTGTGCCGCGTCGACGCATAACCGCCGACGAAACCGTGGCTGTTGCCATAGACCCGGCAACCCTGATGCGTGCTCAACGTGGTGCCGTCAGCGTTCTTGATTCGGCTGTCGGCGGCGAACGCTGCAGCTTCGCAAGCCAGCGCCTGCTCGATGGCTTGTTCCGGGGTGATATCCCATTGGTGGAACAGGTCGAAATCCTGCACGTCACGCGCCATCAGCGCAGCGTCCGCCAGGCCCGACGCTTCGTCTTCAGATGTGTGCTTGGCAATCGCCAGCGCCGCCGCGACGGTTTCGCGAATCGCGTCCGGGCCACTGGCGGAAGTGCTGGCCGAACCCTTGCGCTGACCGACGTACAAAGTGATGCCAAAACCCTGATCACGATTGAATTCGACAGTTTCGACCTCACGCTGACGCACCGTGGTCGACAGGCCCTGCTCCAGAGACACCGCCACTTCACAGGCACTGGCGCCCTGGCGCCTGGCTTCAGCGATGATCTGCTCGACTTGCTCCTGCAGTGCCGGCAACGCTTGTGGGCCGACGCTTTCAACTGCACTCATGCTGTTCTCCACTCAAATTCTGCTTTCGGTAACGGTCATCGAGCGACCGGGCCGGACAAGCGGCCCCCGACTGGTTATCATGGCGGCGTTTCTTTGCGGACGGCCACCATGGTTGATTCTTACGACGACTCCCTCGATACGGGAGAAAAAAGCAAATCCCAGGTTAAACGCGAGCTGCATGCTCTGGTTGACCTCGGCGAGCGCCTTACAACACTCAAGCCTGACTTGCTGGCAAAACTGCCGTTGACCGACGCCTTGCGCCGGGCTCTGGCCGATGCGCCCAAGCACACCGCGAATATCGCGCGTAAACGGCACCTTCAGTTCATCGGCAAACTGATGCGCGATCAGGACACTGACGCCATTCTGGTTTTGCTCGATCAACTCGATGCCTCCACTCGCCAGTACAACGAACGCTTCCATAATCTGGAGCGCTGGCGCGATCGCCTGATCGCCGGCGACGATGCCGTACTGGAAAAATTCGTCGTCGACTACCCGGACGCGGACCGCCAGCAATTGCGCTCCCTGATCCGTCAGGCCCAGCACGAGGTTGCGCAAAACAAGCCTCCTGCTTCCAGCCGTAAAATCTTCAAGTACATCCGTGAGCTGGACGAGACTCAACGCGGTCTGCGTTAAATCTCTGACCGGGTGAGTCGCCAAGCGACTCACCCGAAGCTTCACGTCTTACGCCCCCGTGCCACCCACGGTGATCGCATCAATCTTCAGCGTTGGCTGGCCGACACCCACCGGCACCGACTGCCCATCCTTGCCACACGTCCCCACACCGCTGTCCAGCGCCAGATCGTTGCCCACCATCGACACTTTGCTCATGGCTTCCGGACCATTGCCGATCAGGGTCGCGCCTTTGACCGGTGCAGTGATCTTGCCGTCCTCGATCAGGTACGCCTCGCTGGTGGAGAACACAAACTTGCCGCTGGTGATGTCCACCTGCCCGCCGCCGAGGTTGGCGCAGTAGATGCCGCGTTTTACCGAAGCGATGATTTCTTCAGGATCGCTTTCGCCGGCCAGCATGTAGGTGTTGGTCATGCGCGGCATCGGCAGGTGCGCATAGGACTCGCGGCGACCGTTACCGGTGCGCGCCACGCCCATCAGGCGCGCGTTGAGCTTGTCCTGCATGTAGCCTTTGAGGACGCCGTTCTCGATCAGCGTGGTGCATTCGGTCGGGGTTCCTTCGTCGTCGACGCTCAACGAGCCGCGGCGCCCCGACAGGGTGCCGTCATCGACGATGGTGCACAGGCTGGACGCGACCCTCTCGCCCATGCGTCCGCTATAGGCCGAACTGCCCTTGCGGTTGAAATCGCCTTCCAGACCGTGGCCAACGGCTTCGTGCAATAGCACGCCGGACCAACCGGAACCCAGCACCACCGGCAACGTACCGGCCGGCGCAGGGATGGCTTCAAGATTGACCAGGGCCTGTCGCAGCGCTTCACGGGCATAACCCATGGCGCGGTCCTCGGCGAGGAAGTAACGGTAATCGGTACGACCGCCACCACCATGACCACCGCGCTCACGACGGCCGTTCTGCTCAACGATCACGCTGACGTTGAAACGCACCAGCGGTCGCACGTCCGCCGCCAGACCACCGTCAGTGGATGCCACCAGAATGCGCTCCCAGACCCCGGCCATGCTCACGGTCACTTGCTGGATACGTGGGTCGAGGGCGCGGGTCGCGGCATCGATGCGCTTGAGCAGGTCGACCTTTTCGGCGCGGGTCAGCACTTCCAGCGGATTGTCCGGCCCGTAAAGCTGAGCGACGTCTTGGGTGGTGAACGCTTGCACGGTGCCGTTCTGCCCCGCCCGGGAGATCGAACGGGCAGCACGGGCCGCCGCGCCCAAGGCTTCCAGAGTGATGGCGTTGCTGTAGGCAAAACCGGTTTTCTCTCCCGATTGCGCACGCACGCCTACGCCTTGGTCGAGGTTGAAGCTGCCTTCCTTGACGATGCCGTCTTCCAGCGCCCAGGACTCGGATATCTGGCCCTGAAAATACAGGTCGGCGGCATCGATGCCCGGGCCGGCCAGGTCGCCGAGTACGCCTTGCAGGCTCTCGATCGTTACGCCGCCAGGCGCCAGGAGGTGTTCACTGACTGAGGACAACAACTCGCTCATATGCTTTACGCCTTAAATTCATCGTTCTGAGGCAGGCCGCTGGGCGCCCTGCGAGAAAAAGCGCCGGTGACTGGACACCGGCATCCGCGCCCGGATGGACGCCTGTTCGCTGCTATCGCGTTCGGCCAGCAGCACGGCCTCGCCTTGATCCTGTTGCGCCAGCACCCGGCCCCACGGGTCGATGATGGCAGCATGACCGAACGTTTCCCGCGGCCCCGGATGCGTTCCACCCTGGGCAGCCGCGAGCACATAACATTGCGTCTCGATGGCCCGTGCGCGAATCAGCACATCCCAGTGCGCGGCGCCGGTCACCGCAGTAAACGCCGATGGCGCGGTAATCAGCTGCGCACCGGCTGCACGCAGTTCGCTGTACAGCTCCGGGAAGCGCAAGTCGTAACAGACCGTCAGGCCGACCCGGCCTACCGGCGTGTCCGCCACCACGACCCCACTGCCATAAGCATAGTCATCGGATTCACGATAACGGCCACGATTGTCGGCCACGTCGACGTCGAACAGGTGCAGTTTGTCGTAGCGCGCCACCGTTTCGCCCTGATCATCGACCAGCAGTGAGCAGGCATGCACCTTGGCCGCCGGATGATCCACCGGCGGCAACGGCAAGGTGCCAGCCACTATCCATAACTTGAGGTCGCGTGCAGTCTGTTTCAACCACGGCAGGATCGGGCCTTCGCCCATGGCTTCGGCGCGGCCGATGTCGGCAATGTCGCGCCGGCCCATAGCGGCGAAGTTTTCCGGCAGCACGGCAAGCTTCGCTCCACCGGCTGCAGCCTGCTCCAGCAGGTGTCGGGCCCGGGACAGATTGGCCAGCACATCGCTCTGGCTGACCATTTGAATCACCGCTACAGACATGACGCACTCCTGAATCGACAGGCGTCCATGCTACTCCATAGGATTGGGGCGTGCCTTTTCAAAAATGAACTCAAAAAGCCTTGTCGAAGGTGATTTTCGGTTCTTTCCACGGCCCCTTGACGGTGTACTTCACACTGGCAAAGCGGGCCACGCGGTCGCCGATCAACTTGTCGATCAAAAACAGCGCACCACCAATGGCTGGCGCACCGACGATCAGCGCGGCGATCGGCAGGTTGTTGGTCACCGGCAGGGTCACCAGCAGCTTCGCATCGATCTGATCAGCCACCATGTTCAGGGTGCCGTCGAGTTCGATGGTGCTCGACGGGCCGGTCAGGCGGATCGGCTCCTTGGTGACGTACACGCCGTTGGTCGCCACCAGCAGGCCCTTGACCCGGTCATAGCTCAGGCCTTTGCCGAACAGGTCGGAGAAGTCCAGGCGCAAGCGGCGGCCGATGGAGTTGAAGTTAAGCAGGCCAAACACCCGCAATGCCTGGGCACTGCCTTCGACCTCGACAAACTGGCCTTCTTTGAGCGATGCATCCAGAGTGCCCGAGAAGCGCTTGGTGGCCAGCCATGCCGGCGATCCCGGCCAGCGTCCGTCGACATCCATATGGAAGTCCTTGCTGGTGACGCTCGGCGCAAAACCCCAGCCCTTGAGCACATCCGCGAGGTTCTTGCCGCTGGCCCGGCCCTTGAAAAAGCTTGTGCTGGCGCCGGGCGTGCCTTCCCAGCCACCACTGCCCTGCAACAGAATGCCCTTGAGGCCCATATCCAGCGAATTGAAGGCGATGCCTTTGGCGGTCGGACGAATTTTCAATGACCAGCCGCCGACCAGGTCGTTGCCCTGAAACAACTGATTGATGATGATATCCAGCGCCGGGATCCTGGTCGGATCGACCGAGGCCAGTGGATCGGGCGAATTCTCGTCAGCCAGGACCGTCGGATCAGGTGCCGGCAAACGCACGTATTGCAGGTTGATCACCAACGGCGCGGCTTTCGCATCGGGGACAGTCGCACTGCCCTTGGCTTGCTGACTGTCGAGCTGCAAGGCCCAGGCGGACGGCTTGCGTGTCAATTGCACCGAGGCCTGATCCAGCGTGGTGCCGAGTGCGCTGAGTTTGCCGACCTTGAAGTCGGCGCTACTGAGCAACTGCTTGGCACTGCCGCCCGGATCTTGCCCGGCATACTTGTTCACCAGATCCTGCCATGGGCCAACATCCAGCTCCGACAGCACGCCACGAATGCGCAAGCCTTTGGCACCCGGCAACACCGCATCGCCGTTGCCAAGGAACAACTCGCCACGGCCCTCGGCAAAGTTGCCCGTCGGTGCGGCAAAGGTGAAATTCGCCAGCTCACCGTAGTTCACCCAGTAGCGCCGTTCCGCGCCTTGCAGGGTCATGCGCAACGTCGTGTCACGCCCCACATCCGCCGCCATGCCGAAAGGTGCGGGCAGATCGATGGCGACCCCTTTGAGACTGGAATTGACCCTCAACTGGCTGTCAGCTCCATCCAGAGTCAGTTGCAGTTGATACGGGATCACGCCGCTGACCGGCAACGGCTGGGTCACGCTCAGCCAGTCGGTAAGCTTCTTCACTTCAACCTGCCCCGAGGCCACGACCCGGGTATTGAGCTTGCCTTCACGGCCATCGGCAAAAATCTGCGCGCTCACAGGCTTATCGAAGGCCCGCGCAGTGATGTTCTGTCCGCTCAGCCCCTTGGTGCTGTCAAAACGAAAGTCGCCCTTGAGCTGAGTCAGCTCCAGAGGCGGCTCGGGAAGTTTCAGGCGCGCCTTGGCGGTCTTGAAGTCGACCAGGATTTTCGGCTGTTCGCCTTTGGCCAGCGGGATATCCAGCTTCAGCTTGCCTTGCAGATCACCCTCGCCTTCCCAGCCGGCAAAGGTCTCGGCCGTACCGATGGGGGCTTGCTGAAGGATTTTCAGGCCATCGCCCAGGCCACCGGCAAACCCGCCGTCGAGCAACAGATGGGAGTTCTGCCCCTGGGGCACGTGGGGAATGCTCACGTAAATGTCGCTGACCTGGGTGTCGAGCAACTGGCCCTTGCTGGCCAGGATGCGCACGCCGCTGTCTTCGACGAACACATCACCGGTGACCCCGCTGACGTGCGGCCAACCTGGCTGGAACGCCAGCTCGGCATCGTGAACCTTGAAAAACAGGCTGATGCTGCGGTCGGCATCGGCGGCACCCTGGTTGAGCGAACCTTGATACTGGAAGAAACCTTGATCCACCGCGCCTTTGAGAATCGCCGTGCGCAGCCATTCGTCCAGCGCCGGGCTGAGAACCGTTGGCAGGTACTTGGCGGTGTAGCGGCCGTCGCCGTCGACCAGACCGACCCGCAGGTCCATGTAGTCTTCCCGGGCGGGATCGAAATGCAGGCGAATCAGGAAGTCACCGGCAATCTTGCCCTCTTCGCCCAACACCTTCAGGTAGGGCGCGATCAGGGTGAACGCGTCTTTGTCGAGTTTCCACGTCAGGCGGGCGTTGGCCTGGATGTATTGCCATGGCTTGGCGAAAATCGGGTCCAGGTGCAGCATGAAATCCTTGCTGTCCATGCGCAACTCGCCGTGCCCCAGGTCACCGCTGATGCTGCCCGTGACATTTCGTGCCGCCGGAGCGCCGTGATAGGCGTCGAAACCGACCTGATCGAGGTTGGCCGCGAAGCTGAACTTGCTGTCGTCGGTGGCATTGGGACGCAGGTCGATCAGCACATTGCGCAGCCCTCCCGTCACCTTGAGCCGGTCGACCACCGTGGCAAAGCCTTGCGGCAAAGGCGCCAGGGCATTGAGCAACGGCGTCAGCGGGGTCAGGTCGAGGCGGTCGGCCTGCAGGTGCCAGAGCTCTTCAGACTTGTCGGAGGCGGCGGTTTGCTGCAGCTGCAGATGCGTCTCCCAGCGATGCTCGCCAAGGTTCATGGCCAGCGAGTCCAGCGTCACCTGCATGCCTTTGGCGTTGCGCTGGAAGTAACCGTTGAGCGCCAGGTTGCTGATCTTGATCGGTTTGCGCTCGGCGTAAGCGCCATTGAGTTGCGGTGCATTCAGGCGCACCGCCGCACTCTGCAAGGCACCCTGCCCCCAGGTTACCCAGATCTCGCCACCGGCCTTGATCTCGGAAAAATTCCACTGTTGAGTCAGTCGTTCCGGCAGCCACTTCGACCAGTCGCTCTGCGGCAGGCTCACGTAAGCCTGGGCTTCGCCGTCCTTCCACTGACTGGCACGAATGCGCGTACGCAGGTTGATGGCCACCGGCTGCCCGTCGGGCAAGGTCAGGCGGGCATCCAGTCGCTGACGGACGGCACCGGTTTTCAGACTTGCGCCGACGTAGGTCAGGGTCAGCGGAGACTCGCCAAAGGGCTGCAAGGTGACCTGGCTATCGAGCACCGACAAGCGCTGGATCATCTGCATGCGATTGAGCAACTGCTCGGGGTCGAGCGGTTGATCATCCTTGACCGGCAAACCCTCCAGCGCCCATTGACCGTCCTCGCCCTCCTTGAGGCTGATCTTCAGGCCATTGAGTTCGAGATGGGCGATGCGTACTTCACGGGCCATCAGGCTGGCCCACAAATCCGGCACCGCGCGGACCTTTTCCAGATGCAGGGCATTGGCACCGTCACCGACCGTCACATCATGGGCCGACAGAATGGGGGCAAAGCCACTCCAGCTGCCCTTGAGTTCGCCAATTTGCAGGGACATGCCCAAAGCCTCGCTGGCTTTGGTTTCGACTTCGGCACGGTATTCGGCTATCAGCGGCGTCAGTTCCCGGCCCAGGCTGACGTACAACGCCATCAACACCAAAACCAACGCGCACAGGCCCAGACCCAAGCGGGTCAGTGCGGCCAAAATGCGTGTCAGACGCTCCATGTCAGTTGGCTCCCATGGCAAAAGTTTTGCAAAAAGCTGAGGCCAGCCATTGTGGAAAAATCAAAGTGCAGCGAATCAGAGCAACACCACGTCGTATTGTTCCTGGGAGTACATGGTTTCCACCTGAAAACGAATGGTGCGACCGATAAACCCTTCGAGTTCGGCGACGTTACCCGACTCTTCATCCAGCAGACGGTCGACAACCTTCTGGTTCGCCAATACACGATAGCCTTCCGCCTGATAGGCGCGAGCCTCACGGAGAATTTCGCGGAAAATTTCGTAGCAAACGGTTTCCGGCGTCTTCAACTTGCCGCGCCCCTGGCAACTGGTGCACGGCTCGCACAGCACTTGCTCGAGACTTTCGCGGGTGCGTTTGCGGGTCATCTGCACCAGGCCCAGCTCGGTGATGCCGATGATGTTGGTCTTGGCGTGATCACGCTCGAGCTGCTTCTCCAGCGTGCGCAGCACCTGGCGCTGATGCTCCTCATCTTCCATGTCGATGAAGTCGATGATGATGATCCCGCCCAGATTGCGCAGGCGCAGCTGGCGAGCGATGGCGGTCGCGGCTTCGAGGTTGGTCTTGAAGATGGTTTCTTCGAGATTGCGGTGACCGACAAAAGCCCCGGTGTTGACGTCGATGGTGCTCATTGCTTCCGCCGGGTCGACCACCAGGTAGCCACCGGACTTGAGCGGCACTTTGCGCTCCAGGGCTTTCTGGATTTCGTCTTCGACGCCGTACAGATCGAAAATCGGCCGCTCGCCCGGATAGTGCTCCAGACGATCGGCGATCTCCGGCATCAATTCGGCAACGAACTGCGTGGTTTTCTGGAAGGTTTCCCGGGAATCGATGCGAATTTTCTCGATTTTCGGACTCACCAGGTCACGAAGGGTGCGCAGCGCCAGGCCAAGATCTTCATAGATCACGCTCGGGGCGCCGATGGTTTTGATCTGCTCGCTGATCTGGTCCCACAGCCTGCGCAGGTAACGAATATCCATGAGGATTTCGTCAGCCCCGGCGCCTTCGGCCGCCGTACGCAGAATGAATCCGCCGGCTTCCTTGATGCCTTCTTTGGCGACGCAATCGGTGACCACTTGCTTGAGGCGGTCGCGCTCGGCTTCGTCTTCGATCTTCAGTGAAATCCCGACATGTGCGGTGCGCGGCATGTACACCAGATAGCGCGACGGGATCGACAGCTGCGTGGTCAGGCGTGCGCCCTTGGAGCCGATCGGGTCCTTGGTGACTTGCACCACCAGGCTCTGGCCTTCATGCACCAGTGCGCTGATGCTCTCCACCGCCGGACCTTCGCGCAGGGAAATTTCCGAAGCATGAATGAAGGCCGCGCGATCCAGGCCGATGTCGACAAATGCCGCCTGCATACCGGGCAACACCCGCACGACTTTGCCTTTATAGATGTTGCCGACGATCCCGCGCTTTTGCGTGCGTTCGACATGGACCTCTTGCAGGACACCGTTTTCGACCACCGCCACGCGCGATTCCATCGGCGTGATGTTGATCAGGATCTCTTCACTCATGGCAGGGTCTCGTTCAGGCATTTTCACGATAATGGCCGCATCTGGTCAGTACGACGCTTAACGCGCGTTATGGGTTTGCCAACAGGGTATGCCGAAATGGCCGAGCAGTTCTGCGGTTTCGCACAGTGGCAGTCCAACCACCGCCGAGTAACTTCCATTGAGCCCGGCGACAAATACCGCGCCCAGGCCTTGAATGCCGTAGCCTCCGGCCTTGTCTTTCGGCTCGCCACTGGCCCAATAGGCGGCGGCTTCGTCGCGACTGACGGGTCGAAAACGCACCAGGCTGGTGATCACCCTTGACTCGCAACGCTCGCCATCGAGCACGGCAATCGCGGTCAGCACCCGATGCTCGTTGCCGGACAACATCATCAGCATGGCGCACGCGTCGGCTTCATCAACCGGTTTGCCAAGAATTTTTCCGTCGAGCACCACGGCGGTATCGGCGCCGAGCACACAGAACGAGTCTTCAGACACGACTGCACAGCGCCCGGCCTCGGCCTTGCCGCGCGCCAGGCGCTCGACATAAGCAGACGGGGTTTCGTGAGTCAGAGGAGTTTCATCGATATCCGCACTGAGGACGGAAAACGGCACGCCGATCTGCGTGAGCAGTTCACGCCGACGCGGCGAACCAGAGGCGAGGTACAACCGTTTCATCAAGACCTCTCCCTGTCTAATGCTCGAGCGAATTAATTGATTTTGTAGCGCCGACTCAATCCGCGCAAACCAAAGCTGATCCAGGGCCAGAGCAAAGCACTGACCAGTGCCGGCAACACCAGCGCCAGTGTTGGCTGGCGGTTACCGGTGAGGGCACTGAGCCACAACTGGACAAGCTGCGCGAGACCGAAGATCACCAGGATAACCAGGCTCTGCTGCCACATGGGGAACATCCGCAGACGTTGTTGCAGCGCCAGGACCAGGTAAGTGATGAGGGTCAGGATCAATGCGTTCTGGCCCAGCAATGTGCCGTAGAGCACATCTTCGGCCAGGCCCAGGCACCACGCGGTGACCATCCCGACTTTCTGCGGCAGGGCCAACGCCCAGAACGCCAGCAGCAAGGCCAGCCACAGCGGACGCAGGATTTCCATGAATTGCGGCAGCGGCGAAACGCTGAGCAGCAAACCGATGGCGAATGTCATCCAGACGATCCAGCCGTTTCGGGAGGCAGTAACACCGACCATTATTCTCGTCCCCCAGTGGTAGCCGGTGCGGAGACAGGCGGTTTGGCAGCAGGCTTCACGACGGCAGGTTGAGCTGCCGGTGGTTTGGCGGATGCAGCAGGTGCAGCCGTGGGCGGTTTAGTCGCAACCGGGTGCGTGGCCGTTGGGTTGACCGGTGTGGCGGCAGCCGGTGCTGTCGCCGGGGTTGCTGGCGTGGCCGGTGATGCCGGCACTGCAACGGCAGACGGGACAAGCGCCGCCTTCGGCACGGTCGCCGGAATGATCGGCCCACCGCCCTGCGCATCCAGAGCCTCCTGCGCCTGGGCGGCATCGTTGGCGCGCTCTTCCGGGGTACGGGTATCGCTGAAGACCAGCAGCAGGTAACGACTGCGGTTCAGTGCGGCGGTCGGTACGGCACGGACAATGGCAAACGGCTGGCCGGAGTCGTGAATCACTTCCTTGACCGTCGCCACCGGGTAACCTGCCGGGAAACGCTGACCCAGGCCGGAACTGACCAGCAGATCGCCTTCCTTGATGTCGGCGGTGTCCGCCACATGCCGCAGCTCCAGGCGCTCCGGATTACCGGTGCCGCTGGCAATGGCGCGCAGGCCGTTGCGATTCACCTGCACCGGAATGCTGTGGGTGGTATCGGTCAGCAACAGAACGCGGGAGGTGTACGGCATCAACTCCACCACCTGGCCCATCAGGCCACGAGCATCGAGTACCGGCTGACCCAGCACGACACCGTCGCGCTCACCCTTGTTGATGATGATGCGATGGGTAAATGGATTGGGGTCCATGCCGATCAACTCGGCCACTTCGACCTTCTCGTTGACCAGTGCCGAAGAATTGAGCAACTCGCGCAGTCGAACGTTCTGCTCGGTCAGGGCGGCCAGCTTTTGCATGCGCCCCTGCAACAGCAGGTTTTCAGTCTTGAGTTTTTCGTTTTCGGCGACGAGTTCGGTCCGGCTGCCAAACTGGCTGGCGACACCTTGCCACAGCCGCTGCGGCAGGTCGGTGATCCAGTAAGACTCCATCAACGCCAGCGACATCTGGCTACGCACTGGCTTGAGCAGTGTGAAGCGCGCATCGACCACCATCAGCGCGACCGAAAGCACGACCAGCACCAACAAGCGCACGCCCAGTGAGGGACCCTTGGTGAAAAGCGGTTTAATAAGCCGCTCCTCCCAGGCAAATGTTCTCTTTATTCATACGGCAGCAAACCGGCCTGGATGCAGAGTGACAGAAGATAAACGCGAACAGGCAGCACTGCAAAGTGCCGCCTGCGCGCTCAACAGCATAGAGGCGTTCCGGCGACTTACTCGCTGGAAAGCAGATCCATGGTGTGTTTATCCATCATTTCCAATGCACGGCCACCGCCGCGAGCAACGCAGGTCAGCGGGTCTTCGGCGACGATCACCGGCAAACCGGTTTCCTGGGCCAGCAACTTGTCGAGGTCACGCAGCAAGGCGCCACCACCGGTCAGTACCAGACCACGCTCGGCGATGTCGGAAGCCAGTTCCGGCGGCGATTGCTCCAGGGCGCTTTTCACGGCCTGAACGATAGTGGCCAGGGACTCTTGCAGAGCTTCCAGCACTTCGTTGGAGTTCAGGGTGAATGCGCGCGGAACGCCTTCAGCCAGGTTACGGCCACGAACGTCGACTTCACGAACTTCGCCGCCCGGGTAGGCAGTACCGATTTCCTGCTTGATGCGCTCGGCGGTGGATTCGCCGATCAGGCTGCCGTAGTTGCGACGTACATAAGTGATGATCGCTTCGTCGAAACGGTCGCCGCCCACGCGTACGGATTCGGCGTAAACCACACCGTTGAGGGAGATCAGTGCGATTTCAGTGGTACCACCACCGATATCCACGACCATCGAACCGCGAGCTTCCTCTACCGGCAGGCCGGCACCGATCGCAGCGGCCATTGGCTCTTCGATCAGGAACACTTCACGGGCACCGGCACCCAGGGCCGATTCACGAATGGCACGACGCTCAACCTGGGTGGATTTGCACGGAACGCAGATCAACACACGAGGGCTAGGCTGCAGGAAGCTGTTTTCATGAACCTTGTTGATGAAGTACTGCAGCATCTTTTCGCAGACGCTGAAGTCGGCAATCACGCCGTCTTTCATCGGACGAATGGCAGCAATGTTGCCCGGCGTACGGCCCAGCATGCGCTTGGCTTCGGTGCCGACAGCAACGACACTTTTCTGGTTACCGTGTGTCCGAATGGCCACAACCGATGGCTCATTCAGGACGATACCGCGCTCGCGCACGTAAATAAGGGTGTTGGCAGTGCCCAGGTCAATGGAAAGATCGCTGGAAAACATGCCACGCAGTTTCTTGAACATGGGAAAGGGACCCTAGGCAACGCGTGGGTAAAAAAGTGCGGCAAACTCTAACAACGACAGGGATTTTGGGCAAGGCGCCAATATGTTAAATTGGCCGCTTTTCTGTGCACCAAGCCCCACAATCGCGGCCTTATGACCGTAGAAGTGCGGTAGTGTTCCGACAATCTAACACACGGACGCCGTCCGTTCTGTTTTCCACTGGAGAATCCCAATGGCGCTTGAACGCTCCGACGTGGAAAAAATCGCTCATCTGGCCTGTCTTGGCCTCAATGATGCCGATCTTCCGCACATCACTTCAGCCCTCAACAGCATTCTCGGGCTGGTCGACGAAATGCAGGCGGTCAATACCGACGGTATCGAACCGCTGGCCCACCCACTGGAAGCCAGCCAGCGCCTGCGTGCAGACGTCGTGACCGAGACCAATAACCGCGAGGCCTACCAGTCCATCGCACCAGCGGTCGAAAACGGCCTGTACCTGGTTCCGAAAGTCATCGACTAAAGGGAAAGAGCCTGCAATGCATCAATTGACTCTGGCCGAGATCGCCCGCGGACTCGCCGATAAAAAGTTTTCCTCCGAAGAGCTGACCAAAGTCCTGCTGGCGCGCATCGCCCAGCTCGATCCACAGCTCAACAGTTTCATCAGCCTCACCGAAGACCTGGCGCTGTCGCAGGCGAAAGCCGCTGACGCCCGCCGGGCCAATGGTGAGAGCGGCGCCCTGCTCGGCGCGCCGATTGCCCACAAGGATTTGTTCTGCACCCAGGGCATTCGCACCAGCTGCGGCTCGAAGATGCTCGACAACTTCAAGGCTCCGTACGACGCCACCGTCGTCGCCAAACTGGCCGCTGCCGGCGCCGTGACCCTGGGCAAGACCAACATGGACGAATTCGCCATGGGTTCGGCCAACGAGTCGAGCTACTACGGCGCGGTGAAAAACCCGTGGAACCTGGAACACGTTCCGGGCGGTTCATCCGGCGGTTCGGCAGCAGCCGTTGCCGCTCGTCTGTTGCCGGCAGCCACCGGCACCGACACCGGTGGCTCCATTCGTCAGCCCGCTGCGTTGACCAACCTCACCGGCCTGAAACCGACGTACGGTCGTGTTTCACGCTGGGGCATGATCGCCTACGCGTCCAGCCTCGATCAGGGCGGACCGATGGCACGCACCGCCGAAGACTGTGCGATTTTGCTGCAAGGCATGGCCGGCTTCGATCCAAATGACTCCACCAGCATCGATGAACCCGTGCCGGACTACAGCGCAGGCCTCAACGGTTCGCTGCAAGGCCTGCGCATCGGCGTGCCGAAAGAGTATTTCAGCGCCGGTCTCGACCCGCGCATCGCCGAGCTGATCCACAACAGCGTCAAGGCGCTGGAAAAGCTCGGCGCTGTGATCAAGGAAATCAGCCTGCCGAACATGCAGCACGCGATCCCTGCGTACTACGTGATCGCTCCGGCAGAAGCCTCGTCCAACCTGTCGCGTTTCGATGGCGTGCGCTTCGGTTACCGCTGCGAAAACCCGGTCAACCTGATCGACCTGTACAAGCGCTCCCGTGGCGAAGGCTTCGGGCCGGAAGTGCAGCGCCGGATCATGGTCGGCGCCTATGCGCTGTCCGCCGGTTACTACGACGCCTACTACCTGAAGGCGCAGAAGATTCGTCGCTTGATCAAGAACGACTTCATGGCCGCCTTCAATGAGGTCGACATCATCCTCGGCCCAACCACGCCGAACCCGGCCTGGAAGCTCGGCGCCAAGAACAGCGACCCGGTCGCCGCGTACCTGGAAGACGTCTACACCATCACCGCCAACCTCGCGGGCCTGCCGGGCCTGTCGATGCCGGCCGGTTTTGTCGACGGTCTGCCGGTCGGCGTGCAGTTGCTCGCACCGTATTTCCAGGAAGGCCGCTTGCTCAACGTTGCGCACCAGTATCAGTTGAACACTGACTGGCACACTCGCACCCCAACCGGCTTCTGAGGAGACACACATGCAATGGGAAGTCGTGATCGGGCTGGAGATTCATACCCAGCTCACCACCCGGTCGAAAATTTTTTCCGGTAGTTCCACCACCTTCGGTTCCGAGCCGAACACCCAGGCCAGCCTGGTCGACCTGGGCATGCCCGGCGTATTGCCGGTGCTGAATCAGGAAGCCGTGCGAATGGCGGTGATGTTCGGTCTGGCGATTGACGCCGAGATCGGCCAGCACAACGTGTTCGCCCGTAAAAACTACTTCTACCCGGACCTGCCCAAGGGCTACCAGATCAGCCAGATGGAATTGCCGATCGTCGGCAAGGGTCACCTGGACATCGCCCTGGAAGACGGCACGGTCAAACGTGTCGGCATCACCCGCGCGCACCTGGAAGAAGACGCCGGCAAGAGCCTGCATGAAGAATTCAACGGTGCCACCGGCATCGACCTGAACCGTGCCGGCACGCCGCTGCTGGAAATCGTCTCCGAGCCGGACATGCGCAGCGCCAAGGAAGCCGTGGCCTACGTCAAGGCGATCCACGCGCTGGTGCGTTACCTGGGGATTTGCGACGGCAACATGGCCGAAGGTTCGTTGCGTTGCGACTGCAACGTGTCGATCCGCCCGAAAGGCCAGGTCGAGTTCGGCACCCGCTGCGAGATCAAGAACGTCAACTCATTCCGCTTCATCGAGAAGGCGATCAACAGCGAAATCCAGCGTCAGATCGAATTGATCGAAGACGGTGGCAAGGTGATCCAGCAGACCCGCCTGTACGACCCGAACAAAGACGAAACTCGTCCGATGCGCAGCAAAGAGGAAGCCAACGACTACCGTTACTTCCCCGATCCGGACCTGTTGCCGGTGGTCATCGAGAACTCGTTCCTCGACGACGTGCGCGCCACCCTGCCGGAATTGCCACCGCAGAAGCGCGAGCGCTTCCAGGCGCAGTTCGGTCTGTCGGTCTACGACGCCAGCGTCCTGGCCACCAGCCGCGAACAAGCCGACTACTTCGAAAAAGTCGCGAGCATCGGCGGCGACGCCAAGCTGGCGGCGAACTGGGTGATGGTCGAGTTGGGCAGCCTGCTCAACAAGCAAGGCCTGGACATCGAACAGTCGCCGGTTTCCGCCGAGCAACTGGGCGGCATGCTGTTGCGCATCAAGGACAACACCATCTCCGGCAAAATCGCCAAGGTCGTGTTTGAAGCGATGGCCAACGGCGAAGGCAGCGCGGACGAGATCATCGACAAGCGCGGCCTCAAGCAAGTCACCGACAGCGGCGCCATCTCGGCGGTGCTGGACGAAATGCTGGCGGCGAACGCCGAGCAGGTCGAGCAATACCGTGCGGCAGACGAAGCCAAGCGCGGCAAGATGTTCGGCTTCTTCGTCGGCCAGGCCATGAAAGCCTCCAAGGGCAAGGCCAACCCGCAACAGGTCAACGAACTGCTGAAAAGCAAGCTCGAAGGCTGATAAGGATGGAGCCAGCTTTCCAACCTGGCTCCAGCCCCTGTGGGAGCGAGCCTGCTCGCGAATGGGATTCGGCACTCAATTCAAAGTTGACTGTCAGAACTGCATTCGCGAGCAGGCTCGCTCCCACACTTGTATCTGGAAGCCTTCAAATGAAGCGTCTACTTGGACTTTGCGCCACACTCTCGCTCCTCGCCGGTTGCGCGAGCAACGACATCGTCGATCCACACGGCTACGACAAAACCGGTGTGGCGTCTTACTACGGCGCCAGACACCAAGGCAAACGCACCGCCAGTGGCGAGCGTTTCGACAAGAATTCCATGACCGCCGCCCACCGCCAGTTGCCGTTCGGCACGCGGGTGAAGGTCACCAATCTGAATAACGACAAGTCCTGCGTGGTACGCATCAATGACCGCGGGCCACATATCCGTGGACGCCTGATTGACTTGTCCCATGAGGCTGCCGAGCGCCTGGGCATGATCAGGAGCGGCACTGCGCGAGTTCGCGTACAGGCCCTCGACGACTGACACTTGGAGCGCCGACCATTCTCGGACTAGCCGACTTACCCCTGATCAGCGTGATCGAATTGCTCAGCGGCCTGGTGCTGCTGATTGCCGGCGCCGAATTGATGGTGCGTGCCGCGGTGCACCTGGCTGCACGCCTGCATGTTCGTCCGCTGATCATCGGCCTGACCATCGTCGCCCTCGGCAGCAGTGCGCCGCAGATGGCCGTCAGCCTGCAAGCCACCTTGGCGCATAACACTGACATCGCTGTCGGCAGTGTGATTGGCAGCAGCATCTTCAACATCCTCGTCACCCTCGGACTTTCGGCGCTGATCATTCCGCTACGGGTGTCGAGGCAGTTGGTGCGCCTGGACATTCCCTTGATGATCGGCGCCAGCCTGCTGGTGTCCGTACTGGCCTGGAATGAAGAACTGACCCGCGCCGACGGTGTGATGCTGTTGGCCGCATTGCTTCTGTATCTGGCGTTGTTGCTGCGCCAGTCACGGCATTCGGTGCGCCCGGTTAAGACCCATGACCACAGCGGCGAGGCGCCATGGCTCACCAGCGTGCTGATGATCGTTGCCGGGCTGGGGATGCTGGTGTATGCGGGGCACTTGTTGCTGGGCGCAGCGGTGGCAGTGGCCACCGACCTGGGTTTGTCGGAGCGGATCATCGGCTTGACCATCGTTGCGGTGAGCACCTCCCTGCCTGAACTCGCGACCTCGCTGATCGCCGCGTTACGCGGTGAACGTGAGATCGCCGTGGGCAACGTGATCGGCAGCAACTTGTTCAACCTGCTGGGCGTGCTCGGCGTGACGGCACTGATTGCGCCATCGCCGTTGTCGGTATCGCCCAACGCCCTGGACTTCGACTTGCCGGTGATGCTCGGTGTCACGGTGCTGTGCCTGCCGGTGTTCTATTCCGGTTATCGGGTCACCCGCGCCGAAGGTCTTCTGTTTTTAGGCTTGTACCTGGCGTACGGCCTGCACGTGGTGTCGTTCACCACCGGCATGCCCCTGGCGGGCAAGCTTGAACACCTGATGCTGTTTTACATCCTGCCGGCGCTGGTGGCGTTCTTGCTGTTCACGTCGCTGCGCGCCTGGCGGCGCCAACACCACAAGAAGGAATTGCCATGACCGAACATAAAAAACCCGGCGTCGAAGTACGTCGCCAAGTGATGGGCGACGCCTTTGTCGACCGCGCGCTGGGCAACGCCACCGATTTCACCCAGCCGCTACAGGATTTCGTCAATGAACACGCCTGGGGCGCCGTGTGGAACCGCGAAGGCTTGCCACTGAAAACCCGCAGCCTGATCACTCTCGCCGCGCTGACTGCGCTGAAGTGCCCGCAGGAATTGAAAGGTCACGTGCGCGGTGCACTGAATAACGGTTGCACGGTGGATGAGATTCGAGAGGCGCTGCTGCATTGCGCGGTGTATGCGGGTGTGCCGGCGGCGATCGATGCGTTTCGGGCAGCGCAGGAAGTGATTGATAGCTACCAGAAGCCGGAGTGAATCGCTGGAACTTGTGCTGTCTGTGCTCGCGAATGGATCTGATGATCACTGCACAAGGCAGCTAGATCCACCCGCCCCACTGCAACAAAAAGATCCCGATGTTGGTGGTCACCGCCGCCATCAACGTGGTGATCACGATGATCGCCGCCGCCAGTTCATGATTGCCATCCGCCGCCCGGGCCATGACAAAACTGGCGGCCGCTGTCGGGCTGCCGAAGTACAGAAACAGAATCCCCAGTTCCGCCCCACGAAAGCCCCAGAGCCACGCACCGAGTGTCGCCAGAATCGGCAGGCCGAGCATTTTCACCAGGCTTGAACTGAGCGCCATCGAGCCGCTTTTGCGCATCGCCGCCAGCGACAGTGTGCCGCCAATGCAAATCAGCGCCAACGGCAAGGTGGTTTGCGCCAGATACTGGCCGGACGTTTCCAACCATCCCGGCAGGCCGATTTTGAAGTAGGCAAAGGGGGCCGCCGCAAGCACGCTGATGATCAGCGGATTGATCATCACGCTTTTGCAAATACTCCACGGATCAGACTTGATCACCGGGCTGTATACCGCCAGGACGATGGTCGAGAGCGTGTTGTAAAACAGGATCACCAGCGCCGCCAGAATCGCCCCGAGGGAAATTCCGTAGTCGCCGTACATGCTCGCCGCCAGCGCCAGGCCGATCACGCCGTTGTTGCCGCGAAACGCGCCCTGAGTGTAGATCCCGCGGTCTTCGCGCGGACACTTGAAAATCGCCCAGCCCCAGGCGATGGCAAAACACACAAGCGTTGCGAGGGAGAAGTAGATCAGCAGCGCCGGTTGCAGTGCGGCGTGCAGGTCGGCATGCAGGATGCCCAGAAACAGCAACGCCGGCATGGTGACGTTGAACACCAGGGACGACGCGGTGTGAATGAAGTTGTCGTTGATCCAGTCGATGCGCTTGAGCAGCACCCCAAGAAACAGCATGGCGAACACCGGGGCGGTGATGTTCAGGGTTTCGAGGAAAATTGCCAGCATGCCGGGAAGACCTTGGGGTGGGCGTCGTTAGGGGGCTAATGATAAGCCACTGGAGACGCCGGCGTCTGGAAGACCGCTATCGCCAGCAAGCCGGCTCCTACAGTTTTGCGGCGTACACGCACTTTGTGTTCGACGAAATCCTGTAGGAGCTGGCTTGCTAGCGATGCAGACGACGCGGTCTTACGTAATCGGCGCCGGGTTGAACAAGGTGATGTCGTTATGCAGTTTGTGCTTTTCAGCCCACGTCTGTTGCTTGCCGCTGGCCACATCCAGATAGTAGTGGAACAACTCCCAGCCCAGCTCCTCGATCGATGCGCGCCCGGTGGCGATACGCCCGGCGTCGATGTCGATCAGATCCGGCCAGCGTTGCGCCAGTTCGGTCCGGGTCGACACCTTCACCACGGGCGCCATGGCCAAACCGTAAGGCGTGCCACGCCCGGTGGTGAACACATGCAGGTTCATCCCCGCCGCCAGTTGCAACGTCCCGCAGACAAAATCACTGGCCGGGGTTGCGCAGAAGATCAGGCCTTTGTCCTTGAACCGCTCGCCAGGGCCGAGCACGCCGGTGATGGCGCTGCTGCCAGACTTGACGATCGAGCCCAGGGACTTCTCGACAATGTTCGACAACCCGCCCTTCTTGTTGCCCGGCGTAGTGTTGGCGCTGCGATCCGCTTCACCCTTGGCCAGGTAACGGTCGTACCAGTCCATTTCCCGAACCAGTTCCTGGGCGACTTCCTTGGTCTGTGCCCGGGAAGTCAGCAAATAGATCGCGTCGCGCACTTCGGTCACTTCGGAAAACATCACCGTCGCACCGGCGCGCAGCAACAGGTCCGAGGCATAACCCAAGGCCGGATTGGCGGTAATGCCGGAAAACGCATCACTGCCACCGCACTGCATGCCGAGGATCAGCTCGGACGCCGGCACGGTTTCCCGACGGCGTTGATCAAGCTTCTTCAGCCGGATTTCCGCCAGCTCCATGATCTGTTCGATCATCTCGGTAAAACCGTGACTGGAGTCCTGCAAGCGATAAAGCCACGGTTCGCTCAAGTCCACCGAGCTGTCGTTCTCGTGCATCACCTGCCCGGCCTGCAATTTCTCGCAGCCCAGGCTGATCACCAAGGCTTCGCCGCCCAGGTTCGGGTTGCGCGCCAGATTGCGCACGGTACGAATCGGGATGTAGGCGTCAGTGGCCGTAATCGCCACGCCACAGCCGTAGCTGTGGGTCAGCGCCACCACGTCATCGACGTGCGGGTACTTGGGCAGCAACTCGTCCTTGATGCGCTTGACCGCGTGATCCAGCACGCCAGTCACGCATTGCACGGTGGTGGTGATACCAAGGATGTTGCGCGTGCCGACGGTGCCGTCGGCGTTGCGATAACCCTCGAAAGTGAAGCCTTCCAGCGGTGCTTGCGCGGCCGGCACTTCGGTGGACAGCGGCAGGCTGTCCAGCGGTGGCGCGGTCGGCATGCGCAGTTGATCTTCCTTGACCCAACTGCCGCGTGGAATCGGCTGCAAGGCGTAGCCAATGGTCTGGCCGTAGCGAATCACCTGGCCACCCTCGGGAATGTCTTCCAGGGTGACCTTGTGGCTCTGTGGCACGAAGTCCACGGTGACCAGGCCGTCCGCAAATTCGGTACCGGCCGGGACGCCCTGATCGTTGACCACGATCACCACGTTGTCCCGCTCGTGCAGGCGGATATAGCGCGGCGAGTCGGAATGTTCAATCAACTGCATGACGCCGCTCCTCAGGAATGCGCTTGAGACAATTTGTTGTTGGTTTCAGGACCGCTGACTGGTGGCTCTTTGAGCACCACACGCTTGATCGGACCGACGATGACCAGATAGCTGAACACCGCGACCAGTGCGTTGCAACCGACGAATACCAATGCCCATTTGAACGAACCGGTGGTGCTGATGATGTAGCCGATCACGATCGGGGTGGTGATTGACGCCAGGTTACCGAAGGTGTTGAACAGGCCACCACTCAAACCGGCAATCTGTTTGGGCGAGGTGTCGGATACCACGGCCCAGCCGAGTGCGCCCACGCCTTTGCCGAAGAACGCCAACGCCATGAAGCCGACGACCATCCACTCAACATCGACATAGTTGCAGGCCACGATGCTGCTGGAAACCAGCAGGCCGGCAATGATCGGCGCCTTGCGGGCGAACGTCAGGGAGTGGCCTTTGCGCAGCAGGTAATCGGAGATCACCCCGCCGAGGACGCCGCCGATAAAACCGCAGATCGCTGGCAACGAGGCGATGAAACCAGCTTTGAGGATGGTCATGCCGCGCTCTTGAACCAGGTACACCGGGAACCAGGTCAGGAAGAAGTAGGTGATGCCGTTGATGCAGTATTGGCCCAGATACACGCCTAGCATCATGCGGTTGGTCAGCAGTTGGCGGATGTAGTCCCACTTCGGACCGTCAGCCTTCTTGTCTTTGCCCTTGTCCTGGTCCATGTCGACCATGCCGCCGTTGTCGGCGATGTGCTTGAACTCGGCGTCGTTGATCATCGGGTGCTGGCGCGGGCTGTAGATCACTTTCAGCCAAATGCCAGAGAAGACGATACCGATAACGCCCATGACAATGAACACATGCTCCCAGCCGAAGCTGTAGACGATCCAGCCCATGAGCGGTGCGAACAACACCGTGGCGAAATACTGCGCGGAGTTGAAAATCGCCGACGCGGTGCCGCGTTCAGCGGTGGGGAACCAGGCCGCCACGATGCGTGCGTTGCCGGGGAAGGATGGCGCTTCGGCCAGGCCCACCAGGAAGCGCAGCATGAACAGCGCAACCACCGCCGTGGACATGCCGAACTCGCCGACATACCCCTGCAGGACGGTGAACAGCGACCAGGTAAAGATGCTCAGTGCGTAGATTTTTTTCGAGCCGAAACGGTCGAGCAACCAGCCACCGGGAATTTGCCCGGCCACGTAGGCCCAACCGAATGCGGAGAAGATATAGCCGAGGGTAACCGCGTCAATGCCGAGGTCTTTTTGCAGGCTGGAGCCCGCAATAGCGATGGTAGCCCGGTCGGCGTAGTTGATCGTGGTCACCAGGAAAAGCATGAGCAGGATCAAATAGCGGACGTGAGTCGGCTTTTGGGTCGATTGCATGTGGATGTACTCCCACTGATTATTTTTATGCGCGGGTGAATCTTCTTTGGTCTGTCTTTTGTGGGAGCTGGCCTGCCAGCGATGGCAGCACTGCGGTGTCACTGAAAAACCGCGGTGATGCAATCGCCAGCAAGCCGGCTCCTACAGGGTATTGCGTGGGTCAGGAACCGATGTAGCTGGTCTTCACGACCGTGTAGAACTCTTGCGCATAGCGGCCTTGCTCACGTGAACCATAGGATGAACCTTTACGGCCACCGAACGGAACGTGGTAATCGACGCCAGCGGTCGGCAGATTGACCATCACCATCCCGGCCTGGGAGTGGCGCTTGAAGTGATTGGCGTACTTCAACGAAGTGGTGGCGATGCCCGCCGACAGACCGAATTCGGTGTCGTTGGCCATGGCCAGCGCAGCGTCGTAATCGGCAACGCGGACGATGTTGGCCACCGGGCCGAAGATCTCTTCGCGGCTGATGCGCATCGACGCTTCGCTGTCGGCAAACAGTGTTGGCGCGAGGAAGTAGCCTTCGGTGTCGCAGGTCACCAGACCACCGCCGCTGACCAGACGTGCACCTTCGGACTGGCCGATGTCGATGTACTTCATGTCCTGTTCAAGTTGAGCCTGGGACACCACTGGACCGATGTCAGTACCGGATTTCAGCGCGTGACCGACCTTGATCGACTTCATGCGCTCAGCCATGGCTTCAACGAACTTGTCGTGGATGCCGGCGGTGACGATGAAGCGGCTCGATGCGGTGCAACGCTGGCCGGTGGAGTAGAACGCGCTCTGTACCGACAGCTCGACCGCTTGCTTGAGGTCGGCGTCGTCAAGAATGATCTGCGGGTTCTTGCCGCCCATTTCCAACTGGACCTTGGCCTGACGCGACACGCAGCTGACGGCGATCTGGCGACCAACGCCCACGGAACCGGTGAAGCTGATGCCGTCGACTTTCGGGCTATGAACCAGCGCATCGCCAACCACGCGACCGCTGCCCATCACCAGGTTGAACACACCGGCCGGGAAACCGGCGCGGGAGATGATTTCGGCCAGGGCCCAGGCGCAACCCGGTACCAGGTCCGCAGGCTTGAGCACGACGCAGTTGCCATAGGCCAGGGCCGGGGCGATTTTCCACGACGGAATGGCAATCGGGAAGTTCCACGGAGTGATCAATCCGACCACGCCCAAGGCTTCGCGGGTGACTTCGACGTTGACGCCCGGACGCACCGACGGCAGATAGTCGCCGGACAGGCGCAGGCATTCACCGGCAAAGAACTTGAAGATGTTACCGGCGCGGGTCACTTCGCCGATGGCTTCGGGCAGGGTCTTGCCCTCTTCCCGTGCCAGCAAGGTGCCGAGCTCTTCGCGACGGGCGAGGATTTCGGTGCCGACTTTATCCAGGGAATCGTGACGCGCTTGAATGCCGGAAGTGGACCAGGCCGGGAATGCGGCACGGGCAGCATCGATGGCGGCGTTGACCTGAGCCAGATCGGCCTTGGCATAGTCGCCGATGTTATCGGTCAGTTCGGAAGGGTTGATGTTGGCCGAATAATCGCCACCGGCAACCCATTCGCCATTGATGTAATTATCGAAACGCTTTGCATCTGCCACTTTAAGATCTCCTCACGCAAAAGGCCGCTGATCGCTCAGCGGCCTTACTTAATCGGATGTGTTACTGCGCACCCTGCTTGTCGATCAGCGCGGCGAGCATTTCGTACTCTTCGCCAGTCAGATCGGTCAGTGGCGCACGCACGGGACCGGCGTCATAGCCGGCAATTTTTGCCCCGGCCTTGACGATGCTCACCGCGTAGCCAGCCTTGCGGTTGCGGATGTCCAGGTACGGCAGGAAGAAGTCGTCGATGATCTTGCCAACGGTGGCGTGATCTTCACGGGCGATCGCGTGGTAGAAGTCCATCGCGGTTTTCGGAATGAAGTTGAACACCGCCGAGGAGTAGACCGGCACGCCCAGCGCCTTGTAAGCCGCGGCGTAGACTTCAGCGGTCGGCAAACCACCCAGGTAGCTGAAACGATCACCGAGGCGGCGACGGATCGACACCATCAACTCGATATCGCCCAGGCCATCCTTGTAGCCGATCAGGTTCGGGCAGCGCTCGGCCAGACGTTCCAGCAGCGGCGCGTTCAGGCGGCAGACGTTACGGTTGTAGACCACGACGCCGATGTTGACCGATTTGCACACGGCTTCAACGTGGGCGGCAACGCCGTCCTGGCTGGCTTCGGTCAGGTAGTGCGGCAGCAGCAACAGGCCTTTGGCGCCCAGACGTTCGGCTTCTTGAGCATACTCGATGGCTTGACGGGTCGAACCGCCCACGCCGGCCAGGATTGGCACGCTGGTGGCGCAAGTGTCGACGGCAGTCTTGATGATTTCCGAATATTCGCTGGCCGCCAGAGAGAAAAACTCACCGGTACCGCCTGCGGCGAACAGTGCCGAGGCGCCGTATGGGGCCAGCCATTCCAGACGTTTGATGTAGCCAGCGCGATTGAAATCGCCCTGTGCATTGAAATCGGTAACCGGGAAAGACAGCAGACCGGAAGAGAGGATGGACTTCAGTTCTTGTGGATTCATTATTCGAACACCCTGGGTTGCGACATTTGTGTGATGAGAAAACCGTTCAGCCTTCGCCGAAGTTGTAGGTCATCGTACAACTTAAAAAATAACCGTCAACTGCATTTCATCGCTGGGTGTGAAAATTGTTCGACAAGATGGTGCGTCAGCCCAGGTTTCAGGGGCTGATTGCGATCAGAAAATGAGGCGCAAGGGTGACGGCCAAGGTCATTGCCAGAGTTACGTTGTCGGAGGATTGAGCAACGAAGAGGCGGGCTGGAGGGTCTGTGAAAGAGTGAGTGGCCCTTTCGCGAACAGGCTCGCTCCTACATTGGATCGGCTGTGGATACAAATCTGATGAACAGCCGAATTCAAATGTGGGAGCGAGCCCGCTTGCGATAGCGGTCTATGAGAAAAATTCGCTCGAAGACAAAAATTATCCGCGCTGCGCCTCAGCCTCTTCATGGGCATGGCGCAACCGCTCGCGGCTGTTGGTCAGGTGCAGGCGCATGGCTGCGCGGGCTGCATCGGAATCCTGGCGAGCAATGGCGTCGTAGATTTCTTCGTGCTCACGGCTCAGGCGATTCATGTAGTGCTGCTGGTCGTCATGGGCCAGCCGCGCAGAATTGAGACGGGTACGCGGAATGATGCTGGTGCCCAGGTGAGTCATGATGTCGGTGAAGTAGCGGTTGCCGGTCGACAGTGCAATCTGCAAGTGGAACTGAAAGTCGGAAGCCACGGCATCACTGGCATGGGAAACGCTTTCGTTCAGCGCATCCAGCGCCACACGCATCAACGCCAACTGCTCGGGGCTGCGACGTTGCGCCGCCAAACCGGCGGACTCCACTTCGAGGCTGATGCGCAACTCCAGAATGGCCAGCACGTCACGCAAGGTGACCACGGTTGCCGGATCGATGCGGAAACCGCTCGGGCTCGGGGTGTCGAGCACGAAGGTGCCGATGCCGTGGCGGGTTTCCACCTGCCCCGCCGCCTGCAAACGGGAGATCGCTTCGCGCACCACCGTACGGCTGACGCCATGGGCATCCATGATCGCCGACTCGGTGGGCAACTTGTCGCCACGCTTGAGGTGGCCGTCGCGGATCTGCTCGGACAGCACCGTCACCAGTTCCTGAGCGAGGCTGCGGCGCTTGCGAGGTAGGCGTGGTGCGTCGTTCGGGTTTTCCATGGTCGACATATGTCTCGAAAAATTCGGCTACTGAAACCGCATCATAGCGCAACGCGGTTGTACGATCACCAGTGACCACTATCCCCTGTGGGAGCGAGCTTGCTCGCGATGACAATCTGTCAGGCAACATCGTCGTTGAATGTCAGTCAGCCATCGCGAGCAAGCTCGCTCCCACAGTTTTTTTCATTGCTTACGCGGTCACGGCCTGGTCCACCAAATGGCCATTCTCGATCCGCACATGCCGTGGATGGAAGCGTTTGAGACTGCTGCGATGGCCGACGCTGACGATGCTCAGCCCCGGCAACTCATCGATCAGCGCCTGATACAACGACGCCTCATCCTCTTCATCCATCGCCGAAGTCGCTTCATCCATATACAGCCATTGCGGCGCATAAAGCAGCGCACGGGCAAACGCGAGGCGCTGCTGCTCACCCGGCGACAGCATGCGCTGCCAGTGATTGGCTTCGTCGAGACGCGCCACCAGGTGCGGTAAGCGACAAGTTTCCAGGACGTGCACGTAACGCTCGTTGGGATAGGTTTCGCCGGCCTGTGGATAACTCAATGCCTCACGCAGCGTGCCGATTGGCAAATACGGCTTTTGGGGCAGGAACAGGTACCGCGCCGCCGGCAGACGAATGCTGCCATGCCCCGCCGGCCACAGGTGCCCCATCGCCCGCAGCAAGGTCGACTTGCCACTGCCGGAACGACCGCTGAGCATCACCCGCTCGCCCTCCTCCACGGTCATGTCGGCGTTCGCCAGCAAGTGTCGACCGTCAGCGAGATCCAGACCAAGGTTGTGCATCTTCAGGACCGAGCCCGTTTGCAGCACGTCAATGGCAGGTGCGCGCCCCTCATTGTCCGTCATGGCCTGACGGAAGCTGAGCAGACGATCGCAAGTGGCACGCCATGAAGCGAGGCTTTGGTAGGCACTGATAAACCAGCTGAAGCTTTCCTGCACGTTGCCGAACGCCGAACTGATTTGCATCAGTTCGCCGAGCTCTATCTTGCCCGAGAGGTAACGCGGCGAAGCAACGATGAACGGGAAAATAATGGCAGCCTGGCTGTAACCGGCAGTAAAAAAAGTCAGGCGCTTGGACACCTTCATGATGTCCCAGAAATTATGCCAGACCATCCCGAAGCGGCTGCTCAACCGACGATTTTCGTTCGGTTCGCCGTTGTACAACGCAATACTTTCGGCATTCTCGCGAATCCGCACCATGGAGAAACGCAGGTCGGCTTCAAAACGCTGCTGCTGGTTGTTCAGGCCGATCAAGCGACGACCGATCAAATGCGTCAACCAGCTGCCGACCACCGCATAAACCAATACACACCAGAACATGTAGCCGGGAATGGTTATACCGAACACTTCGATACTGCCCGACACGCCCCACAGAATGATCGAAAACGACACCAGGCTGACGATATTGCGCAGCAGCCCGATACCCAGTTCAAGAGTGTTGGAGGTGAAGTTGTTGAGGTCTTCGGAAATCCGCTGGTCCGGGTTATCGGTGTAACCGCCCTGCTCCAGCTTGTAGTAATTCTTGTCGTTGAGCCAACGCGCGAAATGCTTTTCGGTGAGCCAGGCCCGCCAGCGAATCGTCAACATCTGGGTCAGGTAGAGGCGGTACACCGCGCCGACAATCGCCACCGCTGCAATCGCGCAGAAATACAGAATCAAGCGCCAGAAGGCGGCTTCGTCTTTCTGTTGCAGCGCGTTGTAGAAATCCTTGTACCAGGTGTTAAACCACACCGAGATGCCCACGCTGATCAGCGACAGCGCAATCACCGCGATCAACAGCGTCCAGGCCTTGCCCTTCTCTTCACTCTGCCAATAAGGCGTGATCATCGCCCACACTTTGCGAAAAAACTGCCCGCGCACAGCATCGTTGACCGCGGAATACTCAGCGTTCTGATTCATGGATAAGGCTCAATAGAGAAAAGTACACGCACGAACCGATCATAGATGATCGGTTCGGTTTGTCGCGAGGCGCGGCCGGCATTCGTTCAGCACAGGTTCAGCGGCGAACGGGGCGCTTCTGCAGTTTGCGCTGCAGCGTGCGGCGATGCATGCCCAGGGCACGGGCGGTGGCGGAAATGTTGCCTTCGTGCTCGGTCAACACGCGCTGAATGTGTTCCCACTGCAAGCGGTCCACGGACATCGGGTTTTCCGGCACCAGGCTGTCGAGGTCGGCGTGTTCGGACAGCAGCGCGGCCAGCACGTCATCGGCATCGGCCGGTTTGCACAGGTAGTTGCAGGCGCCGCGCTTGATCGCTTCGACGGCGGTGGCAATGCTCGAATAACCGGTGAGGATCACCACGCGCATTTCCGGGTCCATTTCCAGCAACTTGGGCAGTAACACCAGGCCCGAATCGCCGTCCATTTTCAGGTCCAGGGCGGCGTAGTCCGGCAGATCGGCCTTGGCCAGCTCCAGGCCTTCCTCGGCAGAACCTGCCGTACTGACGCGAAAACCACGGCGAGCCATGGCGCGGGCCATGACGCGGGTGAAGGTAGCGTCGTCATCGACCAGCAGCAAATGCGGCAGTTCTTCGCCTTCGACTTGGGGTTCGTCACTCATGTTGGTCTCCTCGGGCGACACGGGGCAGGCGCAGCTCGGTAAGCGTGCCACCTTCCTCATGACTGTAGAGTTTCACTGAGCCACCGGCGCGTGTCACGCTGGCCTTGCTCAAAAAAAGGCCCAGGCCGAAGCCTTTGCCCTTGGTGGTAAAAAACGGTTTGCCGATCTGTTCGGCGATAGCCAATGGTACGCCTGCGCCGTGATCGCGGATGCTGATGGTCAGATTTTCTGTGTCCCAGTCCAGCGTCACCTGCAAGCCTTCAGGGCAGGCATCGGCGGCATTGTTCAGCAAATTCAGCAACGCCTGGGTCAGGTCCGGCGGCGGCGCCATGCGCGGCACCGTACCCTGGCCGAGGCGCTGGAAGCGGTAACTGGCTTCCGGGCGCATCAGGTGCCAGCGATTGAGCGCTTCATCGAGCCAATCGGTGACGTCCTGCATCTCCACGGCCAAGCGGCGATTGGCCTCGGCGGCGCGCACCAGTTGCTGCAAAGTCTCTTTGCACAGCTTGACCTGATCCTGCAGCACGCTCAGGTCGTCCTGCAACATCGGGTCGTGATGGTCCTGACGCATTTCCTTGAGCAGCACGCTCATGGTCGCCAACGGCGTACCCAACTCATGGGCGGCGCCCGCAGCCTGGGTGGCGACGGCTAACAACTGCTGGTCGCGCAGACCTTCTTCACGACGGATGGCGCGCAACTCTTCCTGCCGGCGCAACTCTTCGGCCATGCGTGCGGCGAAGAAGGTGATCACTGCCGCCGCCAGGGCGAAACTCAGCCACATCCCGTAGACCTGCAGGTTTTCCCGGGCGATGGGGAATGTTTGCAGCGGATAGAAACGCGCCAGCAGCAAGGTGTACATCGTCAGCGCAATGCCCGACAGGATCACCGAATAGCGCCACGGCAACGTCACCGCGGCAATGGTCAAGGGCACCAGGTAATAAGAAACAAAGGGGTTGGTCGAGCCGCCGGAGAAATACAGCAAAGCGCTGTGGATAAACAGGTCGCAGGCCAGTTGTACCGCGTATTCAAGCTCGGTCACCGGCCATGAAGTGCGCAGGCGAATCGCGGTAAACGCACACAGCAGCATCGAGCAACCGAGGGTCGCGGCCAGTTGAAACCAGGGCAACGGCAGCAATTCGAGCCAGTAAGCCAGGCCCACGGACCCGGCTTGGGCGGCCAGCACCAAAGTCCGGATGAAAGTCAGTCGCCAGAGATTCTGGCGAGTGGCGGAAGTGATTTGAACGGGGGCGAGCATGAGCTCTCCTGATGAGCGCTCCAGGCGGATCGCTGGGAGTATAACCAAGCGCGGAGGCTGGCAGGCAAAAGTGCGGCAAACAGCCACAGTCCAAATCGCCTTTTTTGTAGGAGCTGGCTTGCTAGCGATGGCCGTTAAGCGGCTCGTCTGTCAGACCTCGTTATCGTTCATCGCTAGCAAGCCAGCTCCTACAGAACAACGCCTCGCATACATCTGTATAGAAGTTGTAACTGTGCGAACCGGATCATTGAGGATAGAGTCTGATGGTTTCACGCAGGCCCGAACGATTCCCTGCGCATCATCCCAGGAGCTTTCATGCACACATTCCGCCGCAGCGCCGCCCTCCTTGCCCTGAGCGTTGGCACTCTCGCCAGCCTCCCGACCCTGGCGGCCGACGAGCTTCATTACAATCAGATTTCCCTGCGCGCCGAAGTCAGCCAGGAAGTGGCTCGCGACCTGATGATCGTGACCCTCTACACCGAAGAACAAAACACCGACCCGGCCAAGCTCGCCGCCGACGTCAGCACCACCATGAACAAGGCGCTGGCCCAGGCCAGGCAGGTCAAGGACATCACCCTGCGCCAGGGCAGCCGCAACAGCTACCCGATCTACGACACCAAAGGCCAGAAGATCACCGGCTGGCGTGAACGCGCCGAGCTGCGTCTGGAAAGCACCGATTTCGCCGCACTGTCAAAGCTGACGGGCGAGCTGCTCACCGACCTGAAGATGGGCGGCATGGACTTCGCCATCGCCACGCCAACGCGCAAGGCCAGTGAAGACACCCTGCTCAAGGAAGCGGTCACCGCCTTCAAGGCGCGGGCGCAATTGGCGACCGATGCGCTGGGTGGCAAGGGCTACAAGATCGTCAACCTGAACCTCAACAGCAACGGCTACCCGCAACCATACATGCGTGGGCCGATGATGATGAAAGCCGCCGGCATGGACGCTGCTCCAGTGACGCCTGAAGTGGAAGCCGGCACCAGCCAGGTCAGCATGACGGCCGATGGTTCGATCGAAGTGCTGATGCCTTGAATCGATAACCTCTGAACAAAAAACGGCGATCACCAAAATGATCGCCGTTTTTTTTCACCCGCAGGAGCTGCCGATGGCTCGGGCCGGGGCCGGACGATCTGTTGGTCTTGATCTATGCTCTCAGAACCCTTCACTGCCCGGCAAAAGATCGCAAGCTTGCGGCAGCTCGTACAAGGGTAGTTGCACTTGGTACAACTCGACCATTACCAGGGCAACGATAACCACTCCCATTAACCCCCGCGAACCCCTTGAGGACGGGGTATAAATAGGTAACACCTCGCCCCACCCACGGGCACCCCTTACTTTTCACGCACCAAAAAAGCGCACCGAATGCACCGCAAAAATGCCGCGCAAACGGTCAAATGCGTCAACTTTTATACATATGCGACATTAAGGTACGTTCGTGCCACCGTTTAAGACCTGTAGCCGCTCAACATCTTGCATTGGGTATGCCCCCTGCATAAGTATCCGCAGGCACGACTCACGAGGTCGTCCTCAAAATTAAAAAATGACAACAAATCATGAGGCCACCATGCTTAAACAAGCGGTCATTCCGTTTTTATTAGGTGCCAGCTTGCTAGCTAGTGCACCGTTCGCCCAAGCTGCGACCAATCTGGTGTTCTGCTCCGAAGGGAGCCCGGCCGGTTTCGATCCAGGTCAATACACCACCGGAACCGACTTCGACGCCTCTGCAGAAACCATGTTCAACCGTTTGACTCAGTTCGAGCGCGGCGGCACCGCTGTCATTCCTGGTCTGGCGACCAGCTGGGACGTCTCCGATGACGGCCTGACGTATACCTTCCACCTGCGCGAAGGCGTCAAGTTCCACACCACGCCTTACTTCAAGCCGACTCGTGAGTTCAACGCCGACGACGTGCTGTTCACCTTTAATCGCATGATTAACAAGGATGACCCGTTCCGCAAAGCGTACCCGACCGAATTCCCGTACTTCACCGACATGGGGATGGACACCAACATCACCAAGATCGATAAAGTCGACGACAAGACCGTCAAGTTCACCCTTAAAGATGTAGACGCCGCGTTCATCCAGAACATGGCCATGAGCTTCGCCTCGATCCAGTCCGCCGAGTACGCTGCCCAGCTGCTCAAGGAAGGTAAAGCCGCCGACATCAACCAGAAGCCGGTCGGCACTGGTCCGTTCGTGTTCAAGAGCTACCAGAAAGACTCCAACATCCGTTACACCGGCAACAAGGACTACTGGAAGCCGGATGACGTGAAGATCGACAACCTGATCTTCGCTATCACTACCGACCCGTCGGTGCGCATCCAGAAGCTGAAAAAGAACGAGTGCCAGGTCACCCTGTTCCCTCGTCCGGCCGACCTGAAGGCGCTGCGCGAAGACAAAACCCTGAAGCTGCCTGACCAGGCTGGTTTCAACCTGGGTTACATCGCCTACAACGTGATGGACAAGGTCAAGGGCAGCAACGAGCCAAACCCGCTGGCCCAACTGAAAGTGCGTCAGGCACTGGACATGGCGGTCAACAAGCAGCAGATCATCGACTCCGTTTACCAGGGCGCTGGCCAACTGGCCGTCAACGCCATGCCACCTACCCAATGGTCCTACGACACCACCATCAAAGATGCTCCGTACAACCCTGAGAAAGCCAAAGAGCTGCTCAAGGAAGCGGGCGTTAAAGAAGGCACCGAGATCGTTCTGTGGGCGATGCCGGTACAGCGTCCATACAACCCGAACGCCAAGCTGATGGCAGAAATGCTGCAGTCTGACTGGGCGAAGGTCGGCCTCAAGGTCAAGATCCAGAGCTACGAGTGGGGCGAGTACATCAAGCGCTCCAAAGGTGGCGAGAACCAGGCAATGCTGATTGGCTGGAGCGGTGACAATGGTGATCCGGACAACTGGCTGAACGTGCTGTTCGGCTGTGATTCGCTGGAAGGCAACAACTTCTCCAAGTGGTGCGACAAGAAGTTTGACGACATCGTCAAACAAGCCAAGCGTACTTCGGACCAAGGCAAGCGCACCGAGCTGTACAAACAAGCGCAACACGTCCTCAAAGACGCGGTGCCAATGACACCTATCGCTCACTCGACGGTGTTCCAACCCATGCGCGCCAATGTGCAGGACTTCAAGATCAGCCCGTTTGGCTTGAACTCCTTCTACGGCGTCAGCGTCAGCAAATAAGATCGGGTAACGGCGACGTTTCAGACGTCGCCGTTACTTTATCGACCGAGAATGCAGGAATTCGCCTACACCCAATTCGCCAGCTGACTACAGCTTAGCGCCAGGACGCGTCGATTTTTCCTACCAGTCTTTCAGGCATTTACGCGTTTACTGCCGAACCCACGGGCCCTACCGTCGGGATTCGACCAGCTCACGCGTGGGTCATCGGTTTGTTTGCTGCACGTCATGGTTTGAATCCAGTGGAGCCTCCACGTCTACGCACGGGACAGGCTAATTGCCACAACACTGAACAAGAGGGAGCGTCATGCGCCATACCTTGGTTTTATCTGCATTGCTGGGCACCGGCCTGTTGGCCGCCACGTCCATGAGCCACGCTGCCAACAACAGCCTGGTGTTCTGCTCCGAAGGCAGCCCCGCCGGCTTCGATACGGCGCAGTACACGACTGCGACTGACAACGACGCCGCCGAGCCGCTGTACAACCGACTGGCAGAGTTTGAAAAAGGCTCGACCAATGTCGTACCGGGTCTGGCCACGAGTTGGGATATTTCCGAGGACGGCCTCAAGTACACTTTTCACCTGCGCCCAGGGGTGAAATTTCACACGACCAAGTACTTCACCCCAACCCGTGATTTCAATGCCGACGACGTGCTGTTCACGTTCAATCGCATGCTCGATCCACAACAGCCATTCCGCAAGGCTTACCCGACCGAGTTTCCGTACTTCAACGGGATGAGCCTGAACAAGAACATCGCCAAGGTCGAAAAGACCGGGCCGCTGACCGTGGTCATGACGCTCAACAGCGTCGACGCCGCGTTCATCCAGAACATCGCCATGAGCTTCGCCGCCATTCTCTCGGCCGAGTACGCCGACAAGTTGCTGGCCGAAGGCAAGCCGAGCGACATCAACCAGAAGCCGATCGGCACCGGGCCGTTCGTGTTCAAGAGCTACCAGAAAGACTCGAACATCCGTTACACCGGCAACAAGCAATACTGGGCGCCTGAACGGGTCAAACTCGACAATCTGATTTTCGCCATCAACACCGACGCCTCGGTGCGGGTGCAGAAACTCAAGGCCGACGAGTGCCAGATTACCCTGCATCCGCGCCCTGCCGATGTCACCGCGCTGAAGAACGACCCGAAACTGCAACTGATCGAGAAGCCCGGCTTCAACCTCGGCTACATCGCCTACAACGTGCGCCACAAGCCGTTCGACCAGCTCGAAGTGCGGCAGGCGCTGGACATGGCGGTGAACAAGCAAGGCATTCTCAACGCTGTTTACCAGGGCGCGGGACAACTGGCGGTCAACGCCATGCCACCGACTCAGTGGTCCTACGACGACACCGTCAAGGACGCCGCCTATAACCCGGAAAAAGCCAAGGAATTGCTCAAGGCTGCCGGCGTCAAGGAAGGCACCGAGATCACCTTGTGGGCCATGCCCGTCCAGCGTCCGTACAACCCCAACGCCAAGTTGATGGCTGAAATGCTTCAGGCTGACTGGGCGAAAATCGGTCTCAAGGTCAAGATCGTCAGCTACGAATGGGGCGAGTACATCAAGCGCACCAAGAATGGCGAGCACGACGTCAGCCTGATCGGCTGGACCGGTGACAATGGTGACCCGGACAACTGGCTCGGCACGCTGTACAGCTGTGACGCCATCGGCGGCAACAACTACTCCATGTGGTGTGATCCGGCTTACGACAAGCTGATCAAGCAAGCCAAGGTCGTGACCGACCGCGACCAGCGCACCGTACTCTACAAACAGGCGCAGCAGTACCTCAAGCAGCAGGTACCGATCACGCCGGTCGCCCACTCGACGGTCAACCAGCCGTTGAGCGCCAAAATCGAAGGGTTCAAGGTCAGCCCCTTCGGTCGTAACGTGTTCTCGGGTGTCAGCATCGAAAAATAAAACCGTGTAGCTAGAACGCTGGGGGCGCATTGCGCCCTCACGCAAGCGTATTGCCGAAATTCGCCCACAGGGCCTGAAGCAAACGTTTGCGATGCGCGTAAGAGTTCTAAACCAAAAGCCGGACCACCAAAAAAGATCGGCATAAAAAAAAGAAAGTAAGGAGCTTTACCCATGAAACTGAGCAGCACCGCGATACTGGCGTTAGCCATCAGCAGCATCACCACCGGGGCCCATGCTGAAAGCGTCAGCCAAGATTTCGTTCCGACACAACTGGCAAGTTCCAACGCCCAATCGGAAGCAAAAGGTTTTATCGATGGCCAGACCCTGTCGGGCACTACCCGTAACTGGTACGCCAACGAAGATAAGCAACGAGGCGGTGTTTACAAGTACGAGCGTCATGGCGAAGAGCTGACCGGCTCGCGTCGAATCAACTGGGTTCAAGGCACCATTCTGAACTACACCTCGGGATTCACCCAAGGTACTGTCGGCTTCAGCACTGAAGTCGCCGCGTACAACGCGATTGCTCTGAATCGCAGCCGCGAAGACATCAAGGGCGGCTCCAACCGTACCCTCGCCCACTCCAACGGCGATGCCGTGGATCAGTGGAGCAAACTGGGTCTGGCCAACGTCAAGGCACGCATCTCCAACACCACCCTGACCGCCGGCCGCATGAACTTCAGTAGCCCTATCGTCGACGTTATCGGCAACCGCCCGCTGCCTTCGAGCTTTGAAGGTGTGGCGATCCACAGCGAAGAATTCGACAATCTGTCGTTCGACCTGGCCACCTTCGACCGTGTGTCACCACGTTCCGAGCAGAGCCTGTCGAAATTCCGCACCGAATACTCCAACATCAACGCTGAAACCGACCACGTAAATACAGCGGGTCTGAACTACGCGCCTCTGAAAAGCCTGCAAACCAGCCTGTACGCGACCCAGGCTGAAGACTTCTGGAACCAGTACTACTTCGGTGCCACTCACCAACTGGGCGACAGTTCGGTACTGAGCCTGACCACCGGTCTGAACTACTACAAAACCGTCGACGAAGGCAAAAAGTTGATGGGTGAGATCGACAACGATACCTACTCCCTGTCGTTCGGCCTGACTCACCAGGCGCACACCGTGACCTTCTCGTACCAAGAAGTGAACGGTAACGAGTACTTCGACTACCTGCACGAAACCAACGGCATTTACCTGGCCAACTCCCTGCTGTCGGACTTCAACGGCCCGAACGAGAAATCCTTCCAGGTCGCCTACGGTCTGAACATGGCCGAATACGGCGTACCAGGCCTGAAGTTCAACATCTACCAGGCTCGCGGCTGGGGCATCGACGGTACTCACTACACCGGCACCGCCTACGACGTTAAGAACATGGACGGCGAGCACCACTACGAATACGGCATCGGCTCTACGTACGCCGTACAGAGCGGCCCGCTCAAGGCCACGACTATCCGCGCGACCTACACCGCTCACCGCGCCAGCGATAACCAGTCTGACGGCAGCATCAACGAGTTCCGCCTCGTGACCACCATCCCGTTCAACATTCTGTAATGCACCGGCCGAACGGCGTGTTCAGTGATGAATCGCCGTTCGGCTTTTGTCCTTTAACCGATTGCAGAGGGTTCTTGATGAAAATGCTTCCCCTACGTGCGGCCATTGCGGCCGCCTTGCTGAGTGTCGCGGTGGGCGTATCGGCCAAGCCGCTGGTGGTTTGCACCGAAGCCAGCCCCGAAGGCTTCGACATGGTCCAGTACACGACTGCAGTCACCGCCGATGCGGTCGCTGAAACCATCTTCAATCGACTGGCGGATTTCAAGCCCGGTACCACCGATGTGATTCCGGCACTGGCCGAATCGTGGGACATCAGCGAAGACGGATTGAGCTACACGTTCCATCTGCGCAAAGGCGTCAAATTCCACACCACCGAATACTTCAAACCCACCCGCGACATGAATGCCGACGACGTGGTCTGGAGTTTCCAGCGCCAGCTGGACCCAAACCACCCATGGCACAAACTGTCGAGCGTGGGCTTCCCGTACTTTGAAAGCATGGGCTTCAAAGAACTGCTCAAGAGCGTCGAGAAAGTCGACGACAACACGGTCAGGTTCACCCTGACCCGCCGCGAAGCACCGTTCCTGGCCGACATCGCGATGGCGTTCTCGTCGATCTACTCCGCCGAATACGCCGATCAGCTACTCAAGGCGAACAAGGCCGGCGACCTGAACAACAAACCGGTCGGCACCGGCCCGTTCATCTTCCAGCGCTACAACAAGGACGCCCAGGTTCGCTTCAAGGCCAACCCGGACTACTTCCGTGGCAAGCCACCGGCCGATGCACTGATCCTGGCCATCGCCACCGACAACAACGTGCGCCTGCAGAAACTCAAGGCCAACGAGTGCCAGGTCGCGCTGTATCCGAAACCGGACGACATCCCGAGCATCAAGAAAGACCCGAACCTGAAGGTCGACGAACTGAACGCGATGACCGTTTCGTACGTCGCCATGAACACCACCCACAAGTACTTGAGCGACGTGCGGGTACGCAAAGCCATCGACATCGCCTTCGACAAGGAAGCCTACGTCAACGCCCTGTTCGGCAAAGGCAACGCCACCGTGGCGGTCAACCCGTACCCGGACACCCTGCTGGGCTACAACCACAGCCTGAAAAACCCGGTTCGTGATCTGGACAAGGCCCGCGCCCTGCTCAAGGAAGCCGGTGTTCCGGAAGGCACCACCTTCACCCTGTTCACCCGTAACGGTGGCGGTCCGACCAACCCGAACCCGATGCTCGGCGCGCAGATGATGCAGGCTGACCTAGCCAAGGTCGGGATCAAGATCGACATCCGCGTGATGGAATGGGGCGAAATGCTCAAACGCGCGAAAAACGGTGAGCACGACATGGTTTCCGCAGGATGGGCGGGCGATAACGGCGACCCGGATAACTTCCTGACGCCTATGCTCAGTTGCGAAGCGGCCAAGAACGGCGAAAACTACGCACGCTGGTGCAATGACAAGTTCCAGGCACTGATCGACCAGGCTCGCGAAAAGACCGATCCGGCCGAACGTACTGCACTGTACGAACAGGCTCAGGTTATTTTTAACCAGGACCAGCCATGGATCAGCATGGCACACACTAGAATGTTCACCGCAATGCGCAACAACGTAGAGGGTTATCACATTAGCCCCCTCACCACGAATAACTTCGCCACCACCCAGGTGAAGTAAATAAGAAAACTCCCGGCAGCCTGATCCAGGCCTGCCGGGCACGCCTAACCGGCTGATGAGGTACACCACACGATGTTTAGTTTTATTGCCCGCCGACTGGGGTTACTGATCCCCACGTTCTTCGGCATCACCTTGCTGACTTTCGCGTTGATACGCATGATCCCTGGCGACCCCGTGGAAGTCATGATGGGAGAACGTAGGGTCGACCCCGAAATGCACGCTCAGGCAATGGAACGCCTAGGTCTGAACAAACCCCTGTATGCCCAGTACCTGGATTACATCGGCAAACTCGCCCAAGGCGATCTCGGGGAATCCCTGCGTACCCGTGAGAGTGTCTGGACCGAGTTCACCTCCCTCTTCCCCGCGACCCTGGAACTGTCCATGGCCGCGCTGTTGTTCGCCGGCATCCTGGGCCTCCTGGCCGGGGTGATTGCGGCACTCAAGCGAGGATCGCTGTTCGACCACGGGGTGATGGGCATCTCCCTCGCGGGGTACTCGATGCCGATCTTCTGGTGGGGCCTGATCCTGATCATGTTCTTCTCGGTGTCCCTGGGCTGGACCCCGGTGTCCGGGCGGATCGACCTGCTCTACGACATCGAGCCGCGTACCGGCTTCATGCTGATCGATACGTTGCTGGCCGATGACGTCGGCGCGTTCTTCGATGCGCTGCATCACCTGATCCTGCCGGCCATCGTACTCGGCACCATTCCGCTGGCGGTGATCGCGCGGATGACCCGTTCGTCGATGCTCGAAGTGCTGCGCGAAGACTACATCCGTACCGCCCGCGCCAAAGGCCTGTCGCCATCGCGTGTGGTATTCGTCCACGGCCTGCGTAACGCGCTGATCCCGGTACTGACCGTGGTCGGCCTGCAAGTCGGCACCCTGCTGGCCGGCGCGGTCCTGACCGAAACCATCTTCTCCTGGCCGGGCATCGGCAAATGGCTGATCGAAGCCATTGGCGCCCGGGACTACCCGGTTGTGCAAAACGGCATCCTGTTAATCGCCTGCCTGGTGATTCTGGTCAACTTCGTAGTGGACATCCTCTACGGCTTTGCCAACCCACGCATCCGTCATCAGCGCTGAGGTCAATACCCATGAGCACTCCAACATCCTCAGTAGCCAACGCCGCGTCCGCCGTGGATCAAAGCCTGCTGTATCCGTCGCCGTACAAAGAATTCTGGCAAGCGTTCTCCAGGAACAAGGGCGCCGTCGCCGGCCTGATGTTCATGCTGCTGGTGATTTTCTGCGCCATCTTCGCCCCGTGGGTTGCCCCCCACGACCCGAGCGAGCAATACCGTGATTTCCTGCTGACCCCGCCAGTCTGGCTGGAAGGCGGGCAGATCCAGTTCCTGCTCGGTACCGATGAACTGGGGCGCGACCTGCTGTCGCGCCTGATCCAGGGTTCGCGCCTGTCGCTGCTGATCGGTTTGTCGTCGGTGGTCATGTCGTTGATTCCGGGGATTCTGCTGGGTCTGCTCGCCGGTTTCTTCCCGAAAGCGGTCGGCCCGACCATCATGCGTCTGATGGACATCATGCTGGCCCTGCCGTCCCTGCTGCTGGCCGTGGCGATCGTCGCCATCCTCGGCCCTGGCCTGATCAACACCGTGATCGCCATTGCCGTGGTCTCCCTGCCGTCCTACGTTCGTCTGACCCGCGCCGCGGTGATGGGCGAACTGAACCGCGACTACGTGACCGCCGCGCGCCTGGCCGGTGCCGGCCTGCCACGCCTGATGTTCGTGACCGTTCTGCCGAACTGCATGGCACCCCTGATCGTTCAGGCGACCCTGAGCTTCTCTTCGGCGATTCTCGATGCCGCCGCACTGGGCTTCCTTGGCCTTGGCGTACAACCGCCAACCCCTGAGTGGGGCACCATGCTGGCCTCGGCCCGCGACTACATCGAACGCGCCTGGTGGGTCGTCAGTCTGCCTGGTTTGACCATTTTGCTCAGCGTGCTGGCAATCAACTTGATGGGTGACGGCCTGCGCGATGCGCTGGACCCGAAACTCAAGAACGCCGCCTGAGGAGATTCCAATGTCACTGCTAGAAATCAAGAATCTCAACGTTCGCTTCGGCGACAAGAACGCAACGCCCGTGGTCGATGGACTCGACCTGAAAGTGGACAAAGGCGAAGTGCTGGCCATCGTTGGCGAATCGGGCTCGGGTAAATCCGTGACCATGATGGCGCTGATGGGCCTGATCGAGCATCCCGGCATCGTCACCGCCGACTCGCTCAGCTTTGACGGCAAGGACATGCTCAAGCTGAGCAACCGTCAGCGTCGGCAAATCGTCGGCAAAGACCTGTCGATGGTGTTCCAGGACCCGATGACCGCGCTGAACCCGAGCTACACCGTGGGTTTCCAGATCGAAGAAGTGCTGCGCCTGCACCTGAAAATGTCCGGCAAGGCCGCGCGCAAACGCGCCATCGAACTGCTGGAAAAAGTTGAGATCCCGGGTGCCGCCAGCCGTATGGATGCCTACCCGCATCAACTGTCCGGCGGCATGAGTCAGCGTGTGGCCATCGCCATGGCGATTGCCGGCGAGCCGAAACTGCTGATCGCCGACGAACCGACCACGGCCCTGGACGTAACGATCCAGGCGCAGATCATGGACCTGCTGCTGGCGTTGCAGAAAGAGCAGAACATGGGCCTGGTGCTGATCACCCACGACCTCGCGGTCGTGGCTGAAACCGCCCAGCGTGTGTGTGTGATGTACGCCGGCCAAGCCGTAGAAGTCGGCCAGGTGCCGCAACTGTTCGACATCCCGGCGCACCCGTACAGCGAAGCGCTGCTCAAGGCTATTCCTGAACACAGCCTGGGGGCCTCGCGCCTGTCGACCCTGCCGGGCATCGTCCCCGGTCGCTATGACCGTCCGCAGGGTTGCCTGCTGTCGCCGCGCTGCCCGTACGTGCAGGACAACTGCCGCACCCAGCGTCCGGCCCTTGACCCGAAAAGCAACAGCCTCGCCCGCTGCTTCTACCCGCTGAACCAGGAGGTGGCGTAATGGCCGTCGTACTTACCGCCCGCGACCTGACCCGTCACTACGAAGTGTCCCGCGGCATGTTCAAGGGTCACGCCACCGTTCGCGCCCTCAACGGTGTGTCGTTCGAGCTGGAAGCTGGCAAGACCCTCGCCGTCGTAGGCGAGTCGGGTTGCGGCAAATCCACCCTGGCCCGCGCCCTGACCCTGATCGAAGAACCGTCTTCGGGCTCCTTGAAAATCGCCGGCCAGGAAGTCGCCGGCGCCGACAAGGCCCAGCGCAAGCAACTGCGCAAAGACGTGCAGATGGTGTTCCAGAGCCCGTACGCGTCGTTGAACCCGCGGCAGAAAATCGGTGATCAACTGGCCGAGCCGCTGCTGATCAACACCAACCTGTCGGCCACCGAACGTCGCGAGAAAGTCCAGGCGATGATGAAGCAGGTGGGCTTGCGTCCTGAGCACTACCAGCGTTATCCGCACATGTTCTCCGGCGGTCAGCGCCAGCGTATCGCCCTGGCACGCGCCATGATGCTGCAACCGAAAGTGCTGGTCGCGGACGAACCAACCTCGGCGCTGGACGTGTCGATCCAGGCGCAGGTGCTGAACCTGTTCATGGATTTGCAGCAGGAGTTCAACACCGCCTACGTGTTCATCTCCCACAACCTGGCGGTAGTGCGGCATGTGGCTGACCATGTGATGGTGATGTACCTCGGCCGTCCGGTGGAAATGGGTCCGAAGGAGGACATCTACACCCGTCCTCTGCACCCTTACACCCAGGCGCTGTTGTCGGCGACGCCGACCATCCACCCGGATCCGGACAAGCCGAAAATCAAGATCGTCGGCGAACTGCCCAACCCGCTGAACCCGCCGCCTGGCTGCGCTTTCCACAAGCGCTGCCCGTATGCGACCGAGCGTTGCAGTACTGAAGAGCCGGCCCTGCGCCTGCTCGACAGCCGCCAAGTGGCTTGCCACTACGCCGAGCAGTTCGTGCACGGCGCGGCGTAAAAACTGTGGGAGCCAGCCTGCTGGCGATAGCGGTATACCGGTCAACATTTCTGTTTACCGGCACACCGCAATCGCTAGCAGGCTAGCTCCTACAGGGGTTGTGTTGATCGAACCCCTTCCACTTCAAGTGGAAGGGGTTTTATTTTGTCTGCGATTTAGGTCTGGCTGTCGCCTTCGTCAGCGTCATCGGAGTCCGGATCATCGGTCATCGAGTCATCGTCACCCTCGCTACCACCCTGCCCCTTGTCGCCCGGCTCCGACTCAGACTTGGCGATCATCAGCTCACCGTAAGCCCCCTGCCCACTCGAGGCCTGGGTCTCGTGTTCTTCGCACTCAGCCCAGACCGCCGAGCTGCCGAGGGTCAACATCACCAATACCTTCATCATCAATAAAATACGTAGCAATCTGTTCATGAGCGAATCCATCCTGTCGAAGAGTGCCTGTCTGGCGCTGATTGAAATCGAGTTCCGGTCAGCAGGGTTCTCCAGATAGGACATTAATGATGGGAGGGAAATGCAATGGATGTAGAGACTGGTTTTGAATAAGCGTTATGCCGAAAAGAACAAAAAAAAAGCGAAGCCCGAAAGCTTCGCTTTTTCCCTGCTGAACACCTAATGCTTAATGATGCTCACGCGTCGCACGGAATTTCACGTCCGGCCAGCGCTCTTCCATCAGTGCCAGGTTAACCCGCGTAGGCGCGAGGTAGGTCAGGTGACCGCCGCCGTCCAGCGCGAGGTTTTCCACGGCCTTGTTGGAGAATTCTTCAAGCTTCTTCTTGTCGCTGCATTCGATCCAGCGTGCCGAGTACACGGTGATCGGCTCGTAGGAGCACTCGACCTTGTATTCCTCTTTCAAACGGCTGGCGACCACATCGAACTGCAGCACACCGACGGCGCCGAGGATGATGTCGTTGCTGCGCTCCGGGAAGAACACCTGGGTCGCGCCCTCTTCGGCCAGTTGTTGCAGGCCCTGGCGCAGTTGCTTGGATTTCAGCGGGTCTTTCAGGCGTACGCGGCGGAACAGTTCCGGAGCGAAGTGCGGGATACCGGTGAAGCCCAGGACTTCGCCTTCGCTGAAGGTGTCGCCGATCTGGATGGTGCCGTGGTTGTGCAGGCCGATGATGTCGCCAGCGTACGCTTCTTCCAGTTGCTCACGCTCGGAGGAGAAGAACGTCAGGGCGTCGCCGATGCGCACGTCCTTGCCGGTGCGCACGTGGCGCATCTTCATGCCCTTTTCGTACTTGCCGGAGCAGATACGCATGAAGGCGATGCGGTCGCGGTGTTTCGGGTCCATGTTCGCCTGGATCTTGAAGATGAAGCCCGAGAACTTCTCTTCCACCGGCTCTACGGTGCGCTCGTTGGCGACACGGGCCAGCGGGCGTGGCGCCCAATCGACCACAGCGTCAAGCACGTGGTCGACACCGAAGTTACCCAAGGCCGTACCGAAGAACACCGGGGTCAGCTGACCGTCGAGGAACTCCTGCTGGTTGAACTCGTGGCAGGCACCCTGCACCAGTTCCAGCTGTTCGATGAAGCGCTCGTACTCGTCGCCCAGGTGCGCTCGCGCTTCGTCAGAGTCAAGCTTCTCGATGATCTTGGTTTCGGTGCGCTCATGACCATGACCGGCGGTGTAGACGATGATGTAGTCGTCGGCGAGGTGGTACACGCCCTTGAAGTCGCGGTAGCAGCCGATCGGCCAGGTGATCGGCGCGGCTTTGATCTTCAGGACCGCTTCGATTTCGTCGAGCAGTTCGATCGGGTCGCGGATGTCACGGTCGAGTTTGTTGATGAAGCTGACGATCGGCGTGTCACGCAGGCGGCAGACGTCCATCAGCGCGATGGTCCGGGGCTCTACACCTTTACCGCCGTCGAGCACCATCAACGCCGAGTCCACCGCCGTCAGGGTGCGATAGGTATCTTCGGAGAAGTCTTCGTGGCCCGGGGTGTCGAGCAGGTTGATCATGTGCTCGCGATACGGGAACTGCATGACCGACGTGGTAATGGAAATACCACGCTGTTTTTCCATTTCCATCCAGTCGGAGGTGGCATGGCGGTCGGATTTACGAGATTTCACCGTGCCGGCCACCGCAATCGCCTTGCCCATCAGCAAGAGCTTTTCGGTGATGGTGGTTTTACCGGCATCGGGGTGGGAAATAATGGCGAAAGTGCGGCGTTTCGCGACTTCGGCGGCCTGTTTGGTCATGGGAAATCGCCTGGCAGGTGATTCAAAAAAGGGCGCAGATTATAGCCCAAGTTGATCCAAGAACCGAACCGTTGAGCACATTCGGGGTGGCCAAATGCTGCCGCAGATGGGAACCTTTTAAAGCACGGAGACGTCCACTCCCCCGTAACGACCACTCGTCGGGGGCCTGAAACACCCGCTATTCGGCCTGACGAGGCTGTGCTCATGGCTCGATTGCAGGCCGTTTTACCGGCGTGTTCGAGCTGCTTCTCGCGAACATCTGATCCCGGCAGCCAGGCATGGCATGCCACACGGGACTGCGTTCGCCGACTGAAAAAAGGAGTCCGCCTGTGGCTATCCACTATGGCAAAGGGCTGATAGGAGGCGCGCTGGTAATCGCCCTTCTGGCCCTGCTGATCCACTGGATCGGTATCAACACGATCGAACACTACCGCGACGATTTATTGTTTTACCTGCAAGCTCATTTGATTCTCGTCCTCGCGTCCATGCTGGCCGCCCTTATCGTGGGCATCCCTGCCGGCATCCTCCTCAGCCGCCCGAGCATGATCGGCCGCGCCGAGCGCTTCATGCAGTTCTTCAATATCGGTAACACCGTTCCCCCTCTCGCGGTGCTCGCCATCGCCCTCGGCATCCTCGGCATCGGCAGTGGCCCGGCCATCTTCGCGCTCTTCCTCGCCTCCTTGCTGCCTATCGTGCGCAACACCTACGAAGGCCTGAAAAACGTTCAGGGCTCGCTCAAGGAAGCCGCTGTCGGGATTGGCATGACCCCCGCTCAAGTGCTGTGGCGTGTCGAACTGCCCAACGCCGTGCCGATCATCATCGGTGGTGTGCGTGTGGCGCTGGCAATCAATGTCGGGACCGCGCCGCTGGCATTCCTGATTGGCGCCAACAGTCTCGGCAGCCTGATCTTCCCCGGCATCGCCCTGAACAATCAGCCGCAATTGCTGCTCGGCGCCGCGTGCACCGCGCTGCTGGCCTTGTTGCTCGATGGTCTGGTGACACTCGCCAGCCGTCTCTGGCTCGAACGCGGCTTGCGCCCGTCTTAAGCCTCGGCAAAGGAATCGACATGAAAACAACAAGCTTTTTACTGGGCTGCGTCCTGCTGTTCGCAGGATTGGCCCAAGCCGCCGAAAAACCGCTGATCCGCATCGGCGCCCGAGTGTTCACCGAGCAAACCCTGCTGGCCGAGATCACCTCGCAATACCTGCGCACCAAAGGTTACGAGGTACAAGTGACCGGCGGTCTGGGCAGCAACCTTGCCCGCAGTGCCCAGGAAAGCGGTCAGTTGGACATGCTCTGGGAATACACCGGCGTGTCGCTGGTGGCCTACAACCATATCGACGAAAAGCTCGACAGCAAACAGTCCTACGCACGGGTGAAAGAACTCGACGCGAAAAAAGGCCTGGCCTGGCTGACACCGTCGAAATTCAGCAACACTTACGCACTCGCGCTGCCGAAAAACGTTGCGGACGAATACCCGCAGATCAACAGCATCAGCGATCTGAACACGGTGCTGCGCAAGGAAGCCAGGACCAACAATCTGGTGGCGCTGGACACCGAGTTCGCCAACCGTTCGGACGGTCTTGACGGCATGGTCAAGCTCTACGACATGAACCTGACCCGCAAGAACATCCGCCAGATGGACGCCGGCCTGGTCTACACCGCGCTGCGTAACGGCCAGGTGTTTGCCGGTCTGGTCTACACCACAGACGGGCGCCTCAACGCCTTCAAGCTCAAGTTGCTGGAAGACGACAAGCACTACTTCCCCGACTACACCGCCGCTCCGGTGGTGCGTCAGGCCTACCTTGATGCGCATCCGCAACTGGCCGCACAGCTCAAGCCACTGGCTGAACTGTTCGACGACAACACCATGCGCGAGCTCAACGCGCGGGTCGACGTCGAGCATCAAAGTCCTTCAGCCGTTGCCGCCGATTTCCTGCGCCAACACCCACTGAACTGAATAGGAAAAGTCATGGAATTTATCAACGCCTTTTCCCATCTCGACTGGCAACAGGTGATTAACCTGACCTGGCAGCACATTACGCTCGTCGGGATCGCCGTGAGCCTGGCGATTCTGGTCGGCGTGCCGCTGGGCATCCTGATGACACGCTTCCCGAGTCTCGCCGGTCCCCTGCAGGCCAGTGCCACGGTGTTGCTGACCGTGCCGTCGATTGCTCTGTTCGGCCTGCTGCTGCCGTTCTACTCCAAGTTCGGCCAGGGCCTTGGGCCGATGCCGGCGATCACCGCCGTGTTTCTGTATTCGCTGCTGCCGATCATGCGCAACACCTACCTGGCGCTGACCGGCGTCGAACCGGGTATTCGTGAAGCCGCGCGTGGAATTGGCATGACCTTCGGCCAGCGCCTGCGCATGGTGGAACTGCCCATCGCGGTGCCGGTGATCCTTGCGGGTGTGCGCACCGCCGTGGTGATGAACATCGGCGTCATGACCATCGCCGCCACCATCGGCGCCGGTGGCCTGGGCGTACTCATCCTCGCTTCCATCAGCCGCAGCGACATGTCGATGCTGATTGTCGGTGCCGTGCTGGTCAGCTTGCTGGCCATCTTCGCCGACCTGCTTCTGCAATGGCTGCAACGTTCGCTGACTCCAAAAGGATTACTCAAATGATCGAACTTCAAAACCTCAGCAAGACCTTCCAAAGCAACGGCAAAGACGTCAAAGCCGTGGACTCGGTGAGCCTGACCGTCAATGAAGGCGAAATCTGCGTGTTCCTCGGGCCATCGGGTTGCGGCAAAAGCACCACGCTGAAAATGATCAACCGCCTGATCCAGCCGACCTCGGGCAAGATCCTGATCAACGGTGAAGACACCACCGGTCTCGACGAAGTGACCCTGCGTCGCAACATTGGCTACGTGATCCAGCAGATCGGTCTGTTCCCGAACATGACCATCGAAGAGAACATCGTGGTCGTGCCGAAACTGCTCGGTTGGGACAAACAGAAATGCCACGACCGCGCCCGCGAGTTGATGAGCATGATCAAGCTCGAACCCAAGCAATACCTGCATCGTTATCCACGGGAATTGTCCGGCGGCCAGCAACAACGGATCGGCGTGATCCGCGCGCTGGCGGCCGATGCGCCGCTGCTGTTGATGGACGAACCCTTCGGTGCGGTCGACCCGATCAACCGCGAGATGATCCAGAACGAGTTCTTCGAAATGCAGCGGGCGTTGAACAAGACCGTGATCATGGTCAGCCACGACATCGACGAAGCCATCAAGCTGGGCGACAAGATCGCGATCTTCCGCGCCGGCAAGCTGTTGCAGATCGATCACCCGGACACACTGCTCGCCCATCCTGCGGATGAGTTTGTCAGCAACTTCGTCGGCCAGGACAGCACGCTCAAGCGCTTGTTGCTGGTCAAAGCCGAAGACGCGGCGGACAACGCGCCATCCGTCAGCCCGGAAACACCGGTGGCCGATGCGCTGGAGTTGATGGACGAGTACGACCGCCGCTACGTGGTGGTGACCTGCACCGAGAACAAGGCGCTGGGCTACGTTCGCCGCCGCGACCTGCACCGTCAGACCGGCACTTGCGGGCAATACCTGCGCGAGTTCAATGCCACGGCCGCCTATGACGAGCATTTGCGCATTCTGTTGTCGCGCATGTACGAGTTCAATCGTGCGTGGTTGCCGGTGATGGATGCCGAGCGGGTGTTCCTCGGGGAAGTGACCCAGGAATCGATTGCCGAGTATTTGAGCTCGGGCAAGTCTCGAGGCGGCAAGACCAGCATCGTTTCGCCAGCCGAAATCGCTGTCGCCTGATCCGACGCAATCGCGGGCAAGCCCGCTCCCACAGTGGTTTCTGTCGTACACAAATAGTGTGTGCAGCAAAAAACCTGTGGGAGCGTGCTTGCCCGCGATGGGGGCAACACAAATCCCCGCTGAAACACCTCAATTCTCCCTGCAACGGGAACATCACACTGTCATGCAGGTCGGTTACATCAGTAGCTGTCAGGGACCGCACGACGGAAGCGTGCAAAAACGCGACATTTTTTGTTGATCTCAAGCCCCTCACGCCCTAAAGTTCGCGCCGAACGTCCATGCTGGAAACGATCCATCCGGCTCAAGTACTGACGACGAGACAGCAAGGCCAAGGGAAAGCAGCGCTTCCCATGGCCTTTTTGCTTTCGGCGACATGCCTTGGGAAGTAGGCGAACCAAAGTGGGGATACGGAGGACGTTCATTTGCACCCATTGTTTTTACCCGTTTGCCATTAGGAGCTCCCAAGTATGTCGATCCAGGTCGAAGACTATTTCGCGCGCGAAACCTTTCAGAAAATGAAGGCGTTCGCCGACAAGCAAGAAACCCCGTTCGTGGTGATCGACACCGCGATGATCAGCCAGGCCTACGACGACCTGCGCGCCGGTTTCGAATTCGCCAAGGTCTACTACGCGGTCAAGGCCAACCCGGCCGTGGAAATCATCGACCTGCTCAAAGAGAAAGGCTCGAGCTTCGACATCGCCTCGATCTACGAGCTGGACAAAGTGCTGAGCCGCGGCGTCAGCGCCGACCAGATCAGCTACGGCAACACCATCAAGAAATCCAGGGACATCCGCTACTTCTACGACAAGGGCGTGCGCCTGTTCGCCACCGACTCCGAAGCCGACCTGCGCAACATTGCCAAGGCTGCACCGGGTTCGAAAGTCTACGTCCGCATCCTGACCGAAGGCTCGACCACTGCCGATTGGCCGTTGTCGCGTAAATTCGGTTGCCAGACCGACATGGCCATGGACCTGCTGATCCTCGCCCGTGACCTGGGCCTGGTGCCTTACGGCATCTCGTTCCACGTGGGTTCGCAGCAGCGCGACATCAGCGTCTGGGACGCGGCGATTGCCAAGGTCAAAGTGATTTTCGAACGTCTGAAAGAAGAAGACGGCATCCACCTGAAGCTGATCAACATGGGCGGTGGCTTCCCGGCCAACTACATCACCCGCACCAACAGCCTGGAAACCTACGCTGAAGAAATCATCCGCTTCCTCAAGGAAGACTTCGGTGACGATCTGCCGGAAATCATCCTCGAGCCGGGCCGTTCGCTGATCGCCAACGCCGGCATCCTGGTCAGCGAAGTGGTGCTGGTCGCGCGTAAATCCCGTACCGCCGTCGAGCGTTGGGTGTACACGGATGTGGGCAAATTCTCCGGTTTGATCGAAACCATGGACGAAGCCATCAAGTTCCCGATCTGGACCGAGAAGAAAGGCGAGATGGAAGAAGTCGTGATCGCCGGCCCGACCTGCGACAGCGCCGACATCATGTACGAAAACTACAAGTACGGCCTGCCGCTGAACCTGGCCATCGGTGATCGCCTGTACTGGCTGTCGACCGGTGCATACACCACCAGCTACAGCGCCGTCGAGTTCAATGGCTTCCCGCCGCTGAAGTCGTTCTACGTGTAATTACGTCACGCAGAAATCAAAAAGCCCATGACGCGTCATGGGCTTTTTTGAGGGTGTTCTGCAGGAGCCGGCTTGCTGGCGATTAACGTCTGATTAACCGCGGTGCCTGGATCGCCAGCAAGCCGGCTCCTACAGAGGTGTGAATACTTGTTCGAGTTCGGCGAGGCGCTGGGCGTACGCCGGTGCCAACGCGCGAATTTGCGGATCGGTTGCGTTTAACAACGCTTTACTCGCGACCCGCAGGAAATTCAGATTGCCGCCGGTCAGCGCCCTGCGCAGCCATTGCAATGCCTCGTCGATATTCCCTTGATCAGCCAATACTGCTGCAAAGCTGAACTGTCCGCGAAAATCCCCGCCCTCGGCCGAGCGTCGATACCAGTCATGCGCGGCTTTCAAATCCTTCGGGCAGACCTGTCCCTCTTCCAGATATCGCCCCAGCAGGTTCATCGATTTCGCATGGCCCAGTTCAGCCGCGCGGCGATAGAGATCGAGCGCTTGCAACTGATCCTCAACCACCCCGCGCCCGGTCGCCAACAGGTTGGCGTAGTTGTACATCGCCCAATCCAGCCCGACTTCGGCGGCCATCTGATAATGCCGAGCGGCCAGCGCAGCATCAGCCTCGCATCCCCAACCATGCTCATGACAACGGCCGAGCATGTTGCGCGCCATCAAATGCCCGCGCCGTGCGGCGATGTCGAACCAGCGCACGGCCAGCGGCTGATCCTGAGCGATGCCCTGCCCGTCCAGCAGAATCTGCCCGAGCAGCGCCTGGGCATCGAGGACGTCTTCACGGGCGGCCATCAGAATGGCCTGGGCGGCACGGGCCGGGCTTTCTTCGAGCATGGATTTAAGCGCATCGCCGTCGAGGACTTCCTCACGACGCAATTGAAAACTCATACCTCGACCCAGCGGCGCAACAGGTTGTGATAAGTGCCCGTCAGGCGGATCAGCGATGGATGATCGGGCACATCCTGGGTCAGTTGCCGGATCGCCCCGTCCATCTCGAACAGCAGCGCCCGCTGACTGTCTTCACGCACCAGGCTCTGCGTCCAGAAGAACGAGGCATAGCGCGTGCCGCGAGTGACCGCGTTGACCTTGTGCAGGCTGGTGCCTGGGTACAAGACCATGTCGCCGGCGGGCAACTTCACACGCTGGGTGCCGTAGGTGTCCTGGATTTCCAGCTCGCCGCCGTCGTAATCCTCGGGCTCGCTGAAGAACAGCGTGGCCGACAGATCAGTGCGCACCCGTTCAATGCTGCCCTTGGGCTGGCGCACGGCGTTGTCGATGTGGAAATCGAAACTGCCACCGGCCGTGTAACAGTTCAGCAACGGAGGAAACACCTTGTGCGGCAATGCCGCTGACATGAACAGCGGATTCTTCCACAGCCGTTCGAGCATGGCCGCGCCAATCTCCTTGGCCAGCGGATGGCCTTCCGGCAACTGCAAATTGTGCTTGGCCTTGGCCGATTGATAACCGGCGGTGATCTTGCCGTCGGCCCAATCAGCCTGTTCCAGAGCCTCGCGAATGCGCTGCACTTCTTCTTTTTCGAACAGGCCGGGAATGTGCAGCAACATGGTGAAGACACCTGGGGCAAAAGGATGGCAATGATATTGATTCTTATTGCCCATGTAAAACCCGCCAGACGAACGAAACAGTAAAAACCGTAAGGCTAAATTGTAAAGAATGTAAATTCAGTGCGAATAGTAATGTTTCGCAATTGATACGAATACGTGTTTACCCTATATTCCGCCGCCTCAAATCCTTGGGGAGGGGAATAAAAATGTCACGTCAACAAGCACAATTACCCGTCAGTTCACCGCGTTTACTCGCTTCTGCAATTGGCGTGGCGATCACTGCCGGCTCCGCTGGCCACATGGTTTTCGCGGCTGAAAAGACCGACGAGAAAGCGCCGGGCAACACGATCTCCCTCGGTGCCACCGCCATTACCGGTGAAGCCCAGGACGAGACGACCTACAACGTCGAAAAAGCGTCCTCTCCCAAGTACACCGCACCGCTGGTCGACACCCCACGCTCGGTTACGGTCATCCCGCAACAAGTCCTCAAGGACACCGGCGCCCTGAACATGCAAGATGCGCTGCGCACCGTTCCAGGCATCACCTTCGGTGCCGGTGAAGGCGGCAACCCGCAGGGCGACCGTCCGTTCATTCGCGGTTTCGATGCCCAGGGCGACACCTACCTCGACGGCGTGCGCGACACCGGTTCGCAGAGCCGCGAGATCTTCGCCGTAGAATCGATCGAAGTCAGCAAAGGCCCGAACTCGGCCATCGGCGGCCGTGGCGCGGCGGGCGGCAGCATCAACCTGGTGAGCAAGAAAGCGCACCTGGGCAACTCGTTCGACGGTGGTTTCACCTGGGGTTCCGACCAGACCCAGCGTTACACCATGGACGGCAACTATCAGTTTTCCGACACCGTCGCCGGCCGTCTGAACCTGATGAGCCACGAAAGCAACGTCGCCGGCCGTGACAGCGTCGATTACGACCGCTGGGGCGTGGCACCGTCGCTGGCCTTCGGCCTGGGCACCGACACCCGGGTCAACCTCGACTACTACCATCTCGAAAGCAACGACACGCCGGACTCGGGCATTCCTTATTCGATTCCGACCAATCTCGCAGCGGGTCGCACCAAGTCCAACCCGGACAAACCGGAAGACGGTGGCGACAGCAGCAACTTCTATGGACTCGACGGCCGCGACTTCCGCAAGGGCCGCACCGACACTGCGACCATCTCCATCGAGCACGACCTGAACGACGCGTTGACCGTGAAGAACACCCTGCGTCACGGCTCCAGCATGCAGGACTACATCCTGACCCAGCCGGACGACAGCAAGGGCAACGTCAACAATGGCAGCGTCTGGCGCCGGGCCAACACCCGCGTCAGCAACACCGAGACCACCACCAACCAGACCGACCTGTTTGGTGACGTGTACATCGCCGGCTTCAAGAACAGCTTCGCCACCGGTATCGAGTTGAGCCGCGAGGAAAGCCAGAAATCCTCGTACACCGTCAACACCGACACCACGCCGGGGACACCCGCAGTGACCACCACTTGCAACCCGGCAATCATCGGCGCACCAAGCGGTTACAACTGCACCTCACTGTCGAACCCGAACCCGGGCGATCCCTGGAACGGCGCCATCTCGCGCAACTACGCCGGCACCGATACCACGGGTAAAACCTACGCGCTCTACGTGTTCGACACCCTGACGCTGTCCGAGCAGTGGCTGGTGAACATGGGCCTGCGCTACGACCATTTCGACACCGACTACAAAACCTACAACGCGGCCGGCACCACCACTTCCAAGGGCGATGACGTCAGCGAGTTCGTGACCGGTCAGTTCGGCGTGGTCTACAAGCCAGCGGAAAACGGCAGCATCTACGCCTCCTACGCAACATCGGCAACGCCACCGGGCGCGACCCTCGGCGAAGGCCAGGACGGCAACCCGCTGGGCGGCACCCCGGATCGCAACGGCAACCTGCTGAGCAGCGACATGGAACCGGAAACCACCAAGAACTACGAAATCGGCACCAAGTGGGATCTGTTGAATGATCGTCTGTCGCTGACGGCAGACATCTTCCGCACCGAGAAAGACAACGCTCGTGTGCAAACCAACACCACCACTTACGAGAACGTCGGTAAAACCCGCGTTCAAGGTTTCGAACTGTCGGCCACCGGCAAACTGACCGACCAGTGGCAGGTGTTCGCCGGTTACGCCTACATGGACAGCGAGCAAGTGGATGGCGGCGACTTGCCGGCCAACCGAGCCAACAATGGCAACGAACTGCCGAACACCCCGAAGAACAGCGCCAGCCTGTGGACGACCTACCAAGTCACACCAAAGCTGACCATCGGCGGCGGCGCGTTCTATGTCGACGACGTCTTCGGTAGCGCTGCCAACACCACCATGGTTGATTCCTACGTTCGCTACGATGCAATGGCCGCCTACAAGCTGACCAAAAACATCGACCTGCAATTGAACGTGCAGAACCTGACCGACGAAACCTATTACGACAAGGCCTTCTCGACTCACTTCGCCAACCAGGCGGCGGGCCGTACTGCTTTGCTGAGCACCAATTTCCACTTCTGATCGTAGGAGCTGCCGGAGGCTTCGCCAGCTCCTACATTGGGCAAGGCCCCGCTCATCCAGGTGAGCGGGGCTTTTGCGTGTAAAAAAGAATGTTTCTCGAAAACCCACGGCATCATAATGCGCGCCGTGATGATCATTTTTGAACGAACAAGGCGAGCAACGTGTTGAAGAAAACCCTGTTCCAGTTGCACTGGTTTTTTGGCATCAGCGCCGGACTGGTCCTGGCCCTGATGGGGATCACCGGGGCGACGGTGTCGTTTCAGGATGAGATCCTGTATGCGTTGAACCCGTCTGTGTTGCAGGTGCAGAAACAGGTCGCCGGGGTGCTGCCGCCTGCTGAACTGGTAGCAAAAATCGAAGCGGCCACGAGCCTGAAAGTTGCGATGCTCTCGGTCGACATCGACAGCGACATCGCCGCAAAAGCCTTCTTCACCCCGGCACCGGGTGAGCGTCGCGGCCCCATGCGTTTCTTCGACCCGTACACCGGCGAACTGCTGGGTAACGCTAGCGGCCAGCAATTCTTCGGCCTGATGCTGCAACTGCACCGTTTCCTCGCCATGGGCGATACCGGTCGGCAAATCACCGGCGCCTGCACCCTGATCCTGGTGTTCTTCTGCCTGTCCGGCCTCTATCTGCGCTGGCCGCGCCAATGGAAAAGCTGGCGCGCCTGGCTGACCCTCGACTGGAAGAAAAAAGGTCGCAGCTTCAACTGGGACCTGCATTCGGTCGCCGGCACCTGGTGCCTGGTGTTTTATCTCTTGTCGGCGCTGACCGGGTTGTCCTGGTCCTACGAGTGGTACAACAAGGGCCTGAACCAATTGCTCTCCGACTCACCGCAGAACGAACGCGTGCGCGGTGGTCGCGGCCCGGCCCCGAAAGGTCCGGCACCGACGGCGGACTATTCGGCGATGTGGAGCAGCATCTACAGCGCGGCCGGTCCCGGCCTGAGTTTCTATAACACCCGCATGCCGCCGGTGGCCGGACAACCGGCGACCGTTTTTTACCTGCTCAAAGACTCGCCCCACGACCGTGCGCTGAACCAGATCACCCTCGATCCGGTCACCGGTGTGATCAAGCGTCACGACCGCTACAGCGACAAGAGCTTCAAGGCGCAGTTGCTGACCAGCATCTACGCGCTGCACGTCGGCAGTTATTTCGGCATCGGTGGGCGAATCATCCTGACGATCACCGCGCTGACCATGCCGCTGTTCTTCATCACGGGCTGGATGTTGTACCTCGATCGTCGACGCAAGAAACGCCAGATCAAGGACGCCCGCAAAGGCCTCGCGCAACCGGGCAGCGACGCGTCGGCATGGCTGATCGGTTTCGCCAGCCAGAGCGGCTTTGCCGAGCAACTGGCGTGGCAAACCGCCGGCCAATTGCAGGCTGCCGGCCTGCCGGTCAAGGTCCAGCCGCTGGCGGATGTCAGCGAGCAGGACCTGCGTGACTCGAGCAACGCGCTGTTCGTGGTCAGCACCTTCGGCGACGGCGAAGCGCCAGACAGCGCCCGTGGTTTTGAACGCAAGCTGCTGGGCCGCAGCTTGAGCCTGGAAAGCCTGAACTACGCCGTCCTCGGTCTCGGTGACCGCCAGTATCAACACTTCTGTGGTTTCGCCCGACGCCTGCACAACTGGCTCGGCGAACACGGCGGCAAGACCCTGTTCGCCCCTGTGGAGGTCGACAGCGGCGACCCTTACGCTTTGCGTCACTGGCAGCAGCAACTTGGCCTGTTGACCGGTCAGGCGCCGGTGGACGCCTGGCAAGCACCGAGCTACGACAACTGGACCCTGACCCGCCGCGAGCAGCTCAACCCGGGCAGCAGCGGTTCGCCCGTCTATTTGCTCGGCCTGACCGCGCCCACCACTAGCAGTTGGCTGGCCGGTGACCTGGTGGAAGTGTTGCCGCGCAACTGCCCTTGGGCGATCGAGCACTTCCTCGATGGCCTGGGGATCGACGGTCGCGCCACGATTGAACACGAGGGTCTCTCGCAACCTCTGGAGCAAGCCCTCGCCAGCCGTCAACTGCCGGAAAACCGCAGCCACCTGGTGGGCCTGCACGCACAAGCCTTGGTCGATGCCCTCGTGCCGCTGGCCATGCGCGAATACTCGATTGCTTCGATTGCCGCCGACGGCATTCTGGAATTGATCGTGCGCCAGGAACTGCATGCCGATGGCAGCCTCGGCGTCGGTTCCGGCTGGCTCACCGAACACGCGCCGGTTGGCGGCAGCATCAGCCTGCGGGTCCGTCGCAACAGCGGCTTCCATCTGCCGAACGAACCGGTGCCAATGATTCTGCTCGGCAACGGCACCGGTCTGGCCGGGTTGCGCAGCTTGCTCAAGGCGCGGATTGCCGATGGCCAAACACGTCAATGGCTGCTGTTCGGCGAGCGCAATCGCGAACACGATTACCTGTGTCGCGACGAGCTGGAAGAGTGGCTGATTTCCGGTGATCTGCAGCGTCTGGATCTGGCGTTCTCGCGGGATCAGGCCGAGAAGATCTACGTGCAGGATCGCCTGCGCGAGTCAGCCAGTGAGCTGAAGAAATGGCTCGCGGATGGCGCTGTGATCTACATCTGCGGCAGCTTGCAGGGCATGGCGTCCGGAGTGGATCAAGTGCTCAACGATGTGCTGGGTGCTGCCCAAGTGCAGCGCCTGATCGAACAAGGCCGCTACCGCCGCGACGTTTACTGATCCAGCAAAAAAAACTTGTGGGAGCGAGCAAGCTCGCTCCCACAAAGGGCTGTGTCGTCGGGTCAAACCGGCTGCAGTTTTTGCTCAAACACCGCCACCCCATCCAGATCCCGCAACACCACGCTCAACTCCCCGCTCTGCCCCTCGATATTCACCTCACCAAAAAACTGAAACCCGGCAAACGGTGACGTGTTCTGCGCGGGCGGTGCCTTCTGGAACACCACTTGCGGGCCGAACGTTTTATCCAGCGGATTGGGCCCGTAGCTCCCGGCGTTCAGGGGACCTGCGACGAATTCCCAAAACGGTTCGAAGTCCTGAATCGCGGCACGCTCCGGATGGTAATGGTGGACCGCGCAATAGTGCACATCCGCCGTCAGCCAGACGAAGTTGCGCACCTGCTGCGCCCGCAGAAAGCCCAGCAGCTCGGCGATTTCCAGCTCGCGCCCCTGGGCCGGTCCCGGATCGCCATTGGCCACCGCCTCCCAGCGTGCAACACCGGGGCTGACCTCGCCATCGGGCACGCCGAGTCCGATGGGCATGTCGGCGGCGATGATTTTCCATTGGGCCCTGGAGGCTTTGAGCGACGCCTTCAGCCAGTCCAGTTGCTCTCGCCCGAGGAAAGGTTTGGCGTCACCGAGGTTGTCATCATTGGCCTCGCGATAGCTGCGCATGTCGAGCACGAACACATCGAGCAACGGCCCGTAACTGAGCTGGCGATAAATCCGCCCGCCGCCATCGGCGCTCTGCAAACGCATCGGTGCATATTCGAGCCAGGCCTGACGCGCACGGCCCACCAGGCTGTGGATATCTTTGCTCTTGTAACGCTCATCCAGTTGCTTGCCCGGCGACCAGTTGTTCACCACTTCGTGGTCGTCCCACTGCCAGATCTGCGGTACTTCGGCGTTGAAGCGACGGATGTTTTCGTCCATCAGGTTGTAGCGGTAATTGCCGCGATAATCGTCCAGGGTTTCGGCGACTTTGCTCTTGGCTTCGGTGGTGATGTTGCGCCACACGCGACCGCTTTCGGTGGTGAGTTGGGCCGGCACGGGGCCGTCGGCGTAGATGGTGTCGCCGCTGTGGATAAAAAAGTCCGGCAGGCGCAAGCGCATGGCTTCGTAGATGCGCATGCCACCGATGTCGGGATTGATGCCATAGCCCTGGCCGACGGTGTCGCCACTCCAGACGAAGCGAATATCGCGGCGGGTTTGCGGCACGCTGCGCAAGTGGCCGAACCACGGTTCGCTGGCGACACCGCTTTGGGCGTCTTCAAATCGTACGCGGTAGAAAATGGCCTGATCGGCGGGCAACCCGGTCAGCTCGACACGGGCGGTGAAGTCGGTGCGGGCATCGGCCAGCGCCGAGACGAATCGCCGTGGGTTGGGAAACAGACTGCGAGTGTCCCACTCCACCACCATCCGCGCCGGTCGGTCACTGCGACTCCAGATGATTGCACGGTCACCGAGCAGGTCGCCCGACTGCACGCCATCGGTGAGTTGCGGTCGATCCTTGACCGAGGCGATGACCGCAGGCGCCAACCCCGGCAACAGCAGCCCGGCGCCAACGGCTTGCATCACACGCCGGCGGCCAAGGTTGAAATCGCTCATGGTGTTCTCCCTGGAAAAGGAAAAACTAAAACACGCAGGCATGACCTGGATGTGACATCGACCGTGCAGGAGCCGGCTTGCTGGCGATGGCGATATGAAAACCGCTATCGCCAGCAAGCCGGCTCCTACAAAGGATTACGCGCTGACGGGTTCTACCGCCAATTCCACCACTTCTGGTCGCTTCACCAGCGCATACACCACCGCCGTCAACAGACTCCCGGCGACAATCGCCAGCAGATACAGCAACGCATGATTGATCGCATTCGGGATCAGCAGCACGAACAAACCACCGTGGGGCGCCATCAACTTGCAGCCGAAATACATCGACAACGCGCCGGTTAGCGCACCACCGGCAATGCTCGCCGGGATCACTCGCAGCGGATCTTTCGCAGCAAACGGAATCGCCCCTTCGGAGATGAAGCACAAACCCAACACCAGCGCCGCTTTACCCGCCTCGCGCTCGGTCTGGGCGAACTTGCGCCGGGCGATCAACGTGGCGATGCCCAGACCAATCGGCGGCACCATGCCGGCGGCCATGGTCGCGGCCATCGGCGCATAACTCTGCGAAGCCAACAGCCCCACCGAGAACGCATAGGCGGCCTTGTTGATCGGCCCACCGAGGTCGACGCACATCATTCCGCCCAGCAGCACACCGAGCAGAATCGCGTTGGTGGTGCCCATGCTGTCGAGGAATTGCGTGAGCCCGGCAAGCATGCCGGCCACTGGTTTACCGACGACGTAAATCATCACCAGACCGGTGAACAAACTGGCCAGCAGCGGGATGATCAAAATCGGTTTCAACGCCTCGAGGCTTTGCGGCAACCGCGCATAACGATTGATCGCCTGCGCCGCGTAACCGGCGATGAAACCGGCGATGATCCCGCCAATAAAACCCGCGCCCAGGGTACTCGCCAACAGTCCGCCGATCATCCCCGGCGCCAGGCCCGGCCGGTCGGCAATCGAGTAGGCGATGTAACCCGCCAGCAGCGGCACCATCAGTTTGAACGCCGTGTCACCGCCGATTTGCATCAGCGCCGCCGCGAGTGTGCCCTCTTCCTTGAACGCGGTGATACCGAACACGAATGACAAGGCGATCATCAAACCGCCCGCCACCACCATCGGCAACATGAACGACACGCCGGTCAGCAGGTGTTTATAGACGCCGGTTTTCTCTTGTCTGGCCGGGCCTTTGGCGCCGCTGGCTGCGCTTTCCTGGGTGCCTTCGGCGAGGGCTTTGTTCAGGGTCGCTTCGGCTTGCTTGAGGGCGATGCCGGTGCCGCAACGGTAAATCTTCTTGCCGGCGAAACGCTCGGTGGCGACTTCGATGTCCGCCGCCAGCAGCACCACATCGGCATCGGCGATGGCCTGCGCGCTCAACGGATTGCGCGCGCCGACCGACCCCTGGGTTTCCACCTGCAGGTCATAGCCCAAACGCTTGGCCGCTTGCTGCAACGCTTCGGCGGCCATGAAGGTGTGGGCGACACCGGTCGGACACGCGGTGATCGCGACCAGGCGCGGCGCATTTTTTGCGGTCTCTACCGGTTCAGCGATGGCTTCAGCGGCGAGGTAAACCTGCGCCTCTTCGGCCCCGCGACGCAGCACTGACTCCACATCTTGCAGGGCCAGGGCCGGGGTGCTCTGGTAGACGCGTTTGCCGACGAATCGCGACATGTCCACCGGGGCACTGGTGACCAACAAGACCCACTCGGCGGCTTCAATCGTGGCTGCCGACATTTGCCGTTCGGGATGTGCAGCATCGCTGATTTCGACACTGGTGCTCCAACCCTGGCGCTGGGCTGCGGCATCCAGCAAGCGAGCGCACAGCACACTGGTGACCATGCCGTTCGGGCAGGCAGTAACAATGGCTAACTTCATGACCAACCCTCTTATTGTTCTGTCAGGGGACGCACGCGCACACCCTGTTCGAGCTGCGCCAGGTGCGCCGCATCGCTGATTCCGAAACCGATCTGGGTAACCGCCATTGCGGCAATCGCCGTGGCCGTGCGCAAGGTTTGCTCGGGCGTGTCGGCGCTGACCAATCCGTGAAGGATGCCGGCCAGCAACGAATCGCCCGCGCCCACCGTGCTGGCGACGCTGACCTTGGGCGGCGTGGCATGCAGCGCCGAGCCGACACTGAACCAGTTGACGCCCTCGGCACCGTGGGAGATCACCACATGCTCGATGCCCTGAGCGTGCAAACGGCTGGCGGCTTGCGCCTGGGCCAGGACCGAAACCGCTTCGCTGCCCAGCACTTCGGCCAGCTCTTCGCTGTTGGGCTTGATCAGCCATGGGCCGGCATTGAGCGCGGCGCGCAATGCTTCGCCGCTGGTGTCGAGGGCGACTTTCAAACCAAGGTTTTTCAGGCGCATGATCAGCGCCTGCAACCACTGCGGGCTGACACCTTGCGGCAGACTGCCGGCCACGACGACGGCGTCATGCCCCGGCGCAATCTGATCGAGGCGTTCGAGCAGCGCCTGCTGCGCCGCCGCGCCGACCATCGGTCCCGGACCATTGAGGTCGGTGATGCGACCGTCGCTTTCCGCCAGTTTGATATTGCTGCGGGTTTCGCCGGGAACGCGGATGAACGCATCGACAAAACCACGCCTGGCGAACAGGGTTTCGAACGCTTGCAGATTGTCCTCACCGAGAAAACCACTGACCGTCAGCTGATGCCCGAGGTCCGCCAGCACCTGCGCCACGTTCACCCCTTTGCCGGCAGCGTGGGTGTGCATGGTGTCGCTGCGGTTGACCTGACCGGGCTCCAGTCGCGACAACTCGACAGTGAGGTCGAGCGCCGGGTTGAGGGTCAGGGTAAGAATCCGGGCCATTACAGGGCCTCCACTAAGGCGCGCACGTCATTGGCGCTGCCCACGGCGAGCGCCTCTCGGGCAAGCATTTGAGTCTGGGCGAGGCTGAGTTCGCGAATCCGCGCCTTGACCTCGGCGATGCTGCGACCACCGACACTGAGTTCATCCACACCGAGGCCAACCAGCACCGGCACGGCCAGGGGATCCGCCGCCAATTCGCCGCACACGCCGACCCATTTACCGTGGGCATGGGCCGCGCGCACGGTGATGTCGATCAGTTGCAGCACCGCCGGGTGCAAGCCATCGGCCTGGGCGGAAAGCGTCGGATGACCACGGTCGATGGCCAGGGTGTACTGCGTCAGGTCGTTGGTGCCGACGCTGAAGAAATCGACTTCCTTGGCCAGCACCGGCGCCAGCAATGCCGCCGACGGCACTTCGATCATGATCCCCAGCTGCAGGTCCGCGACCGGGATTTCCAGGCGCAAGCGTTCAGTCATGTCTCGCGCCTGGCGCCACTCATCGACGCTGCCGACCATGGGAAACATGATGCGCAACGGACGGTTGTCGGCGGCGCGCAGCAAGGCGCGCAATTGCGCTTCCATGATCTGCGGACGTTGCAGGGTCAGGCGAATGCCGCGCACGCCGAGGAACGGGTTTTCTTCCTTGGCAATCGGCCAATAGGGCAGCGGTTTGTCGCCGCCGACATCGAGGGTACGCACCACCAGCGGCCTTCCGGCGAGGCCGTCAAGGACGCGGCGGTATTCGGCTTCCTGGGTCGCCTCGTCCGGCGCTTGCGGGTGGGCCATGAAAATCAGTTCGGTGCGCAGCAGGCCAATGCCTTCGGCGCCCTGCTCGACCGCGCCGGTCACGCCGGCGCTCTCACCAATGTTGGCAAACACTTCGACCGCATGACCGTCGGTGGTCAACGCGGGTTGATGGCGTTGTTCGGCGGCGGCCTTCAAACGCTGTTCGCGGGTATCGCGTTCTTCGGTGGCGCGTTGCAAGGTCGCGGCATCGGCATCCACGTGCAGGCGACCGCGCTGTCCGTCGATCAACAACGGCGTACCCGGCGCCAGCAACAGCACCGCCGGCCCGGCACCGACCAGTGCCGGAATCCCCAACGCTCGCGCAACAATCGCGCTGTGGGCCGTGGCGCCGCCACGGGCGGTGAGAATGCCGGCCACGCGGGTAGGATCGAGACGCGCTACATCGGACGGGCCGACTTCATCCATCACCAGAATGTACGGTTGATCCGGCTCGCTCGGGGTTACGATGCCGCACAGTTGCGCCAGCACACGCCGGCCAATGTCGCGCAAATCGGCAGCGCGTTCGGCGAGCAAGGCATCCTGCAAGGCTTCCTGCTGTTTGGCCGCGGCTTCGATCACGGACATCCACGCCGCTTCGGCGCTTTCACCCTGCTTGAGACGGCTGTCGACTTCATCGGTCAGTTCCGGATCGTCGAGCATTTCCTGATGGGTGATGAAAATCTCGCGAATAGCCTTGGCCTTGCTGCGTTCGATCAAGCCCTGAATGTCATGGCGCACCGTCGCCAGCGCTTGCTTGAGACGCTCGCGCTCGACCGCGGCCGACTCACCGCGCAGCGGGTACTCGATGGTTTGCAGGACTTGAATATGCGCCGGGCCGATGGCGATCCCCGGCGCGGCGGCGATGGCCTGCACCAGGCTGCCGGAGGCCGGCGCCAGCAGCACTTCGGCCACCTCGATAATCTCTTCCCGGGGCTGGGTCACCGGTGGCAACGGTTCGACTTCTTCACCCAGGCCTTCTTCGATCGCAGCCAACAGCGCTGGCAATGCATCGGCGGCAATAGTTGGCTCGGCGATGATTTCCAGCACTTGGCCGCGACGGGCGCCGAGGCTGAGCAACTTGCTCAAACTCTTCACCGACACTGCGCTGTCCTGACTATCGACGATGCGGACGCGAATCTCGCCGTCAAAGCTTTTGGCCAGTTGCGCAAGCATCTTCGCCGGACGCGCATGCAATCCATGGGCGTTGGCCAGCGCGATGCGCGTACTTGGCCAATCCGCCGGCACTTCACCGCCGAGCACTTCCAGCACCGCCCGGCAACTGGTGGCACGACCCAATTCATGGCCGCGACCTTCAATCAGCAAGGCGCACAGACGTTCGAGCAACGCCTGATGGGCCTCGCCCAGACTCGCCAGGCAGAACAACCCGTGCAGGGGTTGGCCGAGATAGCGCAGCGGTCTGTCCGGGGTGACAAAGGCCAGTCCCGGACGCTTCACCGTTTGCTCGCTGTGCAGCCACCACAGGCCGTCGCCCAGCGGCAGTGCTTCGACCTGTTGCAACACCGCCGAAAAACCGTTGCTCACGCAGTCGGCCTGGCGCAGCAATCGCGCACCGCGCCAGACCAGCTCTTCGAAATCTTCAGCGGCAACGCCCAGGCCAATCATCTGCGCATCCAGCGCCAACTCCTGCGGCGCGCCTTGCAACAGTTTGAGCAAGGCTTCGGCGGAACTGGCGCGTCGCAGGGCCTGCCCCAGATCGGTCTCGCCGAGGGCGCGGGTCAGCAGTTGCAACAGGCGCAGGTGTTCGTCGGATTTGGCGGCGATACCAATGGCCAGGTAAACGGTCTGCCCGTCGCCCCAATCGACGCCTTCGGGGAACTGCATCAGCCGCACACCGGTGGTAAATACCTGATCGCGGGTTTGTGGCGTACCGTGGGGAATGGCAATACCTTGACCGAGAAAGGTCGAGCCCTGGGCTTCACGGGCCTGCAGGCCGGCGAGATAACCGTCGGCCACCAGGCCGTCAGCGACCAGATGCCCGGCCAGTAATTGCAGCGCTGCGGACTTATCCACAGCCGACTGGCCCATGGAAATCTGCTCTATGGTGAGCTCGAGCATGCTTTCTCCTTTTTGGCACCTTGGGGTGCCAGGTATTGTTTTGAATGATTCAGCTTAGGCTTTTGTCTGAAAACAATCTTTGGCGGTTTTGCGGCAGAACCTGCCAAAGCCTATTTAACCCAGAAAATACGCTTGCTGAAACGTTTAATCTAGAATGATTGGCACGTTACTCGATTATGTTCCATCGTTGAAGCCCAACTTGTCGGATGCGTTGTGACCATGGTCGACTGCCCGAATCGGTTAGGATTGACGAAAATGTCGAGGCAAGCTCGAGAAAACAAGGAATTGCGGGTTGAAACTCAGTGATATAGCCCAGTTGGCCGGTGTGTCCGTTACCACCGCCAGCTACGTCATCAATGGCAAGGCCGAACAGCAACGCATCAGCAGCGCCACCGTCGAGCGTGTTCGCGCGGTGGTCGAACTGCACGGCTTCACACCCAATCCCCAGGCCGCCGGCCTGCGTAGCCGGCATACCCGGACGTTGGGCTTTATTTTGCCGGATCTGGAAAACCCCAGTTACGCGCGAATCGCCAAGCTGCTGGAACAAGGTGCGCGGGCTCGCGGATATCAGCTGCTGATCGCCAGTTCCGACGATGCGCCGGACAGCGAACGGCAATTGCTGCAACTGTTCCGCGCCCGGCGCTGTGATGCGTTGATCGTTGCCAGTTGCCTGCCACCCGGCGATGACAGCTACCGGCAATTGCAGGCCAAGGGCCTGCCGATCATCGCCATCGACCGGGTCATGGAGCCCGAACATTTCTGTTCGGTGATCAGTGACGACCGCGAAGCCAGTCTGCACCTGACCCAAAGCCTGCTCGACCCGCTGCCCAAACAGATAGCCCTGATCGGCGCGCGTCCCGAGCTGAGCATCAGCCAGGAACGCGCCGCTGGTTTCAAGGAGGCACTGACCGGCTACAACGGCGAAGTGTTGATCGAACACGGCGAGTCATTCAGCCGTGAGTGCGGCAAACAGTTGATGGAAGAATTACTTCAGCGTGTAGGGCATCTTCCCGAAGCGCTGGTGACTACGTCCTACGTCCTGCTTCAAGGCGTGTTCGACGCGCTGCACGACTTCCCGCTGAAAAACCGTCCGCTGCGCCTCGGCACTTTCGGCGATACCCAATTGCTGGACTTCCTGCCGCTGCCGGTCAATGCCATGGCGCAGCAACACCAATTGATTGCCGACAAAGCCCTGGCGCTGGCCCTGGCGGCCATCGAGCAGTCCGATTACCAACCCGGCGTGCAAGCCATTCCACGGACGTTCAAACAACGTATCCGTCAGGACTGAGCCATGGACCTGATCGACACCCACACGCACCTGGACTTTCCCGACTTCGACGCGGATCGTCAGGCGCTGATGACCGAATGCCGCGCCCTTGGGGTTCGGCAAATGGTGGTGCTGGGGGTTTATCAGGGTAATTGGCAACGGGTCTGGGAACTGGTGCAGAACGATCCCGACCTGCATGCGGCGTTCGGGTTACATCCGGTGTATCTGGACGATCATCGCCCGCAAGACTTGCGCGAACTCGGTGACTGGCTAAGCCGTCTGGCCGGTCACCGACAGTTGTGTGCGGTGGGCGAAATCGGCCTCGACTACTTCATCGAAACCCTCGACCGCGAGCGCCAGCAAGCGTTGTTCGACGCACAACTGCAACTGGCGGTGGACTTCAATCTGCCGGCACTGATTCATGTGCGACGCAGCCACGCGGCGGTGATCGCCACGCTAAAACGCTTCAAGTTGAAACGTACCGGGATCATCCACGCCTTCGCCGGCAGCAAGGAAGAGGCGCGCGAATACATCAAGCTGGGTTTCAAACTGGGTCTTGGCGGCGCCGCGACCTGGCCCCAGGCACTGCGCATGCACCGAGTACTCGCCGAGCTGCCGCTCGACTCGGTAGTGCTGGAAACCGACTCACCGGACATGGCGCCCGCCATGTTCCCCGGCCAACGCAACAGCCCGGCGCACTTGCCGGCGATCTGTGCCGCACTGGCCGGGATCATGACCATCAGCCCCGAACACCTGGCCGCCGCCAGCACGGCCAATGCCCGTGAGTTGTTCGGCTGGTAATTCCAGACAGCCCAAAACAACAGGGTCACCGGATGTTGGTCAAACGCGGAACGCGCTGATCAACTGTTTCAGCTCCACCACCTGCGCCGACAACGCGCGGCTGGCGTCCTCGGTCTGGTGCGCGCCCTCAGCGGTGCGCTCGCCGGCGCGGTTTATCTCGACGATGTTCTGATCGATGTCATGCGCCACGGCGGTTTGTTGCTCCACGGCGGCGGCGATCTGCTGGTTCTGGTCGACGATCATGCCGACTGCACCAAGGATGTTTTCCAGCGCAAGCTGGACCTTTTCCGACTGTCCCACGGTGCCATTTGCCATCTCATGGCTGACGCCCATCGCCTTGACCGCCGCACCGACACCGCCGTGCAATTTGGCAATCATCTGCTCGATCTCCTCGGTCGATTGCTGGGTGCGCTTGGCCAGGGTCCGGACCTCGTCCGCCACCACGGCAAACCCGCGCCCTTGCTCACCGGCCCGTGCCGCCTCGATCGCAGCGTTCAGCGCCAGCAGGTTGGTCTGCTCGGCGATGCTCTTGATCACTTCCAGCACGCGGCTGATGGACTGGCTGTCACTGGCCAGCTGATTGATCACCAACACCGACTGATCGATCTCACTGGCCAGCGCCGCGATGCTGCCTTGTTGGGACTGCACCAGCCCTCGCCCGCTGATGGTTTCATCGTTGACGCTGTGGGCGCTGCTGACCGCCGCGGCGGCACTGCGCGCGACTTCCAGGGACGTCGCCGACATCTGGTTCATCGCCGTCGCCACCTGTTCGATCTGCGTGCGTTGTCCGGCCACAGCCTGGTTACTTTGCGCCGAAACGCTCTCCACTTGCCCGGCCTGGCGCTCGACCTCACTGACGGTCTGCCCGACGCGTTCGATCAGGTCATGGATTTTCTTCACCGTGCCGTTGAACACCTCGCCCAACTCGCCCAACTCGTCGCGGCTATTGGCACTGAAAGTTACCGTCATGTCGCCGGCCGCCACTTTGTCCATGACCCCACCCAGACGTTTGAGGGTGGTGCGGGTGGACGCGTAGAAACCGCCGTAAAGATAGAAGATCAGGATAAACACCACCGACAACGCCACGGCCTGCAGGATCATGTGGGTGCGGTTCTGGTCCAGGCGCTGCTGCAACTGGGTGCCGAGAAACTTCAGGGTGTCTTCGTTGAGTTGGTAGGTCTGGTCCATCAAGACGGTGACCTGATCATAGAAGGCCTGCCACGGCGCATCGAGCGTGTCGGCCATCACCACCTGTTCTTCGAACAGCTCACTGGCCTTTTTCAACGACGCTCTGCTGCTGTCAGCCTGAGCAGCCAGGGTTTGCGCCGCTGCATTGCTGGAATTCGTCGCGTCTTGCAATTTCAGACCGTACTCGGCCTGGAGTTTTTCGATCTGCCCCAACAGCTCATCGAATCGGTTGCTCGACGCCGAGTTGAGAAAACCTTGCCCCAGCGAGGACGCGCCCATCGCCCGGCCTTCACCCAGAACCTGAGTGATGCGCGGCGTGACGCTGGTCACCAATTCACTGAGCTGGCGCATGTCACTTTGGTTGTCGAGGCTCAGGCCAGCCTGACTGGCAATGAGCTGACTGAAAAGCTGGGCATTACCCACCAGCTTGCCCGTCAGCGCACTTTTGCTTTGCAGGGATTTTTCCGTTTGCTGTGCCTTGAACGCGGCGATCATTTCATCGCGCTTGCCATCGAACACCGCGATTTGCTCCGGTTCGCTGCTCATCGCCGTCAGCCCTTGCAGACGCGTCAGCACGCTTTGTTCCAGGCTGTTGATCTGCGACTCGATATTCGCGGCCTTACCGGACTGGCCGAGGGCAACGTTGATCTGCACCAGATTGTTCAGGGTTTCCAGATCGCGTCGCAGCGTCAGGCTGCTGCCCAACAGGTCGAGGCTTTGCAGTTCAATCCGGGTGCCCTGGAATTCGCGATAGGAATCACGCACCAGATAGAAGTTGGTCACCAGCATTGGCACCAGGAACAGAACGCTGATCAGGCTGAACTTCATGCCGAAGCTCAGGCGATTCATTAGCGCGACGGCGGGATAGAGCAAGCTCTTCACTGGAAGTCTCCCTTGGATTTCTTATTGTTATTGGCAGGCGCAGCGAGACAGCAGATAGCCACTATTCGGCGCTATCTCTGTATAGCTTAAATCGGCAGGGGGTTTTGTAACTTAAGGTTAACGGGAGTCAAACGCGGGCCTGTGGCAGCAGACGCAGCCTGCCACAGGCATCAGAGGACTCAGGGCAGGACAGTCCACAAGGCGAAACCGGCATACCAAAGCACCGCCGCCCGCAGCAGTAACTCCCAGAGCCGGTCCAGATTATTGATGCCGTCAGGTCCGGCCACCGGCGCAGGAATTTCAGCGGCCACCCGCCCGGCCTTCTCGATCAACTGGGCGGCACTGATGTTCCAGTTCAGCAGCTCATGCAACATCACGCGGCTGACGGCGACAAAATTGCCGACCAAGGCAAAACTTGCCGCCAGCAAGCGCACCGGCACCCAATCAAAGGCGTGGCGCAATTGCCCCGCGCGCTCGACCACGGTCGGGTTTTTCCCGTGCTCTTGAGCCAAAGCCAGCAGGCGGTAGCTCAAGGCCGCGACCGGTCCCAACAGGAAGTACCAGAAAATCACCGCGAAAAAGCTTTGGTAAGCCTCCCACAGCAAATGCCCTTCAACCCGCTCCAGCAGCTGTTCGCCGCTGTCGGCGCAGATGTCCAGGTCGCGTTTGGCGACATGAGCGGCGGCTTGCAGGTCTTCCCGGCGCCAGGCATCGCGAAACGGCCCGAGACCGGCCAACAGATCACCGCGCCCCAGGCTGTAAATCACCACCAACAGGTGTACCGGCAAGGCCAGCAGACCGTAAGCCACCGGTTCAATCACCAGCAGCAGCAGGCCCAGCAGCGCAACAGGAAACAGCACCAGGATCGCCAAAACCAGCCACGGACGCTTTACCAGACGCGGGCTGTTCTCAAGCTTGTGCAGCTCGCGAACCCAGCCCGAGTCACGTTGAACCCGATGGCGCAGGGCCGAAAACTTCTCGATCCAGACCGCCAACAGCAACACCAGAAAACTCATTGTCCATCCTCATTTGCCAGGGCCGCGCGATAGCGTGCCCAGTCGAACCCCGGTCCCGGATCCGTCTTGCGTCCGGGGGCGATGTCGCTATGTCCACAGATCCGTTGTGCAGTGATCGCCGGAAACGCCGCCTGCAGCTGCCGGGTCAGGCCGGTCAACGCATCATATTGAGCATCGGTGAACGGCAGATCATCCGTGCCCTCCAGTTCGATGCCCACGGAAAAATCGTTACAGGTTTCCCGTCCCTCGAAGTTCGAAACACCAGCGTGCCAGGCGCGCTCAAGACAAGAGACAAACTGGGTGATGGCACCGTCACGTTCTATCAAAAAATGTGCGGACACCCGCAGGTCGGCAATCCCCTCAAAGTAGGGGTGCTCCGTGACATCCAGACGATTCTGGAAAAACGCCTGCACCTTGCCCGTGGCGAATTGTGCCGGCGGCAGGCTGATGTTGTGGATCACCAGCAGGGAAATTTCGCCCTCGGGGCGCGCATTGAAGTTGGGCGAGGGGCACAAACGCACGTCCTGACACCAACCGCTCGCGTGGTCCAACAGCATACCGATTCCTTCAACGACAAGTGTGTTGGCCCCCAGTATGCCGCGATAGCCCCCCGGGACGCGATCACTTGCCGCGTTCGAGGCGTCGCAAGTTGCCGATCACCGACTCCAGCGCCCGATCAAACAGCAAGGTGTCATCGAGTGTACGCACCGCACCGCGACGAAACGCCAGGGCCAGGCCGGTGCGGCTGCGCTCCAGTACCTTCATGCCGGTGCGGTTGACGAAAATGTAGTGGCCCGTCGCGTCGAGGATCGCCGTCAGCTTGCAGCGCAGCGTATTGTCCTGATCCTCATGGAACTCGACCCAGCCACCCAGGCGCAACTGATCCACCTGCCGCATGCCGATATCCTCCGCCGGCAACGGCACCGGGGCGGCTTGAACCGGTCCTTCGTCGGCTGACTGCAAGACAATGGCTTCGAGCACTTCGACCAGCTCCGACGCGTCTGCTGGCGATTGCGGTTCAGGCTCGAACAGCTGAACATGCAAGCCTTCCAGTTCGCTGAAAAACTCACTGGTGGCGAACGGATCAAACGCCGAACCACTCAAGCCCTCACGCAACGCCTTGAGCAAGCCCGGAACCAGTGCCAGCAAGCGCGAACGCGCGTCAGGTTCGTCATGGCGCTGAACGCTCCAGATCAACTGCGCCATGGTCTGCACAGCCGCGTGCCACTGCGTCGACTGGTCACCGTGCTTGAGGCAGGTCAGCAGCAACACCTTGCTCCAGGCATCCTGAACAAACATCACCACGCCGCGCGGCAAGTTTTTACCCAACAGCGCCTGATTCAACGCCTGTTCGACATGCTGACGGGCCAACACGGTTTTGGCGCGCCCCTCTTCCGCGTCGCGGGTGCGCTGCTCCAGCAACTCACTGCGGCGCCGCTCATCACTGGTGAACGCCAGGAAGTCAGCCAGCAGATCGGAAAAAATCGCCGGGTCATCGACAAAATCGTTCAACAGGCGCTTCACCACCTGTTCGATGCGCAAGTACAGGCTATCGCGCTGAACATCGTCGCTGCCGCTCCACCCCAGCGCGGCACTCGCTATTTCATTGAGCAGGCGCCTGGCGGGGTGATTGCTGCGACTGAAAAAACTCTTGTCGAGTACCGCTACCTTGACCATCGGGATCTGCAGCTGGCCAACCAATGCCTTGAGGCGGCCCGGCAGGTTGCGGTCGGCGAGAATGCTCTCGAACAGCATGGCGATCAGGTTGATCACATCCTCGTCCGCCACCGCCACCACGCGCGACTTGCCACTTTTGACACTGACGCGTGTCAGCAACTGTTCGAGCTGATTGCGCAGATCGAAATCGTCCTGGTCTGCGGGCTTGGGCACGTGTTGCTGCAAGTACGAAAGCAGACGCAACAAGTCCCGACTGGAAATCGGTTGTGCCGGCGCACTGGCTTCGAGGATCGGCGCGAGACTGCCGCGCACGTGGAACAACAGTTCCTGCAGTGCCAGGAACACAGGTGGCAGGCTTTCGTCGGGAGGTGGCGGTTGTGCTTCGGCAGCCGCAGGGGTGTCGGCACGGGCCACAAGCGGCCGCGCCGGCGCCGGCTTGAGATCGGGCAGCACACCCATGGCCATCAGCAGCTGGTTGGCTTCGCCGTAGAGCCGATCGGCGTCGCTGAGCACATAGCGTTCGAACAACTTGAGGATGATCAACTTGACCTTGATCGCCACGCCGAGATTGCGCCCGGCCTGCAGGAAAAACTCGCACAACAGCGTCGGCCCCAGGGGGTTATGCTGCTCAATCAGCGCTTTGCCAAGCAGCATGCTGAGGCGAGCGGTGAGTTGGTCGAGCGCCATACCGTCACGGTTCAGCACTTTGTTGACCATGGCCTCCACCGCAACTGTGCGTTCCAGCACGTCATCGGACCGCGCCCCCCATGCAGGCGCCAAAGTGGCGCTCGCATGCGTAATGTCGTACCGGGAAAGTCGGGCAAAGGCCTCGAAGATCTGTTCGAAAAAAAGCCGCTCGATGCTTTTGCGCTTCAGGCGCAAGTCGCGCATCGCCTGAAAGTAAATGTTCTGTTCGGCGCTATCACTGGCTCGGTCGGTCATTTCGAACAGGATGTCGTCGGCGTTATCGAAGAGTTCCTGCAAGCCTTGTCGAAGCTGCAACACCGCCTTGTCGCGCACCTGAAGCAGAATCACAGGCAGGCGGGTGAGCGGCGAATGAATCGCCTGATCGGTAGTCGCCTTGTGCAAAGGCACTACATTCCCGTCGTTGTGCATCCGGCCCCCTGAAGCAGTCACTCTTCGATTCGTCAAAGTCATGACGTCAATTGCAAGGCGCGATTATCTTGCAAAAGACAACCCTTGTGCCAGCGCCCCGTACACCGGCATCCAATACAGACCTGCTTCGACGGCATTTGCTTGCGCGAATCGACCAATTGCACGTTTCAAAGCGCCGGCAATCCTTCGGATGCCTTGGGTTGCTTCGCGCCATGGCCCTATAATCGGGCCACTTTGTTTGTGGAGTCCGTTATGCCGAATCTACGTCTCGCCGATCTGACCGCCGAAATCGAAGCCAACGTACGCCGTGCGTTGCGTGAAGACATCGGCAGCGGCGACATCACCGCGCAGCTGATCCCGGCCGAACGCCTGGCCAAAGCCACCATCATTACCCGCGACGCGGCTGTCATTGCTGGCACCGCTTGGGTCGATGCGGTTTTCCGGCAACTGGACCCACGGGTTGCGGTGCACTGGCAAGTCGCCGATGGCGAACGGGTCAAACCCAATCAGACGCTGTTTCATCTCGAAGGCCCGGCACGCTCGCTGCTGACGGGCGAACGTAGCGCGCTGAACTTCCTGCAGCTGCTGTCCGGGGTGGCCACACGCGCGCAGTTCCTGGCGGACTTCGTTTCCGAAACCCAGGTCAAGCTGCTCGATACCCGCAAAACCCTGCCGGGGCTACGCCTGGCGCAGAAGTACGCCGTAACCTGCGGTGGCTGCCACAACCACCGCATCGGTCTGTACGACGCCTTCCTGATCAAGGAAAACCATATCGCTGCCTGCGGCGGCATCCCGCAAGCCATCGCCGCCGCACACAAGATCGCGCCGGGCAAACCGGTAGAGATCGAAGTGGAAAGCCTGGATGAGCTCAAAGAAGCCCTGGCGGCCGGCGCCGATATCATCATGCTCGACGAGTTGAGCCTGGATGACATGCGCGAAGCCGTACGCCTGAACGGCGGCAAGGCAAAACTGGAAGCCAGCGGCGGGATCAACGAAAGTACGTTGCTGCCGATCGCCGAAACCGGTGTGGATTACATCTCGATTGGTGCGATGACCAAGGACGTGAAGGCAGTGGATCTGTCGATGCGTTTGAGTCTCTGATCGCACGCCGTAGAATGAAAAACGCCAGCCTTAAGAAGGCTGGCGTTTTTGTCAGACCACCAGATTGTTCATCTCGCAGTACTCTTCCCACTCAACGCCCAAGACTTCGGCTGCCTCTTTGTGCAGCGCCAGGCGAGCGGCCTCGAATTCCTCCGGGGTCGAGGTGTACTTGAGACTCAACTCCCACGGCTGCAAGCCCTGAGCTTCCGCTTCATCCTCGAACGCCCACTGGATCTGGTCTTTCTGATCGTCGGCGGGCAAGTCCTTGATCTCATCGGCAAGCTGGGGCGAATCCAGCAAATACTTCTTGAGCGCTTCTTCGTGCCTTGCTTCCTGGGACATCTCTTTAACGGTCATGGCGTTCTCTTTGATCTGGGGAATGGAAGATGGATCTGGATCATCAAGGATCTCTCTGACGCAAAAACCGTATGAAGCGCGGTTGTCTGGCCTTCAGAACCATTCGGGATCATTTGAAAACAACGTATCGCTGGTGCCCGAGACAGGAATCGAACCTGCGACCTTCGCGTTACGAGTGCGCTGCTCTACCGGCTGAGCTACACGGGCGGTGGGCTAAACCTAGCACTGACCATAGAGTCAGGCAACTTCGAACACCGTTAAATGAGAAGATCGTCCAAACGTGGCTCGAGCCCTCGGCGCGAAAGGGTCTCGTACCTCTGCAGGCGCCCAAAAAAAATGCCCCACCGTTTTCACGGTGGGGCATTTTTATTGCGCTAAAGCCTGGGGGTAATTAAACGCCCGAAGCCTTGGCGGCTGCTACGTCCTTGATGGACAGCTTGATACGGCCGCGGTTGTCCACGTCCAATACCAGTACTTCCACTTCCTGACCTTCTTTCAGGATGTCGGTCACTTTCTCGACGCGAGCGTCGCTCAGCATGGAGATGTGAACCAGACCGTCCTTGCCAGGCAGGATGTTGACGAATGCGCCGAAGTCGACGATGCGCTCAACCTTACCAACGTAGATCTTGCCGATTTCAGCCTCAGCGGTGATACCCAGAACGCGCTGACGGGCAGCTTCTGCAGCTTCCTTGGTTTCGCCGAAGATCTTGATCGAGCCGTCGTCTTCGATATCGATCGAAGCCTTGGTCTCTTCACAGATCGCACGAATGGTCGCGCCGCCTTTACCGATGACATCACGGATTTTGTCGGTGTCGATTTTCATCGCGATCATGGTCGGAGCGTTGGCCGACAGTTCGGTACGCGACTGGCCAATGATCTGGTTCATCTGGCCGAGGATGTTCAGGCGCGCTTCCAGGGCTTGGCCCAGAGCGATTTCCATGATTTCTTCGGTGATGCCCTTGATCTTGATGTCCATCTGCAGCGCGGTAACACCTTTGGCGGTACCGGCTACCTTGAAGTCCATGTCGCCCAGGTGGTCTTCGTCACCCAGGATGTCGGTCAGAACAGCGAATTTCTCGCCTTCTTTAACCAGACCCATGGCGATACCGGCAACCGGCGCCTTCATCGGCACACCAGCGTCCATCAGGGCCAGGGAAGCGCCGCAAACGGAAGCCATCGAGCTCGAACCGTTGGATTCGGTGATTTCCGATACCACACGGATGGTGTACGGGAACACGTCAGCGGCAGGCAGCATGGCCGAAACCGAACGACGGGCCAGACGGCCGTGACCGATTTCACGACGACCGGCGCCACCCATGCGACCACACTCGCCCACCGAGAACGGAGGGAAGTTGTAGTGCAGCATGAACGGGTCTTTTTTCTCGCCTTCCAGGGTGTCCAGCAGCTGTGCGTCACGGGCGGTGCCCAGAGTTGCAACAACCAGAGCCTGGGTTTCGCCACGGGTGAACAGAGCCGAACCGTGGGTCTTAGGCAGAACACCGACTTCGATGTTCAACGGACGTACGGTCTTGGTGTCGCGACCGTCGATACGTGGCTTGCCGTTAACGATGTTTTCGCGAACGGTGCGGTATTCGATTTCACCGAAAGCGGCTTTGACTTCGCTGGAAGAAGGCTGGCCTTCTTCACCGGACAGCTTGGCAACAACCTGGTCTTTCAACTCACCCAGGCGAGCGTAACGGTCGGCCTTGACGGTGATGGTGTAGGCCTGGGAGATCGCTTCGCCGAACTCGGCACGGATAGCGCCCAGCAGTTCGGTGGCTTCTGGCGCAGGCGCCCAGGTCCAGGTTGGCTTGGCAGCTTCGGCAGCCAGTTCTTTGACAGCGTTGATCACAACCTGGAACTCGTCGTGAGCGAACAGTACCGCGCCCAGCATCTGGTCTTCGGTCAGCTCTTTGGCTTCCGATTCAACCATCAGCACAGCGTCCGAAGTACCGGCAACGACCATGTCCAGGCTCGAGGCAGCCTGTTGCTCGTAGGTCGGGTTCAGCAGGTAGCCGGTGCTTTCGTGGAACGCAACGCGGGCTGCGCCGATCGGGCCATCGAAAGGAATGCCGGAGATGGCCAGGGCAGCCGAGGTACCGATCATCGCAGCGATGTCCGGATCGGTCTTCTTGCTGGTGGAAACGACGGTGCAGACAACCTGCACTTCGTTCATGAAGCCTTCAGGGAACAGTGGACGGATCGGACGGTCGATCAGTCGGGAAGTCAGGGTTTCTTTCTCGGAAGGACGGCCTTCACGCTTGAAGAAACCGCCAGGGATCTTACCGGCAGCGTAAGTTTTTTCCTGGTAGTGAACAGACAGAGGGAAGAAGCCCTTGCCTGGATCGGCTTGCTTGGCACCGACTACGGTCACCAATACGCTGACGTCGTCGTCAACGGTGACCAATACTGCGCCGGAGGCCTGACGGGCGATACGGCCAGTCTCGAGGGTAACGGTCGACTGACCGAACTGGAATTTTTTGATTACCGGGTTCACGGTGTCCTACCTTCTTTTGTGGCTCTTGGGGAAACTGGTTTCTTGCGAAATTCTTGGGCAAAGTCGGGAATCGGCCCGGCGGCTGTCCAGGGTAAAACGTATATCCAGATAAAACTTGAGGCTGGGAGCCTGCCATGCGCCGGCGGGAAACCCGCTGGTGCACGACAGACAACCAACCTCTAGCGCAATCGCTGATTAGCGACGCAGACCCAGGCGAGCGATCAGAGCGCTGTAACGGCTCACGTCCTTGCCTTTCAGGTAGTCCAGCAGCTTGCGACGCTGGTTAACCATGCGGATCAGACCACGACGGGAGTGGTGATCTTTACCGTTGGCCTTGAAGTGACCTTGCAGTTTGTTGATGTTGGCGGTCAGCAGTGCAACTTGCACTTCTGGCGAACCAGTGTCACCAACAGCTTGCTGGTAGTCAGCAACGATTTGAGCTTTTTCTTGAACGTCGAGAGCCATGAGGCAATCCTTTTATCAGGAAACTGTTTCAGAAAAACAGTTTCAACAGGCCAGGGACAAATCCCTGTATCTATAAATGAGCAGTGACCGTGCCTGTTGACAGCCACCCTCTCCAGCCTGCTGTTACACAGACTGGTTTCGGTCACTCTGACCGAATCAAACGACGTGGCGCAATGCGCCCGTCTTCGCTCACTTCACCGATACCGATGAAGCGACCATTGTGATCCTGTACCCGTACCATGCCGAACTTCGGTGCATCCGGGGCGCGAACCGGCTGGCCATTGAGCCAGTAGAACGAGCTGTGCTCCGAGAACTGCAACAGTGGCCAATCGAGCAGGCCGCTGTCCGATGGCATCAGGAAGCGATCGACTGCTTCATTGCCGCCTTCGGCATGTACCGCTTCCAGCTCTTCCAGGGTGACTGTCTGGGCGAGTGTGAAAGGCCCGGCCTGGGTACGTCGCAGTTCTGCAACGTAAGCGCCACAACCGAGTTTTTCACCGATATCCTCCACGAGGGTACGAATATAGGTGCCTTTGCTGCAATCCACTGCCAGTCGCGCAGTATCACCTTCGAAGGCCAGCAATTCCAAGCGCGCAATAGTAACAGAACGCGGTTCGCGCTCCACTACTTCGCCTGCACGAGCCAGCTTGTACAACGGCTGGCCATCACGCTTGAGGGCCGAGTACATCGGCGGTATCTGACTGATTTGCCCACGAAAATCCGGCAGGACAGCTTCGATATCGGTGCGACCAACGGTCACCGGGCGTTCCTGCAAAACTTCACCCTCGGCGTCCGCCGTGGTGGTGGTTTTGCCCAGTTGTGCCAGTGTCTCGTAACCCTTGTCGGAATCGAGCAGGTATTGCGAAAACTTGGTGGCTTCACCGAAGCACAGCGGCAGCACGCCGGTGGCCAGCGGGTCGAGGCTGCCGGTGTGACCGGCTTTCTCGGCGTTGAGCAACCAGCGGACCTTCTGCAAAGCCGCGTTGGAGGTGAACCCCAGTGGCTTGTCGAGCAGGATGATACCGCTGACGTTACGACGGATACGTTTGACCTGAGCCACCGATTACTCCTTGGTGTCTTCGGCTTCTGCCGCAACCGGATGCTGATTGTCTTCAGCCACGGCGCGCTCGATCAATGCCGACAGGTGCGCACCGCGTACGACGCTTTCGTCGTAGTGGAAGTGCAACTGTGGAACGCTGCGCAGCTTCATTTCGCGAGCCAGTTGCATACGCAGAAAACCGGCGGCGGAATTCAGCACCTTGATGCTTTGAGCGATGTCTTCGGCGCTGTCCTGTCCCATCACGGTGATGAAAATCTTGGCATGACCGACGTCACGGCTGACTTCCACAGCGGTAATGGTGACCAGGCCGACGCGCGGGTCTTTGACTTCGCGACGGATAAGCTGTGCCAGCTCGCGCTGCATCTGATCGCCGATACGTTGGGTACGGCTATATTCTTTTGCCATGTCTTGTTACCTGTAACTGCCCCACGGTGAAACCCGCAAGGTCTGAAAGCGGCAAACGCCCGGCCTGACAAAAGCCAGACCGGGCGTTGCGTTTAGAGTCCGGGTGATGCGTCGCACGATTGAGTGCGACCGGCCATCACGGCTCCTGAAGTACGCGAGTTAGAGGCTGCGAGCAACCTGAACCTTCTCGAAGACTTCGATCTTGTCACCGACTTTGACGTCGTTGTAGCTCTTCACGCCGATACCGCATTCCATGCCGGCACGCACTTCGGAAGCGTCATCCTTGAAGCGGCGCAGGGATTCCAGCTCGCCTTCGAAGATAACGATGTCTTCACGCAGTACACGGATTGGACGGTTACGGTGAACAACACCTTCAACCACCATGCAACCGGCGATCGCGCCAAACTTCGGCGAACGGAACACGTCACGCACTTCGGCGATACCCAGGATGTTCTCGCGAACATCGCTGCCGAGCATACCGGTCAGGGCTTTCTTGACGTCTTCGATGATGTCGTAGATCACGTTGTAGTAACGCATATCCAGACCTTCCTGCTCGACGATCTTGCGAGCGCCGGCATCGGCACGCACGTTGAAGCCGAACAGTACAGCGTTGGAAGCCAGTGCCAGGTTGGCGTCGGACTCGGTGATACCACCGACACCGCCACCGACCACGCGTACTTGCACTTCGTCGTTACCCAGGCCGTTCAAGGCACCGTTCAACGCTTCCAGCGAACCACGGACGTCGGATTTGAGGACGATGTTGAGCGTCTTCTTCTCTTCCTGACCCATGTTTTCGAAGATGTTTTCCAGCTTGCCGGCGTGAGCACGAGCCAGTTTGACTTCGCGGAACTTGCCTTGACGGAACAGAGCCACTTCACGGGCTTTCTTCTCGTCAGCCACAACGCTCATCTCGTCGCCAGCGTCCGGGGTACCGTCCAGGCCGAGAATCTCGACAGGGATGGCTGGACCGGCTTCCTTGATTGGCTTGCCGTTCTCGTCGAGCATGGCCCGAACGCGACCGTAGTTGGAACCGACCAGGACCATGTCGCCTTGACGCAGGGTACCGTCTTGAACCAGAACGGTAGCCACCGGGCCACGGCCCTTGTCCAGGCGCGATTCAACCACGACACCACGGCCAGGAGCCGACGGCGTTGCAGTCAATTCCAGAACTTCGGCTTGCAGCAATACCGCTTCGAGCAATTCGTCGACGCCAGTACCCATCTTCGCCGAGACCGGTACGAATGGAGTGTCACCACCCCACTCTTCCGACGTCACGCCGTGAACCGACAGTTCGCTACGGATGCGATCGAGATCGGCGCCCGGCTTGTCGATCTTGTTCACTGCCACAACCAGCGGAACGCCCGCAGCCTGAGCATGCTGAACAGCTTCGATGGTCTGCGGCATCACGCCGTCGTCCGCTGCAACCACCAGGATCACGATGTCGGTCGCCTTGGCACCACGGGCACGCATTGCGGTAAACGCAGCGTGACCAGGGGTGTCGAGGAACGTCACCATGCCGCGGTCGGTTTCAACGTGATATGCACCGATGTGCTGGGTAATGCCACCGGCTTCGCCAGCAGCAACCTTGGCACGACGGATGTAGTCGAGCAGGGAAGTCTTACCGTGGTCAACGTGGCCCATTACGGTCACAACTGGCGCACGGGAAACCGCCTCACCTTCAAACTTCAGTGACTCTGCCAGGGAATCTTCCAGGGCGGTGTCGCTGACCAGGGTCACTTTGTGGCCCAGCTCTTCAGCAACCAGTTGAGCAGTTTCCTGATCCAGTACCTGGTTGATGGTCGCTGGAGTACCCAGTTTGAACATGAACTTGATGATTTCAGCAGCCTTGACCGACATCTGCTGAGCGAGATCGCCAACAGTGATGGTCTCGCCGATCTTCACTTCACGCACGACAGGGCCGGTAGGGCTCTGGAAACCGTGAGCGTTGCGTTTCTTCAGCTTGGCCTTGCCGCGACCACCGCGACGGAAGCCATCGCTTTCTTCGTCAGTAGTACGTGGGGCAACGCGTGGCGCAGGCGCCTTTTCTTTAACCGAAGCACGATGCGGAGCGTTTTTGCGCTCGCCATCGCCACCACCGCGACGATTGTTATCGTCGGCACGTGGTTTGTCCGGACGGCGCGGTTCGTCACGCTTACGCGCGTCGGCAGCCGGTGCAGCTGCTACAACCGGCGCGCTTTCACGCACAGGTTCGGCGGCTGCAACAGGTGCGGCAACAGGTTCAGCTGGAGCGGTCGGCGCAGCAGCAGGCTGGCGACGCGCTTCTTCTTCGGCGCGACGCTTGGCTTCTTCTTCAGCCTTCTGACGTGCAGCATTTTCAACTGCGCGACGTTCATCCAGTTCACGCTTGCGCTCGGCTTCGATTTCTTCCGGGCTGCGTTGTACGAAGACTTTCTTCTTGCGTACTTCAACGCTGATGCTTTTGCTGCCAGCAACACGCAGGGTGCTGGTGGTTTTACGCTGCAGCGTAATCTTGCGTGGTTCTTCCACTTTCGCCTTGTGGCTGCTTTTCAAGTGAGTCAGCAAAGATTGCTTCTCACTGTCAGTCACACTTTCTTCGGCGGCGGTGTGCGGCAGACCTGCCTCACGCATCTGCTGCAACAGGCGCTCTACCGGTGTTTTGACCTCATCGGCCAGTTGTTTCACCGTGACTTGCGTCATGCACTTCTCTCCTCAGGCCGCGCCTAATTACTCGAACCAGTGGGCTCGGGCGGCCATGATCAACTTGCCGGCACGATCATCGTCAATGCCGTCGATGTCGAGCAGGTCGTCAATAGACTGCTCGGCCAGGTCTTCGCGGGTAATTACGCCGCGCACCGCCAGTTCCATCGCCAAATCCTTGTCCATACCCTCAAGCGAGAGCAGGTCTTCGGCCGGATGGGCGTCTGCCAGCTTTTCCTCAGTAGCGATGGCTTTGGTCAACAAACGATCCTTGGCACGAGCGCGAAGCTCGTTGACGGTGTCTTCGTCAAAGCCGTCGATGTTGAGCATTTCTTCCAACGGTACGTAGGCAATCTCTTCCAGGCTGGTGAAGCCTTCATCTACCAGCACCTGAGCCAAATCTTCGTCGACTTCCAGCTCGTCGATGAAGTTGCGCAGGATGTCGCCGGTTTCTGCTTGCTGCTTAGCCTGGATGTCCGATTCGGTCATCACGTTCAGGGTCCAGCCAGTCAACTGGCTAGCCAGACGCACGTTCTGACCACCGCGACCGATGGCCTGAGCCAGATTGTCTGCGCCAACGGCGATGTCCATTGCGTGGGCATCTTCGTCAACGATAATTGCCGCAACCTCAGCCGGGGACATGGCGTTGATTACGAACTGAGCCGGGTTGTCGTCCCACAGGACGATGTCCACGCGCTCACCGCCCAACTCGCCCGACACTGCCTGGACGCGCGAACCGCGCATACCGATGCAAGCGCCCTGCGGGTCGATGCGTTTGTCCTTGGAGCGGACGGCGATCTTGGCGCGCGAACCCGGATCACGGGACGCAGCCATTACTTCGATCAGGCCTTCAGCAATTTCCGGCACTTCGATACGGAACAGCTCGATCAGCATTTCCGGCGCGGTGCGTGACAGGATCAACTGCGGGCCGCGGTTCTCGGTGCGGATTTCCTTGAGCAGCGCACGCAGGCGCACGCCAACCCGGAAGGTTTCGCGAGAAATGATGTCTTCACGGGCCAGCAACGCTTCAGCGTTGTTGCCCAGATCGACGATCACGTTGTCGCGGGTCACTTTTTTCACGGTGCCGGAGATGATTTCGCCCAGGCGTTCGCGGTAAGCGTCAACAACCTGAGCGCGCTCGGCTTCGCGAACCTTCTGCACGATGACCTGCTTGGCAGTCTGTGCAGCGATACGACCGAATTCGATGGACTCGATTTTTTCTTCGACGACGTCGCCGACCTTGGCACCAGGATGCGTTTCTGCAACCTTGCTCGGCCAGGTTTCAATGGCCGGATCGTCCAGGTCTGCTTCTTCGACGACCGTCCAGCGACGGAAAGTCTCATAAGCACCGGTGTGGCGATTGATTTCCACACGCAGATCAACTTCGTCCTCGAAACGCTTCTTGGTAGCAGTGGCCAGAGCCAGCTCCAGCGCTTCAAAAATTACGTTTGCCGGTACACCCTTTTCGTTGGATACCGACTCAACAACCAGCAGTACTTCTTTGCTCATCGTACGCCTCGCCTTTCGCAAGCCATTGGATCCGCGGGATCCGCGTCTCAGTCAAAACTGGGAATAATGTTGGCCTTGTCGATCATATCGATCGGCAACAGGAACTCATGGTCTTCTACCTGCACCACGACATCCTGTTCTTCTACACCGCGCAGAAGGCCCTGAAAGTTGCGTCGACCTTCAAAAGGCGAGCGCAGCTTGATCTTCACTTGTTCACCGGCAAATTTTGCAAACTGCTCAAGAGTGAACAGTGGGCGTTCCATGCCTGGCGAGGAAACTTCAAGGGTGTATTCAACGGAGATTGGATCTTCAACATCCAGCACACCGCTGATCTGACGGCTGACAATGGCGCAATCGTCCACCAGCACGCCACCCTCTTTATCGATATAAACGCGCAACATCGAGTGACGACCCTGAGCCGAGAACTCGATACCCCAGCATTCATAGCCTAGGGCCACGACCACCGGGGCCAGCAAGGCCTGCAACTCTTCTAGCTTGCTCGACACCTGAACCCCCTAGTGCATGTATGTGCATGCTATGCAAAATAAAAAAATGGGCGAAACGCCCATCCTTGAAACGCCGTCGAACAGCGGCGTTGAAAGTGTCCAGCTAACAAAAAGCCCCTTAAAAGGGGCTCCTTAAACTGGTTGCGGGGGCCGGATTTGAACCGACGACCTTCGGGTTATGAGCCCGACGAGCTACCAGACTGCTCCACCCCGCGACAAAGCTGGGGCGGAAGTATACGACCGATCCCCTACAGGGTCAATGTAACCTTCCACCTGCAAGAAAGCCCGCAACAGCGGGCTCTCTTGACTAATTGGTACCGAGAAGGGGACTCGAACCCCTACACCCTATGGGCACAACCACCTCAAGGTTGCGTGTCTACCAATTCCACCACCTCGGCAATACTACGTTTGAAACCTTCTTACTTCTGCTCTTGAGCTGGAGGCACGTCAGTCGCTGGAGTAGCCGACTTTTGCTCTTGAAGCACCGGGACATCATCAGAAGCCGGTTGTTGCTTTGGAACTTCCAGTACCGCTGGATTTGGGAGACCTACTTGAGTCAGCTGGTGAGCCTTCTCTTTAGCAAAGTAACCTAACCCCAAGCTGGTTATGAAAAAACCTGCGGCAAGTATAGCAGTAAACTTACTAAGAAAGGTAGAGGAACCTTGGCTTCCGAACACAGTATTTGAAGCACCTGCTCCGAAAGACGCACCAGCATCCGCACCTTTACCCTGCTGCAGCAATACGAGAGCAACTACGCCCAATGCACCCAGCAGATGAAAAACGACTACGACTGTTTCCAGCATTTTTTCAGTTTCCCGCGGCGCGACAAATCGCACCGAACTCATCTGCATTCAGGGAAGCCCCACCAATGAGACCCCCATCGATATCCGGCATGCCGAACAGTTCGACCGCATTGGCCGCCTTCACGCTGCCGCCGTATAGAAGCCGCACACCTTGTGCGACTTCAGAATTTTCTGCCGCCAACTGAGCACGGATGGCTGCGTGCACATCCTGCGCCTGTTGCGGCGAAGCAGTCAGCCCGGTGCCAATGGCCCAGACCGGCTCGTAAGCAATTACTGCACTTGCAAAGACACCAACACCCAGCTCGTCAATGATGCTGCTCAGCTGACGCGAGACGACTTCAACAGTCTTCCCCGCTTCGCGCTGCTCGAGGGTTTCCCCTACACACAACACCGGAATCAGGCCGCTTGCCTGTGCCGCTGCAAACTTGCGAATCAGCGTTGCGTCCTGCTCGCCCATAATCTGGCGGCGCTCAGAGTGCCCGACAAGCACCAGGGAACAACCTGCATCCACTAACTGACTTGGCGAGACCTCACCGGTCAGTGCACCTTGTCCGGCTTCCACTGCAGAGTTCTGCGCGCCGATCGAAATCGACTTTCCTTTCAAGCCATCAACCACTTGGCTGATATGCAACAAAGGCGGGAATACCGCTACATCAACACCGCTCGGCAAGGCCAAGTCACGAAGGCCGTTGATCAGCTCAGCGACGCTGGCGCGGGTACCGTGCATCTTCCAGTTACCAGCTACCATAGGGCGACGCATGCTGTACCTCGTCGGTCAAAGTGGGCGCAGATGTTACCCAACACAATCAAGGCTGGCAAGCCGAATTCAGGCAGAAACTTCAGTTACCAGTTTTGCCAGCTCTTCGGCGTAACCACGAACCTGCGTTTCGTCTTCACCCTCGACCATGACACGCACCAACGGCTCTGTCCCCGACTTGCGCAACAGGACACGGCCGCGCCCCGCCATTGCGTGGGTGACACGCTCGCTGGCTTCCTTTACCGATGGATGATCGAGCGGACTCGCACCACCGGCAAACCGCACATTGATCAGCACCTGGGGGCACTTGCGCAGCGTCTGACGAGACTGAGCAAGACTTTCGGAGCGCGATTTGAGCGCCATCAGCACCTGCAGGGCGGCGATAATCGCATCACCCGTGGTGGTGTGATTGAAGCAAACGATATGCCCCGAGTTCTCGCCGCCGACCAGCCAATTGCGCTCCAGCAGATCAGCGATCACATAACGGTCACCGACGTTGGCACGAACAAATGGAATCGCCAGGTCCGCCAGGGCCAGCTCCAGCCCCAGGTTACTCATCAGAGTGCCGACCACCCCACCCTGCAGCTTGTCGCGCTCATGCAGGTCGCGGGCAATGATGTACAGCAGCTCGTCGCCATCGACGATAGCGCCGGTGTGATCGACCATCAAAACGCGGTCACCGTCACCGTCGAATGCAATACCCAGGTCGGCGTGCTCGGCCAATACGGCTGCCTGCAACTGCCCCATGTGAGTCGAACCGCAATTTTCATTGATGTTCAAGCCATTGGGTTGCGCGGACAGGACGACGACATCAGCGCCCAGCTCACGAAACACGCTAGGCGCCACTTTGTAAGTCGCGCCATGAGCACAATCGATGACGATTTTAAGCCCGGCAAAACTGGTGCCCGTAGGCACACTGCTCTTGCAGAATTCGATGTAACGACCCGACGCATCGTTGATGCGAGTGACCTTGCCGATCTTGCTCGACTCAACCACGGTCATCGGCGTGTCCAGCAGTTCTTCGATCATCTGCTCGACTTCATCCGGCAATTTGGTGCCCTTGCCGGAGAAAAATTTGATGCCGTTGTCGTCGTGAGGGTTGTGCGACGCACTGATCACGATACCGGCTTCAGCATGGAACGTACGCGTCAGGTAGGCGATGGCAGGAGTTGGCATCGGCCCCAGGAGCATTACATCAGCGCCGGCCGAAGTAAGACCGGCCTCAAGTGCGGACTCAAACATGTACCCGGAAATCCGGGTGTCCTTGCCGACCAGCACCTTGCAGGCGCCCATCTTGCGAAACGCCATGCCAGCTGCCCAGCCGAGCTTGAGCATGAAGTCAGGAGTAATCGGGTATTCGCCGACCCGGCCTCGAATGCCGTCAGTACCAAAGTATTTCCTAGTCATAAGCGCTCCATCATTCTTATTCGGCTGATTCCACTGCGGCGATCATCCTCACCACATCGACTGTTTCGGCTACATCATGGACGCGCAATATACGCGCACCCTTGTGCGAAGCCAGCGCCGCGAGTGCGAGACTGCCATACAAGCGCTCACCCACCGGGCGATTCAACGCCTGCCCTATCATGCTTTTTCGCGAAACCCCGACCAACAGGGGGCGCCCCAGGGCATGCAAGGCTTCCATATGTTTGAATAAGCTTAGATTGTGCTGCAAGGCTTTTGCGAAGCCAAAACCCGGATCGAGAATGATCTTTTCCGCCGCAATGCCCACCGAAGCACATTGAGCCATCCGCTCGGCAAGAAACTCGCCCACTTCTTTCGTGACATCCAGGTAGTGCGGGTTGTCCTGCATATCGCCAGGCTCACCCAGCATATGCATCAGGCAGACCGGCAGCCCGGTGGCAGCGGCCGCATCCAGCGCACCGTCGCGACGCAACGATCGAACATCGTTGATCAAACCGGCGCCCAGCCGTGCGGTTTCGCGCATGACGGCAGGGGTGGAAGTGTCTACCGAGATAATCACATCAAGTTCGCGGTTTATCCGCTCGACGATCGGCGCGACACGCTCCAGCTCTTCCAGTGGTGAAACCGCCCTGGCACCCGGCCGTGTCGACTCACCACCGACATCGATCAACGTCGCGCCGGCCGCCACCATGGCTTCGGCATGACGCATGGCCGCATCGAGCTGGCTGAACTGGCCGCCATCGGAGAAAGAATCGGGGGTTACATTGAGAATGCCCATGACATGCGTCCGGGCCAAATCAAGAACCCGGTTGCCGCAAGGCAACCGGGTCGAGGACTGAACAGAAGTCATTTCAAACCTTAAACGTCAGCAGCCGGGCCGCCGATGGGTGTTTCCGGACGCTCATCCTGTACCGCTGGAGGCGTTCCGGATGTACCGGTACCACCAGACCAGTCGCGAGGTTCGCGAGGTGTACGCCCGGCCATGATGTCGTCGATCTGCTCGGCATCAATGGTTTCATACTTCATCAGCGCATCTGCCATGGCATCGAGCTTGTCACGGTTATCCGTCAGGATCTGCTTGGCCGTGCCGTAGCACTGGTCAATGATGCTGCGCACCTCGGAGTCGATCAGCTTGGCTGTCTCACCCGAGAAGCTGGCACTCTGACCACCGCCACCGCGACCGAGGAACACTTCACCCTCTTCTTCGGCGTACATCAAAGGACCGAGTTTCTCGGACAGGCCCCACTTGGTCACCATGTTCCGCGCAATCTGGCTGGCACGCATGATGTCATTGGACGCGCCAGTGGTGACACCGTCGAAGCCCAGGGTCATTTCTTCAGCGATACGGCCACCGTACAGCGAGCAGATCTGGCTGATCAACGCACGCTTGGACAGGCTGTAGCGGTCCTCTTCCGGGAGGAACATGGTCACACCCAGCGCACGACCGCGCGGAATGATCGACACCTTGTACACCGGGTCATGCTCAGGTACGACGCGACCAACAATGGCATGGCCTGCTTCGTGATAAGCGGTGTTCTGCTTTTCTTTCTCGGACATGACCATGGATTTGCGCTCGGCGCCCATCATGATCTTGTCTTTGGCCAGTTCGAACTCTTTCATCTCGACGATGCGCTTGCCGGCACGGGCAGCGAACAACGACGCTTCGTTGACCAGATTGGCCAGGTCGGCACCGGAGAAGCCCGGAGTACCACGAGCGATCACTGCCGGAGCGACGTCGTCGCCCATTGGCACTTTGCGCATGTGGACCTTGAGAATCTGTTCACGGCCACGGATGTCCGGCAGACCCACCACAACCTGACGGTCGAAACGGCCCGGACGCAGCAGCGCAGGGTCGAGTACGTCTGGACGGTTGGTCGCGGCAATCACAATGATCCCGTCGTTCATTTCGAAGCCGTCCATCTCTACCAGCAACTGGTTGAGCGTCTGCTCGCGCTCGTCATGACCGCCGCCCATACCGGCACCACGGTGACGGCCGACGGCGTCGATTTCATCGATGAAGATGATGCACGGCGCGTGCTTCTTCGCCTGTTCGAACATATCGCGAACACGGCTGGCACCTACACCCACGAACATTTCAACGAAGTCGGAACCGGAAATGGTGAAGAACGGCACCTTGGCTTCGCCGGCAATCGCCTTGGCGAGCAAGGTTTTACCGGTACCCGGTGGGCCAACCATCAGCACGCCGCGAGGAATGCGACCGCCCAGGCGCTGGAACTTGCCTGGATCACGCAGGAACTCGACCAGTTCGCCAACTTCTTCCTTGGCTTCGTCGCAACCGGCAACGTCAGCCAGAGTGGTTTTCACCTGATCTTCGGAGAGCAGGCGCGCCTTGCTCTTGCCGAAGCTCATCGGACCGCCTTTGCCACCGGCACCACCCTGCATCTGCCGCATGAAGAACATGAACACGGCGATGATCACGAGGATCGGGAAGCTGGCGACCAGGAGCTGGGTCCAGATGCTTTGCTGTTCTGGCTGCTTGCCTTCGACCACGACATGGTTATCCACCAGGTCGCCGATCAGACCGTTGTCCTGGATTGCCGGACGAATGGTCTTGAAGCTGTCGCCATCGGTGCGTTTGCCGGTAATGACGTAGCCATCAACAGCTACACGCTCGACCTTGCCATCCTTGACCTGCTGGATGAAGTCGGAATAGTTGAGGGTCTGCGGCTCGTTAGGGCTGGAGAAGTTGTTCATCACCGTCACCAGGACTGCCGCGATGATCAACCACAGGATCAGATTCTTTGCCATATCGTTCAATTAACTACCCTCTGAAGCAAGCGCCGCTGGTGGCGCGCGCTCCGCATGATATTCACCGGCCTAACTTACTACATTACCTACAACACTGGCAGGCGCCGTCTGTAACCCTTTGTGAAACACTTTCTACACAATATTCGCTTATGCACGCGAGGCGAAATACGAAAAACCTATCACCCCGCCAAAAAACCTCGTTTTATTCACTGCGACCGCGATAGCCCCAAGCCAGCATGTATTGCTCGCGGGAGCTGCCACGCGAAGAATCCGGCTTGATCATCTGGATCTTGTCGAATTTCTTACGCGCATCCTTCAGGTAAACATCGAAACCTTCGCCCTGAAAAATCTTGATCACGAAATTGCCACCCGGCTTGAGTATCCGTTCCGCCAAATCAAGCGCCAGCTCGCACAGAAACATGGCTTTGGGCATGTCCACTTCAGGTGTACCACTCATATTGGGGGCCATATCGGAAATCACAAGGTCCACCTGCGAATTACCCACGGCCTCAAGGATTTGAGCCAGCACTTCGTCCTGAGTGAAGTCACCCTGGATGAAAGTCACGTCCGGAATGCTGTCCATTTCCAGAATGTCCGATGCGATCAGGCGCCCCTGGCCGCCGATCAGCCGGCTAGTGACCTGCGACCAGCCACCGGGCGCCGCACCCAGGTCGACAACGCTCATGCCCGGACGGATCAGCTTGTATTTCTCCTGGACCTCCAGAAGCTTGTAACTTGCACGCGAGCGGTAGCCATCCTTCTGCGCCTGCTTCACATAGGGATCATTGACATGTCTTTTCAGCCAACCAAGGCTTGTCTTGGAACGCGCCATTGGGCACCTCTTTGATAAGGGTCGTGATTAATTGGGCGGATCCACGAACCCTCGGGTAAAATGGCCGCCATTTTACAGAATCCAGACGAAAGGGTCAGATTATGCCGCTCACTCAAGAGCAGAAGAAACAGTACAAATCCATTGGCCACCACCTGAAACCAGTTCTGATTGTGGCAGACAACGGTTTGACTGAAGGTGTCCTCGCCGAACTTGAACGCGCTTTGGCGGATCACGAGCTGATCAAGATCAAGCTCAACATCCTCGATCGCGAATCGCGCCTGGCGTCCATTGCAGAACTGTGCAAGGTCGGCAAAGCGGATCTGGTTCAGGTCATCGGCAAGATGGCACTGATTTACCGCAAGAACTTCAGCGTCAACAAGCAGCTGTCGAACGTTCATCGCTTCAAGTGATGACAAGGGTCACGGGTGTGCTTCGCGCACCCTGCCACTCCATCCCGGCACCGGCTGCAACACCAGAACCAGCCCGGAAAAGCCCAACACAAAATAGCTGAACACCTGCCAACGCACCGCATCCGGCCAGCCAATACGTACAGCGATGTACATCGCGCACGCGTAAAGCGCTATCAACAGCAGTTGCCCGCGAATATCGAGCCATAGACTGGCAAGGCCTTCGGCCTGAATCAGCACCAAAACCTGAAAAATCACACACGTTGCGGCAAAGCCGATCATCAGCGCATTCAACATGCCTGCTATTTCGTCAATCAGCAGCGGTGCCAGGCCTATATGCCCCAGCACCGGCAGCAGACCGATGTGCAGCAACCACAAGCCGCCAACCCACAACATCTGGGTCAGCTGCCAAAGCATCGCGCACGCACGTAGCGGGCGCCTGCCCTTAGATGTGGCGAACTTCGACAATCTCGTACTCGATAACGCCACCCGGCGTTTTTACGGCAACGACATCACCCTCTTCCTTGGCAATCAAGGCGCGGGCCAATGGCGAACCCACCGAAATCTTGCCGAGTTTGAAGTCTGCCTCGTCCTCACCCACGATGTGGTAGGTGACGCGCTCATCCGTCTCGACGTTGGCGATTTCAACGGTAGTGCCGAAAATCACTTTGCCGGTGTGAGGAATGGTCGTGACATCGATGATGACCTGATTCTGAATCCGGCCTTCGATATCACGAATCCGCGCCTCGACCATACCCTGCTGCTCGCGAGCAGCGTGGTATTCGGCGTTTTCTTTCAAGTCACCCAACTCACGAGCCGTACCGATGTCCTGGCTGAGCTTCGGACGAACGACTTTGGTCAGGTGTGCATGTTCTTCTTCCAGGGCGCGAGCGCCCTGAACGGTCATTGGGTACTTGGTTATGCTCATGCCTTCAATCCTGCGTGTAGATCCTGCAAGCGACGCACGGTCTTCTCGGGACCGAATTTCAGCGCTTCGCAGATCGCTTCGCCAGCAGCAATGGTCGTGGTGCAGTAGATCTTGTGCTGCAGGGCATTGCGACGAATGGAATAGGAGTCAGCGATCGACTGACGGCCTTCGGTGGTGTTGATGATCAGGGTGACTTCGTCATTCTTGATCATGTCGACCACGTGTGGACGCCCCTCGGTCACCTTGTTCACGCGACGCACTTTCAGGCCTGCGGCTTCAATCAGCTTGGCAGTGCCGGCAGTGGCGACCACTTCGAAGCCCAAGTTGATCAGATCACGGGCCACGCCTGCAACCAGCGGCTTGTCATCGTCACGCACGCTGATAAACGCAGTACCGCCAGTCGGCAACACTTCGCTGGCACCCATCTGGGCTTTGGCGAACGCCTCACCGAAGGTATCGCCCACACCCATGACTTCGCCGGTCGACTTCATCTCTGGGCCGAGGATCGGGTCTACGCCAGGGAACTTGGCGAATGGGAACACCGCCTCCTTCACACTGTAGAAGTTAGGAATGATTTCCTTGGTGAAACCGATTTCCTTCAGGGTTTTACCGGCCATGACGCGAGCCGCGATCATTGCCAGGGAAACGCCGATGCACTTGGACACAAACGGCACGGTACGCGAGGCACGCGGGTTGACTTCGATGACGTAGATGTCGTCGCCTTGCAGCGCCAACTGAACGTTCATCAGGCCGACCACGCCCAGCTCCAGGGCCATTTTCTTGACCTGTTCGCGCATCTCGTCCTGGATGTGGGCAGGCAGCGAGTACGGCGGCAGCGAGCACGCGGAGTCACCGGAGTGAACGCCGGCCTGCTCGATGTGCTGCATGATCGCGCCGATGACAACGTCTTTGCCGTCGCAGACCGCATCCACGTCCATTTCAATGGCGCAGTTGAGGAAGTGGTCCAACAGCACCGGGCTGTCGTTGGACACTTGAACCGCTTCACGCAGGTAGCGCTTGAGTTCTTCTTCTTCGTAGACGATTTCCATCGCACGGCCGCCCAGTACATAGGACGGGCGCACTACCAGCGGGTAACCGATCTTGCTGGCGGCACGAATCGCTTCGTCTTCGCTGCGCACGGTAGCGTTTGGCGGCTGACGCAGGTTCAGGCGCTGGACCATCTGCTGGAAGCGCTCACGGTCTTCGGCACGGTCGATGGCGTCAGGGCTGGTACCGATGATCGGCACACCGGCCGCTTCCAGGGCACGCGCCAGTTTCAGCGGAGTCTGGCCGCCGTACTGGACGATCACGCCTTTTGGCTTCTCGACGCGGACGATTTCCAGCACGTCTTCCAGGGTTACCGGTTCGAAGTACAGGCGATCGGAAGTGTCATAGTCGGTGGAAACGGTTTCCGGGTTGCAGTTGACCATGATGGTCTCGTACCCGTCGTCGCGCAGGGCGAGTGCCGCGTGTACGCAGCAGTAGTCGAACTCGATGCCTTGGCCGATACGGTTAGGACCGCCACCCAGGATCATGATCTTGTCGCGGCCCGATGGCGCGGCTTCGCACTCTTCCTCGTACGTCGAGTAGAGGTAAGCAGTATCGGTGGCGAACTCGGCGGCGCAGGTATCGACGCGCTTGTAGACCGGGAACACTTCCAGCTTGTGGCGATGAGCACGCAGGCTCTTCTCGGTTACACCCAGCAGCTTGGCCAGGCGCATATCGGAGAAGCCTTTGCGCTTGAGGCGGAACATCAGGTCGCGGTCGATGCTGGTCAGACCCAGGGTCTTGACCTTCTCTTCGTCCTTGATCAGATCTTCCATCTGCACCAGGAACCAAGGATCGATCATGGTCATGCCGAAGATGTCTTCAACACTCATGCCGGCGCGCATCGCGTCCGCCACGTACCAGATACGCTCGGCGCCCGGCACGGTCAGTTCGCGCTTGAGGACGCTCATGCTTTCCGGGTTGGCCAGGTCGACTTTCTCGTCCAGACCGCAAACGCCCACTTCCAGACCGCGCAGAGCTTTCTGCAGGGATTCCTGGAAGGTACGGCCGATGGCCATGACTTCACCCACCGACTTCATCTGAGTGGTCAGGCGGGCGTCAGCCTTGGCAAACTTCTCGAAGGCGAAACGTGGCAGCTTGGTGACGACGTAGTCGATGGACGGCTCGAAGGACGCCGGGGTCTTGCCGCCGGTGATGTCGTTCGACAACTCGTCGAGGGTGTAGCCCACAGCCAGTTTGGCCGCGACCTTGGCGATCGGGAAACCGGTGGCCTTCGAAGCCAGTGCCGAGGAACGGGATACACGCGGGTTCATCTCGATCACGACCATACGGCCAGTGTTCGGGCAGATACCGAACTGAACGTTGGAACCGCCGGTTTCCACGCCGATCTCGCGCAGTACCGCCAGGGAGGCGTTACGCAGGATCTGGTATTCCTTGTCGGTCAGGGTTTGCGCTGGAGCCACGGTGATCGAGTCACCAGTGTGCACGCCCATCGGGTCAAAGTTTTCGATGGAGCAGACGATGATGCAGTTGTCCTTCTTATCGCGGACAACCTCCATCTCGTACTCTTTCCAGCCGATCAGCGATTCGTCGATCAGCAGTTCCTTGGTCGGCGACAGGTCCAGACCACGGGCACAGATTTCTTCGAACTCTTCACGGTTGTAAGCGATACCGCCACCGGTGCCGCCCATGGTAAAGGACGGACGGATGATGCATGGGAAGCCGAGCTTCTCGAGGACCGCGTTGGCCTCTTCCATGCTGTGGGCGATACCAGAACGCGGGCACGCCAGGCCGATGGATTTCATCGCCTTGTCGAAACGCGAACGGTCTTCAGCCTTGTCGATGGTGTCGGCGTTGGCACCGATCATCTCTACGCCGAACTTCTCCAGAACGCCTTCGCGCTCCAGGTCCAGGGCACAGTTCAGAGCGGTCTGGCCACCCATGGTCGGCAGCAGTGCGTCCGGACGCTCTTTCTCGATGATCTTGGCAACGGTCTGCCACTTGATCGGCTCGATGTAGGTGGCGTCGGCCATGGCCGGGTCGGTCATGATGGTGGCCGGGTTGGAGTTCACCAGGATGACGCGGTAACCCTCTTCGCGCAGGGCTTTACAGGCCTGGGCGCCGGAGTAGTCGAATTCGCAGGCCTGGCCGATTACGATCGGGCCAGCGCCGAGAATCAGGATGCTTTTAATGTCTGTACGTTTTGGCATGGGTTTGTCACTCAAATCCGCAGGTCAGTCGGCAAGCCGTCTTGTTCAATCTGTGAAGCCTTGAGGGGGCCGCCGGTTCCGGGACCACCCTCAAGCTTTGCTGCATCAGGGCGAGCGATCAGCGTCGCTTGGCCATCTCGTTGATGAAGCGATCGAACAATGGCGCTACGTCGTTCGGGCCAGGGCTGGCTTCCGGGTGGCCCTGGAAGCTGAAGGCGCTCTTGTCGGTACGCTCGATCCCTTGCAGGGTGCCGTCGAACAGCGATTTGTGGATCGCGCGGACGTTGGCTGGCAGGGTCGCTTCGTCTACCGCAAAACCGTGGTTCTGGCTGGTGATCATCACCACACCGGTATCCAGGTCCTGGACCGGGTGGTTGGCACCGTGGTGGCCGTGACCCATTTTCAGGGTCTTGGCGCCAGAGGCCAGGGCCAGCAGTTGGTGACCGAGGCAGATACCGAAGACCGGGATCTCGGTTTCTAGCACTTCCTTGATGGCCTGGATCGCGTAGTCACAAGGCTCAGGATCGCCTGGCCCGTTGGACAGGAACACGCCGTCCGGCTTCAGGGCCAGCACGTCGGCAGCAGGGGTCTGAGCAGGCACCACGGTCACGCGGCAGCCGCGCTCGACCAGCATGCGCAGGATGTTCACTTTGACGCCGTAGTCGTAAGCAACCACGTGGTACGGCAGCTCGGAAGCTTCGATGGTCGCGTGGCTGTCAGTTTTCAGATCCCAGACAGTCGAGCGCCATTCGTAGGCGTCCTTGGTGCTGACGACTTTCGCCAGGTCCATGCCTTTCAGGCCCGGGAAACCCTGGGCTGCGGCAATGGCGGCTTCTTCGGAAATGTTGTCACCGGCCATGATGCAGCCGTTCTGCGCGCCTTTTTCACGCAGGATGCGCGTCAGGCGGCGGGTGTCGATACCGGCGATGGCCACAACGTTGTTGGCCTTCAGGTAATCGGACAGGGACATCGTGTTACGCCAGTTGCTCGCAACCAGTGGCAGGTCACGAATGACCAGGCCAGCCGACCAGACACGGTTGGACTCGGCATCTTCCGGCGTGGTACCGGTGTTGCCAATGTGCGGGTAAGTCAGGGTAACGATCTGTTGGGCGTAGGAAGGATCGGTAAGGATTTCCTGATAGCCGGTCATTGCGGTGTTGAACACCACCTCACCAACGGTTTGACCGTCGGCTCCAATGGCTTCGCCGCGAAAAATGCTGCCATCAGCAAGGGCGAGTATGGCTGGCTTAGTCAAGAAGACCTCCCGTAAATAAAGCCTGAAAGGGCGATCGCAGGTTGTAAAAAAGCGGAGTGACGTATGGACACGTCACCCCGCTTCTTCACTGAATTATTCTGCGCGCTTTTAGTGGACACACTAAAGCTGTAGCTTACAGAAAAAGGCCTTTTTGGTCTACCGCCAATGAGCCTTAAAGGCTGGAGAATGCGACAGGACGTCGCTTGGCGGAACAAAACCGGGCTCAAGCGCTGTGCGCGAGCCCGGTTTCGGGTGCATCTTAACGCAGGTCGAGCACGTCTTGCATGTCGTAAAGACCAGGCTCACGCCCATCCAGCCACAATGCAGCGCGTACCGCACCCTTGGCGAAGGTCATACGACTGGATGCCTTGTGCGTGATCTCGACACGCTCACCATCAGCGGCGAACAGCACGGTGTGATCACCGACGATATCGCCAGCACGCACCGTGGCGAAACCGATGGTCTCGCGATCACGCGCACCGGTCTGACCTTCACGACCGTAAACCGCAACCTTCTTCAGGTCACGACCCAAGGCATCAGCGATCACTTCACCCATGCGTACGGCCGTGCCGGACGGCGCATCGACTTTATGCCGGTGGTGGGCTTCGGTGATCTCGATATCGACATCATCGCCCAACACCCGAGCAGCCGTGTCGAGCAGCTTCAGGCACAGATTCACACCCACGCTGAAGTTGGCGGCGAAGACGATCGGGATATCCTTGCCCGCCTCTGCCAGCAATTGCTTCTCTTCAACGCTGAAGCCGGTGGTGCCAATGATCATCGCCTTGCTGTGCTTGCGGCAGAAGGCGAGGTTCTTCAGGGTCACTGTTGGGTGCGTGAAGTCGATCAGGACGTCGAACTCATCGACCACTCGATCCAGATCGCCCGACAGCGGCACGCCGATGCGACCGATCGCAGCCAACTCACCGGCGTCAGCGCCGACCAGCGTGCTGTCAGGACGATCCACCGCCGCCGTCAAACCGGCACCCAGCGTTTGCTGAACAGCTTCAATCAGGGTCTTGCCCATGCGCCCGGCGGCGCCCATCACTGCTATACGTCGCATGCCTGCCTCCTTACAAATCGCCGAAGAAGCGCTTCACGCCTTCGAACCAGCCTGTGGTTTTCGGCGAATGGCTATTGTCGTCCGCCAGGGAACTGCGGAATTCCTCGAGCATTTCGCGCTGACGACGACTCAAGTTGACCGGCGTCTCGACCGCCACACGGCACATCAAGTCACCGGCACCGCCGCCACGCACTGGCGCCACGCCTTTGCCACGAACACGGAACTGCTTGCCGGTCTGAGTCCCTTCAGGGATTTTCAGTTTGACCCGACCATCAAGGGTCGGAATCTCCAGCTCGCCGCCCAGCGCCGCATCGACAAAGCTGATCGGCACTTCGCAGAACAGGTGCTTGCCATCGCGCTGGAAGATCGAGTGCTCGCGCACATTGATCACCACGTACAGGTCGCCAGTAGGGCCACCTTGTGCGCCCGCCTCGCCTTCGCCGGACAGGCGAATGCGGTCACCAGTGTCGACACCGGCCGGCACTTTCACGGACAGAGTCTTGTACTCTTCGACACGACCTTCGCCGTGGCAGGAATCGCACGGATCGGAAATGATCTTGCCCTGGCCATGGCAGCGCGGGCAGGTCTGCTGCACCGAAAAGAAGCCTTGCTGCATACGCACCTGGCCAATACCGCCACAGGTAGGGCACGTCACCGGCGAAGAACCTTTCTTCGCGCCCGAGCCATCGCACGGCTTGCAGTTGACCAGCGTCGGAACGCGGATATTCACGGTCGTGCCGCGCACCGCTTCTTCCAGATCCAGCTCCAGGGTGTAGCGCAAATCGCTGCCGCGCTGAGCACCGCCACGGGAACCGCCGCGACCGCCACCGAAAAAGTCACTGAAGACATCGCCAAAAATGTCGGAGAAGTTCTGACCACCGAAACCCGCGCCCCCACCACCCATGCTCGGGTCGACACCGGCATGGCCGTACTGGTCGTACGCCGCACGCTTGCTGGAATCGGATAGCACTTCGTAGGCCTCGTTGGCCTCCTTGAACATCTCTTCCGACGCTTTGTCATCGGGATTACGATCCGGGTGGTGCTTCATCGCCAGGCGACGATAGGCCTTTTTCAGGTCCGCTTCGCTTGAGCCTCGCTCAACACCCAATACTTCGTAATAGTCACGCTTTGCCATAAGTCATTTGCACCCTTGAGGACGTTCGGCAAACCTCTCCTGAACCCTGCCGAACTCGTTGAGCCCCAATACAGGCCCGGACCCAACTCACGTCAATTCAACGATCCTGGTCTTTGTTTCGATGTGGCACTTCAGGCTCGGAAAGCAGGAGCATTCCCGGCCATGCCAGCAGCACGCGAACGCGGTCGCATGCTGTAAAAATTCGCGTGTTCCAGACACGCCAACGCGGGAGCAAGCTCCCGCGCGGCGACATCCTACCAGTCACCGCCTGAAGGCAGTCAACCGGGCGACCAACAACTTACTTGTGGTCTTTTACTTCTTCGAACTCGGCGTCGACGACATCGTCAGCCTTCTCGGCCGACTCACCTTGCGGTGCCGCGCCTTCAGCTGGCTGAGCCTGCTCGGCGTACATTTTCTGAGCCACTGGCGCGGAGACCTTCGACAGCTCTTCAACCTTGGCTTCGATAGCAGCCTTGTCGTCGCCTTTAACAGCGGCTTCCAGGGCTACTACAGCGGCTTCGATTGCAGTCTTCTCTTCGGCGCTCACTTTGTCGCCTGCATCAGCGACCATTTTGCGCGTCGAGTGAACCAGTGCATCACCCTGGTTACGGGCAGCAGCCAGCTCTTCGAACTTGCGATCTTCGTCGGCGTTAGCCTCGGCATCACGCACCATGCGCTCGATCTCTTCGTCGGACAGACCGGAGTTGGCCTTGATCACGATCGACTGAGTCTTGCCAGTGGCCTTGTCCTTGGCGCCTACGTGCAGAATGCCGTTGGCATCGATGTCGAAGGTCACTTCGATTTGTGGCACGCCACGTGGTGCTGGTGGAATCTCGGCCAGGTCGAACTTGCCCAGGGACTTGTTCTGCGCAGCCTGCTTACGCTCACCTTGCAGCACGTGAATGGTCACGGCGCCCTGGTTGTCGTCGGCAGTCGAGAACACTTGCGATTTCTTGGTAGGAATCGTGGTGTTTTTCTCGATCAGCGCAGTCATCACGCCGCCCATGGTTTCGATACCCAGGGTCAGCGGACTGACGTCGAGCAGCAGAACGTCTTTAACGTCACCAGCCAGAACAGCGCCCTGAATCGCGGCACCCATGGCAACAGCTTCGTCCGGGTTCACGTCTTTACGAGCTTCTTTACCGAAGAACTCGGTGACCAGCTTCTGAACCAGTGGCATACGGGTCTGACCGCCGACCAGGATCACGTCGTTGATCGCGCCAACGTCGATACCGGAGTCTTTCAGCGCAATGCGGCAAGGCTCGATGGTACGTTGAACCAGGTCTTCAACCAGCGCTTCGAGCTTGGCACGGGAGATCTTCACGTTCAGGTGCTTAGGACCGGTGGCGTCTGCAGTGATGTACGGCAGGTTGACGTCGGTCGACTGAGCGGAAGACAGCTCGATCTTGGCTTTTTCAGCGGCTTCTTTCAGGCGCTGCATGGCCAGCGGATCACCCTTGAGGTTCATGCCGCTTTCTTTCTTGAATTCGTCGACGAGGTAGTCGATCAGACGAATGTCAAGGTCTTCACCACCCAGGAAGGTGTCGCCGTTGGTAGCCAACACTTCAAACTGGTGCTCGCCATCGACTTCAGCGATCTCGATCACGGAAACGTCGAAAGTACCGCCACCCAGGTCATAAACGATCACGGTGTGATCGCCCTTGGCCTTGTCCATACCGTAAGCCAGAGCGGCTGCGGTTGGCTCGTTGATGATACGTTTTACGTCCAGGCCCGCGATGCGGCCGGCGTCTTTGGTAGCTTGACGCTGGCTGTCGTTGAAGTAGGCCGGAACGGTGATCACCGCTTCGGTCACTGGCTCGCCGAGGTAGTCTTCGGCGGTCTTCTTCATTTTCTTCAGAATTTCAGCCGAGATTTGTGGTGGAGCCATTTTCTGGCCATTCACTTCAACCCAAGCGTCGCCGTTGTCTGCCTTGGAGATCTTGTAAGGCACCATCTGGATGTCTTTCTGTACAACTTCTTCTTCGAAGCGACGACCGATCAGACGCTTCACCGCGTACAGGGTGTTATGCGGATTGGTCACAGCCTGACGCTTGGCGGACTGGCCGACCAGGATTTCGCCATCGTTGGCGTAAGCGATGATCGACGGCGTGGTACGCGCGCCTTCGGCGTTTTCAATAACTTTGGCTACGCCGTTTTCAAGTACGGAGACGCAGGAGTTGGTAGTCCCCAGGTCGATACCGATAATTTTGCCCATGTTCACTCTCCCGAAACTTTGGATTTGGTTGCCGCAGCAGTGGTGGCTAACTGCGGTAGCACTTAAACGCTTGACTTCTAAATGGGGGCCTTGCGGCTAATTTCAAGCCTGTTCGTCAATCGAAGGCGAAACCGGCGCAGGGGCCTTGCTGACCACGACCATCGCCGGGCGCAGCAGGCGACCGTTGAGCTGGTAGCCCTTCTGGAACACCTTGAGCACGCTGTTCGGCTCGAGATCAGCACTTTCCTGCATGGCCATCGCCTGATGAAGAACGGCGTTGAACGGTTCGCCATGCGGATCGATCGCTTCCAGCTGATAACGCTTCAGGGTGTCCTGAAACATTTTCAGGGTCAGCTCGATGCCTTCGCGCATTGGACGGATGCTTTCGTCATCCGGGCTCGACAACTCAAGGCCACGCTCGAGACTGTCGATGATCGGCAGCAGGTCGCCGGCGAATTTTTCCAACGCGAATTTGTGAGCCTTTTCTACATCCTGCTCGGCGCGACGGCGGACGTTCTGCAGATCGGCGGCTACACGCAAAGCTTGATCCTGCGCGCCTGCCAGCTGCTCTTCGAGCACTTGTACACGGGCCGCCAGGTCATCACCCGAAGCTTGAGGAGCCTGATCGGCGTCTTGATTTTGCGTATCCACTGTCTGTTCGTCAGCCATAGAATTCTCCTTTCAATATCGTCCGCGAGCTCGACTCGCGCTTCTGCCAGCTATATGGGGCCGCAAAATCGGGCTTCAAGGGGGGCAATGTGATTAACCCTACAAAAAGCTCTGCATTGGTTTTGCTTGCTGCGCTAACGATTTCGTCGGATCAAGCGAAACGAGCCAAGCGAGGGCATTGTCAGCCAGAAACAAAACACTGTATAAATAACCAGACCTAAAGCCTGGGAGCGGCCTTTATGCTGGTGCACCTGTCCGTACATAACTACGCCATCGTTGAACATCTCGATCTCGAACTCGATCGCGGAATGAGCGTGATCACGGGTGAAACCGGCGCCGGCAAGTCGATCATGCTCGACGCGCTGGGCCTGACGCTGGGCGATCGCGCCGACAGTGGCGTGGTCCGTCCCGGCGCAGACAAGGCCGACATCCTGGCAACCTTCGACCTGGCTGACATTCCGGAAGCCAGCACCTGGCTGGCCGAACGCGACCTCGAGAACGACGGCCCGTGCATCCTGCGCCGGGTGATCACCGCCGAAGGACGTTCACGCGGCTATATCAATGGCACGCCCTGCCCGCTCGGCGACCTCAAGGCGCTGGGCGAGTTGCTGATCGATATCCACAGCCAGCACGAGCACCAATCCCTGCTCAAGACCGATACCCACCGCCGCCTGCTCGACGAGTACGCCGGCGCAACCGATCTCGCCCGCCAGGTGCAGCTCGCCGCCCAGCGCTGGCGCCAGACACGCCAGGAGCTCGAACGCCTTTCCAATTCCGGCGATGAACAACGCGCCCGCCATCAACTGCTCAGCTATCAACTGGAAGAGCTGGAAAACCTCGGCCTGGGCGACAACGAACTGGAAGAGCTGGAACAGGAACACAAAAACCTGACCAATGCCGAAACCTTGTTGGGGATTTGCCGGCAAGTGGTCGAGCAATGCAGCGAAAGCGACTCCGGCAACGTATTGAATGCTCTTACCGCCAGCCTCAACCGCCTGTCGAGCGCGAACAGCTCCATTGGCGCACTCGGCGAAGCCAGCAGCCTGCTGACCAGTGCCCAGATCCAGGTTGAGGAGGCCGTGGGCGAGCTAAACCGCTTTCTCGACAATTTCGATGCCGACCCCGCGCGCCTCCAGTATCTGGAAGAGCGTCTCGACGCGATTTACACCATGGCGCGCAAACATCGCATCCAGCCGACCGAAGTCGCGGAGATGCAGCAACGCCTGCTGGATGAAATCGAAACCCTGAATGCCAACGACGAATCCATCGAGCGACTGAGCGAAGAGCTGGCGTCCTATGCCCGTCATTATCAGGAGAAGGCCCGGGAGCTGAGTGACTTGCGCCACCAGGCATCAAGCAGCCTGGCCAGCGCCGTGGAGCAGGAAATCCAGCGCCTGGGCATGCCCGGCGGTCGCTTCACCATTGAGCTTCGCCCTAATAGCAGCGATGAACTGCTGCCGAACGGCCTCGAACAGGTCGAACTGCTGGTCAGCGCAAACCCGGGCCAGCCATTGAAGGCCCTGGCGAAAGTGGCATCCGGCGGCGAGCTGTCGCGGATCAGCCTGGCGATTCAGGTCATCACCGCACAGACCTCTCGCGTGCCGACCCTGGTGTTCGACGAAGTGGACGTGGGCATTGGTGGCCCGACGGCCGAAATTGTCGGCCAGTTGCTGCGTCGACTCGGCGAGCGCGGACAGGTGCTGACCGTGACCCACTTGCCGCAAGTCGCGGCACAGGGGCACCAGCATCTTTTTGTCCACAAGGTACGAGGCAAAGACGCCACTCGCACGGCCGTCTCCAAATTGAGCAAGAACGATCGCGTGGAAGAGGTCGCCCGAATGCTGGGCGGCATCGATCTCACCAAGGAGTCCCTGGCTCACGCGAAAAAAATGGTGGTAGCAGCAAAAATTTAAGGCAGACAGAAAGCACGAAGGCGACCCTGAGGTCGCCTTCGTTCGTTTCGCGAACGCGGTTCGCGCGACATGCTTACTTTTTCTTGCGTACGTACAGCACCAGATTGTGATCAACCATCTCGAAACCGTACTTGTCGACGATGGCTTTCTGCAGGCGCTCGATTTCTTCGTCGAAGAATTCGATCACTTCGCTGGTTTCGACGTTGACCATATGGTCGTGATGCTTACCGTCGTCCAGTTCGAAGACCGCGTGGCCTCCGTCGAAGTTGTGCCGCACCACAAGGCCAGCTGCCTCGAACTGAGTCAGTACACGGTAAACCGTGGCCAGACCGACGTCCTCGCCAGCCTCCATCAGCGCCTTATAAACATCTTCAGCACTCATGTGGCGTTGCTCGGCGGAATCGAGCATTTGCAGAATTTTGACCCGTGGCAGGGTCACTTTGAGGCCGGCTTTGCGTAGTTCGCTATTTTCAACCATGGTCAGCTTTCTCGCGATGCTGCTTCGCAGCTTCTCTTAATGCGGGTATGATCGGCGTTTACGTTGTCCCAGCCAAGATAGTGGAAGTCGCCCACCGATGCAAAACACCAAGCTCTTGCTAACCAGTTTCACCTTTGTGGGACTGCTCGCACTCGCCGGTTGTTCATTCCCCGGGGTTTACAAAATCGACATCCAGCAGGGCAATGTCGTCACGCAGGACATGATAGACCAGTTACGCCCGGGAATGACCCGAAAGCAAGTACGGTTTATCATGGGTAACCCTCTGCTGACCGACACGTTCCATGCCGATCGCTGGGATTACCTGTACAGCCTGCAACCAGGGGGCGGTGAACGCCAACAGGAACGCATTAGCGTTATCTTCAACCCAAATGACCAGCTTGTCAGCCTCTCTGGCGATTTCATGCCAGGCGTGAGCCGCGACGAAGCGATTCTCGGCAAGGACAGTGACACCACCGTCACTGCACCGGCAGAAAACGTCGAGAAGCCGAAACCGGAAAAACCGGTCAAGCCAGGTTCGTTGCTGGATCAGATTCAAAAGGACGTCGACGGCGTAGAAACCGTTCCTGTCCCGACTCCAGAACCACTGGACACCTCGCCGCAATAATTTGCGACGCAATAAAAAACCCGGCATGTCCGGGTTTTTTGTTGCCTGCTGTTTTGTCACTCATTGATTCCGGGCTTTAGCCTCCGCCGCCTTGGCAGCCCGAAGTCGCCGGACTTCTTTGGGATCAGCCAGCAGCGGCCGGTAAATCTCGATTCGATCTCCCGACTGAACCGCTCGGGTGTCGGGATCGCCAATCACCTTGCCGAAGATGCCCACCGGGCATTCAGCCAAATCCAGCTCGGCAAACACATCACCGATCCCGGACTTCAACAATGCAGCACGAACCGTCGTCCCCGCCGGCACCGTGACCGGCGTGAGCACTTGACGATCTTCAGCGGCATACACCACCTCAGCCTCGATCATCGCCTTAACCATACATTTGCTTGGCACGCTGGCAGAACGCATCCACCAGCGTATTGGCGGCCTGATTGAACAACGGCCCCAAGGTGGCGCGAATAATCGGCCCTGCGTAGTCAAACGACAGGTCCAGGCTGATCTTGCAGGCTTTCTCGCCCAACGGCTTGAAGACCCAGACGCCGTGCAGCTGAGTGAACGGCCCTTCTTCAAGGTTCATCTCGATCGATTGACCCGGCACCAGGGTATTGCGCGTCACGAAATGCTGACTGAGGCCGCCCTTGGCCACACCGACGCTGGCGCGCATGTGTTCGGGAGAACTTTCCAGGACTTCAGCCGTTGAGCACCACGGCAGGAATTCCGGATACCGCGCCACGTCGTTGACCAGGTCATAAAGCGCTTGCGCCGGATACGGCAGCAGGGCTGAACGTGAAATGTGTGTCGTCATGTCAGCGTTACTTCCAGAGCTGGGCGGCAAACACTACGAGAATGCCGATGGGCGCCACATAGCGCATCAAGAACAGGGACAGTGCGAACAATGCCGGGTTGCGGATCGACAACTCCTCACGCACCGCGTCACGACCCATCACCCAGCCTGCAAACACCACGAAACACAGTCCCCCGAGTGGCAGCATGATCCGCGAGGTGAAGAAATCGATCACGCCGAAGAAGTCGAGACCGCCTGCCGCTCCCCATTGGTAGAGGTGGAACAACCCGCCTTCGTTCACGAAAAACTTGGCTTCCTTCCAGATATTGAAGGAAAACACCGTGCCCAGACCGACAAACCAGCAGATGAAAGCCAGCCAGAAAGTGACCCAGGCCCGACTGATTTTCGAGCGCTCGACCAAGTAAGCCACCATGGGTTCGAGCAGCGAGATGGCCGAACTCCAGGCCGCAATCGCAACCAACACGAAGAACACTACGCCCATCAACTGGCCAAACGCTACGTTGCCGAAGGCAAAAGGCAGGCTGACAAACATCAGGCCAGGGCCTTCGCTCGGGTTCAACCCCCCGGCAAATACAATCGGAAAGAGCGCCAGACCGGCGACCAGTGAAACGAAGGTATCAAGCAGCGCCACGCCAACAACAGTGCCGGATATGGACGAGTTCTTCGGCATGTAGGCGCCGTAGATCATGATCGAACCAACGCCGACACTCAGGGAAAAGAAGGCATGCCCCATCGCTGGCAGCAAGCCGTCCATGACCTTTTCCGGGTGGAAGTCGAACATGAAATGCACGCCTTCCATGAAGTGCCCGGTGGTCATGCTGTAGCCCAGCAACACAAGGATCATCACAAACAATAGCGGCATCATGATCCGCAAGCTGCGTTCAAGCCCGGCCACCACACCCTTGGCAATCACCACGGCCGACAGCAGCATGAAAACGGTGTGCCAAAGCGTCAGCCGCCATGGATCGGCGATCACGGCACCAAAGTAAGCGCCCACCTGATCGGGCGTCGCGCCCTGGAAGTCGCCACGCCCCATGTCGATGATGTAATCCAGCGACCAGCCGCCAACAACGCTATAGAAAGAGAGGATCAGCAACGCCGTGATCATCCCGGCGAATGCGCCCCACGACCACTTGGCCGAATGCCCCGCCTCCAGCGCCAGCACCTTCAAGGCATTGGCCGGGCTCTGCCGGGCGCGCCGACCGATCAGGGTTTCCGCGAGCATCACCGGTACACCGATCAGCGCGATACAGGCCAGGAACATCAGCACAAACGCGCCGCCGCCGTAGACGCCAACCATGTAGGGGAATTTCCAGATACTACCCAAGCCCACGGCCGAACCGGTCGCGGCGAGTATGAAGACCCAGCGGCTAGCCCAACTGCCGTGGACAGAAACCTTGTCTGTCGACATCGTTATCACGCCCAAGCGTTCGAAAAAGAGCGCGCATTGTCCGGGATTCAATCAACCTGCTCAAGCACGTAGCAACACCGTAGCCGACTCGCTTGCAACTCCCTATAATGCCGCCCCTATGGCTAAACAGAAGAAACACCCAACAGGGACCATCGCGCAGAATAAAAAGGCGCGACACGATTACTTCATCGAGCATAAGTTCGAGGCTGGTCTGGTCCTGGCCGGCTGGGAAGTAAAAAGTCTGCGGGCAAGCAAGCTGCAGCTGGTTGACAGTTATGTGCTGCTCAAGGATGGCGAAGCCTGGCTGCTCGGCAGTCACATTACGCCCCTGATGACAGCCAGCACTCACGTCATCGCTGATCCGGTGCGCACCCGTAAATTGCTGCTCAACCGACGCGAGCTCGAAAAGCTCGCCGCCGCTGTGCAGCAGAAGGGTTACGCCTGCGTGTGCCTGTCCTGGTATTGGAGCAAGCACATGGTCAAGTGCGAGATCGCACTGGGCAAGGGCAAGAAGGAATACGACAAGCGCGATACCGAGCGCGAGCGCGATGCCGGTCGCGAGCTGCAGCGTGCGGTGCGCAACAAGGGCAAGGAAGATTAATTTCATTCCTTGAGAGCAAGATCGCCAGCAAGCCGGCTCCTACAGAATCCAGCCCGCCATAAAATTATCGGCGGACCACGATACCTTTAGGAGCCGGCTTGCTGGCGATTGCTATTGGACTGCCAACGCTCAGCCCCCCGACTACATTCCCTTGCGCCGCTCCGCCCGCGCCACGCGCTGCACTTCCTGGCGCACCTCCTCCAGCACCTCCTGCACATACAGAATGTGTCGACTGGAGACTTCTCGCGCCTGTTCCGCCCGCCCCTCGATAATCGCCTGATACAACTCCCGATGCTGCGTGATCAGCATGTCTCGGGTTTCGGTGCGCTGCTTGTACATGCCGCCGATGTTGGTCACCACGTTGCGCTTGAGCAAATCGAACAGCCCGCGAATGGTGTGCAGCAACACTGCGTTATGACTGGCCTCGGCGATCGCCAGATGGAATTTCGCATCGGCCGCGCCCTCTTCGGCGCGACTCACTTCATCGTGACGCGAATAACAATCCTGCAACTCATTGAACGCCGCAGTCAGCCGCTCGCGGTCGACATCCGTGGCGCGCAATGCCGCGTAATAGGCACAGGACGCTTCCAGGGTGTGGCGGAACTCCAGCAGATCGCGCTGAGCCTCGGGATTACTCTCCAGCAATTGCAGCAGCGGATCACTGAACGTCGTGCCCAACGACTCCACCACGTAATTGCCGCCGCCCTGGCGACTGACCAGCAAGCCCTTGGCCGTCAGTTTTTGAATGGCCTCACGCAGCGAAGGGCGCGAGACGCCGAACTGCTCGGCCAGCGCACGCTCGGCCGGTAAGCGCTCTCCGGCCTTCAACGTGCCCTCGAGGATCATGCCCTCAAGCTGCTCGACAATATCGTCAGACAAACGGCGCTGACGAATCTGATCAAACCCCATAACTCATTTTCTCCACGATCCGACGGCGCGCCGGCGCTCTATTCTGGCCCATTGCTGCCGCGTCGGCACCTGCCATACAGCACTTGATCAAACACAAGGCCAATTCTTGAGGGCCACGTATTCGACAAAAGTTTTAGGGCGGCAAATTGACACGCCACCTTCAAGGCTTTTACCCTAGCCAACAGCGATTGTAAATTGGTATTACCAATTATCCAAGAACGCTGATCAGTGCCTGACCAACAACAATTAGGGGCCACCCCATATGCAAACCTGGCAACAGCTCTACAGCCCGCTCGGAAGCCTCGGTTTATCCGCGCTCGCGGCCGTTATTCCGATCGTGTTTTTCTTTCTGGCTCTGGCCGTGTTCCGTCTCAAGGGACACGTCGCCGGTAGCATCACGCTGGCCTTGTCGATCCTGGTGGCAATTTTTGCCTTCCAGATGCCGGTCGACATGGCTTTCGCCGCTGCGGGCTACGGTTTCGCCTACGGTCTGTGGCCGATTGCGTGGATCATCGTGGCGGCTGTTTTCCTTTACAAACTGACGGTCAAGAGTGGCCAGTTCGAAGTGATCCGCAGCTCGGTGCTGTCGATTACCGATGACCAACGCCTGCAAGTGCTGCTGATCGGCTTCTGCTTCGGTGCCTTCCTCGAAGGTGCGGCCGGTTTCGGCGCGCCGGTGGCGATTACCGCCGCCCTGCTGGTCGGTCTGGGGTTCAACCCGCTGTACGCCGCAGGCCTGTGCCTGATCGCGAACACTGCGCCAGTGGCCTTCGGCGCCCTGGGGATTCCGATCATCGTCGCCGGGCAAGTAACCGGCATCGACGCGTTCAAGATCGGCGCCATGACCGGTCGCCAACTGCCACTGCTGTCGCTGTTCGTGCCGTTCTGGCTGGTGTTCATGATGGATGGTCTGCGCGGCGTCCGCGAAACCTGGCCTGCTGCACTGGTTGCCGGGTTGAGCTTCGCCGTGACCCAATACTTCACCTCGAACTTCATCGGCCCGGAACTGCCGGACATCACTTCGGCCCTGGCCAGCCTGGTCTCTCTGACCCTGTTCCTGAAAGTCTGGCAACCAAGACGCGCCGCCGGCCAGCATATCGTCGGCGCCGTCTCGGCATCCGTGGTCACCGCCAATGCCGGTGGTTTCGGTCAGAAGCGCATCACCGTGGCATCGCCTTACAGCCTCGGAGAAATCTTCAAGGCCTGGTCGCCGTTCCTGATCCTGACCGTGCTGGTCACCATCTGGACCCTGAAACCGTTCAAGGCGATGTTTGCCGCCGGCGGTTCGATGTACAACTTCGTGTTCAACTTCGCCATTCCGCATCTTGATCAGATGGTGATCAAGGTTGCGCCGATCGTGGCGAACCCGACGGCCATTCCAGCCGTGTTCAAGCTCGACCCGATTTCCGCGACCGGCACGGCGATTTTCTTCTCCGCGCTGATCTCGATGCTGGTCCTGAAGATCAATCTCAAAACTGGTCTGACCACTTTGAAAGAGACCTTCTACGAACTGCGCTGGCCGATCCTGTCCATCGGCATGGTGCTGGCTTTCGCATTCGTCACCAACTACTCGGGCATGTCGTCGACCATGGCCCTGGTGCTGGCCGGCACCGGTGCAGCTTTCCCGTTCTTCTCGCCGTTCCTCGGTTGGCTGGGCGTGTTCCTGACCGGCTCTGATACCTCGTCCAACGCACTGTTCGGTTCTCTGCAAGCAACCACCGCACACCAGATCGGCGTCAACGACACCTTGCTGGTGGCGGCGAACACCAGTGGTGGCGTGACCGGCAAGATGATCTCGCCACAGTCGATCGCCGTGGCCTGCGCCGCGACGGGGCTGGTGGGCAAGGAATCGGACCTGTTCCGCTTCACGCTCAAGCACAGTCTGTTCTTCGCAACCATTGTCGGCTTGATCACATTGGCTCAGGCCTATTGGCTCACCGGCATGCTGGTGCACTAAGCGCCACAACCGATACGGAAAAAACCGACGCCGGACCACGATTCCGGCGTCAGCTATTCACAACCCGGTCTGTAAGGCTGCTGAAAGAATCTCACTCTATATTCAGCGGCCTCAGCGGACGGATAACCGGGCCCACCCGGAGACACGCCTGATGAGCGAGCTTTTTTACAACGCTGTGCCGAATGCGACCCGTGTCGCCCCGCCACTGCCTGAACCTCGGCAATACCCCAGCGAGAAACCGCAACGGGTGTACCTGTTCGGGACCTGCGTAGTCGACTTGTTCTACCCGGAAGCCGGAATGGACGCGATCCATTTGCTGGAGCGCGAAGGTATCCGTGTCGAGTATCCGCAAGGGCAAAGCTGCTGCGGACAACCGGCGTACACCTCGGGTTATACCGAGCAAGCCCGGACCGTGGCGCGCTCGCAACTGGCGTTATTCACCGGGGATTATCCGGTGGTGGTGCCGTCAGGTTCCTGCGCCGGCATGTTGCGCGAGCACTATGCCGACTTGTTCAAGGACGAGCCGGACACGTTGCAACAGGTTGAGGCACTGGCTGCCAGAACCTATGAACTCACCGAGTTCCTGTTGTTTGTCTGCAAGGTGCAGCTCAAGGACAGCGGCGAACCGGTAAAGGTAGCGTTGCACACGTCATGTTCGGCACGCCGTGAAATGAACACCCACCTGCACGGCCGTGAGCTGTTATCGCAGCTGAGCAATGTGGAGCGAGTCGACCATAGCCATGAAAGTGAATGCTGTGGCTTCGGTGGGACTTTCAGCGTCCGTATGCCAGACATTTCCGGCGCGATGGTGGCTGACAAGACCCGATCGTTGAAGGACTCCGGTGCGCACAAGGTGCTCAGTGCCGACTGCGGTTGCCTGATGAACATCAACGGCTCGCTGGAAAAACAGAAGGAAGCGTTACGCGGTCAGCATCTGGCCAGTTTCCTCTGGCAGCGAACCGGAGGTGCCCAATGAGCGCCGCCGAGATTATTCCTACGGTCGCCGTGGAAGAAGATTTCCGCACCCGGGCGCACGAGGCCTTGGGTGATGCGCAATTGCGCGGCAACTTCCGCAAGGCGATGGATTCATTGATGACCAAGCGGGCAGCGGCTTTCAGCGATGCCCACGAAAGAGAACATTTACGCGCGCTGGGCAACGCTGTTCGCGCCCGAGCGTTATCGAAGTTGCCCGAATTGCTCGAGCAACTTGAACAGAACCTGACCCGCAACGGTGTGACAGTGCACTGGGCGGAAACGGTGGACGAGGCCAATGGCATCGTCCTCTCGATCATCCGCGCTCACGAGGGGCGGCAAGTGATCAAGGGTAAATCGATGGTCAGCGAAGAGATGGAGATGAATCATGTCCTCGCTGAACAAGGCATTGAATGCCTGGAATCGGACATGGGCGAGTACATCGTCCAGCTCGACCACGAGAAGCCTTCTCACATAATTATGCCGGCGATCCACAAGAACGCCGGTCAGGTCGCGTCCTTGTTCCACGACAAACTTGGAGTGGAATACACCAAGGACGTTGACCAACTCATTCAGATCGGTCGCAGAGTCCTGCGGCAGAAATTCTTTGAAGCGGACATCGGCGTTTCCGGTGTCAACTTCGCCGTGGCCGAAACCGGCACCCTGCTGCTGGTGGAAAACGAAGGCAACGGCCGCATGACCACCACCGTGCCACCGGTGCACATCGCCGTCACCGGCATCGAAAAAGTCGTGGAAAACCTGCGCGACGTGGTGCCGCTGCTGTCACTGCTGACCCGTTCCGCCTTGGGTATCCCGATCACGACCTACGTCAACATGATTTCCGGCCCGCGCAAGGAACACGAACTCGACGGCCCGCAGGAAGTGCATCTGGTACTGCTCGACAACGGTCGCAGCCAGGCCTTCGCCGATAGCGAACTGCGCCAGACCCTGAACTGCATTCGCTGTGGCGCCTGTATGAATCATTGCCCGGTCTACACGCGAATTGGCGGCCACGCCTATGGGGAGGTCTACCCCGGCCCTATCGGAAAAATCATCACCCCGCACATGGTTGGCCTGGCGAAAGTCCCGGATCATCCGAGCGCCTCTTCGTTGTGCGGTGCCTGCGGTGAAGTGTGCCCGGTGAAAATTCCTATTCCCGCGTTGTTGCGCCGCTTGCGCGAAGAGAACGTCAAAGCGCCGGACAGCAGCCATCAAGTAATGCGCGGCCAAGGCAGCAAGTACTCGCGCAAGGAACGCTTCATCTGGAATGCCTGGGCAAAACTCAATAGCTCACCGGCGCTGTATCGACTGTTCGGTCTGGCCGCGACACGCCTGCGCGCGCTCACGCCGAGCAAGGTTGGCCCGTGGACACAAAACCACAGCGCCCCGAAACCCGCTGCCCGTTCATTGCATGACATGGCTCGCGAGCATCTGGCCAAACAGGGAGATCGTTGATGAGCGCCAAGCAAAACATCCTCGCCAAACTGCGTAAAAGTCTGACAGGCACCACGCCGGTGGCTGACAACTTCGATGTCGATCTGGTGACGCAGCCTTACACCTACACTCCGGAACAACGCATCCCGCAACTGCGCAAACTGATGGAAGCGGTGCACACGGAAATCCATCTGACCTCGGGTGACGGCTGGCCTGAACTGCTCGGCCAGTTGGTAACGGATCGCCGGTTACCGAGCCTGTTGATCGCACCGACCACACCTCACGGGCAGCGTGTCGCACAGCATTGGGAGAACAATCCCGACCTGCCGACGCTCAAGGCCTATGATCGTCCGATCGAGGAATGGAAAGCCGAGTTGTTCAACGACACCCCGGCGAGCCTGACCACGACTCTCGGCGCAATCGCCGCAACCGGTAGCCTGATCATCTGGCCGACGCGGGAAGAGCCGCGCATGATGAGCCTCGCGCCACCGGTGCATTTCGCCCTGCTCAAGGCCAGTGAAATTCGCGACAACTTTTATCAGGTGCAGCAGGAGTTCGAATGGGCGCAAGGCATGCCGACCAACGCCTTGCTGGTGTCCGGCCCGTCGAAAACCGCTGACATTGAACAAGTGCTGGCCTACGGCGCCCACGGTCCGAAAGACCTGGTGGTACTGATCCTGGAGGACCAATGAGTCTACCGGCCGCTTTCCTGCGTGATACGCAGCAACTGATTCCACCGCAGCGGCGTTTCGACGATCCGCTGTCGACGTTGGCCTTCGGCACTGACGCCAGTTTCTACCGGCTGATTCCGCAACTGGTAATCCGCGTCGAATCCGAAGATGAAGTGGTGGCGTTGCTGAAACTGGCCCAGCGCGATCAAGTGCCGGTGACCTTCCGCGCCGCCGGCACCAGCCTCTCCGGCCAGGCGATCAGCGATTCTGTGCTGATCGTGCTTGGGGATAACTGGAACGGTCGCGAAATCCGTGGCCAAGGCACGCAAATTCGCCTGCAACCCGGCGTGATCGGCGCCCAGGCCAATGCCTGGCTGGCGCCGTTCGGGCGCAAGATCGGCCCGGACCCGGCATCGATCAATGCCTGCAAAATCGGCGGCATCGTCGCCAACAATGCCAGCGGCATGTGCTGCGGCACGGCGCAAAATACCTATCACACCCTGGCTGGCATTCGACTGGTGCTGGCCGATGGCAGCCGCCTCGACACGGAAGATGCCGCCAGTGTCGCGGCGTTTCGGCAAAGCCATGCAGAGTTGCTTGAACGCTTGGCGACGTTGGGTCGCGAGACCCGCGCCAATGCCGAACTGGCTGCCAGGATTCGCCACAAATACCGTCTGAAAAATACCACCGGCCTGTCACTCAACGCCCTGGTGGATTACGACGAGCCTGTGGATATCTTGAGCCACTTGTTGGTGGGTTCCGAAGGCACGCTCGGATTCATCAGCGCGGTGACCTACGACACAGTGATCGATCACCCGAACAAGGCCTCGGCGCTGATCGTGTTCCCGGATGTGGAAACCTGCTGCAACGCCGTCACCGTGCTGAAAAGCCAGCCAGTGTCGGCAGTCGAACTGCTGGACCGACGCAGTTTGCGCTCGGTGCAGAGCAAACCCGGCATGCCCGCTTTCGTACAGCATCTGTCGAATAATGCCTGCGCCCTGCTGATCGAATCCCGCGCAGCGTCGTCCACATTGCTGCACGAACAACTGGCGCAGATCATGGCGTCACTGGCATCGTACCCGGTGGAGAAGCAAGTTGACTTCACCGAAGATCCGCTGGAAAACGCCCGTCTCTGGGCGATCCGCAAGGACACTTTCCCCGCCGTCGGTGCGGTGCGCAAAACCGGGACCACGGTGATCATCGAAGACGTGACCTTCCCGGTGGAACAGCTGGCCATCGGCGTGAATCGCCTGATCGAGTTGTTCGACAAACATCACTACGACGAGGCGATCCTTTTCGGACACGCGCTGGAAGGTAATCTGCACTTCGTCTTCACCCAGGGCTTCAACAGCCCGGAAGAAGTCGCACGCTACCAGGCGTTCATGGATGACGTGGCGCAATTGGTCGCAGTGGAATTCGGCGGTTCGCTGAAGGCTGAACACGGCACCGGGCGCAACATGGCGCCGTTCGTTGAGCTGGAATGGGGCAGCGACGCCTATCAGTTGATGTGGCAGCTCAAGCGACTGCTCGATCCCAGCGGCATTCTCAACCCGGACGTGGTGCTCAGCGAAGATCCGCAGATCCACCTCAAGCACTTGAAACCCTTGCCGGCCGCCGACGAGATTGTGGATAAGTGCATCGAATGCGGATTCTGCGAGCCGGTTTGCCCGTCAAAAGGCCTGACCCTGAGCCCGCGCCAGCGCATCGTGATCTGGCGTGATATCCAGGCGAAGAAACGCGCCGGGGTCGACACCCGCGAACTCGAGGCCGCTTACGAATATCAGGGCATCGATACCTGCGCCGCGACCGGGCTCTGTGCACAACGTTGCCCTGTAGGAATTAACACCGGCGAGCTGGTGAAAAAACTTCGCGGCCAGCACGCTACCCATACGAAAACCGCTAACTGGCTTGAAGGCAATTTCGCCACGGCACTGCAAGGCGCACGTTTCACCCTGCACGTGGCCAACGGTGCGCGGATGTTGCTCGGTGCCCCACGACTGACGAAGTGGTCGGCAACGCTGACGCGCTTGTCCAAAGGCCAGGTCCCGCAGTGGACCAACGCCATGCCGCAACCGGAAAAAGCCATTCGCTTCAGCCCGTCGGTGACCGATGAACGCCCGCGCGTGGTGTATCTGGCGGCTTGTGTTTCTCGGGCCATGGGGCCGGCAGCCGGCGACAAGGAGCAAATGTCGCTGTACGACAAAACCCGAGGCCTGCTGGAAAAAGCCGGGTATCAAGTGATCTTCCCGGACCATCTGGACAACCTCTGCTGCGGCCAGCCGTTTGCTTCCAAGGGTTATGCCGAACAGGCCGAACACAAACGCCAGGAACTGATCGGCGCCCTGCTCCACGCCAGCCGTGGCGGCCTCGACCCGATTTACTGCGACACCAGCCCCTGCACCTTGCGCCTGACTCAGGACTTGGGCGATGTGCGTCTGGACCTGTACGACCCGGTGCGTTTCATCCGCACACATTTGATGGATCGACTGGACTTCACGCCGCAGGAAGCGCCGATCGCCGTGCATGTCACCTGCAGCACGCAACACCTGGGCGAGAGCCAGGCGCTGATCGATCTGGCGCGCAAGTGCAGCAACAACGTGGTGATTCCCGAAGGCATTCACTGCTGCGGGTTTGCCGGAGACAAGGGCTTTACCACCCCTGAGTTGAACGCCCATTCCCTGCGCACCTTGAAAGATGCCGTGCAGTACTGCGAGGAAGGCATCTCCACCAGTCGCACCTGTGAGATAGGCCTGAGTCAGCACGGCGGGATCGATTATCACGGGCTGGTGTATCTGGTTGACCGGGTGACGCAAGCTCGCCGATACCCCTAGGTGCCGCCCCTCGTAAAAAAAACCGAATTCCTGCGCGCGGCTATAGTCATTTGACTAGGCCCTATGAAAGGGGCTTATAACCACCTCGGCAAGCGGCCCCCTTCACCGGCAGCACCGAGCCCACAAGCGCAAGGAGATACCCATGAAGCACTCTGCAATGGCTGGATTGTTCATTTCTGCTGCACTGTTGGCGTCGCCGGCTTTTGCGGCGGATAAAGACCTGTGTGCCGGGAATATTCAACAAATAAGCGATTTCGTGGACAGTGCGCCCTCCCTTCCTGAAGGCACAATGGACACCGTAAAAGCTGCACTGACCAAAGCGAAAGCCTCTCAGGCAGCCGGGAACGATAAGGATTGCGTCGAAGTCACCTCGGGCATCATCACCAAAATGCAGATTCGAAACCCGACCCGGAACTGATCCCAGACAAGGCCAACCTTCAGGTTGGCCTTCCGGGCCACTTTGACGTAGACTGTGCAGGCTTGTTGCTCATCGTGATTCACGAGCAATGAGTTCGGGGCCGTTTAGGATTCGACGCCGGTTGCGAAACTTTAGGTGCATGCCGAGTTGGTAACAGAACTCGTAAATCCACTGTTGCAACTTCTTATAGTTGCCAATGACAAAGACTACGGTGTTGATAACGCAGCTCTGGCTGCCTAAAACACTTCTGGTGCCTTCGGGCCCAGCAATCACCAGGGGATGTCTGTAAACCCGAAGTGATTGTCATATAGAACAGAATCGCCGTGCAGTACGTTGTGGACGAAGCGGCTAAAACTTACACAACTCGCCCAAAGCACCCTGCCCGTCGGGTCGCTGAGGGTTAACTCAATAGACACGGCTACGCATGTAGTACCGACAGCGGAGTACTGGCGGACGGGGGTTCAAATCCCCCCGGCTCCACCACTTCATCATCTAAAGACGTCCACGGACGTCTTTTTTTGTGCCTGCGATTCAGTAACCCCCTCCAGCTTTCGCCTCCGCCTCAACAGTCTCTGCTCCGCGCAGTTGGCGAGCACGGGTCACCAGTACCCTTGAACTTTTCGGATGACGCACGCGATGCCCATTCCTACCGCTCATCGTCCTGGCGAAAAATAATCTTTGACATCGTTGGGGCTTTCGCAGAATATAAACACATCGCATACGATTTAATCGAAAGCGATTATAAACACAAACCCCATTGCCGTTTGGAGATTCAACCATGAACACCGCAAGCACCCACACCATGTTCACCACCACCGCTCGCGCTGCCCAAGGTCACAACGGCAACAACTGGATCACTGCAGCAACCGATTGCTAAACCCATTTTCACGGCACATATATCGCATACGATTAGATCGCACAAACTAACAACCTTGAGGAATCATCCCATGAGCAAAATCGAAAAAGTACTGGCCACCGGCAAAACCCACACCACCCTGAGCAACGCCGGCACCACCTCGCGCGGCCATAACGGCACCCTCGACATCGAGCTGTCGTCTCCCGGTTCTGCCCAGCCGGCCCACGTGTTTGCTGCCACCCAACCGCATCCGAAAGCCGAGCAATTGTTCGCCGGGGCATGGTCGGCCTGCTACACCGCAGCGGTTGGCCTGGTTGCCGCCGAGCGCAACATCGCACTGCCGGCAGACCTGGCCGTCGACATCGAAGTAGACCTGGGTCAGACGGGGCCGGCCTACTTCCTTCAGGCCCGCGTGACCCTGCGCGTTCCGGGGTTGGCACACGACGTCGCGACCGAACTGGCGCATATCGCCGATTCCATCTGCCCGTACTCCAAAGCGACACGCGGCAATATCGACGTAGCCCTGAACGTAATTACGGCCTGATGCCTGGGCGCAGCACTAAAGTCGCATACGATTAAAACGCACACAAATCACACAATCAGTAATCCTGAGGAAATCATCATGAGCAAGATCGAAAAAGTATTGGCCAGCGGCAAAACCCACACCACCCTGAGCAGCGCCGGTACCACCTCGCGCGGCCATAACGGCAACCTCGATATTGAGCTGTCGTCCCCCGGCAGTGCCACCCCGGCACACCTTTTCACCGGCGTGCAGCCGCACCCGAAAGCCGAGCAACTGTTCGCCGGAGCGTGGTCAGCCTGCTACATCGCCGCCGTGGGTCTGGCCGCACAACAGTTGAAGGTGACGCTGCCGGCCGATACCGCTGTCGACATCGAAGTTGATCTGGGACAGACCGGCGCGGCCTACTTCCTCCAGGCCCGACTGACCCTGCGCGTGCCCGGCCTGTCACACACAATCGCCACCGAACTGGCACACAACGCCGATGCCATCTGCCCGTACTCCAAGGCAACACGCGGCAACATTGATGTCGCCATCAACATCCAGACCGCGTAACGCAGTCCATGGTCGGTTCGCCAGGGGCTACCTGATGAACCGGCCGAGCACAGGTGGACAATGAGACGCAGAGGTCTGAGCCCTTCCGACACCATCGTATGCGATGTATAGTCCGGACTTGCAATTCATCCGTCCTTGCCCAGAGAGAATGCGCATGAAAGCCAGTGACAAGACATCCGCCCTCGACCTGAAGCTTGCCGACTTCCTGTGTTTTGCGGTCTATTCCTCCAACCTCGCCTTCGGCAAGGCTTACAAGCCAATGCTCGAAAGGCTCGGCCTGACTTATACGCAGTACATCACCCTCGTCGTGCTGTGGGAGCAGGACAACCAGACCGTCGGCAGCCTCGGCGAAAAGCTCTTCCTTGAATCCAACACCCTCACGCCGATCCTGAAGAAGCTGGAAGCGATGGGGTATCTGCGGCGCCAACGCGACCCGGAAGATGAACGCCAGGTACGGATCAGCCTGACGAAAGAAGGACGAAAGCTTCGCGAAGAATTGACCGAAGAGGGTTTCCCGCAAACCGGTCTTGATCCGGACGAATTCGTGCAAATGCAGCAGGCCATTGTAAAACTGCGCGACAACCTCATCCGCTCGACGAAAGACCGTCACGACGCCGACTAACCTGAGCTTTACCCGAAAAGATTCAACTCAAGCGAAAGTCGCTCAAATCGATCGACACCATGAGCCGCTCCCGCAGCGGCTGTAGTTTTTCATCCCGCAGATAAGCTCTGCGCCGCGTCGGAAAACGAAGGCCCTGGGCCTCGACGTAATCACTCACGTACTGCGCCGCGGCAAACCCGCCGGCGATATCGACGTGGTAGTCATGTCGGCGCAATAGACCGTTGTCCCCGAAGTAGAGATCCTGCAAGCGACAGTGGCTGGCAATGTCATCCGCAAACTCGACGCGCAAACCGCGCCAGGCTTCGGAGCCTTCTTGCCAAGGCGCAATTTCAGTGACTTTGAAACCCGACATGACCATGAAAAACGGTGTAGTGAGATAGGTCCACATCGCGTATCCGCTGAAGTAAGCGCGGTGCAATGGGTCCCAGGGTGTGTCCAGGTCATGCCCGACGAAGGCTTCGCGAGGGTTCAGCCTTTCGCGCACGATCTCGCCTTGCGTGGTTTCGATAGCGATGTAGTCAGCCCTGAATGCCGTGCGCCAATCCGGGTTGCCGAACGGCGTTACCGAAGCGCGTTGCTGCTGAAGACTGACAGTCATCTCGCGGGGCATCGCGTCCTGCACCACGCCCTTTATCCCCCACAATTCACCGCCCGAAACGATGGTGGCCTTGACCGTGTTGAAGCGTTTCCAGCGCTCCAGACCGCCATGGGCGTCTAGCACTTTGTTCAGTAGATCGCTCATGGCTGGCTCCTTGAAGGTTGGCATTGATTAAAGAATAGGCCTTGGTGTCCATTTCGTTGCTGTAGCCGACGGCAGAATCCTGGCCCACAAAAAAGGCACTGCCGATCATCGACAGTGCCTTTTTTGACAACCAGAACGCTTCAGCGCGACAACATGAAAGTGTCGTACTCAAGGTCTTCCAGTGCAGTGGACAGCCGATGCAGGCCGAGCAACACGCACACCAGCAACGACAGGGTGAAACCGTAGCCAAAAAAGCTCGGCCCAAGGTGCATGCTCAGTAGCGTCAACCCGGCGTTCAGCACCGCGAAGATCACGCACAGTTCCAGCACCACGGCACGCTTGTCGAGGTAGAAGAACACGTTGAGCAACGCCATGAACACCACCTGGATGCTCACGCCGATCAGGTCGATGTAGAACAGCGGCAGGTAATAACTGGAGATGCCCAGCCAGTCCAGCAAGCGCGGGGCGAACAGGAACAACAGGACCACGGTCAGCCCCTGTACCTTGCAGATTTCCAGCAGGCCCTGACGGATCGACAAGGTCATCTCGGTCTTCAGCGAACTGATGTGCTGCAAGGTCTCGCCTTCGCGAATGGCCCGGAACAGTCGGTCATACCACTCGGCAAAATCGGTCTCGATGCGCACCAGGAACACCGCCATCCCGGGGATGATCGCCAGGTACGCGAGGAAGATCGGCAGGTCGTACAGGATCGAGGCCCGCAGCGGGCCGATGACGGTGTTCGAAGTGCCGGGGTTGAACCAGAACAGGAACTTGTCGATCCAGATGCCAAAGTTATAGAAAAACCCGGTCACCAAAAGACTGACAAACACGTGGCGCCGGTCAAGAAAATCGAAGGCCACCAATTTCTCGGCACGGTATTCGCGCAGGATGTCGTAGAGAAACAGGAACAGCAGCGCACTGTGCCCGATCAACAACGCCAACAGCAGGCCCGCTATTGCCAGGAAGCTCAGCAGATAAGCACTGATGACCATCAGCGAGTAGCCCACCAGCATCACCAGCAGGATGCGGTTATAAGCTTTCATCCCCGAGAGGAAGATGATCACCATCCACAGGTTGCACAGCACCACGAAGTTCGACAGCACCAGCAGCCGGTACATCAGCGGCTGGTCGAACAACACGCTCAGCACAACGATACCCAGTACGCCGGCACCGATGGTGACTATCAACAGCACACCCACCAGGTTGGGCAGGATCTGGTCGTGCTTGTTTTCAAACAACCGGTCGGAAACGAACCGCGTGAAAAACAGCTGCAAACCGCCGGTAAGGATGAGCGAGCTGGCCATCAGATAGGTGACCGTCACCAGGAACTGCCCCACCAGCGTATTGGGCACGACACGGCTCAGGCTGATGATACCCACCAGCATCACGCTGATGATCGACAGCACCCAGGGCCCGGAGCTGATCAGCCCGGCGTAGACGTAGGCATGCAAGGTCGCGGTGTAGGAATCGCGCGACAGGATCTTGCGGAGTTCGAAGCCAATCCCGGCCATTTAACTGTTCTCCATGGCGGCTTGATACAAGTCGCGATAACGCTGCAGCATCAAGGCTTCGGTGTAGTAACGGTTGACCCGCAACAAGCCGCTGGCCTGAGCCGCTTGCCAGCGTTGCGGACTGCGCAGCAGTTCGAGGATTGCCACGCTGGTGGCCTGCGGGTCGGCAATGGCCACGACTTTACCGGCCAGACCGAGGTCGCGGTCTTCAGGGCTGCCGCCTTCGATCATTTCCCGGCACGAGCCCACGTCACTGCTGACCACCGGCGTACCGGCGGCCCAGGCTTCGAGGATCACCAGCGGTTGCGCCTCACTGATCGAAGTCAGGACCATGAGCCCGAGTTTGGGCAGGATGTCCTGGATGCGCTGGAAGCCAAGGAAGTGCACCTTGCCCTCCAGCCCCAGGCTGGCCATCAGGCTGCGGCATTCACTGACGTATTCCGGGTCTTCCTCCTCCGGGCCGACGATCCAGCCTTCAGCCTCGGGCATGGCGCTGATCACGCCGCGCATGGCCCGCAGGAAGGTCTTCACGTCCTTGATCGGCACCACGCGGCCGATCAACCCCACCACCGGCGCGATGCCTGGGGCACGGGATTCGAGGGCGGCGGTCCACTGCGGCAGGTCGATACCGTTGGGAATGACCTGGGTGCGAACCGGGTCGGCACCGTCCTTGATTTGCCGCTGACGGTTGCCGTCGTACAGCGAAATGATGTTGTCGGCGCTGTTGTAGGTCAGTTGGCCGATGCGCTCGAAAAACCGCACCCACAAGGTCCGGATGTAACCCGAGCCGGCATCGAGGCTGCGGTTGAGCGCCTGACCGGAACTCTCGGCGATCCAGCTGGCCTGGGCCAGGTCGATCTTGCGCTCCTTGGTGTAGATCCCGTGCTCGCTGAGCAGGTACTTGCAGTTCCAGCGTTGCTTGAGAATACAGCCCAACAGCCCGGCGTAACCGGTGGAAATCGAATGCAGCATCCGCGCCCGCGGCATCCGGCGCGACGACTCGGCGAGCATCAGCAACGGCGACTGCATTGAGCGCAGGGTCCAGAAATAGTTGATGAACGACGGGTCGGCGCAATGCAGGCGATAGCCTTCGCTCAACGCCTCCCAACTGGCGCGGCTGCGCAGCACGTCGTCGAGGGTCAGGCGGCCTTGCGCGATGCTGTCGAGCAGGTTTTCACCCAGTGCCGGTTCAGGCGCGTCCGGGTGATGCAGGAAGCGATAGAGGTCGTCCAGCTGTTGCAGGTCGGCCTCGCGCGGTGTGCCTCGGGTGTTGGTCGTGTGGGTTGCGTCTTCGAGGAACACTTCTTCGATGTGCAGCACGTTCGACGGCACTTGATAGCGTCGCTCGGCATAGGCCGAACGCTGCCCGCCGATGAACATCACCGAGAACGTCAGCTCCGGCAGGCCGAGGATCATCTGGTGAATCCAGCTCGACACGCCGCCACGCACATAAGGCCAGGTGCCTTCGAGCAGCAGGCAGATGTCGGCGATCGGCGCCTCTTCCTTGTGACTCATGTCCAGCTCCTCACCAGATCAGCGAAGGGTGGTCGCTGGCGGGTTTTCTCGGGAAGGCTTGCGAGCAACCCTGGAATTTCATGGTAACGACCGGCTTCGAACGCCAGCTCGGCGTGAAACGGCAGGATCTGCGCCGCGCCCATGCCGTTTTCCTGGGCTTGGGTCAGCAGCACTTCGGCGCGCTCGATGTCGCCGCGTTCCAGGGCGATACGCCCGGCCAACAGAAACAGCTCACCGCCCTCACCCGCTTGCAGACCTTGTTCGGCATGCTCGCTGGCTTGATTGAGGACGTGCTCGAGTACGCTGCCTTGCGCCAGCCCCAGGTACGCCAGCTCCCAATACCAGCGCGCCAGAGTGCCGTGCAGCACGCCGGCGGCTTTGGTCGTGGCGCCGTGCAGTTGGCCGAGGGCAATCTGGATGCGCAGGTTGATGTCGCTTTCCTGCTTGTCGAGCATCGAATACGCCAGCAGCCGCACATCGTCGCTCGGGTCACCCAACGCCAGCTTGAGAATCGGCACCGCTTCCTTGCCGGGCATACGCTTGGTGGCCAGCAAAGCGGACAGGCGCTGATCCGGGTCCGGTGCGTGACGCAAGACATCCTGCAAACCGCCGTCGGCAAAGATCGGCGAATGCAGATTTGTCTGCGCACGATACGGCAGGCTCGGAATGCCTACCGCTTGCCAGGCTTGCTTGTCGCGTTTGCGTGGCAGGTACAGCGCCGGGAAGATCGCCGCGACCACACCCACCGCACCGAGCACCGGCACAAAAAATGCCAGGCTGAAAATAAACAGCGGGCTCCACGGCAACGGCGAGCGGTAGCGCGCCGGCAACAGCAGCCAGACTGCGCCACACAACATCACACAAGCCAGGCCATGAGTGAGGCTGAACACCAGCAATTGGTGCACCTCGGGGGCGTCGGCCCACAAGCTGGCCCAACTGCCCGCCTCTAACAACAAGGCTCCGCTAAACAGCCACTTGCTGATCATTCAGGCCACACTCGTTGAACAGGAAGTTACGCAGCCCGTTGTGTTCATCGGGCTCCAGGTTGTAAGGCATGACCCGCACTCCGAGGCTGTCCAAGTCACTTTCAATGCCGAAGTGTTCATGCACCAGCAGGTTGATACGCGACAGATAGCCCTCGGTGCCTTGCGGGCTGGTCAACGGCAGCAGCACCAGCAGCAGCTGGTGATCGCGGTTGTTGCGCAGCGGCAGGTGCAAGTCCAGACCGCGCTGACTGCGCTCCAGCAGGCGCGTCAGCTCTTCGTTGGAGCGGGTCATCTCGAAGGCGAACAAACCGGCCGACAACTGATGCTGCTCAACGTCGACCAGCGAGCGCTTGAGTTGCAGCGTGAAGTGCTGCGCGTCGGCATCCGCCAGTTGCAGCACTTGCACGTCACGCAGCAGCAGGTCGGCGATGTGCCCGGCCAACAGCGCCAGCAGGCTCAGTGTCCGATCCTGAAAGGCGAAGAACGGCATCTGCCGCACCGCCAGCACCGCCAACAGACGCCCTTCGGCATCGATCAATGGTATGCACGCTTGCAACGACGAGAATTGCGCCGAGCCACCGGCATCGATCAACTCCTGACGCACGCTCACCAGCTCACCGCGCTCCAGGCACAACTTGACCAGACCGTCTTCGGTGTCCAGCGAGCCCATGACGCCGATGGTTGCCAACGGAGCAGGCAACACCCGCTCACCGCGATCGTCGACCCGATAGAGCCCGGCCACCCGCAGCGAGCCGTATTGTCCAAGCACGGCGACGATCGGGTCAGCCAAGGCCAACAGTGCATCACCCTGCTCCGGCATGACTCGCAGTCTTTCGCGCAGGCCCAGCAGGGAGCTGCGCAAGCTTTGGTCGCTGCCCGCCACACGCTGTTCCAGACGGTCGTGGGAGACCCGCAGAATCTGATGCGCGCGGGTGAATTCATCGAGACGATACTGGCGATAATCGTTGGCCATCTGCAGACGCTCCAGGCGTCTTTCCCACAGATCGCGAACCTCGCCCACCAGCATCCCGCAGACCAGCACGCCGACAATCCACGACGGTTCAAGCTGTTCATAACCGGCGTGGCCACTGTAGCGCAGGGCAAAGACTGCCAGCACCAACAAACCGGCGCTGAGCAGGCCGCGCACAAAACCGTAACGCACACCCAACAGCAGCGGCGCCAGAATCGGCCAGGGGAACCCGCCGTGCATTTGCATCGGGTCGTGTGGGGTCAGCCACAGACCGAGGCCGATGGTCAGGCCGGTTACCAGGAACGTTTCCAGCCAAGACACCAGGCCGCTGGCGCGAGGCGCCAGGCTGTAATCCATGTGTGGAGAATTCATTGCAATCACTCGAAGCTAAGGGCGCCAACAAGATTGTCGAGCACCTTTTGCGCGGTACCCGCCAGGCTTTCACGAGACCAACCGGCACGCGCGCCACTTTTGCTCCAGAGCACCTGGCCGCTGCTTGCATCCAGTACGCGCAGGCTGATGCCCACTGCCGGCTCGCCGTCCAGGCCGTTCTTGTACTGCCACTCTTCAACGCTGCCGGCGACCACGTAATCGAGTTTCTGCTCGCGCGCCCAATCGAGCGCACCGGCCAGACGCTCGCTGTCGTCCATCAACGCTTGCTCACCCTGGGTGCTGGCCGGGTAAACCCGCGGTTGCAGGCCGTGGCTGCTGAGGACGCTGAGCAGGATTTGCTCGCTGCGTTCACCGGCCTGCGGCGTCTGCGAATAGTTGACCATCGGCACGATGCCCCACTGCGCAGTGCGCGGCAGGTTCGGGCTGCTTTCGTCGGTGAAGCTGGCACAACCGGCGACGAACAGGACCGCCAGCGCCAGGCTCAGATTACGAATTGCTTGCATACGTTTTTCTCCCGTAGAAAATTCCATGATCAGCGTCCGAAACGCACGCCGTAGCTCACGCCCAGTGTTCCGCCGGCCTTGCCGTCCCCGCCTTGTGGCGCGGATTGGTAGCCGAAGGTCAGGGCCAGTTCGTCATCACCCAGCACTTCAACGCCGATCCCGGTATTGATGCCGTAGTTAAAGGTTTGATCGGTCCATTGCCAACCTGCCGTCAGGTCCACCAGCCAGGTGTACTGCGGCTTGGTCCGCACCAGTGCGCCGGGCAAGCCGCGACGCCAGGAACTGCCGAAATACAATTGGCCATAGCGGCTTTGCAGCAAGTCGTCAGCGGTAACGGTCTCGATGTCCAATGGATTGATCGGATCGGGCTCACCGGTATCCGGGTCGAACGTCTGCTCAGGCGCGGCCCTGATGACCGGCCCGCCAAAGTTGCTGGACAGATAATCCAGATTTTTGTCCTTGACCCGGTTTTTCTGGTAGTCGACACCGCTGCGCACGGTCCAGTTGGGACCGGCGAATTCCAGCGTGTGGTTGTACTCCATTTTCAGCGCGTGACCATCGCCCAGATCGTCACCGGCACGGGTGGAAAACGACCGCTGTGCGACTTCCCAGCTGAACTGATCGCGGGCCGTCAGGCTGTGACGCCCACCCAGATACACGCGGTCCTGTTGACCAAAGGCGCGCATCAAACCGCTGTCTTCGTTCTTGCGATGCCAATCAACACCGGTTTCCAGTTCATCGCTCACGCCCAACTGCCAGGTCCGGGACAGGCCCAGGCCGTTGCGGTCGTCATCGTCGCGCTGGCTGGTGTCGGCAAACAGTTTGTAGCTGCCGTTATCCACGGCATGTTGCAGGGTCAGGGCCGCGTTACGCTCTTCGCCGATTTTCGATGATTCGATTTCGTCACCGCTGTAGTCGCCCTGTTCCAGCTCAAGATCGGCGTACCACTTATCGCCCAGGTTGTGCGCGATTTGCAGACGCGGCGCGTTGAACTCGATTCCGCCGAAATCCTGCTCTTGCCACGACAACTGCGCGCCTTGCGGCGTGCGCTCATGGATTTCCACGGCCTGGCGACGCAGCTGTTCGCGTACGGCCAATGGCTGCTCGTCACCCAGTGCCGAAAGGCTGGTGTCGAGGGCTTCGTTCAGACGACCCAGGCGATTGAGCGCCTGAGCCCGTTGCGCAGGGTTCAAGTCACTACGGGCCAGCAGGGTTTCGACTTGCGACTTGTTACGGCTACGCAGGGCTTCCTGAATCTGCTCGTAGCGCTCGACCTTCAAGCCGTGGCTACGTGCCCACGCCAGTCATTCATCCTTTTGCGATTCCGAATTGGTGGTATCGAGGCGCGCCAGCAAACGTTCTAACCACATTTGCAACATCGCCGGCGAACCGTCCTTCCACCTCAACAACTCGTGCTGCGCCTTTTTCGGCGAATAACTGCTGGTCATCAGGCGCAGCCATACAGCGTAACGCTGAGACGAGGGCCTTATGTCCTCACCTTCCGGGCTGCGCAGCAGCTTCAGGCGCAATCGCTGGGCTGCATCCTCATAACCGGCGCTTTCCAATGCGTCGGCATAGGCCGCCCGCACCAGCCAGTCCTGCGGACTGCTTTTGAGGTACATGCGATACCAGGCGAGTGCTTCTGCGTCCCGGCCCAGCAACTGGCTGGCACTGGCGAACGGCAGCCACAGCAGTCGGTCCTGGCGTGCATGATCGCGCCACTGGGTCATCAGCGGCTTGAGTTTCGCGGTGTTCGCCTGGTCAACGTAGAACCACACCAGTCGCTCACGGAACAAGTTGTCAGTGGGGTAACGCGACAAGCCCAGTTGATACAGGCGCTCGGCCTCATCGGCATTCCCCTGCGTGGCCGCCAGTGCACCCCGCATCGCCAGCACCTGGGCTTGATCAAAGGCATCCGGAAACTGCTCGGCATCCTTAAGCAGCGATGCCACCCGCGACCAGTCGTCCAACTCCTGGGCTTGCTGCAAGGCCTCGACCAGACGTTGCGGATCCCGGGTGCGCTCCCAGCTGCCAATCGTCAACGTCAAGGCGCGTTGAGGATCGCGAGTGCGATACATGGTGATCAGCTGGCTCTCGTCGCCACTGGTCAACTTGCCATTGATCGCAAGCAGTTTTTCCAGCGAAACCCGTAAATCCTCATCGCGCTCCAGCTCCCAGGCCAGGGACGCACGGGCGTGCCAGTAATTCTCGTCGTCGATGCTCTGGTCATCGTCCTGAACCACCTTCCATGCGGATTTGTTATCGAACAATTTCAGGTAAGTGTTGGCCCAGTCGACCTGCTCGGTGGTATTGAGCTTGAAGCGTTTGGCATAGCGCTCATAAACCTTGGTCTTGCTCTCGAACTGCCCGGTGTTTTCCAGGTTCTGCAACAAACGCGTCCACGCCAGGCGATGCGACGGGTACTTGCGCAAGTACTTGCGGAACCAGGCTTCGGCCTCCTTCGGCGTGCCCCGCGATTCATGACCGTAGTTCAGTGCATCGAGTTCGATGTCAGTCAGCGCACGCTGATCCATGATCTCTTCGAGCAACGGGATCGAACGATCGAAATCAAACTGCTGACTCCCCAGACGCCACGCGTGCTCGCGCAGCTTCGGGTCTTCGCGCAACCTCAGCAGACTGATCCAGTAGGTCAACGCGGCCTCGTTCTCTCCACGCCATTCACCCAGCAGCGCCATTTGCTCAAGCAACGCCTGATCCTGCGGATGGTCGATCACCAATTGCTGACCGGTTTCCCAGGCACCCGCCAGGTCGCCGATGGCCAGTCGCACATGGAAAGCCTTCAACGGGATTTGCGGGTTATCCGGCTGCAAAATCTGCCACTGCTTGAGCACTTGCTGTGCCAGCTCAAAACGCTTGTTCGCTACCGCGACATCAACCCCCTGTTCCAGCCAGGCAATATCGGTTTGCGGATTGGTCAGCTGCGGTAGCTCATCGGCAAGCACCTGTGCGGCCTGATCACCACGACCGGCCAACAGCAGGCTGTCAAAAGCCAGCTTTGCAAATTCGCGACGCTCGGCGCCTACCTGGGCTTCTCTTTTGAGCTGCTGATAGATATCAGCCGCACGCCCAGGCTGCTCACCTGCCATATACCACTGGGCGGCAGATCTCAACGATTCGGTACGCAACTTCGGTTCACGGTTGGCAATTTCTTCGAAGACGCCAGCGGCGAACGCCGGGGCCTGCAACTCCAGCGCCAGCTTGGCCAGGGTTTGCAACTGCGGCGTCGGCAACTTGCGGTGATCGAAGGTTTTCATCCGCTCAACCAATGCTTGCTGAGCAATCAGATCGTTGCTGCTCTCGGCCACCAATGCGTCAAGCTGCAAACGATAAAAAGCCTGAACCTCCGCCTTCGGATGCGGCCAGGCCTCCAGGTGCCGCCGCGCCTTGTCGTACTCCCCCAGACGAATCAGCAGATCGATCAGTTGCATACGCAGATGATCGTCGTCCGGGTGGGCCGCCAGCAGCAACTCTGCATAGTTGGCCGAGACCGCATCCGGTTCACGGCCATCGGGCTGGAATACTTCTTCACGCTGGAAAGTCGCCCACAGCAGACCTCCCACGGCAACCGCCACCACCGCCAATGCCCATGGGTTGAGCAGGCGGCTTTTTTTAGTTGCAGAGGAGCTGACCATTACTCACCTGCTTCATTGGTAATTGAAAAGTCCAAAGGCCCGCAGACCCCTTGCCTGCAAAACGCTGTCCATCCACTTCGACCCGGCAGGCACTCGCCGAGCGTACCGAGAAGGTCAGATCAAACTGCCCGGCAAACGAAAAACTCACGCGTTTATCATCCAGGTACTGCCAGCTCAGCAGAGGCAAATTCGCATCCTCCAGCGCCGGGCGGCCGTCCCGGTCAGGACGCAGGACCAACAGTGCCCGGTCGCTGCTCAGGGCCACATAGCGGCCTTGCGGTATATCTCGAACACCGGCAATGCCTTGCGATCGCAGCAAATCCGGCCAGCCCATTTGCGGGTCCAGGCGCACGGTGCGCAATGCATCCATGCCGCGAATCTGCCAATTACCATCGGCGGTCCGCGCCAGGCTGGCCTGGTACAAGCCATGCAATCGATCGATGTAGTCGCTCATCCACAGCGACATCGGATTCTGCTCACGCATGTAGCCGTAGATCTCGTGCATGGCCTTGATCGAGGCTTGCTTGGTGCTTGAATAGAAGTGGTAGTAGAGGTGCAGGCCCCGCAGACGCTTTGGGCTGTCAGTCAGTTCAAAGGTCTCGATCAATTCGCGGAAGCCGTAGTAGGGGCCGTGCCACAGGTTGGTGTAGAGGTTCTCGTTGATGATCGGCGCGTAGTACTGCAAACCGCCCTCGGTAGGGCGCAGTAACGGGTTCAACCCGGTCAGCGACGGATCGGCCTTGGTCATCATCGTTTCGGCGCCGTTGACGTTTTTCAGACCGGCATCGTAGGCAATCTTCAGCGTCGATGCCGAAGGCAGGGCGTCACCTGGCCAGAACACCATTTTTACCGGCTTTTCCGGGGTGGTGAGCTGCTGGTTGATGTAGTCGCGCGAACCGACAACCTCGCGCTGGAAATCAATTTTGTCGTAGCCCGGAATCGCCATGTTCAAACCATATTCCGGTTTGAAATTCTCACGCTTCCTGGCCTTGTCCGGCTGCATGAAAAACGGATGGCTGAAGGTGTGAGTGGCCACTTCGACTTTCGGGTTGGCGAAGATCTCGCGGGCGATGGGCTCCAGTTCACGCGCCAGGTGCGGGAACATGCCACGCGGCGAAATCTCACCCTCGACGATCGACACCGACGTCAGGAACGGGTTGGGCTTGATGTAGTCGTCCAGCGTGTGACGACCGGCGTACGGAGTGCCACGCACTTCGGCGCGGGATGGAAAACCGTCGCCATCGATGTGTACGGTGGCGATTCGACGGCCGTTTTCCGTGGTGGTGTCCGGGCGTGGTTGCTCAGGCAGACGCAGGCTTGCCTTGAGGAAGGCGAAGGGATCGAGAATCCAGCGACTGCGCTCGTTGTTCACCTCAAGAAGGTAAGGCGCCAGCGCCAGACCGCCCCAATCGCCAATGACGACCGGATTGAACGTTTCGCCTGCTGCATTGCTCAGCGAGAGTGCCGGTGTCGGCCCCTTGGGCAATACCGAAACCGCCGTCAGATCACGGGATCGGGGCTGCACCGGTGCTTCAAAAGCGCCGATCAGCGCCTTGTCTTGATGAGTAACGGTCAGGGTTTGGGTACCCGGCGGAGCTTCGCGGGTCAGGCCCATGCGCTTGAGCAGAACCCGGTCTTCAATCGGCAGACCGGAGAAAAAAACCACCGGCACGTGCTCGTCCAGACGCGCGCTAATGAAGCGGTTGAACGCCGCAGCATCTTGCGGCGAACCGCTGGTCATCCACGTAATCACCCCGGCATACAAGCCACTGAAGCGATATTCCGGCATGGAGCTGTTGGCAGGCAGGTAGTCGACCCGATACCCCAAGTATTCGAGCAGTCCCCCGAGATAGGTATGACCGGCATTATCAGCCAGGTCACCTTCGCGTGGGTCGTAAACCAACGCTACACGTCGCGGCTGCACTTCGATGTTGCTGATACCCATCGAATTCAGGTCCGGGGTGCTGATAAAAGGAATGAAACCTTCATCGCGCAAACGCTTGGCCAGCTTGCGGGCCTCCTCACGTTGTTCCGGTGGCAAATAGTCGATCGCCACCAGTGGAATGCCCTTGGCACGCAACGGTTGCAGCTGGCCCAGCAGCCATTGGCGGTCCGCCTCCGGCACGGGTCGATATCGCTTGGCCGCTGCATCCCAACCGGCATACAGCGACTCGAAAGCTACCGCTGCCGCCACGCCGTCGAGCTCCGGCAGCACTTCAAAGCCACGATTGAAAAACAACTTCAGTTTTGGCTGCTGCTTGTGCAGCTCCCGCAGAAAACTCGCAAGGCCGGCACGCTGTGCTTCACGGGATGCTTCTGGCAGTAGAGTGAAACTGTCGAGGGTATCGAGAAAAAGTCCACCATAACCCTGGGCTTGCAGCTGCTTGGCACGCCCGAGCAAATGTTCGCGCCAGGCCGGTGCCGTGAGGTCCATGACCTGGCTGTTCCACGAATCGTTTCGCACCGGAGAGACAGCCTTGTCCAGGCCGGCCTTGGCGATGTCAGCCTTTGAGCCGTCGAACTCTCCCACAGACACATAAGCAAACGGTTCACTGCCCAGCTTGCGCAGCGTTTTGACATCGCTCGCCGTCATGTGCCCCGGCTCGACAACTGCCCAGTCGAACTGGGCCAGTTCAGAGATCGGCGGCTCATCGGCATACCAAAAAGCCACGCTGGAGGGAGGCGTCAATACCGCGGCTTGCACGGTGGGGCCACTCACACACAGCGCCAGAGCGGCTAACAGTCGCTTGGCGACCGAGCGGACACGCGTCCTGCGAAAAACGATTTCCATAACTCACTCTTGAAATGACTTGATCAGTACTGCTTGTGCGTCGGACAGTAAAGCAGGCCGAGTTACAAACTGCGGATGAGTTGCGCTAGACCGTTGCCGATGGACGTCGGTTCCGGAAGCTTGAAGCGCTCAAGCAGGCGGGCATTATTGGCGCGCGAATGGCGTATGTCGCCTTGACGTGGCGCCTGATTGTTCACCGTCAGAGGATGGCCGGTGGCGGCCCCCAGTTCAGCGATCAAATCATTGAGGCTGGTGGAACGGCTCAGACCGACGTTCACCGCCCCGGGACGCGGCTCGGTGGTTTCCACGGCTTGCAGCAGAATGCTCACCAGGTCCAGGACGTAAACGAAGTCGCGGGTCTGCTCGCCATCACCGAAAATCGACACCGGCTGCTGCTTCAGCGCTCGCTCGGTGAAAATGCTGATCACCCCGGAGTACGGCGAGGACGGATCCTGGCGTGGGCCAAAGATGTTGAAGAAGCGCAGGATGACTGGCTCCAGGGCGTGTTCACGACGATAGAAATCCAGGTAGTGCTCACTGGACAACTTGTCGCTGGCATAGGGCGTGAGTGGCGATTTTGGCGTGTCTTCGTCGATGGCCGAACCTTCGCCATTATTGCCGTAGATGGCCGCACTGGACGCGAACACGACGCGCTTGATCCCGGCCTTCAGCATGTTTTCGCAAACGTTGAGGGTACCGACGAAATTGGCTTGATGCGTACCGACCGGATCGTCCACCGATGCCTGTACCGAAGCCACTGCCGCCAAATGTACGACGGCGTTGCAATCGCGCATGGCCTGGGCCACGGCGGCACTGTCTGCGACATCGCCGATAACCAGGTTCAGATTGGCGTTGTCCATGGGCAAATTACTGACTTTGCCGGTGGACAAGTTATCCAGCACGCGGACTTTATACCCCTTGGCCAGCAACGCTTCCACAAGGTGCGATCCAATGAATCCGGCTCCGCCAGTGACCAGTACGCGCTCAACGAACATGAAATTTCTTCCTGAATATTCAAGCGGATACTCGTTAAAGAGGCCGCTGACGGTGTGGGCATTTGTCATCGTATTGCGGTTGCGAACCTTGGGAAACTGCCCAGTCACCACCGACATTTTTATGGCGCAAAGCCATCAAAACGCGGCCGATAATGGGAGAACAAACCGATACTGTCAATAGGTTGTCTACTTTGCCGCCATACGGCACGTAGTAGTGAAAGTTCGCCACTTTATTGACGCCTAAAATGGATCCATTTTGATCATTAAAGTACATCCTGGCGTCGCCCCACCTCAATGACTCATGGACAGGATCCAGCGGCTCACCGGAACGCAACCCAGCGTAGCCACTCTAGAGCGCCAAGATGAAATTAAAACGCCTTTCCAGCGACAACCTGGCTGGCACCCTGCGAAGGACGACAACAGCCTGATTGCGTCCGACCGTATTTTTATCCAATACGGATGCGTTTCGCCCAAGTCATCCGGATACGCCGGTTTGCGTGCGCGTTCGGAGGCTGACTTTGCGGCGGATCATTTGCCTTGAGCGCGCCAAGGTTTCTGGCCCGGGCGTTCATCCACATGAACTTTTCTTCACCCCACCTCGAAGCCACACCCTGTACATTTGCCTCGCTCATTCAAGAAACTACGGTTTGCCCGCCCTCCCGCGGGCTTTTTTTTGTTTGATTTTTACCCTGCCCGCACATTTTGAGCAGTGCTCGCCACGCCATGACAACCACAGGCCAGGAGATGGCCCTCCAATACAACCGGGATGCCATTCATACGCCGGCGCGGATGCCCTTCGACGAAGGCAAACTCGCCCAGATGCAGCGGGCAGTAAGCCTTGTCGCCCAACACCGCCGGGGTTTTTCCATTGAGGGTATGCGTGCCTTTGAGCTGGCAGGAGACTACTTCGCCGCCGCTACTCGTAGCGTCACTCAGGCAGATGGGGTGCTTCATGGTTTGGGTACTCCACCGCTAGGCGACCCGAATTTGAAAGGGTCGGCACCTCGGTTCTGGCGGTTTTTCTCTTTGCGGGCCTCGCTCGGAGGGCGGATCATTTGTACCGTCAGGCTGCCATCTGCACCGGCGTAAACCACCGCACTGGCTCCGCCGTCCAGATAACTGGCGATGGTCGCCAGGTTGATCTCCACCAGCGCGCTACTCACCCCTGTGTTGCCCAGGCGCCGTCCGATGTTGTATCCCTCGTCGACACTTCCCAATTCGATGCCATGGCCGTCGGTATTCAAGCCGTGCAAGGCAAGGGTCAGGGCGATTTCAGCTTCTTGATTGTCGGTGGTGTCGTAGAACACGCGCACCGGCTTATGCCCTTCGGGCAGGGTATCCAGCGCCTGCAACCAGCCGGCTTGCAGCGCCTTGGCCTGCAATGCCGGTTTGAGCCGTTTGCCGTTTTCGTCCTGCATCGCGACCTTGATCGGGCGGTGCAGGTAACCCAGCACCGGCGCGGCGTCGAATTCTTTGACCTGATGCTGGGCCCAGCGGATGGGTAACCATGGGGAAGGTTCGAACTCTCCGGGGCCGCGGCTGCTGATGGTTTGCCAGAGGGTGGGGAGTTGGGATTGCCAGTAGGCGGTGGACATGGTGGTAGGCGCATAGGGCGCCTCTAATGCATTGGCACGTGCTGCGGTTTCGTACCAATCGGTAAATGCTCGATCACGGTCCCAATAGAAAGCCCAGAGGTTGCCCAAATCTGTGTTTTTGTTCTGATTGTCCTCAGCCTCATGGGTGGCATAGCGACGAATGTACCGATCCACCCGATCCGAGCGGGTAACCAGCAGCCCGGCCATGCTTTCGTAGACGGTGGGGACGACGTGGCCGTTCTGCAATCCTGGGGTTCCTATAACCCGCAATCCGTCTCGCGTGACGTCGCCATCCTCGCTCACGATCAAGGCCTGGGGCACTTCGGGGTTGTCATCGAAGAACTGGAACAATCGCTCGATCATGCCCTGGGCATGGGTTGTGTTTTCTGCGTCTTGCCACAAAAACAGCGTGACTCCCAGTGTCGCGGCATTGCGACCGCTGAGGATATTGCTCGCAGCCCCAGTATCTGAGGGTTGCTTGGGCGGCGCGATGGAAAACACCGGGATTGGCCAGTACGCCACTGACTCGCCTGCCGAATGTTTGAAGGCAACGCGGATTTTGATATCTCTACTGATCATTCTGAAGTCCAGCGAGTCCGTGTAATCCTTGGGGTCACGAGAGTAAATTGAAGCAAAGTTGTCGTTTTTCTTTTTGATGACCTGCCAGATTTCAGATTGATGGTCGTGATGAATCCCAAGCCCCACGCCCCGGATTTCCAACGCGTAGGTCCGCGCTTGCATGGCCTGCTGTTCGGCGATTTTTGCCATGACGTTGGCTTTGTAAGCAGCAAGCCCCGCCTTTTCACTGGCCACGGCTTTGCCCCACCAGTGAACGCTGAAGATGAGCAACATCGGGCCCACAATAGCGGCGATACCCCAGCGCATTACTTGGTTCATGTCACGAAGTTCCATGCTGAGCTCCTGTGCCTTGATTTGGACGATCCAGACGAAGCCGAGCCAAACGATCAGCAGTACGCCGGCAATCCAGAGGTAGGGTTTGAGTTTCGGAAAAGTCCGGGTTCGGTGTTGAGAGTCGCTCACAAGGCACCTCCTTTTTCAGCTCTGCCGGAAAGCAGGGAGGGCGATGTCAGCGAGACCAGGTCGGAGGGCGGAAAAGTACCTTTTTCGTAATACAGATAACTGGCCCTCACTAACAACTGAGCCTCAGTACTAAGTCGTGTCCATCCTGGCAGTCGTCCGACTTGGTCGAATCGTTTTTCACCCATCTTCCAATCCGCAATCGCCACCAACACCTCACGCATCCGCGGATCATCAAGGCAATGCGCCTGGCCAATGGCAATGTCCATCGCCGTCACCCAGCGCTGGTTTTCCGGGCTGCGCAAAATCGCCGAGTGATAGGAATTGGCCCCCCATTCACGTTGGTCATGCTCCATGCGCGCCCGGGCTT
>NZ_JAMDHB010000009.1:0-426133 GCF_028656895.1 Pseudomonas sp. TNT2022 ID1044 | reverse complement strand
CCAGTACCTGCCCAAGGGGACTGACTTGTCGGTACACAGCCAGGAGCAACTGAATGCCATCGCCCTGCAACTGAATATGCGCCCCCGTAAGCGCTTCGATTTCAAATGCCCGATCGAAGTCATGGGAGAGGTGATGCAGGAAGCCTTGGCTATGCGGCATGATGCTCCGGCTTCAATTCAATAACCGTGTTGCACTCAGCTCCTGCAACCGCCCAGTCTCATTTCTGATCTTTCCAGCGAACTTACGAGGCACGCCAATATGGACGTGAGCGTATTTGGTACGGGCTATGTTGGCCTGATACAAGCAGCGGCACTGGCCGATGTCGGACATCGTGTCTTATGTGTCGACATTGATCCCAATAAGATCAAGCAACTACAACAGGCCGTTCCACCGATTAGTGAACCGGGACTTTCCGGCACGCTGGAAGAAAACATCAAGGCCGGACGGTTGCTGTTCTCCACCCAGGCCAGTGACGCGGTCGAACACGCCGAGCTGATCTTCATCGCCGTTGGCACACCCGCCGATGAAGACGGTTCCGCCGACCTCACCCATGTGCTGAATGTGGCCCGGCAGATCGCCAGCTACATGGAGGCCGATCGCACCCTGATCATCAAGTCCACGGTGCCGGTCGGCACCGCCGACCAGGTCGCCGCCACCGCCCTCAAGGAACTTCAACGCCGGGACAAGGCCGCGCTCAAGGTGCGAGTGGTGTCCAACCCCGAGTTTCTCAAGGAAGGCAGTGCCCTGGCCGACTGCATGCGTCCGGACCGGATCATCGTCGGCACCGACGATGACGACGCCCGCAGCCAGATGAGCGAGCTGTACGCGCCCTTCTGCCGCAACCATGAAAAACTCATGTTCATGGACAACCGCAGCGCCGAGCTGACCAAGTACGCGGCCAACGCGATGCTCGCCACTCGCATCAGTTTCATGAACGAACTGGCCAACCTCACCGAATTGCTCGGGGCCGACATCGAAGCGGTGCGCAAGGGCATCGGTTCGGACCCTCGCATCGGTTATCACTTTATCTATCCCGGTTGCGGCTTCGGCGGCTCATGCTTCCCCAAGGATCTGCGCGCCCTGCTGCACACTGCCGAACACAACGGCATGCCGTTGCGTCTGTTGCGTAGCGTTACCGACGTCAACGACAGCCAGCGCCACATCCTGTTCAGCAAACTCAAGGCGCAGTTTCCCCAAGGGCTGGCCGGCAAGTCCATCGCGATCTGGGGCCTGGCGTTCAAGCCCAACACCGATGACATGCGCGAAGCACCCAGCCGCTATTTGATGGATGCCTTGTGGGCCGAAGGCGCCAGCGTGCAGGCCTATGACCCGGAAGCCATGTCCGAATGCCGACGCATTTATGGCTACCGCAACGACCTGCACCTGTGCGCCACCCGCGACGACACCCTGGAAGATGCCGATGCGCTGGTGATCTGCACCGAGTGGAAAAATTTCCGTGTGGTCGACTTCGACCTGCTGGCGAGCAAGCTGCGTTCGCGGGTGATCATCGACGGGCGCAATCTGTACAACCCCGAACACGTTGCGGCGGCCGGCCTGCATTACAGCGGCATCGGTTTGCGGCATGTCGTGCCCGAGGCGCCACGCCCATGAAGATTCTCGTGACCGGCGCCGCCGGATTCATTGGTGCCCACTGTGTGTTGCGGCTGTTGCGCGACGGGCATCAGGTATTCGGCCTGGATAACTTCAACGACTACTACGACCCGCAACTCAAGCACGACCGTGTGCAATGGGTGCGGGAGCAGGTCGGCCCTTTCCAGCTCTCAACGGTTGACCTGGCCGATGCTCCGGCCATCGAGACACTGTTTGCCCAGGAACAACCCGACGTGGTGATTCACCTCGCGGCCCAGGCCGGCGTGCGTTATTCCCTGGAAAATCCCCGGGCGTACCTCGACAGCAATCTGAACGGTTTCCTCAACATTCTCGAAAGCTGCCGCCGGCACCCGGTCAAGCATTTGATCTACGCCTCATCCAGTTCGGTCTACGGCGCCAACCAGCACACCCCGTATTCGGTACAGGACGGCGTCAATCACCCGCTGTCGTTGTACGCCGCGACCAAGAAAGCCAACGAACTGATGGCCCACAGTTACAGCCATCTGTTCGGCATTCCCTGCACCGGCCTGCGCTTTTTCACCGTGTATGGCCCCTGGGGCCGGCCGGACATGTCGCCGATCCAGTTCGCCCGGGCGATTGCCCAAGGGCAACCGTTGAAGCTGTTCAACTACGGCGAGCATCAGCGCGACTTCACCTATGTCGACGACATCATCGAGAGCATCGCCCGGCTGATCGACCGCGCGCCGCAAGCCAACGCCGACTGGGACCGCGAACAACCGGACCCGGCCAGCAGCATGGCGCCATGGCGGATCTACAACATCGGCGGCCAGCACCCGGTAGCGCTCAAGGATTACCTGGCCTTGCTGGAAAAACACCTGGGGCAAAAAGCCCGGGTCGAGTTGCTGCCACTGCAACCCGGCGATGTCTTGAACACCTGCGCCGACGCCAGCGACCTGGCCCGCGCCACCGGTTTCCAGCCCCGTATCGAACTGGATGAAGGACTCGGGCGTTTCATCGCCTGGTTTCGTGATTACTACCCACTGCCTATCGCCCAAGCGCCGCTCGCGGCTGAATTCCAGCGGAGGACTGCTCAATGACTGGACATGAACAAGGTGTACCCATCCAACACCTGCGCCGTGACAAGCGCCTGGATCCCGAACACCGAATGCGCCTCGACGCCGCCATTCATATGCAGGGTCGCGGCTGGGTGACAGGCCGTGACGGTGGCCGGCCATGGACGTTGTCGCGTACCAACCGGGTGTTTGCCTGCTTCGGCGCACTGGTGATTTTGCTGCTGATCTCGCCAGTCCTGCTGGTGTTGGCACTGGCCATCAGGCTCACCAGCCCGGGCCCGGTGATGTTCGTGCAGAAACGCACCGGCTATCGCGGCCGGATGTTCGGTATGTACAAGTTCCGCACCATGGTGGCCAACGCTGAAGAGCTCAAGGAGTCGCTGCGGCATTTGAACAAACACGGGAAGGACGCGATCGACTTCAAGATCGACAAGGACCCGCGGATCACCGGCATCGGTGGTTTCCTGCGCCGCACCAGCCTCGACGAACTGCCCAACCTGATCAATGTAGTGACGGGCGACATGCGACTGGTAGGCCCACGGCCAACGTCGTTCAACGCCTATCGCTACAAGGACAATCATCTCGCGCGCCTGAGCATCTACCCCGGCATGACCGGTCTCTGGCAGATCTCCGGGCGCAGCAATATCGACTTCGACCAGCGCGTTGAGTTGGACCTCAGCTATATCGCCGAGCAGAGCCTGCTGCTTGATCTGAAGATCCTGTTGAAAACCCCCTTCAAAGTATTCAGCGGCCACGGAGCAAGCTAATGGACGGTTCAACTGCAAAAAGCCTCAGCATCGCCAACCCGAGCGAGTCCAACCTGACGTCGGCCGTGCTGGATCAGGATCTGCGCATCCTGTTTCTGACCGCGGCCAACCCCGGCGCGGGCACCACCACCAGCGCCCTGGCGCTGGCCAGCCAACTGGCGCAAATGAGCAGCGGCCAGGTGCTGCTGGTCGATGCCAGTCAGTCCTCGACCAACCTTACCCAGCAACTGGGGCTCGGCAAGGAACGCGGTTTTCGCGACCTGCTCTTCAACGAGCAGAGCCCGCCGCTGTTGCAGGACTGTGTGGTCAACGTGTCGAGCCTGCCCTTCCACGTCCTGCCGTTCGGGCGTTTCTCGCGGGGCACTGAACACCTGACACCGGAGCGCCTGAGCCCGTTGCTCGATCAGCTCGGCAGTCAGTACCGCTTCGTGGTGATCGACGGTGACGCGGTGTATTCGGCCGCCGACACGCTGGTCATCAGCACTCAGGTGGACGGCGTGATCATGGTCGTGCGCTCTGAAGACACGCGCTGGGAAGTGGCGCAGGCGGCGGTTCAACGCCTGACCCAGGCCGGCGCGAAACTGGTCGGCAGCGTGTTCAACCGGCGCAAGTACTACATGCCCAAGTGGCTCTACAAAAACCTGTAAGCCCTCGCAAAAAGGATGACGCCATGAACGCCAAAATGCTTGTCCTGCTGTTGCTGCCGCTTGCAGGTTGCACCAGCACTTCGGAAACCCAGAACATGCCGGTGAATATCCTCACGGCCTCACCGGCCAACGCCCAGGCCACTGACATGCCCAAGATCGAACAGACCTTGCGCCCGCAGGATGTGCTGGACGTGATCTTCCACATCAGCACCAGTGGCTCGGATGCCTACCGCGTACAGTCCGGTGACCAGATCGGCCTGAACTTCACCGCTGCCAGCCAGCTCAACGGCAACCAGTTGGTGCTGCCCGACGGCACCATCGAACTGCCGGGCGCCAACACCTCGGTGAAAATCGCCGGGCTGACCAGTGAACAAGCGCGCCAGGAAATCCAGCGCGCCTATCAACGCAAACAGTTGTTCCAGCCCAACCGCAATCAGCTGACCGTGCAAATCATCAGTCCGCTGACCAACGAGCAGAACCTCAAAAACGCGCTGAACCACCCGGCCACCGGCATGAGCCGGGAGATCACCGTGGGCACCGACGGCTACGCCAGTTTCCCGGAGATCGGCGCCGTGCCGCTGCAAGGCATGACCGTCAACCAACTGGAAGCCTTCCTCAATAAAAAGTACGCACAGCTGCCGGGGCGGATGACCGTCGACGTGTTGCTCAAATCCACCGCCGGTAACGAAATCTACGTGCTCGGTGAAGTCGGCCAGCCGGGTTCCTACCCGATCCGCCGTCCGGTCTCGGTGCTCGAAGCGCTGACCCTGGCCCGTGGCTCCAACGTCAAGGCGCGTCTGGATTCGGTGGTGATCATGCGCCGCAACGGCAATCAGGTCGAAGCCCGTCGTTACGACGTGGAAAAAGCCCTGGCCGGCGATGCCTCGCAGATCGCCTACCTGCAACCGGACGACATGCTCTACGTGCCCAAGACCAAACTGGCCAGCGCCGGTGAGCTCGCACGGCAACTGGCGGATGTGGTGTTGTTCCAGGGTGTGGGTTTCAGCTTCGGCTACCGCGTCGATAACAAAGACAGTGACGACTAACTTACTCTCAGGTGACCCGACATGAACCCAAAGGAAAACTACCTGCACGAGTTCTTCAGGATCTTCTTCGCCAACAAACAATTGGTGAAGCGCGTGTTCCTGGTCTTTGCAGTGATCGCACTGGTCTTGCCACTGGTGCTCAAACAGAGCTTCGATATCACCGCCCAAGTGATCGTGCAGTCGAAAAAACTCTCACAAGGCGACGCCACTACGTCACTGAACCAGGAAAACGCGCAGTTCATTCCGCCGTCTCTGGCCGATATGGAAACCGAGAGTAATATCCTGCGCTCCCCGGCCCTGATCCGGCAGACCATCAGCGAATTGCGCGACAAGGGCGAGTACACCCCGCCTCCGGGCCTGCTCAATAAACTGCTGGCGCAACCGTTCAAGAACTACGTCAGCACGCCACTGCGTGAGCACGTGGTCAACCCGGTGAAATCGGCGCTGGGCATGGAAACCGATCCGGTGCGCGACACCGCGCTCGACGCCCTGACGCAACAAGCCATCGACAGCCTGAAGATCGAAACCCTGCCGGGCTCCAACGTGATCTCGATCATCTACAGCTTTCCTGACCCGGCCCAGGGCACCAGGTTTGTCGCGTCGCTGCTGCAAAACTACCTGGTCAGCCGTCAGGCCTTGCAATCGATCGACCTGCCGCAGAGCTTCTACGAAACCAAGAAAACCCAGTATCAGGTGCGTCTCGATGGCCTGGAAGGCAACCGGCAGGATTTGCTGGGCGCTATCGGTGCGTCCGACCCCAAGGAAGAGATTACCTTTCGCCTGAACGCGATCAACACCGAGGAGCAAGCGCTCAACCTGTACCGTGATCGCCTGCTGCAAAGCCAACGCTGGCTCGACTATCTGAAAACCAGCCTGGCCGCTGCCAAGGACTCCAAACTCAACGACTACACCTTCCCCTACACCTTCACCACCACCGTCGACAACGTGGCGTTCGAAGACCGCGAGATCAAACAAATGGGTGAGGCGCTGACCGCCCAGGTCAGCCGCTACATGAACGATCTGGCGATCTTCCAGCCCGGCAGTGAGCCGATGCTGCTGACCCGCGAGCAAATCGCCCGCACCCGCCAGCAGTTCCTCAAAGTGGTCAGCAACCGGATTCAGGAACGCACCAATGACCTGGCGATTGTCAGCTCGGTGATCGACCAGAAAACCGCGCGCATTGCCGAGTTCAAGAACCGCATCCACCAGTTGCAGGAAACCCAGAGCAAGTTGCGCCAGGTGGATACCGAGATCGACGCCCTGCACGCGGCCTTCTCCACCTACGCCCAGCGCTTTGCCGAAAGCAGCACCGCCCGTTCGCTGGACAACGACCTGTCCAACGCCCGGGTACTCAGCCCGCCGTTCGAACCGACCGAGGCGGCGTTCCCCAAACCGCTGTTGATCATTCCGTTCGGCTTGTTCACCGGTCTGTTGCTGGCGATTGCCTTCGTCTACGTGCGTGAGTTCTTCGATCATCGCTTCAAGCATCCAGCGCAAATCACCCATGAACTGGGCCTGCCGGTGCTGTTGGTGATCAACGATCAAAACGCCGAGCCGGGCAACCCGCACAAGAACTGGAGCGTGCCGAGCTTCGTCCATTGGGTGCGCAATTGAACGCGCCCCTGTCGTCCGGGCACAGCAGCCCATCACTGCCGATCATTCATTTGCTCAGCAGTGGTGGCTTCTATGGGGCCGAGCGGATGTTGCTCGACCACTGCCTGGCGACGCCGGGGCAGCACCAGGTGCTGTTTCTCGATGCACCGTACGCGTTGCTCGCACGGTTTCGCGAGGCGGGGGTCGACTGTCGCGGTTGCACCGGGCTGGGGGCGTTGCTTGCGCATTTGCGTGAGCGACGGGCCGAGCGGCCGCTGATCAACACGCATAACTTCAAGGGTTTGCTGTTTGGCTGGGTGGGCGCGACGTTGTTGCGCCTGCCGCTGGTGATCACGCAGCACGGTTTCACTCCGCGCAGTCGCAAGCAGAAGTTCTACACCTGGCTGAGCCTGCAATTGTGCCGGACCGCGTCGGTCAATCGCGTGGTCTGTGTCGCCGAAAGCATTGCCGCGCTGCACCGTCAGGCCAGCGTCAGTGCGCAGAAGCTGCAAGTGATCCCCAACGGCCTGCCGGCCACCCACGATCTGCAACCGCACAACGCGCAACGGCCACGCTGGCTGGCCGGCTACGTCGGCCGGCTGAGCAGTGAAAAAGGTCCGGACCTGTTTCTCGACGCATTGATTGCGCTGTGTCAGCAACACCCGCAACTGGACGCCGTGATGCTCGGCGACGGCCCGGAACGGGACAGCCTGTTGGCACGAATCAATGAGGCCGGTTTGCAGGAGCGCATTACGCTGCCGGGGTATCAGACCGACATGCGTGCGTGGTGGCGGCAACTCGACGCGCTGGTGATCAGCTCGCGCACCGAGGGCACGCCGATGATTCTGCTCGAAGCCATGCAGGCCGGGGTGCCGGTGGTGGCGTTTGGCGTCGGCGGGATTCCCGATGTGCTGGAGGATCGGCACAACGGCCTGCTGGCCACACCCGCCGACAGCGCCGCCCTCGCCCGGCAGATTGGCACCCTGCTACGTGACCCGGCGCTGGCGCACAAGCTGGTCGACAACGCACGACGCACACAACTGGATCGCTACGACCTCAAGGCCCTGGCCGAACGCTGGTCGCAGCTTTATATCCGTACTGCACGGGAGGCACGCGCGTGATTTTTCCGCTCTCGATCGTCAGTTTCCTCGGTCTGGTCTGCCTCGCATTGCTGGCCAGCCCTTATCCCTTTCTGGCGCCGGGAGCGGTGTTGGGCCTGGTGGGCGTCGCCGTGCTGTTCCGCAAGCCCGCCTGGGGCCTGCTGGGCATTGCGGCGCTGGTGCCGCTCGAAGGGTTCTTCAAGGACAGCACGCTGTCCGGCACCAAGATGATCGGTGCGTCTCTGGCGCTGATCCTGATGCTGCAACTGGCCTTGCACCAGATTCCATCCGAACGTTTGCGCAGCAACATCTGGCGCTTGCTGATCGGGTTCATGGTGCTTTATCTGCTGAGCATGCTGAACACCGATGACCTGGGCATGTCGCTGGGGCATCTGCGGGAGCTGAGCGTGGGGCTGATCCTGTTTGTGATCACGCTGTTGATCGGCCGTGAAATGAACCTGGACCTGTTCGCCCGACTGGTCACCCTCAGCGTCACCCTCACCTGCGCGCTGGCGATGTTTTCCAGCAAGTACCAGGACCAGGGTCGCGCCGCCGGCCTGCTGGAAGACCCGAACGCCTTTGCCATGCTGATCGCATTTGCCGTGCCGCTGGCGCTGCTGCTGGTGATCCGCAGCCCGAATCTGTTGCATCGCCTGTTCTGGCTGGGCGGTTTTATCCTGCTGCTGGGCGGCATGACCAAAACCGAGTCCCGTTCGGGCCTGGTGGTGTTGTTTCTCAGCCTGGTCATTGGCGCCTGGCACTACCGCGCGCACCTGACACGGATTCGCCCGCGTCACCTGGGTTTTGCCATGCTCGGGCTGGCCATCGTGATTCCGTTGGCCATCTATGCGATGCCGGCGGGTTATGTGGCACGCATCCAGTCCTTGAGTATTCTCAGTTCCGGCGCCAAGGCGCAGGACGAATCCCTGGGCCGCCGCGCCTCGTACATCGTCGTCGGCAGCCAGATGATCCGCGAAAATCCATTACTGGGTACCGGCCCCGGGACTTTCCCGCTGCACTACGCCACCACCGGTTACGCCAAGGCGTTTTCCGCCAACCGCAAAGTCGGTGACCTGTACCGCCGCGCCCATAACACCTATCTGGAGATCTTCAGTGAACTGGGGATTCCCGCCGGCCTGCTCTTCGTCGGCATGCTCGGCCTCGGCTTGTACAACCTGATGCGCGCCCGTCGAGCCTGGATGCGGCGCCGCAACTGGCAGCAGGCCGACCTGATGACGCACCTGGGCATGAGCTTTCTGTCGTTGACGCTGTTCTTGATGTTCCTCAGTGCACCGAACCAGAAGTACGTGTGGATCATGCTCGCCCTGACCTGCGTCCTGCGTCTGAAAGCCGAAGAAAGCCCAGTCCTGGAGGCCAAGGCATGAGCCGCATCAGTATCGTCATCCCGATGTACAACGAAGCCCGGCACATCGCCCGGACCCTGCTGGCAGCGCAACGCGCCGCCAATGTTGCCGGTCTGGAATGCGAGTTGATCGTGGTCGACAACGGCTCACAGGATCAGGGCCCGGAGATTGCCAGGCAGTCCGGTGCACAAGTGCTGGTCGTGCCCGGCGTGCTGATCGGCGCCCTGCGCAACCGCGGCACCGCGGCCGCCACCGGAGATTGGTTGGCCTTCATCGATGCCGACATCGAAATGCCCGAAGACTGGCTCACCCATTTACTGAAACTGGAAGCAGCCGGTGTCGCCGACGTGTTTGGCCTGGACTTGCACACCCCGGCGCAAGCGCCCTGGTACGCCACGGCATGGCAACGGCGCACCCTGCGTCCCTCGCGCCACACCGTGCAGTCGGTGGACTGGCTGCCCAGCGCCAACCTGCTGATGCGCCGCTCATGGTTCGACAAGGTCGGCGGTTTCAACGAAACCCTGCGCACGGGTGAGGACAAGGACTTCACCTTGCGCCTGTCTGCCAACGGTGCGCGACTGATGTCAATCAACGAAAACATCGCCCTGCACTGGGGCTACGAAATGAACTGGCGCGAGTGGATGGGCAAGGAAATGTGGCGCCAGGGCAGCCATCTGCAATTGCTGCGCACCCATGGCATGAGCCTGCGTCTGCTGCGCTTTCCACTGCTGTCGCTGGGTGCCTGGCTGCTGGACTTCTTGGCGATATCTGCGCTGCTGGATGGTTTTCCTCACCATGCGTTGTTCATGGTGCTGCTGACCACTGTTCCAGCGCTGGTCTTGAGCGTGCGCCAGACCGCCAAGCACCGAAACCCGTGCCTGACCGTGCAACTGTGGGGCCTGCATTGGGTACGCCTGCACCTGGCCGGTGCCGCGTTCATTCTCAGTCTGTGTCATTGGAATGCCAGGAGGCCCGCCCGTGGCTGAATTCATTTTCTGGTTGTGCCTGTTGTTGCCGGTCTACGCCTACGTCGGTTACCCGTTGCTGCTGACCTTGCTCGCGCCGTTCTTCGCCGCGCGCCGCCACGGCCCGGCGGCACCGATGGATGTGAGCATCGTCATTGCCGCGCACAACGAGGCGCGGTATATCGAAGAAAAACTGCGCACCGTGCTGGCCCAGGATTATCAGGCGCGCTCGCTGCAGATCATCCTCGCCAGCGACGGTTCCACCGACGACACCGTGGCCTGCGCACGCAAGGTCGTCGATCCGCGCATCACCGTGCTCGACCTGCCCCGCCAGGGCAAGGCCGCGACCCTCAATGCCGGCGCCGCGCTGAGCACGGGTGAGATCCTGGTGTTCACCGACGCCGACAACCAATGGTCCCACGACACCCTGGGCCATTTGCTCGCACCGTTGGCCGACCCTCAGGTGGGTGCCTGCGCCGGGCACATGCTGATCCCGGTGACCGGCAAAGGCCTGAGCATCGGCGACAGTCTCTATCGGCACTACGAAGGCTGGCTGCGCTACGTGGAAAACCGCACCGGTTGCATGGTGTCCGCCGACGGCGCCCTGCTCGCCCTGCGCCGCGAGTTGTTCCAAAAGGTGCCGGCGGAGGTCAACGACGACTTCTTTATCAGCACCTGCGCGCCGGTGGCGTTCAAGCGGATCATCTACGTGCCCGAAGCCCGGGTGATCGACACTGGCGTCGATGAGGCCGACAAACAATTTCGTCGGCGCCAGCGGGTCACCGTGGGCGGTTTGCAGAGCCTGGCCCAGCGCCGCGAACTGCTCAATCCGCTCAAACATGGCCTGTATGCGATTGCCTTGATCAGCCACAAACTGATCCGCCGCCTGGCGCCGATCCTGTTGCTGCCGCTGCTGCTGAGCAACTTCTGGCTGTGGGACGACCACGGCTTCTACCGCCTGAGCCTGATCGCGCAACTGCTCGGGTACTCGGCGGCCATCGCCGGTTTGCTCGACTCGCAACACCGCTTGCCCAAACCCTTTCGCCTCGCCGCGTTCCTCCTGGTGACCCTCGCCGGCATGAGCATGGGTCTGTGGCAGTTCCTGCGCGGTCAGCGTTATGCGCAATGGAACCCCGAGCAAAATCGATGAGAGGCACGTGCCATGGCGATCAAACACTTACTCAAGCGCACCAGCGGCTGGCTTTACCTCAATTCCTCGGTGGGACGCCAGCAGTTGCATGGCGCCGGAGTGATCCTGATGCTGCACCGGGTGCTGGCCAGCGACCACGCCGCCAACCTGCCCCACCGCAATGAACTGTGCGTCGGACCAAAGGCTTTCGAGCACCTGCTGGCCTGGCTGAAAAAACACTTCGATTGCGTGCCGCTGATGGAGATCCTGCAACCGGGCAGCCTCAGGTCCGAGCGGCCGAAAGTGGCGTTGACCTTCGATGACGGCTGGCGCGACAACGCGGTGAACGCCTTCCCGCTGCTGCAGAAATACCAGGTGCCGGCGAGTATCTTCCTGTCCACGGACTTCATCGGCAGCCGCCAGCGTTTCTGGTGGGAAAGCATCGGCGAAACCCTGTGGAACAGCCACGGTGAAAAGGCCCGTGCGCACCTGATCGAATGCTTGCAGCAACTGGGTCGGCCGTTGCCGGCACTGTGTGATGACCCGGATGTGCAACGGCGCAGCCTGGCATTGCTGCACTTTCTGCAGGACCTGAAAACCCTGTCGCCCCAAGACCTCAATCGCCTGACCGATGAATGCCCGCAAGAGTCGTTGCCGCAAGCGCTGGACTGGCAACAGGTGCGTTCACTGGAGGCCAGCGGCCTGATCCGTTTCGGGCCCCATGGCGCCAGTCACGCGATCCTTACCGGCCTCGACGATCAAACCCTGGATGAAGAACTGAGCCGCAGTCGTCAGGCCCTGCTGAATGGCTGCAACCGGCCGTTGCCGGTCTACTGCTACCCCAACGGTGACAACGACGAGCGGGTGCGGCAACACGTGGCCGACCACGACTTCCCGTTTGCCCTGGGCACTGGCACCGGCATTTACCGGGGCGCCAACGATCCGCTGGCCCTGCCGCGTTTTGGTGTCAGCCAGCGCACCGCACGCAATCCGGATCTGTTGTCCTGGCGCATCTACCGTGGGGCACGCCCATGAGTCGCAGCCATTACCTCAAGCACCTGGCGCTGAGCATGGGCACCAAGCTGGCGATGATCGGCTTGCGCTTGCTGCGCAACGTGTTGCTGGCGCGGATTCTCGGGCCCAGTGAACGCGGCCTGTTCGCATTGCTCAGCACCCTGCCGGACCTGATCAGCGCCGCCACCAGTGGCGGGCTGAATTCGGCGGTGGGTTACCAGGCGGCCAAGCAACGGCCGATGGGCTTATTGCTCAGTCAGGTGTTGGTGTTCGGGTGTTTGCTCGCGGGGTTGTTGACCTTGCTGGTGGTGGCGCTGACCCGTGAATTCGGCAGCGAACTGGACATCACCACGCAGCTCGGCCTGCTGGCCTGGCTGCTGTTGCTGGCGGTGCCGCTGACCGTGCTCAAGAGCGGGCTGCTGACATTGCACAACGCCTCGGGCGGCGTGGTGGCGTTCAACGCCCTGCGCCTGATCGAGTCGCTGGCACCGCTGTTGCTGTTTCTGGCGTTGTTCTGGATGTGGAAAAGCGCCGCGCTGGAAGCGGCGCTGATCAGCTGGCTGGCGGGCATTAGCCTGGTGGTACTGGTCGGTTGGGTGTGGCTCAAGCGCAATCAACCGCTGAGCCTGCAATGGGATCGCGCCAGTCAGAACGAGCTGCTGCGTTTCAGCGCCCGCAGCCATCCGGACATGCTGTTCCAGCAAGTGATCCTGCGCTCCGACTACCTGTTCATCGGCGCCTTGCTCGGCAGCACCGCGCTGGGTCATTACGCCATGGCCAGCGCCGCCGCCGAGTTGCTGCTGATTGTCCCGGAAGCGGTGACCACGCCGTTGATGAAACGCTTGCTGCAACAAGAAGAAGGCATCGAAAAAGTCACGCCACTGGCCCTGCGCCTGACGGCCACGGTGATGCTCGGCGCGTGCCTGACCATGGCGGTGATCGGCGAATGGCTGATCGTCACCCTGTTCGGTGTCGCCTATCAGCCGGCGTATCCGGCCTTGCTCGCGCTGCTGCCGGGGCTGCTCGGCTTGTGCTACGCGAGCATCCTGCGCCTGGATTTGCTGGGCAAGGATCGACCCGGTTCGATTTCGCTGCTGATGGGCCTCGGCGCCTTGCTCAACCTGGCGCTGAACCTGTTGCTGATCCCCGCCTACGGCATTGTCGGCGCGGCCGCCGCTTCGTCCATCGCGTACCTGGCGGTGACCGTCGCATTGCTGGTGATGTATTGCCGTTTGAGCCATGTGCCGCTGTGGCAAACCCTGATCATCCTGCCCAGCGACGTGGCACCGATGCTGCAAATCCTGCAACGGAAATCGGCATGAAATATTTTGCCCTGGCGGTGGGTCTGGGTCTGTCGCTCGACGCTTATGCCGGGCCGATGCGCTGGGCCGACATTCGTGACGGCAGCCTGTATCTGCAAGCGGATCGCCCCGATAACGTGACCGTGCGCTGGGTGCCGGCGTGGCAGGCGGATGCCAACGAAGAACACCTGTACCTGCTCGACGGCAAGGGCAAGTTGGCGGGTGAGCGCAAGATTGCCGCCAGCGAAACCCGGGGCAGCCAGAGCTGGCCGCTGTTGCCGGGCGCCAGCAGTTATCAACTGGAGATTCCCGGCTACAGTTTTCGCCGCTACAAGGTCGAACATGACGAGCGCACGGTGGCGTTGTTCGCTCCGGCCAAGGTGCATTTCAGCGCGGAAACCCGCGACGGCGACGAGCTGTTTTTCAAGGTCGGCGCCGGTGAACACGCGGTGCTGGCGGGCAAGTTCCACGGGGGTGTCGGCGCCCTGCAAGCGCAACGTGTCGGCGATGGGCGGCAAGTTTCGTTGGCGCTGAAACCGTACCGCGCTTACTGGCAATTCGATCAGGTCGCCCTGCCCGTCGCCAGTACCGAGCAAGTCTGGCGCCTGCGCCTGCAAGGCAGCGGCAAGGCCGCGTTCTGGCTCGACGGTACGGCCAATCTGTTCGCGCAGAATCCGCAACAGCTCAAACCCCTGCGCGAGGACGCGGGTGAAACCCGCCTGACCTTGCACAGGGACGTGGTCGGCAACACGCCGAAGCTGGGGATCGCGCTGCCCTACGTGATGCCGCCGCCCTCCAGTTATGCCGTGCTCGACGCCATCAAGCCCCAGGCCGGTGCCTATTACAGTTTCGTCGACATCACGGCAAAACAGCCGCATTACGAAGACGCGTTCCGTCGTTTATATCAGGATCGCTTCGGCATCACCCAAGACATCACCCTCCTCGCCGGCAGCCAGCGCCAGGCCGATCTGCGCGCCGACACCACCAGCAACGCCGGCCTCGACGCCTGGCTTGCCGCGACCCGCGCCCTCGGTGGCAAAGGGACCCATTACATCGGTTTCGCCGACGAGCCGAACCTCAACTACCCGGACTACGCCAGTTACCAGAGCATTTTCACCAGCATGGCCCGGCAGGTGCGCAGCAACCCCGACAACGCCAAGGCCGGTGTGCGCATTGCCATGCCGGCCAGTTCGCGGCTGGTCAACGGCCCGTTCGCCGACAACGCCGCCGACAAGCGTGGCATCGACTGGGCCGCGCGCCTGTTGAAAGAGTCCGGCGATCAGATCGATGCCCTGGCCTGGCACGAGTGGATGATTCGCGATTTGCTGGCGACCCGGGTTTACCGCGACAGCGTGCGCCGGGCCGCCGACCTCGTCGGCCTCGACGCCAACGGTCGGCCACGCAAGGCGCTGCTGCTGGACCAGACCAACCTGTCCAGCGGTTCCAGCCTGAGCCCTTACGATCAGGAAACTCACTTCACCTCGTTGTGGTGGGCCTCGGTGGTGATCAACGCGTCCCAGGATGGTTTGCTGGAGATGCTCAACTGGTTCCAGGCCGCCGACGAGCCCGAGTACCCCAAGGGCATGCTGCGAATGCTCGGCGACGACCGTTTCGAACTGAAACCGGTCGCACTCGCCCAGCAGTTCATCCAGCAGCATTGGCTGCATTCTGTGATGCGTCTGGAAAACAACGCGTTCGAGGTCGACGTGCTGGCCATGGCCGACGATCTCAAACGCAGCCTGTTGGGGGTCAATAAAGGCTCGCGCGTGCAACGTGTCAGCCTCAACGGCGCGGCATGCCCGCTGGCCAAAGGCTCATTGCGTTACTTCGGCGCGGACAACCGCAGCCGCGACGCACCTTTCACTTGCACCGACGGTCGCGTGAGCTTCGAGCTGCCAGGGCAAACCCTGTTCGCCCTGAGCTGGAGCGCTTCATGACCGCCGCTCGTCAGTTTGGCCGCGCAGGCACATTGCCGCGCGCTGGTTTACTCCACTTGCGGGTCCACCCGTCAGGAGCCAATAACATGAGTGCATTGCACAAGCTCAACCAACACATCAAACAGAAAGGCCTGTGGGCCACCCTGAAAAAAATCTGCAAACACTACGTGTATTCCCACCAGGAACTGCTGTGGATGGAGCGTGACCTGGTCAGTCCCATACCACCGCATAAACTCAAGTCTTATCCGCCGCTGCAAGTGGTCAGGATCACCCCGGAAAACGCCGTGGCCTTCACCCGCTACTTCGGCGACCGCGTAGAAACCATGGCCGAACTGGCCCGCGAAGGTCACACCGGTCACATGCACCTGGACGAAAAAGGCGACGCGGTGGCATTCATCTGGGGTGCCGCACGCCACTACCACGACCGCCATTACTACGGCTGCTGGTTCCCGGTCAAAGAAGGCGAGTTCTTCGAATTCGGCGGCGAACTAAGCCGCGGGTACTGGGGCACGTCGCTGTCGATGGACCTGCAAACCGAGCTGTGGAAAGCCATGCTCGCGCAAGGCTGCAACAAGGTGGTGGATGTGTGCGAGTGGCACAACGTCCCGGCGCTGAAACTGCATATACGCACGGGTTACGAGGAACAGGGGCGCATCATGAATGTGTATGAATGGTTTGGTCGCTGGCGTTTTTTCCGTGAAACCCGCTACACCGGCTCGCGCCTGGACGCCTTGCGCAAACCGGATCGTTCACCTGCAACACCTTCGGTGGCCTGAGCCTATGACCGTGCGATTTGAATGGCGTACTTCGTTGTGCGCCGCAGACTTTCCCGCAGCAGCCTATGAAGTGCTGCGTCTGCGAGTGATGGACCACACGCCATTCAATACACTGGCCTGGATGGTTGCATCGCAACAGGCGCTGACAACTGGCGAACAGTTGTACGTTCTGATGGGCTGGCAGGCTGACGAACTGGTTTTGTGCCTGCCCCTGGTGAGGTCCGTCGAGCGCTTCGGCGGATTGCCATTTCGGGTGCTGCATCACTTGGGCTATCCCCTGGCTGACCGTCTCGCGCTGCTCGCGTGCGTGGATGCCGATGACATGCGCAAGGCGTTGACCGAGGTTCGTCGGCGCTTGCCCCATGCCCTGTTGCAACTCAATGAACTGGCCGGCGAAGACACTGCGCTGACGGCGTGGCTCGCGCGCAGTTCCACTGCCGAGCGGCGCCTCAGTTGTCGCGCGCCGGTGCATCTGATGACCGATGCGGATCGCCAGGAAGTGTCCGGCGACCCGCGCTACAAACTGCGCCGGGCACGCAAGCGGATTGCCGCGTGTGGCGCGCAAGTGCGCCGCATTACCCCCGATGCAACGACCATGGGGCCGTTGCTCAAGGCCATCGCCGAGGTGGAGGCGGTGAGCTGGAAAGGCGATGAAGGCGTGGGCATTTTTGCCGATGAGCGTCACCGCCAATGGATGGACACCGCCTTCACCGCCCTCGCCGCCCAAGGCCTGGTGCGGGTGGTGACCCTGGAGCTGGACGGACGCTGCATCAGCTATCGCCTCGGTTTGCTCGAACAGGGCCGGCTGTACGACTACAACCTCGCATTCCTGCCGCAGTACGCCGACCTTGGCAGCGGCCGGGTGCTGCTCGAAGAATGGATTCGCTGGGGCCTGGACGACAACTGGCGCTGGATCGACGCGTCGCGGGTCAGCCTGGAAAATTCCAGTCATCAACTGCATGAACGCATGACCGGGCACATGGAACACTGGCGCTGGAGCTTCTATTCCTGGCGCCCGAGCGGACTGGCCCTGGGCCTGGCCTTGCGCTTCTGGCAGCACATCAAACCGCTGTTGCAACAGTGGCGGGCCAAGCGCGTGGCAGCGGTCAGCAGCCCTGCCCCTGTCGCAGCGCCGGAGGTCAAGGCGCCTGCATCCACTGACACACTCATGGAGGGTGAACATGCCACACCAAGTCATAGTCAACGCTGACGACTTCGGTCTCAGCGCCTGCGAAAACGCGGTGATTTTGGGAGCGTTCCAGGCCGGGATCATCAGTTCCGCCACGGCCATGGCCAACATGCCAGCCTTCGAAGCGGCGTGTGCCCTGGCCCAGCATCCGTTGCTGGCGGGGCGTATCGGCCTGCATTTCAACCTGACCTACGGCAGCCCGTTGAGCCGGCGTATTCTCGCGCGTCCGACCTTCTGTGACAGTGCCGGCGTGTTCGACCTGAACCTGTCGCGCACTCGCCTGTGGCTCGGTCTTCAGGACCGCCTGGCCGTCGAGGAAGAACTCGAAGCGCAATGGCAACGTTGCCTGGATAACGGCGTGCGCCCCAGTCATCTGGACTCCCATCAACACGTGCACAACATCTGGCCCATCGGTGAGATCGTCGCGCGGTTCGCCGCCCGGCAAGGCGTCCCCGTGCGGCTGGCGCGCAACCTGGGGCAAAACCTCAGCCTGCCCAAGCGCCTGTTCAAACAATTGCTCAACCACCGCTTGAACAGTCTGGCCGGCTCGACCGCCGACTACGTCTGCACCCCGGTGGACCTGCGCAACGCCGCGCCGCCCGCTTACGGCTTGCTGGAAATCGTCGCCCACCCCAACCAGCTCGGCGCCGATTTTGGCGATGCTTATCTGGAACAGGGCGAGTCATTGAGCGCCCTGCTCGAACAACGCTTGCCCGGGGTGCCGAGGGTGGCCTACGGCGAGGCCGCAAACAGTGTCCTCCGACGGGTGGTGACCGTAATGGACTGACCATCAGCCGCCGTTTTCATGCCCGATCAAAGCCCCTCCAGACGTACCGGAGCGCAGCTTTTTGACGCCGGAAAAACTGTGTCAATACTGAAACACAAATTGAAACAAATCGCTGTTAAAGGACGTGCCATGCAATTGCCATGGTGATCTATACCCATCATTACCTTCACCCAAAAGCACGGCCAATCCCGGCCAAGGAGGGCTTCATGAGCCTGATCGACAAACTCCGCGAACGAATCAAACAAAAAGGCTTGAGCCGCACGTTCAGCACACTGTGGAAACGCTATGTGTTTTTTCACTGGGAGTTGTTGTGGATGGAGCGCGATCTGGTCAGCCCGGTCCCGCCGCACAAGCTGCGCCCCTACTCCGGCGTGCGCCAGGTCACCATCACCCCGGAAAACGCAGTCGCGTTTACCAGGCACTTCGGTGACCGTGTGCAGACCATGGCCGAGCTCGCTGCCGAAGGTCACACCGGGCATATGTACCTGGACGAGGAAGGTCACGCGATCGGCTTCATCTGGGGCAGCACCCGTGACTACCACGACCGCCACTATTACGGCTGCTGGTTTGCGGTCAAACCCGGCGAGTTCTTCGAGTTTGGCGGAGAAATGATCCGCGCCTACTTCGGCAGCAGCCTGTCGGTGGACGTGCAGGTCGCGCTGTGGGAAGCGATGGCCGCGCAAGGTTGCAACAAGGTGGTGGACGTGTGCGAAACCCACAACATCCCCGCGCTGAAACTGCACATCCGCATGGGCTATCAGGAACAGGGCCGGGTCACCCACGTCTACGGCCTATTTGGCCGCTGGCGCTTCTTCCGCGAAACCCGCTACAGCGGTTCCCGCCTGGACCCACTGCGCAAACCGGGCCGGCCAGTGGTGACGGCGGCGGCGCAGGCTTGACCGGAGGTCGACCGGAATACCGCGTCGCTCTATTCGCGAGCAGGCTCGCTCCCACAGGGATTTGCATTCCCAATGTGGGAGCGAGCCTGCTCGCGATGGCGTCAGTGACAGCAGTCAATCACTCAGCGTTTCACCGCCACCCATGTAAAACACATCGGTAACTGCGCATCCTGCTGCTGATAGCGGTCATAGAGCGCTTCGCGGTTGGAATGCGGGTATTCCTTGAAGTGATTAATCTGCAGCCCGGCCGCAATGGCAGCGCTGAAGATGTCGCCCAGGGAATGGACGAACCAGTAGGACGACGGCGCCTGCTGCTCGACTTTGCCTTCGTAGACGATCGGTTGATTTTGCACGAAAGGTTCCTTGCGAAAGTACGAGGAACTCAGGGCAAAGGGATCGGCTGATTCGGGGTCGAACATTTCCAGGAACGGATGGGTTTCGTACACCACCAGGACGCCGCCAGGCTTGAGTGTTTGCGCCACGTGGCGGAAAAATCCGGCGATGTCCGGCATCCAGTTCAACACGCCGATGGTGATCAGGGCCACGTCGAAGCGACCCTTCAATTGCGCCGGCAAATGGTGAATGTCGGATTCGATGAACTCAGGAGCATGGGGCGAGCGTGCCGCCAGTTCACGCGCCTGCCCGAGAAACGCTGCGGACTGATCGACCCCGGTCACATGCCGGGCGCCAAGGGCAAACAGTGAAAGGCATTCGCGGCCATTGTTGCAGCCCAGTTGCACCACGTCCTTGCCGTCGATTCCGACTTCGCTCAGCACCCCGGTCAGCGTGTCATCCAGGCAGGTGAAATCCGCATGGGCCACGGCGGCCCATTGTTCGTGCCAGTCGGCAGAGTCTTTATGGTGACGGGCAGATTCATTCCACGCATCGCGGTTGCTGGCGATGGCTTGTTCGTGTGTCGGCATTTCCATTGCACGCTCCAGAATCGGGTCATTGATTGACAGCCCGAGTCTAGATCATGGCGGTTTAAAGCCCCATCGCGGCTTTGTTGCGATCTTGTAATTCAGGCTCGCCGACGCACGCCCACGGGAGCGCTATAGTTAATGGCCTCGGGGGAATGCGGATAAACCGACTTCGCAGGTGCTGCCATGAACAAAACCGGACACGCGCTATTGCTTGCTCTTTGCCTGACTGCCGCGAGCATTGCACAGGCGGACGACAGCCTGATGCAAACCGAGCTATCGAACACTGAATTCCACTATTACGGTGCCGACCAGCCTTTCGCCCACCCCGCGCCACCTTCGCTCAGTACGGTGCCACCGGGAGCGTACATCCCGACCTCACCCCAAACGTTCATTCCGGTGTCCAGCGAGCACGTGTTTTCCGACTCGCAATTGCCGACGGTAGCGGATGCCACCGTGCGCGTGTTCATTCGCACTTACGATCAGGTGCGTGGCGTCTACGTGAACCAGGAGGTCATCGATCCGACCTGCATGCTGGCCTGCCTGAGTGCGCCGGGGCCGTCCCTGTAACCAGCGGTTTTTCTTGCGACTTGAGGCTTGCAGCTTGCAACTGCTCCCTTACCAATGCCGCTTGTCCGGACGCGCCAGGCCGAGTTTTTCGATCCGGTAGCGCAACATGTCGCGGCTCAGACCCAACAGTCGAGCGGATTTGGTGACATTCCAGTCGGTCTTGTCGAGCATCTTGCGCACCATGTCGCGCTCGACTTCCGGCAGGTTCATCGACTCGTTGCCGTTGTAGGTCGGGCGTGGTTCGCTCGGTGGCATTTCATGCGTAAACATGGGCGGCTCGTCCGCCAGGCTCATGCAGACGTTGAGCTGGTGCGCGGCGATGGTGTCGTTCTGCGCCAGCAACACCGTTTGCTCCAGCATGTTGCGCAACTCGCGCACGTTGCCCGGCCAGGTGTAATTGAGCAGCAGCTCTTCGGCCTGATCGCTGAAATGCAGGTTTGGCTTGCCATAGCGTTTGCCATGGGCCGCCAGGAAGTGTCTGGCCAGCAACAGGATGTCTTCGCCACGGGCATAAAGGCGCGGCACCTTGATCGAAATAATGCGCAGACGGAAAAAAAGGTCGCGGCGAAATTTGCCCTGCTGGACCATTTGTTCCAGGTTGCAGTTGGTGGCGCTGATCACCCGCAGATCGACTTTGCGTTCCTTCACCGAACCGACCCGGCGGATAGTCCGGTCTTCCAGCAGCTTCAGCAGCTTGGCCTGCAGAATCAAATCCATCTCGCCGATTTCATCGAGGAACAGTGTCCCGCCATCCGCCGCTTCCACCAGCCCCAGCCGACGATCCTTGGCGTCGGTAAAGGCGCCCTTCTCGTGACCGAACAGCTCGGATTCCACCAGATTGGACGGAATCGAGGCGCAGTTGAATTCAATGAACGGGCCTTTGCTGCGTGGGCCGTCAAAATGCAGTGCCCGGGCGACCAGTTCTTTGCCCGTACCGGTCTCGCCCTCCACCAGTACCGGGGGCAGATCGCTGTTGGCCATGCGTCGCTCGGCGTCGAGCAACTGGGCGATGGTGCCCTTGAGGTAAACCATGGGCGCGGAATCGCCGATCAGCGCCTGCACCCCGGATTTCTGTGCCTCGCGCTCCTGATAGAACGACAGCGTGCGCTCCATCCGTTCGGTGGCCAGGGCCTTGTCCAGTAGCAGCTTGAGTTCGGGCAGGGCCACCGGTTTGGTGACGTAGTGAAAAGCGCCCTCTTTCATCGCCACCACGGCGTCTTCGACATTGCCGTAGCCAGTCATCATGATCACTTTCAGATCCGGCGCGCTGATGCGCAGCTTCTGGATCAGCCCGTGACCGCTCATGCCCGGCAACGAGTTGTCGGTGAGCACGACATCCGGTGCGAAGGTCTTCAGTTGCTCCAGTGCATCCTCAGCCGAGTGGCAGACTGTAACCTCGAAGTCTTTGCGCTCCAGGTAGGTCTGAATATTCTCGGCGAGGAGCTCATCATCCTCGACCAGCAGTATGCTGTGTTCCATATTCCCCTCCCGTTGCCACTTTGAAGTTGAGACAAACGCGGGTTCCTTCCTGCTCCTGGCTGGTCAGTTCGACCGAGCCATCGAAACGCTCCATTATTCTTTTGACCAGGGCCAGGCCCACGCCCAGCCCCCCTTGTTTGGTGGTGAAGAACGGCTTGAAGACCATTTGCTGCTGCTGTTTGCTCATGCCCTTGCCGGTGTCATTGAGCATCATGCACACCTCATCGGCCGTCGGCTGTTCGATGTCGATACTCAACACGCCGCCCTTGGGCATGGCCTCCAGAGCGTTGGCAAACAGGCTATTGAGAATTTGCGTGAGCAGCACCTGTTGGCTGACGACCGCAGGGACTGTCGTGGGGATGAATCGCACCTCGACGTTCGAGCGTTTGATCTGCGGCTCGAACGCACTCAGGGTGTCGTCGATGGCCAGGATCAGATCCACATTCTCAAAGTCGTCGTTGACCGGTCGCAACGACACCAGCAGTTCACGGACCCAGCGCGACATGCGGTCGACCTGGTTGATGATGTCGCCGATGTTTTTCTGCGCCGACTGGCTGGCGATTTCCTGGGCCAGTTCGGCGCTGGAACGAATGTTCGCCAGCGGATTGCGCAGGCTGTGCGCGACCGCCGACGACATTTCGCCGAGGGCGACGAAGGTTTCATTGGCCACCAGTTGTTTTTGCTGGCTCTGCAACAGCATGGCCGCCCGACGCACGATCCAGAACAGGCCCAGGTAGATGACCGCTCCGCCGAGCAACGTTGTCAGCCAGATCTCCTTGAACCCGCGCTGGATCCGTTCAACCAGATCCACCGGTTCCTTGTAGATCTCGACCATGGCGATCACTTTGCTTTTGTCGGCGTTGAACATCGGAATGTAGTTTTCGATGAACAGGTATTGGGGTTCTCGCAACAGACGCTGCTCGGGCCGTTCCCCATCGATTTCGTGATAGCTGGTGGACACCGCTGTTTTCATCTCGAAGGACTCGTCCAGCTCCTCGTCATTCTCGATGCGCACACCGATCAGTTCCGGGTTGGTCGACCACACCACCGTGCGATCCAGGGCGTATACCGTGGCCAGGAGAATGTCCGGCAAATGCTCGACATGATCGAGAAACTCGATGCGCGACGAGGCACGGGCACCAGGGTCGACGTCGGGGTAGGCGTTGTCATTGCGGGGGTCGAGCATTTCGGCCATGGTTCTGGTCGGCGTGATCGACGCATGACGAATTTCGGCTTCACCAATGGCCTGGACGAACTGCGCTGTCAGCATCGAGTCGCGCTCGATGCTCTCTTCAACCACGAAGCGCGTAGAGATATAACCGAGCCCCAAAGCCACCGCGGCAATGATGAAAAAGCTCGCTAGGGAAAACCAGCGGACAAGATTGAAGGGCGGACGCCAATCCTTGCCTTCTGCGGCTGCCGGTGTTGTCGACGCCGCTGTTTTTTGTTCTTCCAGTGTCTGCATGGGACTGTCCTGGTGGCGGTTCTGCAAGCCTTTTCTGCTGTGTTTCGAATCAGTGTAGGTGGCATTGCTCGCAATGCCTGAGCAATGAAGCTAATTAGCCACTATTGCACCGTAGCCTTGGCGGGGCCGGCGATAGCGTGATCGTGTTCGGGCTCATCGTTGCCGGCCGCCAACACGCTGGCCGACGGATGCTGGCGATCGGTTTGCGCTTGTAAAAACGCGATGATCGACTGCGCGACTTGTTCATCCATGCGCAGGTTGGGCATCGGGATTTTGTCGAAACGCTCGAACAGAAAACGCACCTGCCGACCGTCCTGATCGGTCCGCACGGTGTTGAGAAAGTAGTCGCCACCCCACGGGGTGTCGGTATTGGCGACGGCGGTTTCTTTCGCCGGTACGGGTGTCGGTGGCATCGGTTTGGCGACCAGCAACTGGCTGGCCAGTAAACAGACCGACAACACCAACACCAGGTGCATGCCCAAAGCACGTGAGCGAGTCGAAACTGCGTTTGTGGCCATCACCAACCGCCTCGGATTCGGGAAGGGGTGACGGGAGGTTTGCAAGGAGCTCGCCATCTTTGTAACTGTTTTATACAAAAAACACTAAGAACTGACAAAACAATGGCTTATCGACACCAGTGCGCCATGACTGGGGAAAACGACTGGGGAATGTCACCCGCTAACGGGGAAAGCCATTCCCCATTTTCAAGGGATTAACTTGAACACCAGGCTCACCCTGGTGCCCTCGCCTTCACGGCTATCGAGCGCCACCGAGCCGCCAAAACGCTCCATGATCCGCTTGACCAGCACCAGCCCGACACCGAGCCCGCCCTGCTTGGTGGTGAAAAACGGTCGGAACGCCATGCGCCGTTGTTCTTCAGTCATGCCTTTGCCGGTGTCGCTGATCGTCACACACACCCGCCGGGAATCGCAGGGGTCAAGATCGATCGTCAACGTACCGCCAGCGTCCATAGCCTCCAGCGCATTGGCCAGCAAGCTGTTGAGAATCTGCGTCAGCTGCACGTACTGACTCAAGACCATTGGCGTCTCTTTGGGTGCGAACACCACCGTGACCCGGCCCTTGGCGATCTGCTGCTCGAACGCGTTGAGGCTGTCGTGCAGCACCACGACCAGGTTGACCGGTTCGGCTTCGTCGTTGAGCGGGCGCAAGGATTGCAGCAATTCCCGGACCCACTTGGACATGCGGTCGACCTGACCGATGATGTCGTTGATGTTTTTGTGCGCCGGACCACTGTCGAACTCCAGCGCCAGTTCGGCGCTTGAACGAATGGTCGCCAACGGATTACGCAGGCTGTGGGCCACCGCCGAAGACATCTCGCCCAGCGCCACGAACGTTTCGTTGGTGATCAGTTGCTTCTGTTGCGTCGCCAGCAAAATCGCCGCACGCCGCACGATCCAGTACAAACCCAGGTAAATCAGCCCGCCGCCCAACGCCGTCGCCAACCAGATCAACACCAGCCCACGCTCGATGCGATTGATCAGGTCCTTGGGCTCCTTGTAGATCTCGACCATCGCCGTAACGTTGTTGCCCTCGGCATCGAACAGCGGAATGTAGTTTTCGATGAAGATGTATTCCGGCGGCGTGATGAACTTCTGTTCCATGCGGGCATGGTCGACGTCGTGGTAGCTGGCCGATACCGGCGTCTTCGAGGCGAAAGCCTGATCCAGATCTTCATCGACATGAATGGTGGTGCCCATCAGGACCGGGTTGGTCGACCAGACAATCATCCGGTCAGGGGCGTAAATATTGGCCAGGATGACATCGGGCAAATGTTCGATGTGATCGAGAAACTCCCCCCGTGCGTTGGCCCGGGCCATCGGGTCGACGTCGGAAAAATCCCGGTCTTTGCGCGGGTCGAGCAACTCGCCCATGGTCCGTACGTTAGGGATTGCAACGTGGCGGACTTCGGCGGCGGCGATTGCCTGAATGAACTGTGACGTCAGCAACGCATCGCGCTGCACGCTCTCGGTAATCACGAATTGGGTGGACACCGAGCCCAACGCCACCGCCACCGTACCGATCACCGCCATGCTGATCAGCGAAAACCAGCGCAGCAGGTTGAACGGCTGTTTGCGCGTGCTCAATCGCATGTCGGCCTTGTCGGTGGCCAGGGTTTTGGCAAGCGTGTTCATTGGATGTTGTTCCCGGAAAAGCCCTATAGGGTTTATAGCCCACTGCTGGCAGTTTGCCCGGCTGCCGGGTCTTTCCCCCCTCCCCGGTTCCCCCGACTTTCCCGTTGCCCAATCTCCCCCAATGCTGGGGAAAGAGGCCCGTTCCCACAATCGGGGAAGTGCCGTCACGTATTGACGAAACACCTTTGTTCCGGGCCTCTCATGGCCATTTTTACCGGTTGGCATGGGAGTTGCCGAAGACCTGTCAACTGACCCACATCCAAGGGGCAGGTACTCTGATAGAGGGAATACACATGCACCCTTTACTGTCCAAAACCGCGATCGCACTGGCTGTGACCGCTCTGGCCCAAGGCGCTGCCCAGGCGGCGTTGTTTGCTGTAGATCCCGGTCCCTATTTGCCAGACACCGGCGGGTTCGCTGCCTGGTATCAGGACTCCCACGGCCGAACCCTCGACTTGTGCTTATCAAAAGCTGTCAGTTCCAGGGTTCCAGGTGCACCTGGCGCGCCGAGCTACATGTGCGTCCTCAATCCGGCTCCCGGCGTTTTCGACGACACGCAGCCCATCGCTTTCCCAAGCAACTTTCCCGATGAAACGTTCTGGTTTACTGGCGACGGCGCCATCGTCGACGCCGCCCGTGGCATCGACCTGACCTACGTCAGCGCTGTTGAAGCAGCCTTCGCCGCGGAAGAAGTGAAAGACGGCGACCAGGTCAGTTTTGGCCGAATCCGCATTCGGGTCGATGTGCCCACTGCCGGTGTCTACACCATCACTCACCCTTACGGCGTAGACATTTTTGACGTTCCCGCCGCTGGAACCCGCGCCATCAACATGACCCGGGACATCGGTATCGGCTCGCCGCAAGCCTACGACGGCGCGCTCAGAAGCGACATCGGTCCATTCCTGCGCAGCGTCAACGGCCCCTACACCGAGACCAACCCGGTCACCGGTGCCGCCGAGCAATTCATTGGCGATCCGAACCTGGCCGAGGCCTTCACCGGCAGCCCTTTCAACACCAACTTCATTCGCATCGAAGGCCCTAACGGACTGGATTTGCGCACGACGGTAATGACCATTTCCGGCAAGTTGTCGACGGTAGTGCGCCCCACTCCGATCATTGCCGAGCGCAGCACCTACTCGCGCAAAGCCGGCGCCAGTGCACCGGTCGCGCAACAGGACGTCTTCGTCATGGCCCCGCCGCCACCAGCCACCGTGACCCTCGACAGCAACAGCCCGGTACTGAACCTGACCGAGGCCGACACCACCGGCCACTGGTACGCCCAGTCCGCCACCAACCCGACGCTGCCGAGCACCCTTGCGGTAACCGCCGACAACCACCTGGCCATTCCCACCAGCACGCCGACCTCCATCTCCATGCCGTTGACCGACCTGGTGGTGATCTCGCAGGCGCAGTACAGCCTGAGCAGCGGGCAGATCACTGTTGTGGCCTCGACCAGCGATGAAACATCGCCACCGGTCCTGACCGTCACCACCGGTACCGGAGTCGCCATCGGCGCGCTCAGCGGCGACGGCGCGGTGAAATCGCTGTCGACCGGCATCTCGCCGATTCCACCGGCCAAGGTTCGAGTGACGTCATCCAATGGCGGCAGCGATACCGAAGAAGTGGTCGTCGTGCAATGAACGCACATATGCCCAGATCCTCATCAGGAGGCATCATGAACAAATTGCCACGCCTGGCGCTCAACGCCCTGGGACTGACTTTATCGTTGTCCGGCAGTGCATTCGCGCAACTCGCTGCCGTCGACCCCGGCCCCTACACCTTTGCCACGGGGAAATTCCCCATGTGGTATCAGGACAACAATTCGCTGTCGCTGGAACTGTGCCAGTCGCGGGCGACAAGTTCGCGGTCACCTGGCGCTCCTGGCGCGCCAGCCTACATGTGCATCCTGAACCCGGAACCCGGGGTGTATGACGACACCCTGCCGATGGTATTCCCGGATAACTGGCCACCGGAAACCTTCTGGTTCCTCGCCGAAACCACTATCGCCGATGTCGGCGGCTATGGCGTCGACGCCTATGTGGCCGGGATCGAAGCGGCCTTCGCGGCGGAAAACCCGGTCGACGGCGATCAGGCAAGCTTCGCGCGGATTCGCCTGCGGATAAACGTCCCCGTGGCGGGCACCTACACCATTACTCACCCGTATGGCGTGGAAACAGTCAATGTCACCACGCCGGGCCGTCGGGCGATCAACATCACCCGCGACATCGGCATCGGCGCGCCGGGCAACTTCGCCGGCGCACTCAATGGTGAAGTCGGGCCCTTCCTGCGCAGTGTCAACGGCCCTTACACCGAAGTGAACCCGGACACCGGCGCCATCGAGACGTTCGTGGGTGACCCGAACCTCACCGAAGCGGTCACCGGCAGCCCCAACAACACCAACTTCCTGCGTGTCCAGGGCCCACCCGGGACCATCCAGACCACGCTCTTTACCGTGTCCGGCAAAGTCCTCGACAGTCGTGCACAAACCCCTGCGGAAATCAGCCGCGCGACGTACCGTCGCGTTGCTACCGGCCCGGGCACCAGCAGTACCCGGGTAGAAGTGTTCGGCAAGTCGTCGAACAACTCGAGCCTGTGCTTCCGCGAAACCGTGGCCCTGGTTCCCGGACCACCACAGACGCCATGCCTGACCAGCATGCTCGGCGACAACACCGGCCAGTTCTTCGGCCACCGTCTGACCGGCAGCACCGTACCGCCGGTGGTCGTGCTCACCGCGACCGACCCGACGAGTACCACCCGGCCGACAGCGGTCTCGAGCAAAGTCTCCGACGTGGTGAAAGTACAAACCGCTCGCTACAGCTGGAGCAACCAAAGCCTGCTGATCGAAGCCACCTCCTCCGACGAAGTGGTCGTGCCGGACATGGTTGCCCAGGGTTACGGACGGCTGACCAAGTCCGGCACCCTGCAACGCCTGACCGTCGCTGACCTGCCTCAACCACCGGCCAGCGTGACGATCAAATCGGCTTCCGGTGGCAGCGATACCGAGCCAGTCGTCGTGGTCGGCACCGCGCCGGACACCGGTGAAAACCAGGCCCCGGTTGCTGTCGCTGACAGCGGTAGCACAAGTTTCGGCTTGCCGATAACCCTCAATCTGCTGACCAACGACAGCGACCCGGACGGTGACACACCACTGAGCATCACGGCGCTGACCCAACCAGCCGACGGCCAGGGTTCCGTGGCATTGAGCGGTACCACGGCCGTCGTCTACACCCCGCCAGCCGTGGTCAATGCACCGCTGACCACGACCTTCACCTACAAGGCGCAAGACATCAAAGGCCTGGCCTCGACCGCTGCCGCGACCGTGACCATCACCGTGGCACCTAACCAGCCTCCGGTGGCCGTCGCCGACAGCATTGCGACCCTGGGTGTGTCGATTCCAATCAACGTGCTGGCCAACGACACCGATCCGGAAGGCAACGTGCCGCTCGCAATCGCCAGTTTCACTCAACCACCGCAGAATCGCGGCTCGGTGACCAGCAACGGCACCACCCTGACCTATAACCCACCGGCCACGGTCACCACGGCGTTCACCACGACCTTCACCTACATCGCCCGGGACAGCTTCGGCGCCCTGGCGACGTCACCGGCCACGGTCACGGTGCAAGTCTCGCCACGACCTGCTGCGGAAACCTTTGCCGTCACGGCGGCCAGTGTGACGGCCCGCTCCAACAACCGCTTCAACTGGGACTTCACAGGGACCTCATCGGTAACCACCGGCAACACCATCACCGTCCAGGTGACCACGCCGACCGGGCTGGTAACGCTCGGTAGCACCACGGTGCCGCTGACCGGACGCTGGAGGCTGACCGTGAGCAACAGCACAACGGTGATTCCGTCGACGAACCCGACAGCCACCATCACTTCGTCCCAAGGCACCGTGCGTACCGTCAACGTCAACGTGCAGTAAACGCTCGCCCCACCGGCCGACCCGGCTGGTGGGGCAAGCCCTCAACCAAAGGACCACGTCCATGAATACGCCGACCGCCGCCCTGCTCTGCCTGCTTCTGCTTTGCAGCAGTGCCGGGGTGCGCGCCGACGACTTGATGGAGAACGACGACCTGGCACCCGGTGCCGATCTCGGCGAGCTGCCACCCCCTGTGGGCCAGCAAGCCTTGATCGACCAGAACGGCCAGGCCAACGTCGCGCTGTTGCAACAGAACGGCCAGTCGCTGCTCGGCCAGATCGTGCAGTCAGGCAGTAATCAGGAAGCTTTCATCCTGCAACAAGGCAGCGACCTGATGGCCTTGATCAACCAGCAAGGTTCCGGCAACGCCGCGTCGATTACCCAGACCGGCAGCCACAACCGTGCGCAGATTTCCCAGAACGGCAATAACAACGACGCCAACATCGTCCAGGCCGGCACGGGGCAGCAAAGTGCTGTAACCCAGGCAGGCAATGGCATGAGCGTATCGGTCACTCAATATCGCTAAAGCACTACACCACCTGGAGGTTTCATCATGTTCAAACTGACGCCCCTCACAGCCGCCATCCTGGTCATAGTCAGTGCCCAGGCAATGGCCGATGACAGCGTGTCCACCCAAAACCAGTTCGGTACCGCCAACATCGCCGATGTGAAACAGAGCAGTGCTCCGTTCAGTACCGCCACCCAACAGCAACTCGGCGAGGGCAACGACGCGGCCGCCGTGCAAGACACGGCCACCAGTGTCATTACCCAGACCCAGACCGGGGACTTCAACGCCGGCTATGCCGAGCAACTGTTCGAGGACAACAGCACCATCACCCAGACCCAGACCGGCAGCTTCAACGTCGCCCACGCCAGCCAGTCGATTGGTCTTGGCAATAGCGAAGCATTGCAACAACAGGAAGGCACCGGCAACTTCTCGTTCGTCTATCAGGACAGTCAGGAAAACACGTCCGGGCAGACCTTCCAGTTCGGCGACGGCAACGAAGCCAACATCGAACAGATACAACCGGGCATGGCCAACAATGCCGTCATCATCCAGTACGGCACCACCAACTACGCGACCGCCGAACAGATCGGCCACATGAACGGCCAGATCAACATCAACCAGGCCGGCAGCACCAACTACGCCTATGGTGATCAGCGCTATGGTGAAGGTGGCACCCTGACTATCAATCAATATGGCGACGGTAACGGCACTGAAGTCTGGCAGGACACCCAGGTCAACGCCCAGGCCACCATCAACCAATACGGCGGTGCCAACGAAACCATCGTCGATCAGAGCTTTGGCCAGGACAACGTCGCCACCGTGCTGCAAGTCGGTGACCTCAACGCCATCTACGCTGACCAGTTCGAATCGCTCGGCTCCACCGTCGCGCTGTATCAACAGGGCACCGGCAACGTGCACTTCACCTACCAGACCGGCGACAGCCATGTGCTCAATGCCACGTCGGTGGGTGACGACAACAAGGTCTACGCCAGCAACTGGAAAGGCCCGCAAGCGGGCGGCCAGTTCGGCAGCAACCAGCGCGCCACCGTCAACCAGGCCGGCACCGGCAACGTCGCCAACTTCACCCAGGACGGCGTCGGCCACATCATGACCACCAACCAGACCGGTACCGGCAACAAAACCACGGTCAGCCAGAGCAACTCGTACAACGAGCTGTACTTCGACCAGAATGGCAGCGACAACATCCTGATCTCCGATCAGCGCGGCGTCGCCAACCTGGCCCAGGGCAGCACCTCCGGCAGCGGCAACAGCACCGAGTTCAACCAGGACGGCCTCGGCAACCAGGCCTACACCGCTCAGCTGTACGGCGACGACAACATGATCACCATCAAACAGGCTGACACCATGAACGTGGCGTACGTCACCCAGGGCGGCACCGGCAACATCGCCAGTGTCGACCAGAGTGGCATGACTCAAACCGCCAACGTGCAGCAGTTTGGTTCGGCCAACCAGGCAACAGTGTTGCAGCAATAATCGCGCAGCGTAAAAAACCGCGGCCCTCGGGGGAGGGTCGCGGTTTTTTTATTGGGCGGGGCGAGTCAGGCAGGTTCCGGAATGTCCAGTGACACCGACATGAACTGGTTGATGCGCGAGCGCAGCCAGCGTTCCGCCGGGTCGTTGTCGTGTACCCCGCTCCAGGCCATCGACAACTGTGCCGCTTCGATCTCGAACGGTGGGTCCTCGGCGCGCAAGCCGCAGCCTTCGACCAGCGCACAGGCTGCGTAATCCGGCACCGTGGCAATCATCTCGGTGCCCGCGAGCAACGCCCGCAACCCACTGAACTGCGGCACGCCGAGCACCACTTTGCGGCAGCGTCCGACCTTGGCCAGGTCCAGATCGATATTGCCGCTCAGGTCACCGGAAAACGACACCATCGCATGGGGCCGTGCGCAGTACTCGTCCAGCGTCAACGGGCCGGGCCGGTCGTCTCCGCGCAGCACCTTGCAAGGAATATCACGCAATTTCTTGCGCTTGGCATTGGCCGGCAGGTCGGTGGTGTAACTGACCCCGACGGAAATTTCCCCGGACGCCAGCAACGCCGGCATCAACAGATAATTGGCGCGCCGCACCACCACGACGATACCCGGCGCCTCTTCCTGCAACTGGCGCAACAACGGTGGAAACAGGCCGAACTCGGCATCGTCCGAGAGCCCGATGCGGAACACATCGCAACTGGTCGTCGGGTCGAACTCCTTGGCCCGGCTGACCGCTCCGGAAATCACGTCCATCGCCGGCTGCAACTCCTTGAGAATCGCCAGCGCCCGCCCTGTCGGCTCCATGCCGCGACCATTGCGCAACAGCAACGGATCGTCGAACAGATCGCGCAACCGACCGAGCGCCGCACTCACCGCGGGTTGGCCCATGAACAGCTTTTCTGCAACGCGGGTCAGGTTCTTTTCGAACATCAGCGCTTCGAAAATCACCAACAGGTTCATGTCGACGCGGCGCAGATCGTTTCGGTTCATAGACACGGGTTCCTTGTGAGTGAATTCAGACAGGTGCGAGTGTGCCGATTGTGTCTGACTTTACTCAAGACTTCCCGTTGCGCAGAAGGAATTAACAACGTTTAACTCGCAAGCCAGAGCGCCTGGATCAAAGAATGAAGCCTACTGACACGGACATTCGCCATGGCTCACTTCCAGCAAACCGCCGCCCGCGCGACCGTCACAGAGGCGCCAAAGAAAAGCGCAGGCGGTCTCAGCCCCCAGCGCGAACGGTTGGTGAAACAACTGATCCTCGAACGCCTCGGTGAAACCCTCGAGGTCACCGAACTGGCCCAGGCCTGTGCCTTGTCACGCAGCCATTTCTCCCGTGCCTTCAAAACCAGCACCGGCTGCTCGCCTCAAGAGTGGATTCGCCAGCAACGCATCGCCCGCGCCAAGCTGCTGATCCAGCACACTGACCTGAGCCTGACGCAAATCAGCCTGGAGTGCGGCTTCTGCGATCAGGCGCACTTCTGCCACATGTTCACCCGCAGTGAGGGGATCAATCCGTTTGCCTGGCGCTGCCGGGTCATGCGCGACATCAGAAGCTCGTGTGGGAGCGAGCCTGCTCGCGAAGGCGGCCGGGCCGGCGACATCCATGTTGGAAGTGCCGGCCCCCTCGCGAGCAGGCTCGCCCACAGGGGATCTGCAGTGAACACAAGATCTGTGCCTGGCAAACATTCATTGTAGGAGCCGGCTTGCTGGCGATAGCGGTGCAGCAGTCAACGGTGATGTTGAATGCGCCACCGTCATCGCGAGCAAGCTGGCTCCTACCGTTGATTGGTGTCGTATACGAGATTGACGTACGCCGCCGATCCCTTGTGGGAGCGAGCCTGCTCGCGATGGCTTTGCGTCAGGCAGCGTAGATATTGAATCTGCTATTGCCAGCCAAGCGTCCGTCTCTGTTCCCGCAAGAACCGTCCTGTCGCGGTATAGTCGCCGACGGTCGTCTCTGCGACCGACAGCCGATCCGGCACAGCGGCCAAACCACTGGCCAACTCCGCGACTCGCTCTGCCGCCGGAATAACGCTATGGATCTTGCCGACGCCCTGCCCCGCATACAGCGATAATTTCTCGGCCATCCGCGGTTTGTCGATCGCCCGGGCGCCGCCGCCAATGAAGCGCAGCAGGTTCCATTTATCCCGATTGGGAATCACGCGATGCGGCGTGCCGTAGGTCCAGCCAAACGAATAGCCGGTGCGGTACTCGGTGTCGTCCGTGGTCGCTTCGACGATCTTCTGTTTGTACAACGGATGGGCATTGGACTCATCAGTGGCGATGAACGCCGTGCCCACCACCACCCCGCAAGCACCCAGTGACATAAGCGCCCGCACATCGTCGCCCTGGGTGATGCCGCCCGCCGCCAGTACCGGCCGGCCTTCGGCGATCGCAAGGATCGACGTCAGTAGCGGCATGATGCCGATCGTGCCTCGATTGAGATGCCCGCCGCTCTCACTGCCTTGGGCGATGATGATGTCGGCGCCCTGGGCAATGGCGATGTTGGCCAGTTCCACCGACCCCGCTTGCACCATCACGATCAGCCCGGCGTCCTTGGCCCGGGGGATCATGTCGGCGGCATATTTTTCGGCGTAAAACAGCGACAGCAGCTTGGGCTTTTCCTTGAGAATCACCTGAAACTGCGCCTCGAACACATCCGGGCCACCGAACTGCGGCACCAGGTTCACACCGAACGGCTGATCCGTCAGTGCGCGGGTTTCCTGTAGCCAGCGGCGCAAGGCCAAGGGCGGCAGTCGCAAGCCACCGAGGACGCCCATGCCCCCGGCATTGGCCACAGCGCCGACCAATTGCGGCCCGGAAATCGCCGCCATGCCGCCGAGAAAAATCGGATATTTCACGCCGCAGAGCCGGGTAACGGCGTTACCGGCAAAATCAAATCTGTCCTGGTTCATGACTCACAGCTCCACATGTTTGCCCAGCATCCGCTTGAGCGTGTTGTTCTTCAGGAGAAAGTGATTTTTGACCGCGCCGAAAATGTGCAGCGCCAGGCCCGCGAGGAACGCCGAAGCGCCGATATTGAACAGCACGTCGACCACATGCCGCAGTGACTCATTGACCGGCAGGAGGCTCGGAATCCACCACCCTCCCGGCAACTCCACCACTTGCCCGGCGGCGCAGCGTGAAGCCCACACCGCGATCGGCAATAGCACCATCGCCAAGGCGAGCGACACCGCCACCGAGCGGCTGATGATCACTTCGATCGGGTTCGGCGTGCCCACCGGCAGCGGATGATAGGAGGTGATCCGCGCCCAGAACCGATAGCTCGAAACGAGAAACAGAATCAGGCCCAGCAGGTTTTGCAGCCTGCCGAGCGCCAGTTGCAGTGCGTCGCTGGAGGCATGGTCGATCAACAGTTGCAGGCCGAAAATCGCCAGCAGGGAGAACGCCACGACCCAGTGCAGGGCAACTGTGATGGGGGAAAATCTCAAGCCATTGTCTCTAAGTTGCATGGCTGACTCCTTTTGCAGTGGTCGCAAATCAGGAAAGGATTGACCGCGAAAGTCTTAGTGGTTGACCGCCTGCGCGGCGCCGAGCCCGGTCTGGGCACGGATCAACTGATCATCGAAACGCTCGCGCTCAAGCACTGCGCCATGGCTACGATCGGTGACCGAGCCCAACCAGGTGAAGAGAAACGCCACGTTCATCGAAATGATCGCCGGATAGTCATACGGGAAGATCGCCTCGGCATTGCCCAGCACCTTGACCCACACTGCCGGCGAGAGAATCACCAGCCCCACCGCACTCACCAGACCCGCGACACCGCCGATCAACGCACCGCGCGTGGTCAAGCCTTTCCAGTACATCGAGAGCACCAGAATCGGGAAGTTGACCGACGCGGCCACGCCAAAGGTCAGCGCCACCAGGAAAGCGATGTTCTGGTCCTTGAACAGAATGCCCAGCACCACCGCGACGATGCCGATGCCCACCGACGCGATGCGCGATACGCGACGCTCGTCCCTGGCATCGGCTTTGCCCTTGCGGACCACCATCACATACAGGTCATGGGAAATCGCCGACGTGCCCGCCATGGTCAGCCCGGACACCACCGCCAGAATCGTCGCGAACGCCACGGCGGAAATGAAGCCGAGCAGCAGATCGCCGCCCACGGCTTTGGCCAGGTGCATCACCGGCATGTTGCCGCCGCCGATCAACTTGCCCGCCAGATTGCCGCCCTCGAAGAAGGCCGGGTCCTGCCCGACGATCACGATGGCGGCCAGCCCCAGCACCGCCACGATCAGGTAGAAAAAGCCAATGAAACCCGTGGCGACGAACACCGATTTGCGCGCCTGTTTGGCGTCCGGCACGGTAAAGAAGCGCATGAGAATGTGCGGCAGCCCCGCCGTGCCGAACACCAGCCCCAGCGACAACGAGATCAGCGACAGCGGGTCGGCCACCAATTTGCTCGGCAGCAGAATCCGCTCGCCGTCACGGTGCGCGGCCACGGCTTTTTCGAACAACAGATCGAAGGAAAAACCGAACTTGCTCAGCGCCAGGAACGCCAGCAGCGTCCCGCCCACCAGCAACAACCCGGCCTTGATGATCTGCACCCACGTGGTCGCGACCATGCCGCCGAAGGTCACGTAGACTGCCATCAACAGGCCCACGGCAATCACCGCATAGTTGTAAGGCAGGCCGAACAGCAGCTGAATCAACTGCCCCGCCCCCACCATCTGCACCACCAGATAAAAGCACACCACCGTCAGCGAACCGAACGCCGTCAGCGTGCGGATGCGGTTTTGGTCGAGGCGAAAAGAGGCGATGTCCGAGATGGTAATGCGCCCCAGATTGCGGATGCGCTCGGCGAACAGAAACAACAGCAGCGGCCAGGCAACGAAGAAGCTGATCGAGTACAGCACGCCGTCGAAGCCGTTGAAGAAGATCATGCTGGTGACCCCCAGCAGCGCCGCCGCCGACATGTAGTCACCGGCCAGTGCCAGACCGTTCTGAAAGCCGCTGATGCCACCGCCTGCCGTGTAGAAATCGTCCATGGATCTGGTCTTGGAGGCAGCCCAGTAGGTGATGCCCAAGGTGGTCACGACGAAGACCAGGAACATGCTGATCGCGGTGATGTTGATCGGCTGTTTTTCGACGTTCTGGATGACATCGCCGGCCATGGCGTGCGCCGCGAATACACACAGCAGAACGGGAAGGATGAGGTTGCCGAGGATGCGTTTCATACGATGGCCCCCGCGCGGATTTCTGCGGTCAGGTCATCGAACTCACCATTGGCGCGATGGATGTAGAGACCGGTAAACAACCAGGCCCCGACAATGAACACCGCCCCTAAAGGCCACCCGATGCTGATGACGCTGGTGGCGGAAATCTTCGTCGCTAAAAGGTGGGGCGCGAAGGCGGCGACGAGGATGAACGCGAAGTAAGGGACAAGGGTGGCGGCGGTAAGACTGGCGACGAAACGTCGTTGCCGTGAGACCAAGTCCTTGTACCGGGGATGATTACGGATTCTGGCTGACTCAGTTGCATGATTCACGTTGACTCCGTGTAGCAGTGGTTGCGTTATTGTTGTTCCACAGCCTCAGATTCAGACTCGATCCGCCACTGGCTGCGGTATCTGTGCCCCTTCAACCTATGCCTGCCACATGATCATGTAAAATGATCAATAATGATTCCGTTGATCGTTTTTGGTGAATCGAAACCGCCGTGCTACTTGTCATCTCCGCGACGCGAATCTAATCTCCATCAAGCTTTAGCCATGGCAATGGCTATTACTTTTTGAGATAGGTGATTGTGATGGATGTAGCGGATCTCAAGGTGGTGGACGCCGTGGCGCGCCACGGCAGCATGAACAAGGCCGCCAGCGAGCTGAACACCGTGCAGTCGAACGTTTCGGCGCGGATTCGCTCGCTTGAGGATGAGCTCGGCGTTGCGTTGTTTCAGCGCAGCGCCAAAGGGGTGCAAGTGACGCCCGCCGGTCGCCGTATCCTGCCCTTCGCCGCCCGCTTATCGAAACTGCTGCTCGATGCTTCAAGCGCTGCCCGCGATGACGGCCACCCCAAAGGCGTGATGGAAATCGGCACGCTGGAAACCACCCTCGCCCTGCGCCTGCCCCAGCTGATTGCCCGGTTTGCCAAGGCTTATCCCGAGGTTCGTCCGGTGGTGCGCACCGGCACCACGTGCAGCCTGATCCAGGATGTCATCGACTGTAAGCTGGAGGGTGCATTCGTGGTCGGTCCGGTCAATCATCCGGAGCTGCATACGCAAGCCGCGTTTCGCGAGGAGCTGGTGTTGATCACCTCACCGGCGGTGCTGCGGTTGGACGATATCGCCGGTATCGAGAATCTCAAGACCGTGGTGTTTCGCCTCGGCTGCTCCTATCGCCAACGCCTGGATACGCTGATGACCCAACTCGGCGTCCTGGCTCCCGAGCCGCTGGAATTCGGCTCGATCGAAGCCATCATCGCCTGCGTGTCCGCCGGCGTCGGCATCACGCTTTTGCCCAGAGGCGTCATCGCCGATGCGGCACGTGCGGGGTTGGTGACGGTGCATGAACTGCCCCCGGAACTGGCCCACGTGGAAACCGTGTTCGTGCGCCGCATTGACGGTTACTTTTCCAGTGCGCTGGCGACCTTTCTGCACAGCGTGCGTGTGGAGGGTGTCACTGCCCCGCTGTAACAAACGGCATCGGCGATCAGCGTAATTCACTTCAACAGATGCTCCGGTGTCGAACGTTGAACCACCGCCACTACATCGATCACGAAGGCGAGCAACATGGCCGATGTGCCGATGAGAAACAGCAGACTGTAATTGCCACCGCTATAGGAAAACAGGAACGACAGGCCATAGGCGGCGACCGCCTGGAACAGCGCAAATCCGACCGTGGCGGTCTGCCAGGCCGACGTCTGTCGAGCCGGATGATGGGCGAGGATTTCATGAACCCGGCCCAGTACCAGCGGCACGGTGCCGGTGACAAACGCACCGACGATCACACTGGAGATCATCAGCCAGACACTGCCAAGCCCGAACGCCGGCACTGCAACGCAAATGGCCTCGATGATGAACGACACCCGCAATGCACGACCGAAGCCGATACGGTCCGCCAGCAGCCCGGCCAACAACGGCCCGACGGTGGCGCCAATGCCGAACAGCACCCAATATTGCGCCCCGGTTTGCAGCCCCTGCCCCAAGCCGCGGGCGACGAAATCCACCAGGAAAATCATGTGTGGCACCCAACCGGCCGCGTTGAGTGCGTATTCGACATACAGCGCCTTGAGGGTGCCGCTGGGAGCAGCGTGACGGTGATGAGAGGGGGTGGCTACCGGGGCATCCGCTGTGGGCCAGCCCCACCAGGCAAGTAGCGTCAACGCCAGGGAGATCAGGCCGAGGCCAAGCCAGGTTTGTTCAAGCCCCTGTTGCAACAGCATCGGTACCAGTGTCCCCGACGCAGCGATCCCGACGCCCACCCCCATGAAAATCAAACCGCCGACCAAGCCCCGGCGGGAGGGCGGAACGTGCGCCAGCACCGTTGGCGCGGCCAGGACCATCAAGGCGCCACCGGCAACGCCCGAGAGGAATCGCCAGGCAAAAAACCAGGCAAAAGACACCGGCCACGCACAGGCGAAAAACGCGATGCTCGCCAGCAGCATCATCGCCCGCAGGGTAAACCGGGTTGAGGTTTTCGACGCCAGTGAGCGGCCGAAAAGGGCTCCGGCCAGATACCCGGCAAGGTTTGCCGCCCCCAGGTAGGCCGACCTGGAAGCATCGAACCAATGCGCCCCGACAAGGGCCGGCAGCAACGGCGTATAGGCAAACCGCGCCAGACCAATCCCCACAAGACTCGCCGAAAACCCGGCCACGGTCCCTCGCCAGGGGCTGGCCGTTTGTAGCGCAGTACCGGCTGTTGTTGGCTTCACAGTGTTCATTGTCTGCCCTTTCATTCATCAGTCGGGGTCGACTGTACGCGCGAGCAAGGTATCTCAAGAAGCGAATTTAATAGACAGCTGTTATCTGGATTAATGATATGCAGCTCGGCTCCTGCACGGGATTGGCCGGGAGCGTTAGTTACACGGTGTATCAACAGTAATTCCGAAACGACCGTATACCTTCACCCCAGGGCTTTTTTACAGTGACCGATGCACTGCGTTCTATCACTCCACGAGCGAACCTCCATGCCCCACAACGTGAATCATCTTGATGCTGCACTGACTGCCTATCCACGGGCGGCCCTGCTTGAAGGCCCGACACCGATCCAGAAACTGACCCGCCTGAGCCAGTTGCCAGAACTCAATGGTTGCAACCTCTATGTCAAACGCGATGACCTCACCGGGCTCGGTGGTGGTGGCAACAAGTTGCGCAAACTGGAGTTTCTGCTGGGTGAAGCACTGGCCGAAGGCGCCGACACGCTGGTGACCTGGGGTGGTTTTCAATCCAATCATGCGCGGCTGACCGCAGCGGTGGCCGCGCGCCAAGGCCTGGCGTGCGAACTGATTCTGACGCCATCAGCCGTGCGTACCGATAACGATTTTTGCCACAACGGCAATGTCCTGCTGGACGATCTGTTCGGCGCGAAGGTACACCGGCTACCGCGGGGCGTGACACCGAACACTTACGCTGACGAATTAGTCGCGAAGCTCAAAGATCAGGGCAAAAAACCTTTCGTCATGCCCTTGGGCGGCTCCAGTCCCCGGGGCAGCCTCGGTTACGCCGCCTGCGCCGCTGAAATCCTGCACCAGGCTGACGCGCTGGGCCTGCAGTTCGATCAGATCATCGTGCCCAACGGCAGTGCCGGCACCCACTCGGGATTGCTCGCCGGTGTGACCCTCGCCCGCTCGGCAACGCAGATTCTCGGCTACTCGGTATTGGCAGACGAAGACCAGGCACAGGCCACCACCCAGGAAAAAACCCGGCAGACACTGCACCTGCTTAATCCCCAAGCAGCGGTGGGCGAAAGCGCAATCAACGTCGACGGCATTCAACGCGGTGAGGCCTACGGCGCACCCACCGAAGCGATGCTTGAAGCCGTGCGCCTGCTGGCTTCCCAAGAAGGCTTGCTGATCGATCCCGTCTACGGCGGCAAAGCGTTCGCCGGAATGCTCGCCGCCGTGCGCCGAGGCGATTTCCCGGCCGGCAGCAATCTGCTGTTTGTCATGACCGGTGGCTTGCCCGGCCTGTTTGCCTACCGCAGCGCTTTTGCCTGACAGGCCACTCCAACCACAATAAAAAAACCTCCCCGGGCGCGAACCCGGGGAGGTTTTTTTACATCGGCATCAAGCGATCAGTTTTGCGCTTTGCTCATCTTGGTAAACAGTTCGGTTGGCACTTTCTTGCCGTTGGAAGTGAACTGGTTGGTGCGGAATTTGTACACCTCGCCTTCGGAGAGGAAACCATCGCCGTTGGTGTCCATCGCTTTGAATTCTTCACCGCCTTGCGGGGCTACGGTCAGCAGTTCCTTGAGCGAAACGCGGCCGTCGTGGTCAGTGTCGGTACGAGCGAACGAAGCATCACCGCATTTACCTTCACCGCACTTGCCTTCGCCGGCCTTGGTCACCTTGGCGCCGGCTTCGTCAGCACCGCACTTGCCTTCACCACATTTGCCTTCGCTGGTTTTTTCCGCGGCGGCAAGTTGGTAGCCCTGAGGCAGAGCGTCTGCAGCAAAAGCGGTCGAAGCGAGGTTCATGCTGCCGGCCAGTGCAACAGCGATCAGGCCAATACGGGATTTGTTCGACATACGGGACATGGTGATTCTCCGGATACGGTGTGCGGCCAGGCCGCTAAGGTCATTGCCACTAAGGGCGATAAGCCGTGGTGCGAGGCGCATCTGCTTTCTCGCTAAGGCAGGGCTATTTGACTGCAACCGTGTATCCCGGATGTATCCGGTTCGAGGGCATTTGTAAGCCAGTCTCCGTACAGCGGGTTCGGATACACAGCGATACACACGCCCCTCTGCCTTCACGCAATCACTTTCGCAAACACCGATTTGTCGACGTTGGCACCGGATAGAATCACGCCCACCTTTTTCCCCCGCATGGCCTCACGCTCCTGCATGAGCGCCGCCAGGGCAGAGGCGCCCGCACCTTCGGCGAGGTTGTGGGTGTCGGTGTAATACACGTCCATGGCCTCGGCAATCTGCTCGTCGCTGACCGATACGATCCGCGCTGCACCCTGCGCGTAAACGGCAAAGGCTTCAGCAATGGGTTTGCGCACCGCCAGGCCATCGGCAAAGGTATTGGCCGTGGCGGTTTCGCAGATGACTCCGGCTTCGAACGACAACTTTGCGGCGGCCGCTTCGCTGGAAACCACGCCCACCACTTGAGTCTTCAGGCCCAGCGCGTCGCGGGCGGCGATCACCCCGCAAATCCCCGATCCACAGCCAATCGGCACATACACCGTATCCAGGTCCGGCGCTGCTTTGAAAAGCTCCAGCGCGTAAGTGGCCACGCCTTTGACCAGCTCGGGATGGAACGGCGGAACCAGAAAGAGGCCATGGGCTTGTGCCAGGCGTGCGGCCTCTTCCCGGGCCTCGTCGAAATCGCGGCCGTATTCCACCACTTCACCGCCGAAGCCGCGCATGGCGTTGTTCTTTTCCAGCGAATTGCCTTGCGGCACAACAATCAAGGCCCGCAAACCCACCGCGCCTGCCGCCAGCGCCAGACTCTGTCCATGATTGCCACGGGTGGCACTGACGATGCCCTTCACTTCGGGGTGCGCACGTTTGAGCCAATGCATGAAGGTAATGCCACCGCGCACCTTGAAAGCACCCGTCGGCGTGTGGTTCTCGTGTTTGACCCACACCGTGCAACCCAGCCGTTGCGCCAGCAACGGCCAAGCGTATTGGGCGGTCGCAGGCATGACCTGATAAACACGTTGGGCTGCTTGTTCGATGTCGTCGCGTGTCAGTCTTTGCATGAGCTGTTCCCCTTAGGTTTTGCCCAGTCTAGACACGGCCCCCGCTGCCGGCTTTCAGAAAACTGACCTGACTTTTGCGCCCGCTCTTGTTTAGTATGGTTTTCATGAGCCATCGAACCCGACTGCCGTCACCCCCCCCGTCTGAACCGGTCCGCCGGGTCGAAGCCGGGCCTTGGCTGATCGAATTGCTGCCTGGCTGCGCCTACGCTACCCGTTATGTGGCGGCGCAATCGGCGATTGGTTTCGCCTTCGACAGCCAGCGCGGCCTGCACGCCATCGGCAGCGACCGGGTACTGCCCTTCGATGCGATACCTGACGGCCTGGCGTTTGTGCCGGTCGGCTGCGACGTCTTGTCCGAATCGCCCAAGGGCGGTGAATACCTGCGCGTGCTGCGCACTGACGGTATTGCCTTGGCGGGAGACCGTGCCTTCAACAACCGCATCGACCCACACGCCACGATCCTTGCCCGGCGGATGCGCAGCGCCTTGTTGCGGGGGTCCGTTGAGGACGACTGGGAGGCCTGGGCACTGGCCCTGGCTGAACGAACGACGCAAACCGCTACGAGCTTATCGCCGCATCCAGGCTCGATAACCGGCAGCCGGATGCGCTTGCTCGATGAGTTTATCGACGCAGGCCTGGAGGGCCCGCTGGCTGTACCGGCAATGGCGCAGTTACTGGGATTGTCCGAAGGTTACTTCATGCGGGCATTCAAAAGCGCCACCGGCAAAAGCCCCCATAGTTACCTGATCGACCGACGCCTCGCCAAAGCCCGCGCCCTGATGCGCGACTCGACAGCGACCCTGACAGAAATCGCCTACCGCTGCGGTTTCAACTCCCAGGCGCACATGACGACCGTGTTCAGGCAACGCCTGGGAGTGAGTCCGGCGCAGTTGCGGGGTAGTTTGTGGGCTATTGATGGCTGACGTTTGTAATGGCACTGCAATCGGCCAAAAGCTGGCTCGTTAATCTGAATCTCGAACCGTCCTGCCCCTAGCAGATGTACGCAGGCAAACGATTCCGAGCACAATCAACCCCCGCGCAACACGTAGCTTGATCTAGGCTTAGATGACATCCCGCGGGAGTACCCCTCATGTCCCTCGCTCTCGGAAATCTGACGGCCATTACGTTGGCTGCGTTTTTTTGCTCAGCCGCGTCTGCTCAAGCAGCCGACACCCACCCGCCGCCGGCGATTCTGCCTCTGGAATCCGAATCGGTGCCAAGCCTCATGGCCTATCCGCCGCTTGCCGAGCCGCTCGCGCGCGGGGTTGTCATCATCCAGTATCGAACGGAACACGCCAGGATCATGCCGGTATTCGGTAAAGCGGCGGCTGATGTATCACCTCGTCTGAGCCATCTTCACGTGACTGTCGACGACTGGAAAGGTACATGGGCGCACACCAGTGAAGACCCGATTATCCTGGTCGGACTGACACCCGGCCCTCACAACGTGCTGCTTGAGATCGCCGACCCGACTCATAAAGTCCTCACCAGTACCACCGTGAGTTTTATCGTTCCGCCGAAGAAACCCTAACGGTCAGGGCCGGGTTCCCGGCCCTGAATTCACGCCTGCTTCAACGCGCTATCGAACGTCGGCGTCAACCCCGACAACTCCAGCTTGCGGACAAAGTCGCCGAGACGCTGTTGTTTGTAGGCGTCCACGTCGAGGTCGCGGTAGTCGTAGAAACCCTGGCCATCGCGCAGGCCGTTGCGGCCGTTTTGCATGTTGTCGGCAATGATCTGCGGCGACTCGAAGCGCGGCGACAGCGCGCCACTGAGGTAGCGCGAGGCGTAATGGAGGATGTCGCCGCCGCCCCAGTCGATGAACTCCAGCAGGCCCAGCACCGAAAAACGCAAACCGAAGCCGACGCGCACGGCGGTGTCGATGTCTTCTGCGCTGGCCACGCCCTCTTCCACCATTCGTGCGGCTTCGTTCATTGCCAGTGCCTGGATGCGCGGGACGATGTAGCCGGCCACGGCGTTGCACACCACAGGCACCTTGCCGATGCGCTTGAGCAGTTGCAGCAAGCGTTCGACCACCTGAGGGCAGGTCGCTTCGCCGCGGCTGACTTCCACCAGCGGCATCAAATACGCCGGATTCAGCCAGTGGGCGTTCACGAAGCGCTTCGGCTCACTGACCATTTCGCTCAACTCGGTGACCAGAAAGGTCGACGTGGTCGACGCGATGATGGTCGACGCCGGCACGTGCTCGCTGACCCAGGCGAAGGTCTCTTGCTTGACCGCAATGACTTCCGGCACGGCTTCAAACACCAGCTCGCATCGGCGCAATGCCTCTGCACCCTGGGATCGGGATTGCAGCGTCAGTCGCGATAACGCGATGTCAGCCTGTTCCGGCTGAAGCATGCCGAGCCGCACCAGCATCTGCAGTTCGCTGTGGATGTTGTGGCGCACACGCTCGAAGTAACCGTGGCGCTCGGCCTCGGCGCGATCCTTGATGTCGATGAGGGTCACCGGCAGACCGGCATGGATGAATGCCAGGGCAATGCCCTCGCCCATCCGCCCGGCACCGACCACGCTGACGTGGGGCAGCGCGGCGTTCATCAGTTGAAACCCTTGGTCAGCAGTTCGGTCATTTGCACCCGGTCGAGCCTGGCCAGGCCGAGGTTTTCCAGGGTACGGCCTTCGGCGTAGAGATCACGTTCAGCGACAACCGAGGCAATGCTCAGCAAGCCCTGCGCCACCGGAGTCGGCACACCGGCCCAGCGGCCGACGGACACCAGGAAGGACAGGCCCAGGCGGGTGTCTTCGAGCATGTAGCGATGCGTTTGCAGATCGATATCTTCGCGCCAGTCGCCGCTGTCGGTCAGCTTGCCGTGGGCGCCGCGACCGTACATCCACTCATCGCCTTCGCGGGTGTTGTAGTGGTCAGCCAAGGGGAAATGCGGCGCGCCGTAGGTCAGCGCCTCGCGCACGGCCATGCGCTCGGCGTCGAGCTGGTTGGTTACGCGGCGAATCGACGGCTGGGTGCCTTCGTTGTGAATGTCCCAGGATTCGAAGTGTTCCAGGGGACCGGCGTTCATCATGATCAGCGGTGGGTGGATGATGGGGCCTGCGTTCATCAACGCGCCGCTCAGGGCGTCTTCGATCGGCTCAACGCTTGGGTACGCCTCGCGCAACACCGCGAAGGCGTGCTCAGACAGGTTGCTGGGGAACACGCCGGTCGGCAGGCGGGTGGCGTAGCCACTGATCACCAGGTCGCTGGCGCCATGCTTGCGCACCAGATACGGCAGCGTGCCGGTTTCGGCGAAGGCGACTTTGCTGCGGTTGCCCGCATCGGCCATGGCTTTGGCGAACACGTAGCTGCCGAACGTGCCCGGTGGCAGGAACACCACTTGGCCGTCGCGCAGGTGCGGCGCCACGTCTTTGGCCAGGTCTTCATGGGAGGTCGACGGCAGCGGAATGATCACCAGTTGCGCGTCGCCCAAGGCTTCGGCCAGGTCATCGGTCAACGACAGGTTGTCGCCTGGTTTGCCGACGGACATTTGCCGAGTGCCCTTGTAGTCCTTGATGTTCAGGCTACCGATGTCCAGCAGCATCTTGAGCGCGGCGGAATCACGCCGCCACAGGCGGGTTTGATGCCCCTTTTCAGCCATTTCGACAGCAGCGGCATAACAGCCGTGTCCACCACCCAACACTGTAATTTTCATGGAGTCACTCCTCTTGTAAGTGACTCGATGCTATCGAGCTGGACGGCTGCGCACTCACCCGATTGCGCAGCCGGATGACGGATTGCGCAGCCGTCTCAGTGTTTCTGTCGCCGCAGGGTGTCCGACGGCAAGCAGCCATAGCGCTGCCGGTACGCGCTGGAAAAATGCCCGAAGCTGTTGATGCCGTGACGCAGCAGGATATCGGTGACGGTTTCACCGTCCCGGCCCTGCTTCAGTGATTCGTGGATCACCGCCAGCCGTCGGTCGCGAATGAACTCCACCGGCGCTTGCTGGAGGAATTGCTTGAAGCCGCTCTGCAAGGTGCGCACTGAAACGCCACACAGCTCGCTCAGGGTCGTCAGGCTGATCGGTTGGTCGAGGTGCGCCTCAATGTAGTCGCGGGCCTTCTTCACGTGGTGCGGCAGCGGTGCGCGCGAATCGATCAACAGATCTGCCGAGTAGTTGTGCGGCAACTGGGTGAGCAGCAATTGCATCAGGTATTCGGACAGGCCACTGGCGAGGCGCGAACCGTCGACGCCATCGCCGTAAAGCCGGCAGATGTAGTCCAGGGTGTGATAGAGGCTGACGACGCCGGCGCCGAGGTGGTCGACGCTGACATCAAAGATCACCGACTGCCGCAGGCTGCGACCGAGCAGGCGTTGCAGTTGCGCCTCCAGGGCATCGCGGTCGACACGCAGGATCAGGTTGCGGCATTGCCCATCGGTCACGATGCGGCTTTGCGCGAAGGGCGAGGAAACGCTCAGGCAGCCCGACTGCATCGCCGCGCTGCGCCGGCCGTGGGCCACTTCGCAATGCCCCTGCAAGGTGATGCGAAACAGGTATTGATCGGCAATGTCGCCGATGGTGATTTCCACCGGCGCGCCGTAGCGCAAGTCGAGCAGCGCCGAATCGCCGAAAAACACGCCGTTGAGCCGGGTGTGAATCGGCTCGTCACGCAGCACGTTGAAGCTGTGCGGGCACAGGTAGTGGCTGACCTTGTCCTTGATCTCACGGTAATCGGCCGAGCTCAGCAGACTGTGCCGTTCCAGCAGGTGTACGTCATTCAGCATCAAGGGTTCTCCTGGCCTGGAGCGCCAAGGCCTCGCTCCCTTCGAAAGGAGCGAGGCCGAGGCGCCGATCATGGACTATGCCCGATCAAGCGAGCGTCGGGTATTCCCGCGCATAGCTTTCGCGGAAGCGCCGGCAACCCCGCCACAGTAGCAGCACGGTCAGCGCCGACGCACCGGCGATCACCAGCGACATCGACGACCCCACCGCCGCTGGCGTCCCGAAGTAACGGTCGGTCAACAGCGCCACCAGCGTGGTGCCCAGGCCCAATCCCAACAGGTTGCTGATCAACAGGAACACCGCCGAGACCTGGGCGCGCACCTGATTCGGCGCGAGGATTTGCATCGCCGCCGTGGACGCCGGCATCGGGAACGAGGCGAAGAACATCGCCGGCACCAACAGCGTCACCGACAGCCACAGCTGATCGACTTGCGAGAACATCACGGCCGGAACCGCCATGCCGAGGGCACCGATGACGCCGGTGCGCATGGCGGCGTCCTGATGACCTTTTTTCGCCAGATAATCGGTGAGCCAGCCACCGAACAGCACGCCGGTGGTGTTGGCCACCAACAGCACGGTGCCGAGCATGTAGCCCGCCTCCATCGGCGACAGGCCGAACTTGCGGATGTACAACGCCGGGCTCCAGCTCATCAGGCAGAACAGGGCCATCGCATAAAACGAAAAGCCCAGGTAATGACAAGTAAAGGTGGCACGGTGGCGACCGAGAAAACGCAAGCCATCGCTCAACCCGACCTTCTTCGCCCGCCCCTGTGCATCGACCTGCAGGCCTTTGCGCGCCGGGTCACGTACGGTCAGCCAGATCAGCAAACCGACCACGATGCCGGGCAGTCCGACAATGAAGAACGCCAGCTGCCAGGCTTTCATCGCACCAAAAAACGCCACCTCGATGGTGTTCATGTCCTTGAGCATCGCAATCACATAGCCGCCCACCAGGAAGGCCAGGCCACCCCCGACGAAGGAGCCGATCGAGTAGATACCCACGGCGCGGCCGAGTTTTTCCTTGGGGAACATATCGCTGAACATCGAGTAGGCCGACGGCGACAGGGCCGCTTCGCCGACGCCCACGCCAATGCGCGCGAGGAACATGTGCAGGAAATTCTTGCTCAGGCCGCAGGCCGCTGTCGCCAGGCTCCAGAACACCACACCGACGGCGATGATCTTCGGCCGGGAGAAGCGGTCGGCCAGGTAAGCGATGGGCATGCCCATGAACGCGTAGAACAACGAAAAGGCCAGCCCGTGCAGCAAGCTGAACTGGGTGTCGCTGATCTGCAGGTCGGCTTTGATCGGTTCGATCATCAGCGCCAGGATCTGCCGATCCACGAAGGAAAAGATGTAGGCGATCATGCACAGACCCACCACGTACCACTCGTAAAGGTAAGTCTTCTTCTGTTGCTGCAGGACCGCGTTATCGACCTGGATATTCACTAGTGTTTGCTCCTTTTGGAATCCGCTCATGCGCGCAGCGCACCGGGTGACGGTGCACTGGACACCGACTGGGAAGTTGCGGGGCAGATGTAAAGGATGATGGGTTCGATCATGGTCAGGCCTCTTATTGTTATGGTGTAAGCACGCTTACCAGAACTTCCAGGTGTAGGTCGTGGCGACGCGGAATTCGTTGTAGTCGTAGCCGAATTTCTGTTTTACATCGATGTTGCGCAGGTCCAGCCCGAGGCCTTGCAGCGGTCCACTCTGCACCACGTAGTTGAGCCCCAGGAAGCGTTCGCTTTCTTCGTTGTCGCTCAGGTTGCCGCCACGGTCCCAGTTGGTGCCCTTGGTGTAGCGGGTGAAGAACTTCAGCCCCGGCATGCCCATCCCGGCAAAGTCATAGCTGTAGCGCGCCGACCAGGACTTTTCATCCGGACGGACAAAGGCCAGAGACGACCAGTGCACCAGGTATGGCTGCGGAATATAACCATTCATGGTCGGGAACACGCTGTCACCGAGCATGCGCTGGTAACTGACGCCAAACATGTGAGCACCCTTGAGCAAGCTGAACAAGGCACCGTAGGCGCGGTTGTCGATCTCGCCGTTTAGAGCGCTGCCGTCTTCATTGTTATTGAAGTAGCGCAAGTCGGTTTTGAGTTTGTAGCCGTTGCCCAGGTCAGCCATATGCATCAGGCCGAAATAATGCTGCTGATAGATATCGTGCAGCACGCCGTAGAAATAACTGGCTTGCAGGTTTTTGCTGATGTCGTAAGTCGCGCCGCCAAAATCCAGACCGTCACTGTCGAGATTATCGGTAGAGCCATATTTGTAGAGCTTTTCGTGGTTGGAAGACTCTCGCGTCACGGCCGACCAGAAACGGCCCCCGGTCAGCGTCAAACCGTCGACTTCCCTGGACTCGACCACAGCCCCTTGATAGATGGTATCCAACTGCCGGCTGGTGTCATCGAACGCCACCGGCAATTGCGGGCGAAGATCACCGACCTTCAACTCGGTCTTGCTGTAGCGCATCTTCAAGGTGGCACCGGCGCGGCTGTAGTCATCGGCCGCCTGCTGGTCGCTCACGCTGTACGGCAGCGAACCATCGTTGCCCGACGAATCCAGGCGCAGGGCGTATTGGGCATCGACATCCAGGCCGATGGCCAACGCCGTGTCGGTGTAGCCGGAGGTGAATTGCGCATCGAAACCCTGGGACCAACTGTGCACTTCGGAATCCGGTGCATTGGTATTGGTGTAGTTACGGTGCAAGTAGAAGTTACGGGTATCCACTTTGAAGTGACTGTCATCAATGACATCGGCCTGTGCCGCCAAAGGCGAACAGATCATCCCCAGCACGCCGGCCAGTCCCAGCCCGCGGCAAGATTGCTTTACCTGTTGCATCTAACATCTCCACATCTGTATGTGCCTGGGCACTGTTTTTATAGGAGCAGATTTGAACTAAGGACAAAACATGCCTGCAGCCGAACACCGAGTCCTCCCGCGCGGGGAGCAGACTGCATGAGGGATCCAGAAGAGGATGGGTTCGAGCATGGTCAGGCCTATTGTTGTTATGGGGTAAAACGCCGGGCGGACCCATTGCAGCTGTTCACCAGGACGACACGCCTCTTGTCCATGCAAGGTAAGTCAGTCGACGCCGCGCCGGTATTAAGACGAACAGCATCCATAAGGGGGAAATCTCCCGCCCGGCTAAAGGTTTCCCTTAGTTGACACAGAGGCAGAACGGCCAAGAGAGCAGATCCGACTAAACTGATCGGACCGCCTGCCAGGACCGCCGGGAATGAGCAAAATACTGATTGCAGATGAGCAACCTCTGTTTCGTCATGGGATACGTCAGGCACTCGAGGCACAGGGTCATTCGCTTGTCGCTGAACTGGATAACGGCACCGATGCCTTGCGCCAGACGTTGCAGCTCAAACCATCATTGCTGATTCTTGATTTGGCCCTACCACGCCTTGGCGGTCTGGAAGTCATCCGCCGCTTGCGCAAGCAAGCGTGCAAGGTCCCGATCCTGGTACTGACTGCACAAAGCAGTGAGCACTTTGCCGGTCTGAGCCTGCAAGCGGGCAGCACAGGCTTCATCAGCAAGCAGGATGACTTGCACCAACTCGGCGAGGCGGTACGCACGTTGCTGCACGGCCACAGTTACTTTCCCAGCCATCTGGTAGGCAATGTCGCGCCCCAGATCGGTTTGAAGGCCGAAGAGGCACAACTCGACAGCCTGTCCGCGCGCGAGTTGACGGTGTTGCGCTACCTCGCCAACGGCCGTAGCAACAAAGACATTGCCCAAGAGCTGGCCCTGAGCGACCGTACGGTCAGCACCTACAAGGCACGGCTGCAACGCAAACTCAACGTCGACTCGTTGGCGCAGTTGCTGGAAATCGCCTGGCGCCAGGGTTTATTGGGGGGTATCGAGCCTGTCGCCGGGTCAGCCCGTATCGGTGAAATCGAACAGGAACAGTTTCAGCGGATATTCGATGCGATGCCCATGCCGGTGGCGTTGCGTGACCAGCAAGGCCACCTGCTGGCCTGTAATCGCCAACACCTGGACTTTCATGGCGTCACGGAAGAACAAGCCATGGGCATGCGTATTATCGACAGCAGCGTGCTGATGCCAGAGGAAGCGTTGAAGCTGCATCAGGGCTACTTGCAGGCGGTGGCGCTCGGTCAGCCATTCAGTGATGAGTTGATCTTGCGTTACCGAGACCGGCGCAAGGCCGTACGCAGTTGGGGGGTGCCGTTTCATGACAGTCAGGGAAACCTGATTGGCATGCTCTGCTCGACAGTGGATATCACCGAACAGGATCAACAGATTGCTGCCCTGAACCAGGCCAAGGAGCAGTGGCAATCAATCCGCCGTACGCGCACGCAATTTCTGCACGATGCCGGCGAACAGCTGATAGCGCAGCTGGATGGCATCATCAAGTCAGTCCGCAGAGCCTGTCGCCAATCCCCGGACAACGCACTCTTGAGCAACATACTGCCTGGCGTTCTGGCGTTACAGGATCAGATTACAGTGCTGGTGGATGTCGTGCGGATTGAACGTGGCACCCTCATATTGATGCCACGTGCCGCAGAATTGAACGAACTCACCCGCCTGGAAATCACGGATTTCAACGACAGGCATACCGACACACAACCCGTCGTAGTGGCGCACGGCTGCGACGAGCCCGCCAATGTCTGGGTCGACCCCGATCGATACCGCCAGATGCTTCGGGCGATGTTTGAGTATTGTCATTACCTGGAGCTGCCGGACATTACAGTGGAGTGCCGGTTGACCCCCGCCCCCCAAGCCGAACTGCTCTGGCAATTGAGTATCGAACCCGGCCCGATGGCCCGTGCTGACGGTCTCTTCGAGGACCTCGCGCACAATCAAATCAATCCGCAACTGGCGCTGTGCACTCACCTGATCGCCTTGATGAACGGTGAGCTGTCGCTTGAGTCGCCCCGTCCTGACGGCCCACTTGCCGTCCTCACTGTAAGGTTTGCCCAGGCCCTCTGAGCACCGCCATCCACTTTCGTTGCACACAGCTGTAATGCACGCACCGCTCTCTTATCGCCGAGGTGTGTAGTGATCGCACTACACGATTCTCATGATTCCCCGATACCGCGGCACCATCGCCCGGCGCGATCATGAGCCAAAGGATCGTTCCGCGAGGCATTGAAATGATGAGGCCATGAGCTGCAGTTCATGCGGCTGAAAACTGAATGAAAAAACGAAAGAACCTTTCCACGTATCTTTTAACGAGGCCGTGACCGATGGACTCTCTGTACCGTATTCAACAACTCCAGCTAAAACTCATTGAGTCAGCTTCTGTGAACGAAAGCTGCGCAATCGATCTGTTGGACATCCTGTGCACGGAGCCCGTTGCGGAGTATGAAAACGTCCTCGGCATCGTCGCTCTGTTATTGAATGAAGCCGAACTGTTGAGGGACATTTCAAAAGACATCACGGCGGGACATCTTTTCCAGCTGTCTCTTTAGTCTCCCGTTTGGCTGACCTCAAAACCGGCGAGGACTGCGTTCTCGAAGGCAGGCTGCTACAGGATCATCCTGCCCCTGTAGCAGCTGTCGAGCGTAGCGAGGCTGCGTTCGGCTGCGCCGCAGACGCCTACCCCACCCGCGTGTCTACTTGGACAACGCCGTCACATTGGCCCGCGCCGCGTGCAGCTTTTTGTAGCTGTCGATCAGCCGCTGGTGTCGGTCGAGCCCCTCGAGCTTCATGCTGGTAGGCGTCAATCCGTGGAAGCGTACAGTGCCCTCCACCGAGCCGATGGCGGCGTCCATCCGCTCGTTGCCGAACATCCGGCGGAAGTTGGCTTCGTAGTCTTCCAGTTCCAGGTCTTCGTCCAGCTTCATCTCCAGCAGCACATTCACCGCCTGGTAGAACAAGCCGCGTTCGACGGTGTTGTCGTTGTACTGCAGGAACATTTCCACCGCCTCTTTCGCCTCTTCAAATTTTTGCAGGGCGAGATAAATCAGCAGTTTCAGTTCCAGGATCGTCAACTGACCCCAAGCGGTGTTGTCGTCGAATTCGATGCCGATCAGCGTGGTGATGTCGGTGTAGTCATCCAGTTCACTGTCTTCCAGACGCTTGACCAGTGCTTTGAGGCCGGCCTTGTCCAGGCTGTGCAGGTTCAGAATGTCAGCGCGGAAAAACAGGGCTTTATTGGTGTTATCCCAAATCAGATCGTCGTGCGGGTAAATTTCCGAATAATCCGGCACCAGGATGCGGCAGGCGGTGGCGCCGATGTGTTCATACACCGCCATGTACACTTCCTTGCCCATATTTTCGAGAATGCCGAACAGGGTTGCGGCTTCCTCGGCATTGGAGTTTTCACCCTGACCGGAGAAGTCCCACTCGACGAATTCGTAGTCGGAGCTGGCACTGAAGAAGCGCCATGACACCACGCCGCTGGAGTCGATGAAGTGCTCGACGAAATTGTTCGGCTCGGTCACCGCGTGGCCTTCAAACGTCGGCTGAGGCAAGTCGTTCAGGCCTTCGAAGCTGCGGCCCTGGAGCAGCTCTGTCAGGCTGCGTTCCAGCGCCACTTCCAGGCTCGGGTGGGCGCCAAACGAGGCGAACACGCCACCGGTACGCGGGTTCATCAAGGTGACGCACATTACCGGGAATTCACCCCCCAGGGACGCATCCTTGACCAGCACCGGGAAGCCTTGCTCCTCCAGCGCCTGAATCCCGGCGAGGATCCCCGGGTACTTCGCCAGCACGTCGGCCGGTACATCCGGCAGGGCGAACTCGCCTTCGATGATTTCGCGTTTCACCGCGCGCTCGAAGATTTCCGACAGGCACTGCACCTGCGCTTCGGCCAGGGTATTGCCGGCACTCATGCCGTTGCTCAGGAACAGGTTTTCGATCAGGTTGGACGGAAAGTACACCACCTCACCGTCCGACTGGCGCACAAACGGCAGCGAAACAATGCCGCGCTCTTCATTGCCCGAGTTGGTGTCGTACAGGTGCGAGCCACGCAACTCGCCATCGCGGTTGTAAATCTTCAGGCAATAGTCATCGAGGATTTCGGTCGGCAGCTCATCTTTCGGGCCAGGCTGGAACCAGCGCTCGTCCGGGTAATGCACGAACGCCGCGTTGGCGAGGTCCTCTCCCCAGAACTGATCGTTGTAGAAGAAATTGCAGTTCAACCGTTCGATGAATTCGCCCAGCGCCGACGCCAACGCGCCTTCTTTGGTCGCGCCCTTGCCATTGGTAAAACACATCGGCGAGTGCGCATCGCGGATATGCAGCGACCACACATTGGGAACGATGTTGCGCCACGAAGCGATTTCGATCTTCATGCCCAGGCCGGCGAGAATGCCCGACATGTTGGCGATGGTCTGCTCCAGCGGCAGATCCTTGCCGGCGATGTAAGTGCCCGCCTCTGACATCGAAGCAGGCATCAACAATGCCTGGGCATCGGCGTCGAGGTTTTCCACCTCTTCAATCACGAACTCAGGCCCCGCCTGCACCACCTTCTTCACCGTGCAACGGTCGATGGAACGCAAGATGCCCTGGCGGTCCTTGTCGGAGATATCCGCCGGCAACTCGACCTGAATCTTGAAAATCTGGTTGTAGCGGTTTTCCGGGTCAACGATGTTGTTCTGCGACAGACGGATATTGTCGGTGGGAATGTTGCGGGTCTGGCAGTACAACTTCACAAAGTAAGCCGCACACAACGCCGACGAAGCCAGGAAGTAGTCGAATGGACCCGGTGCCGAACCATCGCCCTTGTAGCGGATGGGTTGATCGGCCACCACGGTGAAGTCATCGAACTTGGCTTCAAGTCGAAGGTTGTCGAGAAAATTGACCTTGATTTCCATGCGGGATTACCAGAATACGAGCTAAACGAATGGCCGCCATTATCCGGCTTTTCCGCCGCAAGTCTTGTGCTTTTCGGTAATGGCCGCAGCGCGCTGCGAAAGCGCTGCGGCGAGGGGCATCAACCCGACGTTTGCACCACCGTCGCTTCCCGGCCCTTGAACGCCAGGGAGAAACAGAAAAAGATCGCCAGGGCAAAACCTGCCGGGAACAGCCAGATGTGCTTCCAGTCGTGGCTGCCTGCGGTGGTCGCATAGTGATCGGTCACCTGCCCCGCCACCCAGAAACCGATCAGCATGCCCAGGCCGTATGTGGCCAACGTGATCAAGCCCTGGGCCGAACTTCTGAACCGTTCCGAGGCTTTGGCGTCGGTGTAGATCTGTCCCGAGACGAAGAAGAAGTCGTAGCAGATGCCATGCAAAGCGATGCCGGTGAACAGCATGAAGGCCAGGTCGCCGTTATTGCCGTAGGCAAACAACAGGTAGCGCAACGCCCACGCCAACATGCCCACCAACAGCGCAAGCTTGATGCCAAAGCGATGAATGAACAGCGGCAGAAGCAGCATGAACAGCACTTCGGACACTTGCCCGATGGCCATCTTCGCCGTGGGGTTGGTCACGCCGATTTCCGCGAGGAACGGGTTGGCATTCTGGTAGTAAAAAGCCAGTGGGATGCAGATCAGAATCGAGGCAATGAAGAACACCAGATAGCTGCGATCCTTGAGCAGACCCAGCGCGTCCAGCCCGAGCATCTGCTTGAGCCCGCCACGCCCCGCTTCCGGCTTCAAGGGCGCAGTGCGCGGCAAGGTGAAGCTGTAGAGCCCCAACAGCAGCGAGGCGATGGCCGACATCAGGAACGTATTGCGCAACCCTCCAGAAGAAATCGCCGTTTGCGAATCCCAGGCGAACACAAAACTGATCACCACACCGGCCACGATCCAGCCGATCGTGCCCCACACGCGTATGCGCGAAAACTCCAGGGCCGGGTCGCTCATCTGGCGGAATGCGACCGAGTTCACCAGGGCCAGGGTCGGCATGTAGATCATCATGTAGGCCAGCACATACGGGTAAAACGTGCTGAAGTCCGGCGCGCGATACAGCTGAAACAGCAACACCGCGCCGATCAGATGCAGCACCGCGAGGATGCGCTCGGCATTGAAGAAACGGTCGGCAATCAGCCCAATCACAAAGGGTGCGATGATCGCCCCCCAGGACTGGGTCGAAAACGCCATGCCGATCTGCCCGCCCGTGGCGCCCAGATTGCTGGCAAGGAACGTACCGAGGGTGACGAACCAGCCACCCCAGATAAAGAACTGCAGGAACATCATTGCGCTGAGTCGCGCATTCATCAAAGTCATAACAGTCACCGTCTTATTGTTGTTTTTTAGCAGCAAGGGACCCGCATCAGGCGTCGGGCAACCCCAGCAATCGCCGGTTGAAACGTTCATCAGCCGACACACCGGCGAAATCGTCGAACGCCTTGCGCGTCTTGGTGATCATGTGTCGCTCGATGAACGCCGCACCTTGCGCAGCACCCTGCGCGGAATCCTTCAGGCAGCATTCCCACTCGAGCACGGCCCAACCGGAAAAGTCGTATTGGGTCAGTTTGCTGAAGATCGATTTGAAATCGATCTGGCCGTCGCCCAACGAGCGGAAGCGCCCTGGCCGCTCGACCCAGCCTTGATAACCGCCGTAGACACCGGAACGGGCATCGGGGCGGAACTCGGCGTCCTTGACGTGGAACATACGGATGCGGTCGTGGTAACGGTCGATGAACCCCAGATAATCCATTTGCTGCAACAGCAGGTGGCTCGGGTCGTAAAGGATCGCGGCGCGGGGATGGTGATTGACCGCCTCGAGAAAACGCTCGAACGATGCGCCGTCATGCAGGTCTTCGCCGGGGTGAATCTCGTAGCACAGGTCGACACCCGCGGCTTCGAAGCAGTCGAGGATCGGCAACCAGCGCTTGGCCAGTTCGGCGAAACCTTGCTCGACCAGACCAGCCGGACGCTGCGGCCACGGGTACATGTACGGCCAGAGCAGTGCGCCGGAAAACGTCGCGTGCGCCTTCAAGCCCAGGCGCTGACTGGCGCGTGCAGCCAGTTTCAACTGATCGATGGCCCAGGCGGTGCGCGCCTCGGGCTGGCCGCGCAGATGCTCCGGCGCGAAGTCATCGAACAGCGTGTCGAACGCCGGGTGCACCGCCACCAGTTGGCCTTGCAGGTGAGTCGACAGTTCACTGATCTCGACCCCCGCCGCGGCGCAGACCGCTTTCAATTCGTCGCAGTAACTCTGGCTTTCGGCGGCACGTGCGAGGTCGATGAACTGCGTTCCCGACGTCGGCAACTGGATGCCCTTGTAACCCTGGGAGGCCGCCCATTGGGCGATGTTGGCCAAAGTATCGAACGGGGCCTCGGCAGACATGAACTGCGCGAGGAAAATCCCCGGGCCGCGCAGGCCGGCCGAGATTTCTGAGGGAGTGGTCACGGAAGTCTCCAGGGTCATGGGGTGCAGACCAGCTCGGTCCACTTGGTGTCGCCGCGATGGTTGGCGATAACGGTTTCGATGAACGCCATGCCACGCAAGCCGATGTTGATGCCGGGCACACCGGGGGCATCATGGCCGGCCACCTCGCCACGAATCGCCGTGGCAAAGTCGCCATAAAGATTGGCCATGGCTTCGAGATACCCTTCGGGGTGCCCGGCGGGCAGGCGCATGCGCTGGCTGGCGGCTTCGCACAACCACGGCTGGCCGACGCCGGAACGCAGGATGCGCAACGGCTGATCAAGGGCGCGATGGACCAGGCTGGCGGGTTCTTCCTGCCGCCACTCCAGACCGCCGTTGTCGCCGTAGACCCGGATTTTCAGCGCGTTCTCTTCACCCGCGCAGACTTGGCTGGCGATCAGCACACCACTGGCGCCATCGGCCATCTTGAACAGCATCGAGGCGTCATCGTCCAACTGCCGGCCTTCGATGTGCACGCCCAGCATCGCGCACAGGTGCTGGATCGGTTGGTCGGCGACAAACTCGGCCAGGGAAAAGGCGTGGGTGCCGATATCGCCGATGCATCCGCCCAACCCGGACTGTTCCGGCAGATCACGCCAGGCAGCCTGCTTGTTGCCCTGCCCGGCCACGTCCTGGCTCAGCCAGCCTTGGGGGTACTCGACAATCACCTTGCGCACCGCACCGATCACTCCGTCGCGCACCATCTCCCGCGCTTGCCAGACCATCGGATAGCCCAGGTAAGTGTGGGCCAGGCCATAGAGACGATTGCTGCGCGTGACGACGTCCTTGAGCGCCAGCAGTTCGGCCAGATTCAATGCCGCAGGTTTTTCGCTGAACACGTGAAACCCTGCACTCAGGGCCTGGCTGGCCACCGGTGCATGCAGGTGATTGGGGGTGACGATGACCACCAGTTCCATGCGCTGCCCAGCGGGCAAGGCGCGCTCGGATTCGATCATATGCCGCCAGTCGCTGTAGCAGCGTGACGCCGACAGGCCCAGTGCCGCGCCAGTACTTTGGTTGTTTTCGGCATCGCGGCTGAACGCACCGCACACCAGTTCAAAGCGCCCATCGAGCCCGGCGGCCTGACGATGAGCCTTGGCGATAAAGGCCCCCTCACCGCCCCCGACAAATCCCATTCTTATTTTTGGCACGGCAGCGTTCATTGCAATTGTTCCCTGATTAAAGCGGATTTCAGGTTGGAATCCGGCCATGATGTAACCGGTTACATCATGGCGGAAATTTAGGCGCTGTTGGGTGACGTGTCAAACCCCGGTTTAACGTCCACGAACATTTCAGCCCATGGCCGACCTGCGGTAAGCTCGCCGGCCGCGCTGTTTGAAAACGAGGTGGTCTTGTCCAATATCCGCGAAGTAGCCCGGCTGGCCGGTGTCTCGGTGGCCACGGTGTCCCGAACATTGAAGTCGCCTGAGCGTGTGCTCCCCGAAACCCGGGACAAGGTCAACGCCGCCGTGGAACAGGCCGGTTATCGACCGAACCTGATGGCGGTGCAGTTTCGTTCGCGCCGGACCGGCAACCTGGTGATTCTGGTGCCGGCCATCGCCAACACTTTTTTCGCCCGGGTCATCAGCGGTGCGCAACAAGCCGCGCAGGCGGCCAACTATCGTTTATTGCTGTGCGACACCCAGGGTCGCGAGGAAATCGAACGGGAGTTCGCCGAGCTGGTGTACAACCATCAAGCCGACGGCGTGATCCAGTTGCGCGCCTACGACCCGTTCCAGGCACCCTTCCCCAGCGCCGAGCTGCCGCCCATCGTCAACGCCTGCGAAGTCATTCAGGGCGGTCGCCATCCGACCATCAGCCTAGACAACCGCGCCGCCGCCAAGGCCATGACCGAACATCTGATCGGGCTCGGCCACCGCCGCATCGGCCTGATCAAAGGCCCGAAAAGCAGCCCTCTGACCCGCGATCGCGTGGCGGGTTATCAGGATGCCTTGCAGCACGCCGGCATTGCCTGCGACCCGGAATTGATCTGTCACGGTGATTTCAGCCTCAAGGCCGGATATGACGGCGCGGCAGCGATGCTGAAACTGCCTGATCGTCCCACTGCGTTGTTTTGCGAAAACGACGAAATGGCCATCGGCGCGCTCAAGTACATCAAGCAACAGGGTCTGCGCGTTCCGCAGGATGTGTCGCTGGTGGGGTTCGACGATATCCCGTTCGCGGCCTATTGCGACCCGCCGCTGACGACCATCGCGCAACCGGCCGAAAGGTTTGGCCAGAAAGCCGTGGAGATGCTGATCGCGCTGATCGAGAAGAAGCCGCTGGCACAGCGGCATGTGGTGTTGCCGTTCGAGCTGACGTTGCGCCAGAGCACGGCCGCACTCAAAAAATCCACCTTGTAGGAGCCGGCTTGTGGGCGATAGCTGACCGCCATTCAACAGTGATGCCGACTGATTAGCCGCCATCGTCAGCAAGCCGGCTCCTACGGGATTTGTCGAGTATTAGTCGCGAAATTGCGTCAGTTGCTGATTCAAGGAACCGGCCTGGTCGCGCAGTTGCCGGGACTGATCGAGCAGGCTGCGAATCGCCTGGTCGTTTTGTTCGGAGATTCGACTGACGCCCTGGATCGCTACCGACAATTGCTCGCCGGTTGCAGCCTGGCTCTGAGTCTGGCGCGCCACTTCGCTGATGCGCGCGAGGATATCCTGGGCATGCTGGCGAATCTGATCCACGCCCTGGGCAGACGTGGTCAGTTGCACCACGCCCTGGCGCACCGCTTCGCCGACCTGCTGCACATTGGCCACGGTGTTGCGCACGTCCGAACCGATGGCGCCGATCATCTCGCCGATTTCACCCGTCGAGCGGCTGGTACGTTCCGCCAGTTGCCGCACTTCGTCCGCCACTACAGCGAACCCTCGACCCTGCTCCCCTGCCCGCGCCGCTTCGATCGCGGCGTTGAGGGCCAGCAGATTGGTCTGATCGGCGATGCTGCGGATCACCGCAATGATCCCGGCAATCTGTTGCGAGCGTTTTTCCAGGTCACCCACCGCGCCCGCCACCACGTCCATGGTCTGGTCGATGTGGGTGATGCCGGCCAGGGTCTGGCTCATGTCGCCGGAAATGTGGGTGGTCAATGCTTCAGTGTTGCGCGCCAGTTGTTCCACGTCTTCGGCTTGCTGGGACATCTCGGTCACCGAGTGCGCCAGCGCCGTGACGCCGCTGGCCATTTCTTCGGTGGCCGTATGTTGCGAAGTCGCACGTTCGGCCACCGCTTGCGTGGTGTTGCCCAGATGATTGGAGATCTGCATCAGTGCCGTGCTGCTCTGTCGAATCGAGCCCACAAAATTCCCCAGACGCTGAATGAATTGGTTGAACGCCCCGGCCAGTTTTCCGGTTTCATCGCCGCTGCGCTGTTCGAAACGCAGCCCCAGTTCTCCACCCCAAGCCTGGATACCGACCGTGAGGCCCGACAACGGACGAATCTGCCACGCCAGCAAATGCCACAGCACAATGGCCAGCAGCAGCAACGCCACCAGGCCAATGATGACCGCGGTGTAAAGGAATTGATTGATCCCGGCCATGGCTTCGGCCAGCGGATAAGCGACCATCAGGGCCCAGTTGTTTGGCGACTTGCCGATGTGCACCGGTTGCAGCACATAGCCCCAGCCATCGTGCTCGAAGCTGTACGACCGGCCGGCCTTGATCGCGTCTTTGGCGGCTGCTGGCAACTCGTCGGCAGGTTGACTCAAACGCTTGGCATCGGGATGGCTGGCGTACAGGCCGTCGCTGGAAATCAGCGCGCCATAGCCTTTGTACGCATCGATGGTCGAGAGCTGGCGGGTGATGCTTTCAAGCGGGATATCGACCCCGGCCACACCCATCGCTTTGCCACCTTGCAACAGCGGCACCATGATCGACACCAACATCACTTTCTGTCCGCTGCCGATGCTGTAGGCATAGGGTTCGGAGGCCCACGGCTGGCGTGAGCGCAGCGGGCGGTAGTAATACTGGTTGTCGGCATTTTCCGGCACGTAACCGCTCAATACCTCGGACTTCACGCCGCCACTGGCACGGTTCCAGTAGGTCAGGTAGCGGCCCGTGGCATCGTGATTCCGCTGGTTAACAAATTCACTGTCCTTGCCGTCGAACGCGTTCGGCTCCCAGTATTGACCCAGCCCCAACAGCGTGGGATTGGCTTCAAACAACTGGCGAGTCATTGCATCGGCGGTTTTGCGATCGACCTGCTGTTGCTGCATCGCGATGGCGACACTGGCCAGGGATTCGGCCACGGTAAAACCGACACCCAGTTCAACTTCAACTTCTTTGGCATTGGCCTTGACGATGGTATCGACCAGGGCAAAAGTTTCTTTTACGGATGAGCCATAGGCGATGTAAGCGATGGAGCCCAGCAGCAGTGCCATAACGGCAACGGCACCAATCAGCGCCGTCCAGAACAGTTTGAAGTGCAGAGAGCGATTAGACATGAACATTCTCGAATGAGCGATTCGTCAACCAGCAAACAGACCGCGCAAAAACGAGGGTGCCGCAGCCCTGCTGGCAGGTAGTTTATAGTTGATATTATTTTGCCACTATATCGAGGCAAACACCTCCTGCGCAACACAATTGAACACTTGATCAATATTAAAAACGGCGAAGAAAAACCGGGGCGATAAACAGCTTCGACACGTTCATCACAAACGTGTCAATGCGAAGGAAACAGGCGGGGTAGACGGTTGCTTAAAGGCATTCCTGTGCGGCGCGTTCAAGCCGCGAAGGGCCGAAGGTCGACGCCAGCAAGGTACGTTCATACAAGAACACCTTGCCCTTGTACGCCTCCAGAACATCGTTGGCCGCGACCTTGCTCGAAACCACGATCCGGTAGCTGCGCGGGGTTTCCGAGACGGTGGCGTGCAACGCGCCTTCATGCAGTTTTGGCAGCACACACTGAGCGTAATCCTCAGGTGCTTTTTTCGTCTGCAAGGTCAGCGTCGGGTCGTTTGGCGTTGAGGCACAACCTGCCAACAGCAAGGGGGCGAAAAGCGCCAGTCGAGTCAATTTTTTCATCGCGCCGGTTCCGGTAGAAGCGTTTCAGATGGGCGCGATTTTCCTTGTTTGCCGCCAGCAACAGAACTTGTGATCGGTGATGGTCACTATTATTCGAACGAATAGTTGGCGTGAACGCATCAATGATCCGAAGCCTGCGGCGGCGTCTCACTGTTCGAGTTTGTCGGCCACCGCCCCGCGCTTGCCCTTGAAGGCTTCGCGCCGTGCCGCGCGCTCTTCGACGTAGGCGGGCGCAGGTTCGCTGATCAGCGTTTCGCGGCTCAGCAACTCACCACAATGTCCGCACAACGGCCCCAGCCCTGCAGGCTGGCCGCAGGTCTTGTGGGTGTAACGCACGGCCAGGCCCTCATCCGCGGATTTGCACCACGTCTCACCCCAGGCACGCAGCGCTAATACCACCGAGTAAAACGCCTCACCCTTGGCGCTGAGGTGGTACTCGTAGCGCGGGGGCCGCTCGCTGTAGGCGCGGCGCTCGACCATGCCGTCAGCCTCCAGGCTTTTAAGACGTGCCGCGACCATTTGCGGGGTGCCGCCCGTCTGCGCCTGAATCTCGTCATAACGATGATTGCGCATGAACAATTCGCGTAAAACCAGCACGGTCCAGCGATCGCCGACGATGTCCTCGGCCCGCGCAATCGGGCACAACGTTTCAGGACTATTCTTCTTTACCGCCATACGGGCTTGCCTCTTTCCTAGTTGCTATGATTATCATATTAACACCATGCCAAGGCAATCCCATGGCATGGGTCAGTCTAAATCCCTGGAGAATCAGTCATGTCCAACGCAGCCTACCCGCTTGACCGGACCGCTTACCTGCTGGTCGATCCCTACAACGATTTCCTGTCCGAAGGCGGCAAGATCTTCCCCCTGCTCGAACCCATCGCCAACCAGGTCGGCCTGCTCGATAACCTGCGCAGCCTCGACCGCACCGTCCGCGCCCTCGACATCCAGGTGGTCATCGTACCGCACCGTCGCTGGGAGCAAGGCGACTACGAAACCTGGGATCACCCCAGCCCCACCCAATGCAAGATCCAGCACATGCACCACTTCGCACGTGGCGAATGGGGCGGCGAATGGCATCCCGATTTTGCGCCGCAGGACGGCGACATCATCGTTCAGGAGCATTGGGGTTCCAGCGGCTTTGCCAATACCGACCTGGATTTCCGCCTCAAGCAGCAAGGCATTACCCACGTGATCATCGTCGGATTGCTCGCCAACACCTGCATCGAAGCCACCGCTCGTTACGCACAGGAGCTCGGCTACCACGTCACCCTGGTGCGCGACGCCACGGCCGCTTTCAAGCCGGAAATGATGCACGCCGCCCATGAACTCAACGGCCCGACGTACGCCCATTCGATCGTGACGACCGAGCAACTGATCGCCACCCTCAAGTCGTGAGCTGAAAATGAAACTGACCGGAAACCTGTTAATCGGCGCCAACGAAGTCCCCGCCAGTGCCGGGACCATGAAAGCGCTTAATCCCTCGACCAATCAGCTCATCGAGCCGGACTTCGCCTTCGGCGGCGTGGTGGAAGTGGACATGGCGGCGAACCTCGCCGACGAAGCGTTCGACCATTACAGCCATACCTCGCTGACTGAACGGGCGGCGTTCCTCGAGCGCATCGCCGATAACCTCGATGCGGTCACCCTGCCCTTGGCAGCACGGGCCGCGCTGGAAACCGGCCTGCCCGAGGCGCAACTTCAGGGCGAAGCGGCGAAGGCCGCGACCCAGTTCCGCCAGTTTGCCGAAGTGGTGCGCAAAGGCCGCTTCCTGCAACTGGCCATCGATCCAGCCCAGCCCGATCGCCAGCCACGACCGCGCATGGATCACCGCTTGCAGAAAATCGCCCTCGGCCCGGTGGCCATTTTCGGCGCAAGCAACTTCCCCATCAGTTACTCGGTGGCCGGTGGCGATACCGCCTCGGCACTGGCGGCCGGCGCGACGGTGATCGTCAAAGCGCACAACGCCCACCCTGGCGCTTCGGAGATTCAGGCAAAGGCCATTCGCAAAGCCGTGCAGGACAGCGGATTGCCTGAAGGCGTGTTCTCCATGGTGCGGGGCGGCGGCAATGCCATCGGCGAGGCGTTGGTTGACCATCCGCTGATCAAGGCCGTGACGTTCACCGGTTCCGAACAGGGCGGCATGGCGCTCTATCGCCGCGCTCAACGGCGGCCTGAGCCGATCCCGGTGTTCACCGAGATGACCAGCGTCAACCCGACATTCATTCTGCCCCAGGCAATGACCGCTCGCGGCGCGCAGATCGGTGACGGATTCGTCGAGCGCATGTTGGTCAACGTCGGGCAAGCCTGCCTCAAGCCGGCGATCCTGATTGCAATCGAGGGCGACGGCTTCGACGCCATGCGCGCGGCCATGATCAAACGCGTGGCAGATGCACCGGCGCGCCCTATGTTGACGCCGGGCATTCACGCGTCCTACCTCAACGGTCTGGACCAACTGCAAAGCGCTGGCGCCCGATCGGTGGTTGAAGGCTCGGCAGCGGTGGCGGACCTGGACGGCCAGTCAGCCTTGCTGGAAGTGGACGGCGAACGCTTCCTCAGTGAAGCGGCCCTGGCACACGAAGTCTTTGGTCCGGCAGCGTTGCTGGTGAAGGTAACGGATCAAGCGCAAATGCTCGCGGTGGCTCGTGCACTGCGCGGTCAATTGAGCGCGGCCATGCATCTGGAAGAGGACGATTTTGAGCTGGCCCGCCGATTACTGCCGATTCTGGAACGGCGGACCGGACGTATCGTGGTCAACGCGTTTGCCCATCCGCAGGAAGTGTCATACGCGACCATTCACGGCGGACCGTTTCCAGCATCGTCAGACAGCCGCTTCACCTCTGTGGGCATGACGTCGATAGAACGCTTTTTGCGTCCGTTGTCCTATCAGGGCTTCCCTGATGCGTTGTTGCCGGAGGTCTTGCGTGACAGCAACCCCTTCGGTGTGCCGCGCAGCGTGGACGGTCAGTAAGCCCATACAGAAATCCGGCGCAACGCAACCGTAGCGTTACGCCGGGCGTTTGTACATGCCATGCACCTGATTGCGACCGTTGCGCTTGGCTTCATACAGTCCGTCATCGGCGCGGGTCACCAGGCTTTCCAGACTTTCACCGGGCTCAGCGAAAGCGACACCAAAAGACGCGGTGATGGTATCCAGCACGGTATCGGTGCCACGCGCCTTGATCCGCAACGATTGCACTTTCAGGCGCAGTTGCTCGGCGAACGCAAGGGCGCTGGCCAGATCGGCGCAGCCTTCCAGCACGACGCAGAACTCCTCGCCGCCGTAACGTCCGGCGAACGCATTGGCGGGCAGCGCGCCGCGCAACACCTGCCCGACATGCTGCAAAACGCGGTCGCCCAAGGGGTGGCCGTATTGATCGTTGAATTGCTTGAAATGGTCGATGTCGAGCATGACCAGTGCCACGCCCCGGGAGGCCTTGCTCAACGCCTTTTCCAGCAAACGCGTAAACGCCGTGCGATTGAGCAGTTCGGTCAGGCCATCGAGGGTCGCCGCCCGTTGGGCGCGCTCCAGCTTGTCGCGCAGGGTCTTGATTTCGTTTTGCGCCGACTGCAACTGGCCGAGGAAATGTTCCTGCTGGCTCTGCATCACGCGGGTACTTTGCTGCAGCTCAATGAGAATGCCCGGCAAGCGGTCACTGGCCGGTTCGTCGAGCATTTCAAGACACTGCCCCAAACGATTCTGGAAGGTCTGGCTGCCCATCACACTGCGCGAAACGTCGCGCTCCATACCATCAACCAGACTGAAGACCTGTTGCTGCTCGGCGCGAACGTCTTCGAGTTCGTCACGAATGATGTATTCGCGAAACAGCCGGGACGCGGACTCCGGCGGGCATCCGTCGAAGTCGCGGAGAACCCTGTCCAAGTGCCGGTTGAGCTCCGGATCCTGACCTTTGCTGTAGGTGTACCAGAGCGCGTAATGCACAGGATTGGGTGGAATGTTATGGCGAACCATCAAGGGGACGGCTTGCTTGAGCAACGCCGCTGCCTCGCGGGAGTCTTCCGGATACAGCGCTAGAACATTCGCACGCGATTCTGATTGGCTCATGGCATCACTGTAGTTATTAATCGATGGCATTCAGACGACGCGCAGAGCATACCGATACCCCCGACAAACGGCTATCCCGCTTTGGTTTGGGAAGTCATGGGCAAATGGCAGTTCCTACAGAATTTTCATGTTGAAGCACAACAATCAACATTATTTGTCATAAAAAGATGTCACAATGACACTACACCACTGCCGTAAAGATTCGGCGGTCACGAAAAACGTCGGCAGCGTGAGAAAACGCCATGTCCCTGAAAGCGCTGTTCATTTACTGGCCACTGTTGTCCATCGCCACTGCCGCCGTGCTGTGTCGCCTGATTCACAAAGCCAAACTGGCTGATCGTGCACTGCAAGCACAACAGCGGGACTCCGCGCCTCGCGAATGCAGGGTCGGGGTTCAGCGTTCGCACAGTGATGATGAGTCGGATCGCCTTGCGGCGTGATCCGAGGGTTTTACAACATCGCGCATAAAAAAACCGGCCTGTTCAAGGCCGGTTTTTTTATTCACTCAACAACACTTCGGTCCAGCCTTGCTGCCGTAACGGGCCTCCTGGCGTTCACGAAAGAACGCCTCGTAGTCCATCAGCGGCTTGTCCGGGTGTTTGGTCTGCATGTGCTCGACGTAGTTGTCGTAGTCGGGCATGCCGACCATCAGGCGCGCGGCCTGACCGAGGTATTTACCGAGGCGACTCAGGTCATTGAACATGATCAGGCATCCGGCAGCGCTTGGTAGGGCGCTTCTTTATCCGTGCGTTCCTTGGTGCCCCAGGCGGCGATGCCGACCTTGAGCGCAAAGAACAGGATGCTGAACACCACGAACAGGAACAAAGCGGTCAGCGTTGCATTGGTGTAGGCGTTGAAGATCACGTGCTGCATCTGGTCAACGCTCTTCGCCGGGGCCAGCACCTGACCATTGGCCAGCGCATCGCTGTACTTCTTGGCCAGGGCCAGGAAGCCGATTGCCGGATTGGCGTCGAACAGCTTGATGAAGCCTGCGGTGGTGGTGCAGATCAGCAGCCAAACCGCCGGCAGCAACGTCACCCAGACATAACGCTGGCGTTTCATCTTGATCAGCACGACGGTGCCGAGCATCAGCGCGATACCAGCCAGCATCTGGTTAGAGATACCGAACAGCGGCCACAGGGTATTGATGCCGCCCAGTGGGTCGATCACGCCTTGGTACAGCAGATATCCCCACATCGCCACGCAACCGGCGGTCGCCACCAGGTTGGCGGTCCAGGACTCGGTGCGTTTCAGCGCCGGTACGAACGAGCCGAGCAAGTCCTGCAGCATGAAGCGACCGGCACGGGTACCGGCGTCCACAGCGGTGAGAATGAACAGCGCTTCGAACAGGATCGCGAAGTGGTACCAGAACGCCATGGTGTTTTCACCCGGCAGCACACTGTGCAGGATCTGCGCGATACCGACCGCCAGGGTCGGTGCACCACCGGCACGGGCCAGGATCGTGGTTTCACCGATGTCATGGGCGACCGCTTGCAGCGCTTCCGGAGTGATGGCAAAGCCCCAGCTGCTGACGGTTTGCGCGACGGTAACAGCATCGGCACCGACGACGGCGGCCGGACTGTTCATGGCGAAGTACACACCCGGATCGATCACCGAGGCAGCCACCATGGCCATGATCGCCACAAACGACTCCATCAGCATGCCGCCGTAACCGATGTAGCGGGCATGACCTTCACTGGCCAGCAACTTCGGCGTGGTGCCGGAAGCAATCAGCGAGTGGAAACCGGAGACCGCGCCACAGGCGATGGTGATGAACAGGAACGGGAACAGACCGCCCTTCCATACCGGTCCGGTGCCGTCGACGAACTGGGTCAGCGCCGGCATTCTCAGCTCAGGCATGGTCACCAGAATACCGATGGCCAGGGCAACGATGGTGCCGATTTTCAGGAACGTCGAGAGGTAGTCTCGCGGTGCCAGGATCAGCCACACCGGCAGAACCGCAGCGACAAACCCGTAGCCAATCAGCATCCAGGTAATTTGCACGCCGGTGAAGCTGAAGGCCTTGGCCCACACTGGATCGGCAGCAATCTGCCCGCCCAGCCAGATCGAACCCAGCAGCAGCAATACGCCGATGACGGAAATTTCACCGATACGGCCCGGACGGATGTAGCGCATGTAGATGCCCATGAACATCGCGATCGGGATAGTCGCCATGACGGTGAACATGCCCCACGGGCTTTCAGCCAGGGCTTTCACCACGATCAACGCCAGCACCGCAAGGATGATGATCATGATCAGGAAGCAGCCAAACAGCGCGATGGTGCCGGGAATGCGGCCCATTTCTTCGCGGACCATGTCGCCCAAAGAGCGACCGTTGCGGCGGGTGGACATGAACAGGACCATGAAGTCCTGAACGGCACCGGCCAGCACCACGCCGGCGATCAGCCACAGCGTGCCAGGCAGATAGCCCATTTGCGCCGCCAGAACCGGACCCACCAGTGGCCCGGCACCGGCAATGGCCGCAAAGTGGTGACCAAAAAGCACGTGCTTGTTGGTCGGGACATAGTCCAGACCATCATTATTGAGTACGGCGGGGGTGGCGCGATTGGGATCCAGTTGCATCACTTTATTGGCGATGAACAGGCTGTAATAGCGGTAGGCGACAAGGTAGATGGCAACAGCTGCGACGACGATCCACAGGGCGTTGATCGCTTCGCCGCGGCGCAAGGCCACGACACTCAGCGCAATCGCTCCCAGGACAGCCACGGCAAACCAGCCGAGGTGTTTAGCCAGACGGGGCATAGAGGGTCTCCTGCCGACAGCTCGTGACTGCGGCGGTAATTTTTATAATTGTGTCCGCTGTGCGGAGCTGGCCCAATATCCGCGCATGCCGTCCACAAATAAATCCGCGTTACTACGTACGCGCTCTCTACGTAGTTCTACGTAGACGGAGGTTGGTCTTTCCACTCAATGACATCCCGCTCACCGGTCATTCCGTCCAGCCGCGCTACTGGCCCGCCCTCGCTTTGGCATATGATGCCGAGCCTTCGCCCTCCCCGGCCCCGCCAGGATTAGAGATGCAGCTCAAACACAAGATCGTCGCCCTCGGGATTCTGCCGCTGGTGCTGGCCATTGCCGTCATCTGCGCGCTGGTGATTTCCCTGAATCGCCAACTCGGTGATCAGCAGGCTCAGTTGATCGAAGACAGCATTCTGGCGAGCAAACGCGCGGAACTGAAAAACTACGTCGAAATGGCGCAAAGCCTGATCGAGCCGCTTTACGACGACGGTCACGGTGACGTCCACGCCCAGCAAAAAGTGCTCGAAGAGTTGCGCAAACTCAGTTTCGGTATCAACGGCTACTTCTTCGTGTACGACCACGAGGGCCGCAGCCTGATGCACGCGCGGCAGTCGGAACTGGTGGGCAAATACCTCTGGGACATGAAAGACCCCCATGGCCTTCCGGTCATCCAGGCCTTGCTCAAAAGCGCGCAGTCGGGTGAAGGCTTTCAACGCTATGCCTGGAACAAGCCGTCCTCCGGTCAAGTGACCGACAAGCTAGCCTACGTGGTGATGCTCGATCGCTGGGGCTGGATGCTCGGCACCGGCATCTACCTCGAAGACGTCGAGCGCGCCACCCAACAGGCCCGAGACGAAGTGGCGATGGGCATCCGCAAGACCATGATGGCGATTGCCGTGGTCGCCCTCGTCGCGGTGCTGTTCGTGTTCGCCACCGGCATGACCCTCAACGTCAGTGAGCACCGTCTGGCGGACAAAAAACTGCAGCGCCTGACCCAGCGTATCGTCAGCCTCCAGGAGGAAGAACGCTCACGGGTATCCCGCGAGCTGCATGACGGCATCAGCCAGGTGCTGGTCTCGATCAAGTTTCAGTTCGAACTGGCCAGCCATCTGCTGGAAAACGGTCAGGCCCAGGACAAAGGCCTGGGCACGTTAAGAGACGCCACCGAACGGCTGGGCGAAGCGATTGGCGAGGTGCGCAGCCTTTCTCACGACCTGCGCTCATCCTTGCTCGACACCCTTGGCCTGTCGGCCGCGATCGGCCAATTGGCCGCGGAATTCGAACAGCGCAGCGGACTCACGGTGACCTATGACGACAATGAGTTCGACTGTCAGCTGGTGGATGGCGCCGCTGTTGCATTGTTCCGCATCGTGCAGGAAGGCCTGACCAATATCGAACGTCATGCCGGGGCAAAAAACGTTTCCATTACCCTGCGCGGCTGTGAACAATCCGTGCGGCTGACCGTGGTCGACGACGGTGTGGGTTTCAACGTCGCCCAGGTCGAACGGCGTCACGCCGGCATCGGCCTGCGCAATATCCGCGAACGTGTCGAGCATTTTGGTGGCCGCTTCGAACTGATTTCGATGGCGGGACGCAGCGAGCTGGATGTTCTGCTTCCGATGCAACTGCCCCCCCGCCAACGCTGATACCCCTGAATAACAAGAGTGAAGCCTGCATGAACCTGCCCTCCCCGATCCGCGTTGCCCTGGTCGACGATCACTCCCTGGTCCGCGATGGCATCAAGGCGCTGCTGGCCGTCATGTCGCCACTGGAAATGGTCGGCGAAGCGGAAAACGGCGCACAGGCCATCGAGATGGTTGGGCGCTGTAAGCCGGACCTGCTGCTGGTGGACATCAGCCTGCCGGACATGAACGGCCTGGAGCTGACCCGCGTGCTGCGCAGTCAGTACCCGTCGCTCAAGGTGCTGATGCTGAGCATGTACGACAATTACGAATACGTCAGTGAGTCGGTGCGTTCCGGCGCCAGTGGCTACGTATTGAAGAACGCCCCGTCACGGGAAATCATCGCCGCCATCGAAGCCATCACCAGCGGCGGAACCTTCTACAGCGCCGAAATCGCCCAACGCTTGATCGCCGACAGGAACACTGACAACGAGCTGACCCCAAGGGAAAGCCAGGTACTCGCCAAAATGGCGCAAGGCTTGAACAACAAGGAAATGGCCCGGGAACTGGACATCAGCGTCCGTACGGTGGAAACCCATCGCCTGAGCATCCGGCGCAAACTCAACATCGACAAACCGGCGGCGCTGGTCAAATACGCCCTCGATCACGGGCTTATTTCTCGCTAACCCAAAGAACCCCGCAGGCGCGGGCTTGCTCGAGGCATCGAAATCGACTGGCCTTGCCACAAGAAGTGTTTCTGCTCGATCACGCCATTAACAACGGACTGCTTACCGACCCGCCGTCCCAGGCTGTCGTATCGATAAAAACCGCTGCTTTCCAGCTTGCCGTTAACCAGCGTCTCGGCCTTGACCAAGCGGTTTTCGCAGTCATAAACAAACGTCTGCAGTTTGCCTATGCCACTGCGCTTTTCAATCAGGTTGCCCCACGCATCGTAGGCATATTCCTGATCCCGCCAGCGTTTGAGACGGTTATCTTTGACGTGATCGAACTGGCTGGTGTTGAAATTCAGCCGGTTCGCTGCGGCGTCGTAGCGGAATTCTTCGCTGTCGACAAGCTTGCCGGTGTCGCGGCTGTGCAGCTGGCCGTTGGCTTCGTATTCGTACTTGATCTCGCCGCGCAGTTTGTCGAGGGTGCGGATCAGTTCGCCGGCCGGGTCGTACTGGTGACGGCGGTGGATCGGGTTGTAGGCGTGCTCCACCAGCAGGTCGGGCTGGATGCCAGGGTTGTGAATTTTTGAGAGCTTTTCCGCTGGCAGGCGCGAGGCGAACTGCCAACTCTTGCGGCCCAAGGCGTCGTAGCCGAAGCAGCTGGTGAGTGCGTCTTGGGTACGCAGGACTTCGCGGTGCAGGTCGTCGCGCTCCTGCGAATCGTGGCAATCATTTGGTTCCTTATCAACTTGATATGCAACCTCACCACGCGTCTAATTTCGCTTGAATTCTACTAGAAGCCGGTGAGGTACACGTCACTCGTCCGCAGCATTAAAGATCTTTAATAGCCTGCCTGACAGAGTCACAAAAAAAATCTTCAAAACTTTTGAAAATGACATTTTTATCACCATCTCTTTTAAATGAAAGCTCCGTCTCCACCACTACAGGCTCTCCTGCCTCTCCAATTATAGAAGTATCAATTGAATATATAGGACCATACCCTGAAGACTTAATAACAATCATTCCATTATCGGCATCACCAAGAGATCGTGCGTTTTTTGTAGCAAATAAAACGCTAGGAATTGCGGTTGCGGCCAACCCGCTCTTAGTAACCCCATAGTACGTCTCACCGGCAAATGACAGAGCACCAAACTTCTGAAGAAACAGCTTGTACGAATTCGGAAAACTAACTCCCAGTTCTTTTTCGAACTCAGATATCATGGAGTCACTAGCGCCACCTGCATATGCAGGATCTTCACCAGACGCATTAATCTCAGCCTCAATCATATCAATATAGCTCATACTTCAGACTCCGAAATCCAATGATCTTTCCTTCCAGTAACTTTTTTTCCATGTATTAAACGGCCCACGATTCATACTCTTGGGGGCGCTATTATAAAGCCGCCTAACACCATCCGACCCAACCCAACTTTTATCCCACTGATTAGAGTACATATGCAGCACTCGATCATTTTTTGAGTGAAAACTGCTGAGAATTTCTGCCATTGAGCCAGGCTCGTCCTGGGTAAGGTGGTGGAGATTCACTTCGCTTCCGTCTTTTCCTATTGGCGCATCCCCTTTGCTCATCCTTTGAACGTTTGTCCTTCCCAAATCATCAACGTAGTTCGGATCAAAAATATCATTTCTTTGGTACACCTTTCGACCGGCTACGTTTTTAGCAGCCCAGCAGCTCCACCCCAATGGATCGGTCCAACTACCTGTGTTCGGAGCATAGCGATACAGGTTAAACCCGCCAGATAACCCAATCGGATCCTGCGTAACAAACCGCCCCACCTCCGGATCGTAATACCGAAACGTGTTGTAGTGCAGCCCCGTCTCATCGTCAAAATACTGCCCCTGAAACCTCAGGTTCTGCTCGACGTCATTAACCGTCAGCTTCTCAACCGACCCCCACGCTTTGTACGTCGCCTGCCAGACAATCTGCCCTTCTCGGTCCGTCATCTCCAGCGGCGTACCAATCTGGTCGGTATGGAAGTAATAAAGCTTTTGCTCCTCACCTTCCGCCTGGTCGACGCGAGCCAGAGGCGCATAACTACCCGGCTCATACAGATACAGACTGCTCTGCCCCGGACTTTCCTCCCGCAGCATCCGCAGGCCTTGCCACAAGAAGTGTTTCTGCTCGGTCACGCCATTAACAACGGACTGCTTACCGACCCGCCGTCCCAGGCTGTCGTATCGATAAAAACCGCTGCTTTCCAGCTTGCCGTTAACCAGCGTCTCGGCCTTGACCAAGCGGTTTTCGCAGTCATAAACAAACGTCTGCAGTTTGCCCATGCCACTGCGTTTTTCGATCAGGTTGCCCCACGCATCGTAGGCATATTCCTGATCCCGCCAGCGTTTGAGACGGTTATCTTTGACGTGGTCAAACTGGCTGGTGTTGAAGTTCAGCCGGTTCGCTGCGGCGTCGTAGCGGAATTCTTCGCTGTCGACAAGCTTGCCGGTGTCGCGGCTGTGCAACTGGCCGTTGGCTTCGTATTCGTACTTGATCTCGCCGCGCAGCTTGTCGAGGGTGCGGGTCAACTCGCCGGCCGGGTCGTACTGGTGACGGCGGTGGATCGGGTTGTAGGCGTGCTCCACCAGCAGGTCGGGCTGGATGCCAGGGTTGTGAATTTTTGAGAGTTTTTCCGCTGGCAGACGCGAGGCGAACTGCCAGCTCTTGCGGCCCATGGCGTCGTAGCCGAAGCAGCTGGTGAGTGCGCCTTGGGTGCGCAGGACTTCGCGGTGCAGGTCGTCGCGCTCGATGTCGCTGATCAGCTGACCGTCGAGGTTGAGTTGGTGCAGGTGGCCGCTGCCGTAGTACAGGTGATTAAGGTGTTGGCCGGTGGGCAACGTCAGGGTGGTGAGGTTGCTCAATGGATCGTATTCGTAGGACAAGGCGCCTTGCGCCGTGGTCTCCTGGATCAGACGGCCGAGCAGGTCGTAGGAGAATTCGAGCGTTTCCTCACTGACGCCGATTTGCTTGCCTTGCGCGGTCGGGAGGCGCTGGATCGACAGCAATCGATCGCCGTCGTCATACGCATAATCCTGACGGGCGTCGGCATTGAGCTTGGCCAGCAGCCGGCCAATGCTGTCGCGCTCGAACTCGGTACGGCGTTGTGGCCGTTCACCGCGTTCGCCGTAGCCCGTTTCATCCACTTGCGTCAGATGCCCGCCGAGGTTGTAGCTGAAGCGCCGGGTCAGGTTGTCGATGCGTTTTTCTTCGACCAACCGGTCGGACGCATCGTAGGCAAACTGGTACGCCGCGTTGTTTTCGTTGACCAGTGCAGTCAGGCGAATCGCCGGGTCGTATTCGTAGCGGATGCGCTGGCCCTTCGCATCCTGCCGGCTGCTCGGCAAGCCACGGGCGGTGCGCAGCAGGCGCGTGGTCTGGCCTTTGCCGTCAGTGTGCGTCAGCACCTGGCCGAGGGCGTTGTAGGTGAACGATTCGGCGCTGCCGTCCGGGTGCTGGATGCGCAGCACTTCGCCGTCGGGTTTGCGTTCCAGTGTGGTGGTCTGCCCCAACGCGTCGGTGACAGCGACCAGGTGCTGGCGTTCGTCGAAGCGATAGGTGGTGGTTTTACCCGAGCAATCCTGAAAGCGCTCGACTTGGGCCAGAGTGTTCCACCACAGGTATTTGGATTTGCCGGTCGCATCGATGATGGTGTGTGGCAGGCCGTCGTCACCGTTCAGGTACTCGGTGGTGTGACCGAGGGCGTCGATTTCGGCGATGAGGTTGCCCTTGTCGTCGTAGCGGGCCTGCCAGGTGCTGCCGTCCGGGTAGTCGACCTGCGTGACCAGCGTAGTCAGGTGGTGATAGCGGTATTTGATCGCGCGCCCGAGCGGATCGGTCTCTTCGAGCAGGCGTGAGTATTCGTCGTACTTGAGGGTGAGCCGGTTGCCATCAGGCAATGTCAGGCCCGTCATGTTGCCGCTGTCATCAATGTCGATGACGTAGTGCTCGCCACCGAAATCGCGACTGGAGGTGACGCGATGATCGGCGTTGTAATGAATCTCCGCTTCGCGCCCGAGCACATCGGTGATCCGCGTGGTTCGGGCCTTGATGTCGTAGCGGAACTGGTAACGTTCGCCATCGCTGGTCCAGTGCTCCACCACGCGTGGCTGGCCGCCAATCTGTTCCCAACGATAGTTACAGGTCAGGCCCAAGGCATTGCTATGACTGGCCATCACGCCATCGACATAGCTGAAACGGCGTACCGAATCGCCGTTGCGGTTGATTACTTCATTGAGCTGGCCATGGTCGTCGTAGCGGTACTGCACCAGGGTTTCAACGGCCTGGTTGTCGACCACGCGTCTGACGTCGGTCAGGCGACCCAGCGGGTTGTCGTAATGCAGGTGCACCCGCACGCCACCGGTGGCGCTGATATCGGTAAGCGTGCCCTCGGCGGTGCGGGTGAAATGCAGGAAATGGCCCAGTGCATTTTCGATGCGTTGCAGCGGCACGGGGATGTTGTCGTCCGCCACTTCACCGAAGTAGAAGAAGGTGTTGTCGAGGGTTTGCAGCAGGTAATGGCCACCTTCGGTGCGGACCAGATGCACCTGCTCGTGGGGGTTGTAGATGCGTTCCCCCGGTTGCACGTCGACGAATGGAACACCGCGGCCCTGATTGTCGGTGAGATAAACGAAAGCACCACTGCGACGCAGGCTCTGCTCCCAGGGCAAGACCCAACCCTTGCCAAGCACGCTGTCGACGCTCAGGTCGCTGGCATAGAAACGCGACCATTGAATGGGCATCAGGCCCGGGAGGCTGAAGTCGGTTTCGTCGGTGATGACCTTGCGGCCGGTGGTGGCGTCGACCGGATTACCGACCAGGCCACCCACCGCACGCTCGATCGCAGGCCCCACGACGTAACGCGAAGCGACCTCGCCGGCGACGAACCCGGCGGTGAATTTCAGCACGCAGGGCATGACCGCTTTCATGCCGGCCTGGGTTCCGGCCTTGATCAACTGGGCAATACCACCCGCCGCACCCGCGACCGCCATCAGAATGTCGACCGTGGTCCGCAGCCAACCGGGAATTTCGTCGTCCACCGGCAGGTAGCGATAGGTTCCGCCACCGATGAAGACATTGTCCGAACCGCTCGAGAGCGTTGCGCCGCAGGTCAGCTTGTCACCCTTGCGGGCGGCCGCAGTGCCGTTGATGAAGACGTTGGTCGAACCCTCGGCGACCTTCACCGGGCCGGGATGCTTGTCGCAGGCGCCGGTGCTTTTCTCCACATGAGCCGCTTTGCGACTGTTGATGAAGACATTGGGCGACGCGGTGACGATGGTCCCCGCGGGCGAAGAAAACATGCTGCCTATCTTCTCTCCGGCCGCGGTGAGCAGGCTACCTCCGACGCCTGCAAGTAAACCCGCCAACAATGCCACACCAAACCCACAGGTGAACGTCGCGATCGCCACCGTGGCGATCAGCGCGATACCCAGTGCTGCACCGATGAGAAACCCGCCCAACGCACTGGTGTGCGACAGTTCATCACCAAACCTTGCGGCTTCAAACATGACCGTTACTCCTGGGGGCTGGAGTCGGTCATCGGGGCGCCCGGCTGGCGAGGTTGAAAGCTCGCCAGCAGGTCCATCCAGTTCTGGTTCTGCTCGCTGCTGAAGTCAGCCTGGGCGGTGGTGGAGAAAATGATCGCGCGATCAGGGGCAATCAGAAACGCTGCCTGACGCTGGTAGAACGGTCGGCCATCGGTCATGTAATACGCATCGATCTGCACGCCGTCGATTGGCGCGGTGGTCGACAGCGCTACGGCTTTTTTGCCCAGTAGCGTGTAGCCGCGCAGCTTGGATGCGAGCATTTTGATCTGACGCTCGACGTAGGCTTTGAGCGCCTCGCCGGGCAGCAATGTGTCCCGGGAAATGGTGATGCTCAACGGCGCGGGAATGCTTGCCCCCAGCACAAACATGTTAACGGTTCGATCCTGGAAACCCTGTGGCAACACAATGCTGCCTTCCTGCAACTCATAATCCATGTGATGTAAATTCCTGAATTCAAAAAATGGGCATTTCAGCGGGCCGCGAGGCCATCGAGCATGCCGTCAAAATCAACCAGCCAGAGACTGAGCGCGGGTCTGGCCGGATCAATCTCGCAACCGATGCTCAGCCATTGCATATCTTCACGTCCGGCGACCGGCACAAGCGCCCCGACCAGACGCGCGTGTCGATCGGCATGGCCGCTCTTGAAATGCAGATCCGCCGACTTCGCCGCACTGCCGGCCACGTTGACATCGCGCTGGCGGATGATGCGCACGTCCGGATGATCCTCGCGAAACGCCTGCAACGCGGCCTCGAAAAGCTGCTCCAGTGTCTGCCCCTGTTGCACATCGCGTCGCTTGATCGTCAGGCTGACCGGCTCGCCTTCGTGCTCGACGGTGGTCTGGATCTCACGGAAATGGAACCCCGCCGGGAATGCCAGATTGAAACCCGCGAAGGTGAAATGGCTGGGCGTGTCTTGCAGCGCCACAACAGGCGCGGGTTCCGGCTCGGGCTCAGGCTGGGCGAGAACCGCGTTCTGTTGGGCAAGGCGTTCAGCCTCCTCCTGCGCAATACGCTTTTCGGAAATGCGATCGTAGAGACTGACTCTGGTCATGGCGCCGTTACCTCAATCATTGACCCTGACCTCGGAGCCGGTGATCTGGGTCGTGCCGGTGCTCGTCGTAGTGATCGCCTTGCCTTTGATCTCGATGCCGTCCGGCGTGAGGATGATGCTGCTCTCCCCTACCTGAAGAATGATGTGTTGCTTGGCGTTGACCTGAATGAACTGGTTGTCGACCTGAATTGTCAGCGACCCTTCCTGGACGTTCATCACCGTGTCTTTCTTGATCGTTTCAGTGTGCGTGCCACCCACCGTGATCGTGCGGTTGCTGCCGACACTGTGGCTCTCGTCGACCTCGATCTCGGTGTCCATGTTGCGCTCGGCATGCATGATGATCTGCTCGGCACCGGCCTTGTCTTCGAAGCGGAAGAAGTTCGCCGTACCGCCGTCGCCTTTCATCGACCGGGTCAGGAAACCACTTTGCGTCTTGTTGGCCGGCAACGACCAAGGCGGCGTGTTCTGGCTGTTGTAGAGGCTGCCCATGACCAGCGGGCGATCTGGATCACCATCAAGGAAAGACACGACTACCTCGTCGCCAACCCGAGGAATCAAGACACTGCCGAAACCGCCACTGGCTCCGGATTGTGCGACACGGACCCAACAGGAACTCTTGTCGTTGAACTCCCCGTAGCGATCCCAGTGAAACTGCACTTTTACCCGGCCCAGTTCATCGGTGTAGATTTCTTCACCCGGTGGGCCGACGACGATCGCGGTTTGTGGGCCATTAATAGATGGTTTACGCGTGGTCAGTTGGGGACGGTAGGTGATCTTACTACGCACGCAAACAAATTTGTTCAGATAACCAGCTTGATCGCCGGTCATATAATTATTGCTACCGCTGTGTTCAACGCTGATGAGCAAAAACTGTCGATTCTCAGCAGAGCCCAGATCGTGTTCGTAGTGCTGCGTCAACTCAAAGGTGAAACCCGGCTTCATGGCGCGACAGTTGCTGTCGCCATAAAACGTTTTTCCGAGTAACTCCAACGCCTCGACCCGATTTCGCACAAATGCTTCACCGTCTTCATAGGAGCCGTGAGTGTACTGTCCGGGAAAGTCGTAGACTTCAAATTTTTCAACATTCCCTTGTTGATTGAGGCTCTGCATGGTGACAGGTAAGAAGTTCCGCGGCTGTCGGTAATCAAAAGTACGCACAGCGATCTTGCCTGACTGCAACTGACGAGTTGCGCTCCAACGAGTGATCGAGTCTGCCGTTTCTGTCACCGATGCGCTGTGAAAACGAATCTGTGGTTGCTCGGGTAATGGATCTAAAGTTCTGGAGTTATCCGCGATAACCATTAGGTGCGAGTCAGCAGTATGTTCAAAATAGTAAAACAACCCCTCGCTCTCAAGCAGTCGCTGTACAAAATTGAAGTCACTTTCGCGATACTGAGTAATGAAACTGCGCTGCTTGAGTGTTTTGCTCAGGCGAAACTCAAATTTCGGCAAAGTACCAAAATTACCAAAAACGTCGACGAGCACGTCTTGTACCGTCTTGTCCTGAAAAATCCGTGAATCAAATCGGCAGGTAAGCATCCACAACCATGGTCCCAGCACCGCACCGTAGCGAATGACTCCACCATCGCTGCCTTTACTACTGAAACGATTGATGTATCCGTTTAAATAACGTGTAGAACCATCCGCGAGCTCAATTTCAACCGTTGCGAGACGGCCGATCAAAGATTTTAGCTTTACATCCGCCCGGTGGCTTAACAGACCTAGATCAAACTGGAAAGGCTTCGATAATGCTTCAGTTCCGGAGAAGTATTCCAGCAGCAGTTCTTCGTCTCCGGGCTGGGCAAACGTGTTGAGTTTGAAGAGCCGTTTATTTTGCGGGCTCATCATCGCAAGCAAGTCCATTAACATTTCACTCTCCTTGAAACTGAAGTCTGATAAATCTCAACGATCAATATTTGCAGTGAACATCCGACCAATCAAAGAGGAAGCGCGCTTTTTACGAATCTCTTCAATATTCATAAATGTAAAACAAGAACCTTCTCGCGCCTCCTGCTCCTTCAGGGTTCTTAACGCAGATATACTGGAACGGTGATAAAACAGCATAAACAACGATATGACAATAAAAAGAAACACCAGCATTGAAGTCGACGACTTATATGCGTAAAAAACTGGATAGGTTAAAGAGCCCAAAGCAGCGCCAACCACACCTAATAACCAATGATTTTCCTGGATAGCCCCTATCACCTCGACCCGCTGCCCTCGAACGACTAAAGGGCTATGACCTCCACGCCACCGGTATAGGAAGCCATAGACAATCAAGGACAAGAATACGGGAACGAAACTTATAAAAACAGCTAACGGAGCATTCAACTTTAATTGCTTATAGCAAGTCACCAACGCAGCGACAAATGCAAAACCAGGCGCAATGGCAAGATTGGTAAATAGCCGAAGGCTAGCGTATTTGGTGAACCTTTCCGTCCGATAAGCACAATTTATGCACCAATACGTTAACCATAGGACAGCAAAAACTGCAGGCAAAGTCATAATTTCCGGCAGAATCCCAATCGAGAATGCAGCCAGCAAAGAAAACAAAAACCAAGTACCGAACACCGTGGACAAAAACCGCTGAGACTCAACACTAAACATAGTCAATCCTTCCCCAAAAGAACATCTCCGAAAGAAGTCCCCCAACCTGTAACTTCATCACTCATGACCACCTGTATCAACAAGCCTGCTCCAATACCCAACGCAATCACCACAACTGCAGGGGCACTAACGGTTGCACCAATAATTACACCACTGGCAAAAACCAAACCATTGGTAGGCTGACTGTAAGCAGTTTTTTCAAGGAATTCATCGGTACTCTCTGAACTTCTAATATCCATGACGAGTTGGGGACCAAATGCAAGCAGCGGCCCAGCTGCATTGCCAACAAGTACGCGACCCACGCCCCTTTGACCATACGCAGCGGCATCAACATGACTTGTCGCCCGCAACGCCTTGGCTGCGTTATGAGTAGGTATATGAATGGCATCACCCACTACTTTGCCAGCGACTCTATAGATACTGGCTTTAGCTGATGCCGGTATTTCGAGATAAAGCGCACCCGCTATTCGAACAACTTTAATTCGCCCACGAAATGTTTTCTTTGCTGAGACACTACCAGATTTGCCACGCGAGGCAATCCATTTTTTAAGTTGCTTCCTAGTTGATTTATCAATATCAAGAAGGTCTTCAACCTTGGCTGCTCGCGAGCCAGCATGAATAAGCCCCCCAACACTTGCCAAGGTACCGGGCAGGTTCGCCGGTGAAAACAGCAATGGTCCAACTACAGGAATTGAAACTGCCTTTTTCTGTATCTTTGCAAATTGCTCTGCCGTGACATTTACAGCCTTTTTCAGTTTAGCAATAAGGGAGATCAGCAGTATCCAGTATTCCTCATATTCGTCTTCACTCAACTCTGCCTCAGGTGAACTCAATTCCTTTATGAGGAACTCAGCAGCACTCAGATCATCGGTAGAGTAGAGCCCTCCGATAGCCAATGAAGAAGGAAACGCTCGGGAAGCAATTTCACTTGGCCATGGTAGTGCCCCCTCACCTAACAACCCATCGTGGGGGCCAACACCCATTGGATCGGCGGCCGTACAGGGATAAAGTCCATTATTCATGCAACAGCTCCTTTAAAAAGTGAAAATCCCTGGATCCTGCGCGGTCGCACATCTGATTATTTCGCTTTTGAAATACTTTCAAACCCTGTCATGGCTCAGCTTGCCGCAATGACAATCGCAAAAATCTCAAGCCCCTCCTGACCGCCAAAGATCACCAGAATCGGTTATTGTTCGGTAGGTAGCGGGGGAATCGAAGGCGGTTAGCTGATTTTTCTGGGCGGTCAACTGCCCGCTATCATTCGTTGCATCCTGCAAAAATTGGCCTCAAGTCAGCGATGGAAACCTCTTGAAAGTTCTTTGTCAAGGTAACGAAACACTTCTCAGTGATGGCAATTTGCCTGTTTTATTTTAATTTTCGGTCAGTGCACCCTGCACTTCAGACGCTTGCCACGTAAGGCGAGTAGACAGGCTTACAGGGAGTTCGTCATGAGTTTGAGTGATACACAACTCGATCAGCTGGGCCGTGACATGGACAGCAATCAACATGAAATGGTCGTTCTGAACATGGATGACGCAAACGCGTTGATAGCACAACGAAACGGCACCGCAGATACTGGCACCCAGCCACCAACCATGTGCTCCAGGACCCAACCGGAAATGCTGGATGGTCTTTGGGGCAACACGCAATCAATCTACAACGCGACCGTACATTCTTTCGTCAATACGAACTGGGGAGTACCGGCAGCGTTGGGCGCCTATGATGCGTACAACGTTGGCCGCTTGCTCAGTGACATTGGCGGAATTGGAACCAAGATTCGCGTCTTAATTAAAAACGGAAAGCGATATGTCGTTTTAACTGGATATCCGGGGTTGCGGAACCGCTTGAAAGGAACTCGTTACGGGATTCGAAATGCTCAGTTAGTTGAGGTTGGAATAGGCAAATATGGGATTCGAGGATCTTCAGTAAAAGGCTTTAAACTTTCTTGCTATGTCGCGGTTGGCATTGAAGTATTGGAATGGGTATTTAATGACGAGGCTGTACTTTCTGATCTTTTTGCAGGCGTTGGCGTTGAGTTAATTAAAGCAGGGATAGCGACTGCGATTGGGTATGCGGCTGCAATGGCGGCAGGGGCGCTTTTTACCGCCGCCGCATTTCCGGTCGCAGTTGGAGCGGTGGTGTGTAACTCCTGGAATCAATGTTCGGGCAACCACCGCGTTAACGCTCTGGTAGTCAGGAACCTGTCGACTGGCGCAGGGACCCCATCCATTTAAACAACCGGCCTAGCCACCAGCGGCTGCGGGCTTCGCGTATTTCTTCAATCTTCATAAATGTATAAGGCACTGGCATATTACGTTCTTCGATATAGAGTGTACGCAGACCTCGAATAATGTGACGTGACAAAACCGAAATAGCCACTGAGCACCCAGTACATATTAATACTGCAAGTACATTGCTCGCCTGGGCATCTACCGACTTAAAAAAAACCCCACTTGCGAGCACTGAAACACCTACTATCAATCCGACGTTATAGCTTGTTTTTTTCTGCTGCCGCCCTCGCGTGATTACTCTATTCCCTTTACATTCGAAAGGAAAAAAAGCTGTTTCCCCAACAAGTATTATGACAACGGTTAAAACTACAGCTATCGCAGGAACCAAGCCTAGCAGCACAGCAAATACATTTCCTGCACCTAAGACTGCCGAAGCAGTAAAATAAGCTACCGTACAGGCTAAATAGGCAAACAGGCCCACTGCGAGCAGAAACAAGGAAGACATATACAATACAAATCGCTCACAACAGTAAATTAGATATAAAACAAAGCCTAGAAAAACAACAACAAAAATCAGATATACCCACCAAAAATAGCTTAAGCTTGACGGACCAAAGACACCAAACAGAGCGGCGGAAAAAAACATTATCCAGCCGCCTTTCTTTAAACTGTGAGAATCAATCATATTTAGTATTCATTTTGAAAAAATATCGCCAATTTTTTTATCAGCCCCTGTACTGCTCATAACCGCCAGCGTGGCAAGCCCAGCGCCCCAGCCAATCAAAACAATTAGCACTAAAGGAGCTGCACCTAGTGCGGCAGCTCCTAAATAAAAACTTACCGCCATGGTCGCCGCAGTACCAACTGCAAACGAAGCAACATTAGTAGGCTGGCTATATGCAGACTTTGTATAAAATTCACCCATAGATGCCGAACTTGTATAGTCAAAATAAGCCTGCGGCCCAACGGCCAAAGCAAAACCGACCGTATTACCCGTCATGAGCTTCAGCCCGCCTGCCGCTCCGCTGGAATGCAACATTGCACTCCTGTTCAATGCAGCCTTCGTTCCATAAACCGGAAGATGAGCAGCTTGCTGCCCTACCTGACCAAGTACCTTGTAACTCTGCGCTTGGGCGGTTATAGGCACTTCAAAATGCAATTGACCCGCAATCCGAATCAGTTTTATCCGGCCCTTGAAGGCTTTTTTAGCTGAGGTTGAATTCGCTGTTCCACGACTATTGGCCCACTTGATGAGGTTTTTCTTGTCGGCAGCGGAGAGATCCAGCAAGTCTATAACCGACTTCGACTTGGAAAATGCAGCTACGCTGGTGCCTGCACTGGCCAACGTGCCCGGCAAGTTGGCCGGGGAGAACATCAAAGGACCTATCTCCGGGATGGCCTCTGCAGTTCTCTGTAATTCTTTCAGAGCTTCAACAGTAATGTCCATTGCAACCGACAGCTTCCTGATTAGCGAGCGCAGCAGCTGCACGGACTCTTGTGTTTCACTGGGTGACATATCCGACTCAGGCGAAGCCAACTCATGCGCAAGAAACATCGCTGCGTTGTAATCGTTTGTCGCGTAATAACCGGCAAAATTTTGCGGCGCCGGGAAAGACCGCGAAGCGATCTCACTGGGAAATGAAAGACTGCCGCCACCAATCAATCCGGCTTGTTGACGCGTTCCGCGCGGGTTCGCAACTGTACAGGGTAAATACCTTTCGTCCATGTTCCCTCTCCTCTTACCGCCTTCCCGAAAAAAACTTTCGGCAGAACCCGCTACGCGCCACAACAACTGACCTGCACTTCATGAGCCATACTCATGCGGGCTGTATCTGCGTACTAACACAATCTATAAAACTGCATTCGCGCCCGCTGCCCTGAATGACGCTGCGGCTCCTACCCTGTCGGAAAGTGCCGTAGGAATTCAGAAAAATTGAACTACGTCACACTTTTTCAAGAGCGATCCGAGCACGTGCGAAAGGAAGCATCCATGCAATACACAGTGTCAAGCCGGTATTTTTTACTCCGGAAATTATTCGCCCAAGTGCTGGCACGTCAATCTTGCTTCGGTATCGCTTCTCCCTTGATCACTGCAAAGCGTCAAACTACTGACATCAGATGAACCGGTTCACCTTTTTTAAAATTATTTTCAGTTAAAAATTGGATCCATGGCCTCTCTGAAACCATTGAATTGACTGGCTTTCGGAACTGTCTGACAGACACATCCATCAAGTAGTGGCAAGCGGACATCATTGCGGCGTGTAACAAAAACGAGAAAAAATCCGCCGCCGAATGAACTTTTCGATACGACGTGTTGCCATACACGACGTTACTGGCAACTCAATATCCATATGCCAGCATCGCACTCCCGGTTATTCCCGGCAGTGTGTTTCCGTGATGACGAACATCAGTAATTAACCTCTCGTGGATCGATGTCCATGGAGAATCAAGTCACTCGACATGCTCCGGTTTTTATCCAGGAAGGCGTGGAGTGTTCAAGGACGATGTACCGATGACTCAAGCGTTTTTTGATGTTGAAGCATTGATCAAGCTGCGAAGCCAGACCCGGGCCATTTCCGATGCGCTGAAGGCGCAGGCCTCGGATTATCTGGCGACCCTGGCTTTGCTGATTCGTCCGCAGACGTTTTTCGGTGAGTACCTGCAGGGTGCGCAACGCAGCAGCGGGCGCGAGACCCAGCACCATTTCAAGGAGCTCAAGGAGCTCTACGACCGCATCGGCTCGACCGCTCCATTCCAGTTGGTCAATGAGCTCGAAGTGCCCCTCAACCTGCTCAGTACCACCCCGCAATTGTTTGCGCTGGAGTACGACAAGGTGCTGAGCGCAAGCGGTCAGACCATTCGCATCACCAGCCCCGTGCGCTGGGTGGTCGGGTTCAGTTCTTTCGACCTGGCCCGCTTCCGCGCCATCATCAAAGACCCCAATCGCAGCAGCGCCGAGTTGTACCGCTTCGTGGTGCATTACCTGGTGCTGTTCTACTGCCTGAGCAAATCGCCCGGCATCAGCCGCTTGCTCGAAGGCTTGCGTTTCCCCGTCAGTTTCGAACGCTTGAAGGAGTTCGGCGACCTGCCCTTCTGCGTCATCAGCTCGCCGGTTCGCTCGCAGTTGCCCGACGAGGCCGTGATCCGCAGCAGCACCCAGATTGCCGGCAACACCAGTTTCGAAGAGCTGGTGGGGCACGCCAACATCATGGAAATGAACGATGAAATCCGTCAGCGCCTGCTGCTGACGATCGAAGGAATGTAACGCGCTCGGCCAACCATTGAACCGACACGCAAACGACTTGCAGCGAATTGTTCGCACAGGAGATCACGATGGCGAAGAAGGAAAGTACCCAGCACAAACTCGACCGCGTTCGCGCGCCTCGGGTCCATATCACCTACGACGTGGATATCGGTGACGCTCAGGAAAAGAAAGAGCTGCCCTTTGTCGTCGGTGTGCTGGGCGATTTTTCCGGCAACCCGCTGGAGCCGCTGCCGAAGCTCAAGGAGCGCAAATTCATTTTCATCGACCGCGACAACTTCAACGGCGTGCTCAAGGGCATCAAGCCGCGCCTGACCTATCGCGTCGACAACACCCTGGCGAAAAACGGCACGCAGCTGGGTGTCGAGCTCAACTTCAACGCCCTCGAAGACTTCGAACCGCAGAACGTGGTCAAGCAGGTCGAGCCGCTGCGCAAGCTGCTGGAAGTGCGCAACAAGCTGGCGGACCTGCGCAACAAGATGGGCGGCAACGACAAGCTCGAAGAGCTGCTGATGGACGTGTTGCAGAACACCGAGAAGTTGAAAACCCTGGGCAAGGAATTCGGTCGCGAAGCCGCCATTCCAGCCACCGACGGCAAAGCGTAGGAGCCTGACGATGAACGACAAGCAAACCGTGACTCAACAGGACAGCGAACTGGTTGAAGTGGAAAACTTCACCGCGCAATCCTCGCTGCTCGACAGCATCATTTCGCAAAGCCGCGTCGCCCGCTCCGAAACCGAGCGCAGCCGTACCCGTGACCTGATTGGCGAGTTGGTCAACCAGATCCTTGAAGGCGAAATGACGCCGAGCAAGGACCTGATCGCCGTGCTCGATGCGCGCATCGCCGAAATCGACGCGATGCTTTCCGAGCAGATGAACGAGATCATGCACGCCAGTGAATTCCAGCAGCTGGAAGCGTCCTGGCGCGGCCTGAAGTATCAGGTCGACCAGACCGAAACCAGCACCACGCTGAAGATTCACTTGCTCAATGCGTCGAAAAAAGACCTGGTGCGCGATCTCAAGGCTGCCTCCGAATTCGACCAGAGCGCGCTGTTCAAGAAGATCTACGAAGAAGAGTACGGCACCTTCGGTGGTGCACCGTTCGGCATGCTGCTGGGTGACTATGAGTTCAACCGCAGCCCGGAAGACATGTACCTGCTCGAAGAGATTTCCCATGTCGCCGCGGCCGCCCATGCGCCGTTCATCTCGGCGGCCTCGCCTGAGCTGTTCGGCTGGGACTCGTTTACCGACATGTCCGGCCCACGGGATCTGGCGAAGATTTTCGATACCGTTGAATACGCCAAGTGGAAGTCGTTCCGCGCCTCCGAAGACTCGCGGTATGTCGGCCTGACCCTGCCCCACGTGCTCGGTCGCCTGCCTTACGGCCCGGATACCACGCCGGTCGAAGAATTCAACTTTGTCGAAAGTGTCGACGGACGCGACCACAACAAATACCTGTGGATGAACGCCGCCTACGCGCTGGGCACCCGGGTCACCGATGCGTTTTCCCGTTACGGCTGGTGCGTGGCCATCCGTGGTGTCGAAGGGGGTGGCCTGGTTGAAGGCTTGCCAACCCACACCTTCAAGACCGACGACGGCGAAATCGCCCTCAAGTGTCCGACCGAGATCGCCATCACCGACCGCCGCGAGAAAGAGCTGTCGGACCTCGGTTTCATTCCGCTGGTGCACTGCAAAGGCACCGACTACGCCGCGTTCTTCGGCACCCAGTCGGCGCAGAAGCAGAAGCAATACAACACCGACATCGCCAACGCCAACGCCCGGCTTTCCGCGCAATTGCAGTACATCTTCGCCACTTCGCGCATCGCGCACTACATGAAGGCGATCATGCGCGACAAGATCGGCAGCTTCGCCTCGCGCAAGGACGTCGAGCTGTTCCTCAACAAGTGGCTGTCGAGCTACGTGTTGCTGGACGACACCGCCAGCCAGGAAGCCAAGGCCAAGTTCCCGCTGCGCGAAGCCCGTGCCGAGGTGTTCGAAGTACCGGGCAAACCAGGCGTCTACAAGGCCGTGACGTACCTGCGCCCGCACTATCAACTGGACGAACTGACCGCGTCGTTGCGCCTGGTCGCTGAATTGCCGCAATCGACCCGCGGCTGATCGAGCACATTGCCAGGGAGGCAATATGACAAATCAACACAAGCTGTTGCCCTCACTGCTGGACCGATTGCTGGACGATCGTCCGCACCAGTCCATCGAAGCGTCGTCGCAACGCTTGTGTTCGCTGGCCGATTACAAGGCCAGCATCGTTCGCGACCTGGAGATCCTGGTCAACACTCGCCAGTCCCTGGTCGCCAACGAGCTGGACGATTTCGTCAATCTGAGCGGCAGCATCCTCGATTACGGCATGCCGGATTTCACCAGCCGCAGCGTGCTTGATCCAAAGGATCGTCTGTTGATTCAGCGGCAACTCGAGAAAGCGATCAGCGACGGCGACCGGCGCTTTCGCAGCGTCAAAGTCCAACTGCTCGCGCAACAAACCGGCCAACGCATGCTGACCTTTCGCGTGGATGCCGTCTTGCGTCTGCAAGACGTCAACCGGCAGGTGTCCTTCGACGCCGTGCTGCAGGTCAACACCCAGGAATACAAAGTGCAGAACCTCAACTGATGCTCGACGATCTGCTGCCCTATTACGAAAAGGAACTGTCGCACCTGCGCTTTTTGGGCCAGGAGTTTGCGAGCCAGTATCCGAAAATCGCTTCGCGGTTGCTCATCGAGGGCGATAACTGCGAAGACCCGCACACCGAGCGCTTGATCGAAGCGTTCTCGTTCCTCTCTGCGCGGGTGCACAAAAAACTCGACGACGAACTGCCGGAAATCGTCGAATCGTTTCTTGAAGTGCTGTACCCGCACTACCTGCGCCCTACCCCGTCGATGTCGATCGTCGAGTTCAACCTGGGCAAGCAGGAAAAAATCACCGAAGCGTTCCGTGTGCCCCGGCATACCGAGCTCAGTGCCAACCCGATTGAGGGTGTGGTGTGTAAATTCCGCACCTGCTACCCGGTCGAGCTGTGGCCGGTGGCGGTGCAACAGGCGTCGTTCATCGAGATGGAACGCTCGGCGTTCAACGGCCACAGCGCTGACCTGGTCGCGCGCTTGCGCATTGGCCTGGCGGCGACGTCCGATGTGATGTTCGGCAAGATGGAGCTCGACAGCCTGCGGTTTTTCCTCGACGGCGAAAGCACGTTGATGCTGCAGTTGTACGAACTGCTGTTCAACAACCTGGCCAAGGCCACGTTGAGCTTCGAGGATCAAGGGCGAAGCCGCGAGGTGGTCTTGCCGGCCAATGCGTTGAAAGCGGTCGGTTACGGCCTGGACGAAGGGCTGGTGGATTACTCGGAGCGTTCGTTCCTCGGTTATCGCTTGCTGCACGAATACTTCACCTTCCCCGACAAGTTCATGTTCTTCGACCTGTCCGGTTTTGCACGCATTCTGGCGGGCAAGGAAATCAAGCAAGTCGAGGTCAATTTCTACTTTTCCGACTACGACCTCAGCGATCGCCTGGCGCGCCTGACGCAAAATATCGGGCGCAATAACTTCAAGCTCAATTGCACGCCAATCATTAACCTGTTCCGCCAGCAGGCCGAGCCGGTCAAGCTGACCCACGCCCAGCACGAGTACGCGGTGACGCCGGATGTCCGTCTGCAAAGCTCGGCCGAAGTGGTGTCGATTGATCGCGTGCGGCGCGTGCGCAAGGTCGGCGGTATCGATCAGGTCGGCACGTGCCATCCGTTTTTCGAACCCCGGGGCGATCAAGGCCCCGGCCAAAGTTTCTGGATTGCCCGGCGCCGCGCCGTGCACACCGGCCAGCGTGACGGCTCGAACGTGTTTATTCGGGTGGTGGACCGCGAACTGGGTTTGCTGGAGGCCAACAACGATACGTTGAGCATCCGTCTGACCTGCAGCAACCGCGACCTGCCGCTGATGCTGCCGTTCGGGGGCGAGCGCGGCGATTTCAATATTCCCGGCAACTCGGTGATCAAAGACATCCGCTGCCTGCGCAAACCTACCGCCACTGCCCGGGTGCCGCTGGGCAACGGGGTGATCTGGCGGCTGATTTCGCACCTGTCGCTGAACCACATGTCGCTGGTCTCCCGTGGTCGCGAAGTGCTGCTGGAGCTGTTGTCGCTCTACAACTACCGCAACGTGTCAGCCATCCGCAAACAGATCAACGGCATCGTTTCGGTGAGCAGCGAACCGGTGGTTGCACGCATCGGTCACCCGCGGCCGAACTTCGTTCGCGGCGTCGGCATCACCCTCAATTTCGATGAAAGCCAATACACCGGCAGCGGTGTGTTTTTGTTCGGCATGGTGCTCGATCACTTCTTTGGTCAGTACTGCTCCATGAACAGTTTTACCCAATTAACCCTTCGCACCTTGCAGCGCGAAAAGAGAGTCGTCCAATGGCCACCGCGAACCGGCGATCAACCCCTGGTCTGATTGACCAGGCACGGGCTGAGCCGCACCGATTCGAGTTTTTCCAATTGGTGCGCTTGCTTCGCCTGCATTACAGCAGAACCGGGCGCATGGACCTGGAAACCCGACCGCACGAAGACCCTTTGCGTTTTCGCTCGCAGCTGTCGCTCAACTTCCCGGCCAGTGAAGTCAGCGACTTGCAGTTCGAGCGCGAAGGCAAAGTGTCGGTGGCCGGCCTGCCGCTGTCCGAGGTGCAGGTCACGTTCATGGGGCTGGTGGGGCCGTCGGGTGTCTTGCCGCGCCCGTACACTGAGTTGTTGATCGAGCGACACATCCAGTACCGGGATGACGCGGCGCACGCCTTTCTCGACATCTTTTCGCACCGCATGACCACGCTGTTCTACGAGGCCTGGCAAAAGTACAAGTTTTACATCGAGTACGAGCGCAACGGCAGCTCGGATTTCGACCGCTATCTGCTCAACCTGGTGGGGTTCGGTCCCGAGGCGCAGAAGCAGAAGTTCGACAAACAGGGCTCGCCCTTGCGCCGTGAATTGTTCAGCTATTTCTCCGGCCTGTTCGCCCAGAAGCCACGCAACGCATTGAACCTGGAAGTGATGCTCAGCTTCTATTTTTCGCTGCCGTTCAAGGTCAAGCCGTTTGCCGGGCGCTGGCTCAAACTCGATGCCAGCCAGTGCACGCAACTGGGCCGCAAGAACGCCGTGCTCGGGCAAAGTGCCGTCGCCGGTAACCGGGTCTGGGATTACCAATCGTGCGTGCGCATCGAGACGGCCCCACTGGAGCTGGCCGACTATCAACGCTTGCAGCCGGGTGCCATCGACTACCAGAAACTGCTGGAACTGGTGCGTTTCTATGTCGGTGCCGAGCTCGACTTCCAGCTGGCGCCCAAGCTCAAAACCCAAGCCGTACCCGTGGCCCGCCTCGGTCGCCAGGGCAATGTTTCGCTGGGCCGGCTCGGCTGGCTCAAACGTCCAGGCGTCGACGTGGAACCCTCCCGTTGCGCGCTCTTCCACATTCCTTTTGATGGGGTCTCCCTGTGAACCTGAAGTCCCTGTTCGCCAAGCTGAACGACACCAGCCGCACCGCCACCGAAAGCGCCGCGGCGCTTTGTCTGTCGGAACACCACTACGATGTCGAAGTCGAGCACCTGTTGCTGCAGTTGCTCGACAGCAACGACAACGACCTGCCGGCCATCCTGCGCCATTACGACGTGGTGCCTGAGCGTTTGCAGGCACAATTGGTGACGGCACTGGGGACCTTCAAGAAAGGCAATACCCGCACCCCGGCGCTGTCCCCGCACCTGACCCGCATGATCGAGCAGGCGTGGGTGCTGGCCTCCATCGAGTTCGGCCAGGCGCAGATCCGTACCGGTCATCTGCTGCAGGCCTTGCTGGATGACGATGAGCTGCGCCGGGTGGTGATTGCGGGTGCGGCCGAACTGGAGAAGATCAACGCCGACGATTTACGCGTGAACCTCAACGCGCTGGTAGAAGGCAGTGCCGAGTCGAAACAGGCCAAGGCGCTGGACACGTCCGGCGGCGCCAGCGCCAACCCGGTAAAAGGCAACGGCAAAACCCCGGCCCTTGATCAATACACCATCAACCTCACGCAAAGTGCACGCGAAGGCCGGATCGATCCGGTGCTCGGTCGCGAGTTCGAGGTGCGGCAGATGGTCGACATCCTGACCCGTCGCCGCCAGAACAACCCGATCCTCACCGGTGAAGCCGGCGTCGGCAAAACCGCCGTGGTCGAAGGCCTGGCCCTGCGCATCATCCAGGGTGACGTGCCGTCGGTGCTCAAGGGCGTGGCCATTCACACATTGGACCTGGGCCTGTTGCAGGCCGGTGCCGGGGTGAAGGGCGAGTTCGAAAACCGCCTCAAGTCAGTCATCGAAGAAACCAAACGCAGCCTGCACCCGATCATTCTATTCATCGACGAAGCGCACACCCTGATTGGCTCGGGCGGCCAGGCCGGGCAGAACGATGCGGCCAACCTGCTCAAACCAGCCCTGGCTCGCGGCGAACTGCGCACTATCGCGGCGACCACCTGGGCCGAGTACAAGAAGTACTTCGAAAAGGATGCCGCCCTGGCCCGCCGCTTCCAGGTGGTGAAAGTCGAAGAGCCGGACGAAGACAAGGCGATCCACATGCTGCGTGGCCTGCTGGCCAAGATGCAGGAACACCACAAAGTCACGGTGATGGACGAAGCGCTGGTGCAGGCCGTGCGCCTGTCCAATCGCTACATCACCGGGCGCCAGTTGCCGGACAAAGCCGTCAGCGTGCTGGACACCGCTTGCGCCCGGGTCGCCCTGGGGCAATCGGCGCAGCCCGGGCCGCTGGAAGACTGCAAGCGTCAGATCGACAATTTGCAGGCGGAAATCTCGGTACTGCAGCAGGAAGCCGCCAAAGGCAGCGACCACGCCCGACGCCTGAGCACCCTCAACGCCGAACTGCTGAACGAACAGCAGACCCGCGACGCCCTCGAGCAACAATGGCAACGGGAACTGCAACTGGTCGAGCAACTGGGTGCCCTCAGCCACCCGGAAAATCAATCACCCGATGCCCTCGAGATTGCCGCCGTACGCGCCGAGCTGATCAGCGTCCAGGGCGAGCAACCGCTGGTGCATGCCCTGGTGGATGGCGGCACCATCGGTGAAGTGATCTCCGGCTGGACCGGCATCCCGCTGGGCAAGATGCTGCGCGACGAAATCGAAACCGTGCAGCGCCTGCCAGCGCTGCTGGGCGAACGCGTGCTTGGCCAGGACCATGCGCTGCACGAAATCGGCAAGCGCATCAAGATTTCCCGCGCCCGCATGGAAGACCCGAACAAACCGATCGGCGTATTCCTGTTGCTCGGTCCGAGTGGCGTCGGCAAGACCGAAACCGCACTGGCGCTGGCCGACACCCTGTACGGCGGCGAACGCAACGTCATCACCATCAACATGTCCGAGTACCAGGAAGCCCATACGGTCTCCAGCCTCAAGGGCTCGCCGCCGGGTTACGTCGGTTATGGCGAGGGCGGCGTGCTGACCGAGGCCGTGCGGCGCAAGCCTTACAGCGTGGTGTTGCTCGATGAAGTGGAAAAGGCCCACCCGGACGTGCTCGAACTGTTTTTCCAGGTGTTCGACAAAGGTGTGCTGGATGACGGCGAGGGTCGCGAGATCAACTTCCGTAATACCGTGATCATCCTCACGTCCAACACCGGCACCGACCGCATCATGCAGTGGTGCCTCAATGCACAGCCGCAACCGACGCCGGAAGCCATCGTCGAAGGGCTGCGCGACGAACTGAATCAGGTGTTCAAGCCAGCCTTCCTCGGTCGCCTGACCATCGTCCCGTATTACCCGGTCAAGGACGCGATTCTGGAGCGCATCGTCGCCCTCAAGCTGGAGCGCATTCGTCAGCGTTTCGAACGCAACCATCAGGCCGTCCTCAGCTATGACGAGGCGTTGGTCAAAGCCATCGCCTCACGCTGCACCGAGGTCGACAGCGGCGCCCGCAACATCGACAACATTTTGTCCAAGACCCTGATGCCGGAACTGGCGCAACGGGTGCTGGAGCGCATGGCGCAGGACAAACCGATTCAGAGTTTGAACATCGAGTTGGGCAGCGATGGCGATTTCGCCTATCGCCTGTCCTGACCGGGCATTTACAGGTAGTGGTCATGGATAACAGACATACAGGGAAGCGTTCCGCGAAGGCGGCATGGGCAAAAAGCCTGACGGCGGTGGCGGTGATGCTGGCGCTGACGGCTTGCGGCGTGACCGATCGGGTCAGCAAACGGGTCGACGACACATGGGCCGGCGACATGCTGTTCGATGACACCGAAAAAGTCATCCTGACGTCCGACGGCGGCAACCAGCTCAATCCCGACGCGGCCGGCCAACCGCTGTCCGTGGTGCTGCGTGTCTATCAACTGACTTCGCTTGAACGCTTTTCGTCGGTTGACGCGGACTCATTGTGGGACGACCCGCAAAAAGCACTCGGCAACACCCTGATCGAGAACCGCGAAATCACCTTGTTGCCAGGAATGGGCCAGGTCGACAAATGGCCGCTGAACAAGGCCACGGGTTATGTCGGCGTCGCGGCTTTTTTCCGCACTGACGAGAACAGCCGCTGGAAGGTCGCGTTTGACGCTAACTCCCTGCGCAAGGACGGCATCTGGTTCTCATCCAACGGACTGCGTGTGCTGGTGGACAACAACACGGTGTCCGCCGTCAGCGGCGTCGACGTGCTGAACAAACCCAAGAGCGAAGAACAACTCGCCAAAGCCTCCGCCCTGCCCGACCAACCGGCCCAGCCGACCCTGACCCAACGGGTTCAGGACGCCGTGATCGAAAAAGCCCAGGACGAGGCCGCCGGCTCCGCGCAAAAAGCGCTGGACTCGAAATTGAATTCATTTTTGGAAGGCGCTCAATGAGTAAGCAAAGCCGGGTGATGTGGTCCGAAGGCATGTTCCTTTTGCCACAACATTTCCAGTATCAGGATGAGTTCCACCAGCATCAGCTGGCGCAGGCAACGCTGCGTAACACGCCCTTTCACTGGGGCGTGCAGTTGCTGGAAGTAGACGAGGAAGCCCTCGCCACCGGTTCCCTGCAGCTCAAGCGTCTGAAACTGGTGTTTCCCGACGGCAGCCTGTTCGACGCGCCGCAGCATGATCCGCTGCCGGCAGCCCGCGACTTGAAAGACCTGCTCAAGGGCAACGACCTGAAGGTTTACGCCGCGCTGAAACTGCCTGAGCCCTTCGGCCTGAATTACGTCGAAGACGGCCAGGAGCAAAAGACCGGGCGTCGCTTTCGCAAGCAGTTCGACACCTTGCCGGACCTCAATGAAGGCGACCTGGAAAACGAAATCACCAGCCTGCGCCTGAACGTGGTGATGCTGATCGACGGCGATAATCTGGATGGTTACACCTGGTGCCCGATTGCCCGCCTGTCGCGCAACAACATCGGCGGTTTCAACCTCGACGGGCATTTTGTGCACCCGACGCTGCACCTGGGCACCCATGACACCCTGATCGGGCTGGGCAAGCGTTTGCTCGGCGCCTTGCAATCCAAGAGCAAGGCGTTGTCGGGCCGGCGTCGCGAGCGTGCGGACCAGATCGCCGAATTTGGCTCAAGCGATGTGACCCTGTTCTGGCTGCTGAACACGGTCAACCGTGCCCATCCGAGCCTGGCGCACCTGCTCGCGCACCCGCGTTTGCACCCCGAGCGTTTGTATCTGTTCCTGGCAGAACTTGCCGGCGGCCTGCTGACGTTTTCACTGGATACCCAGCTCAACGACATTCCCGAATACGACCATCACGATCCGGCGGCCTCGCTGGTCAAGCTCGACGAGATGATTCGCGTGCTGCTCGACAACGTGGTGCCGAACCAGTGCGTGGTGATCAACCTGACCCAGACCAAACCGTCGTATTGGCAAGGACAGCTGCACGACCCGCGGCTGGCGGAGGCGGATTTCTACATTTCCGTGCACGCCGACATGCCCGGCGCAAGCCTGCTGGAACTGGTGCCACGGGCATTCAAGGTCGGCTCGCCGGAGGACATCGAAGTGGTGGTCAACAGCGCCATGCCGGGCGTCACGCTCAATCACTCGACCCGCCTGCCCAATGCGATTCCGGTGCGACTGGACAATCACTACTTCTCCATCGAACCCCACGGCCGGGTCTACGAACGAATGATGAGTGCCCAGGCCATTTCTTTCTATGCGCCCAGCGCGTTCACCAACCTCAAGCTTGAACTGATGGCGGTACTCAAATGACCGAAGCCGTACTGCAAGGCGCCGTCGCGGCTGCCCGTGAAAAACCGACGCTCAAAGACCTGGTGCAGGACTTCATCAGCATGGCGCTGATCGTGCGCAAGGGCCGCCAGGTCACCTCGGTCAGCGCCTTTGAAGCGAGCGTCGACACGTTCTTCAATTCCCTGGAACGGGATGCCCGCAGCGCCAACTACAGCGTTGAGCAGGTGAAGGACACCCAGTACGCCCTGTGTGCGTTCCTCGATGAAAGCGTATTGCGCTCAGAGGAAAACGAATTGCGCCGTCACTTTGAATTGCAGCCTTTGCAGTTCCGCTATTTCGGCGTGCACCTGGCCGGCGAAGGCTTTTACGAGAAGATCGATTCGTTGCGCGGCGACGTCAAACAGAATCTCGATGTACTTGAGGTGTATCACCTGTGCCTGGCGTTGGGTTTCGAAGGCAAGTTCACCATTGGGCAAAAAGACCAGCTGCGTTACCTGGCCAACACCCTGGGTCAGGACATCGCGCGTTTTCGCAAGACGCCCAAGGCGCTATCGCCCGACTGGGCACTGCCAGACCAGGTCTCGCAGATGCTGCGCCATGAAGTCCCCCTCTGGCTCTACCTGGCGCTGATTGCGCTGGTCTGCGTGGGTGTTTACCTGACGCTGGACTGGTTGCTGGGCAAGGATGTAGCCGCGTTGTCCGAACAAATCAGCCAGCTGTTCAGTGCCTGAGCACAGGTCAGGTAACCGAGTCAGGAAGACATGAAGACATTATTGCGTTTGTTGAAAAGCTTTTGGTTCCTCATCCCCGTCCTGTGGCTGGCAAGCCTGGCGGTCAGTTGGTTCGCGGCCCCGCGCGTGAGTTGGCTGCGCGGTTATGCGCTGGAGACGATGGCGATCGTCAGCGCCTTCTACCTGCTGATCATTGTGCTGCGTCAGTACAAGCGTATCCGGGCTGAACACAACCTCGAAAACCTGGTGCAAATCGAAGTTGACCGGTCGCTCAAAGGCGCCGGTGAGTTCCGTGACCAGCAAGTGCTGCGCGAACGCCTCAAGCACGCCATCGCCATGCTGCGCGCCGATCGCTCGGCCGGTGGCGGCGGTTCGTCGGCACTTTACGATTTGCCGTGGTATCTGGTCATCGGCATGTCGGCCGCGGGCAAGACCTCGTTGCTGACCCGCTCGGGGCTGTCCGCCAACATTGCCAGCAGCGCCAACGACACCGAAAGCGGTACGCAGCACTGCGATTGGTATTTCAGCCCCGAGGCCGTGATGATCGACACGGCCGGCCGTTACCTGCGCGACGACCCGTCGGCCAGCGAATTCGCCGCCTTCCTGCGCATGCTGAAAAAACAGCGCAGCAAGGCCGCGGTCAATGGCCTGGTGTTGGTGGTCAGCCTGCCGGAACTGCTGGCCTGCAGCGTGGCCAAGCGCAATGAGCTCGCCGCGCAACTGGTCTCGCGTATCGAGGAATACAACGATTGCCTTGAGGCCAATCCACCGATTTACCTGATGCTGAGCAAGACCGATCAACTGCCGGGGTTCAACCAGGCGTTCGAAGGCCTGGACCTGAACGAGCGCCAGCAACCGCTGGGCATGACCTTCGGTTTGTCCGAGATCCGTAGCCAGGGCCTGCGTCCGGTGCTGGACGCCAAGCTGGCCAACCTGCACGGCCACATCCGTCGTCACGTCGACGCGCAGATGATTGCGTTGGGGGCCGATGCCAACAGTGCATTGCTGAACTTCCCGAACTATTTCGCCGAGTTGTCGGGCGTGCTGGAGCAGTTTCTCCAACACTTCGCCGAGAGCCGTCGTAGCGGCGCGCCACTGTTGTTGAGGGGACTGTATTTCACCAGCGCCTTGCAGACCGATCAGCAACTGAGCCAGGTGTATGAAGACGACCTGGCCGAGTCGTTCGCCCTGCAACCGGAGCAGGGGCAACCGGAGCCAAGCACCGGCCGCAAGATCAGCGACCGCAGCTACTTCATCACCGATACGTTCCGTCGGGTGATCTTCCCCGATCGCGACTTGACCGTTTACCAGTCGCGGTTCGGCAAGAACAAATCCGCCAGCCCTGCCCTGCTGGGTCTGGCGGTGCTGGCGGGTGTGGCGTTCATTGGCTGGCAGATCCTGTCGTTCCAGAACAACCGCCAGTGGCTGGCGACACTGCGCGAGCAACTGACCGAACTGCAACAATCGCCGGACAGTGTGCGGTTACTCGCCTCGGGTCACGGCCTGGAATTGCTGCGCGAGCAACTCACCACTATAGAGAAGCACCGCGCCAAAGGCGTGCCGCTGCAACTCGGCGCCGGCCTGTACCGGGGTGACGATGTTTATCGCGTCGCACAGACCGCCTACTTGCAGCAACTGCGCACTCAGGCCCTGGAACCGATCACCCTGCAACTGCAATTGCAGATGCGCGCGTTCAATGAGTTCGCCAAAACCATGGACCCGCAGAATAACTTTGCGCCTGCGACGGCCAAGGCCGGCTCAGCCAAAGCCCGTTTGCAGGGGCAGAAACTGCCAACCCGCCTGAACAACCTGCCGCGCAGTACCGGTGATGTAGCCAGTCGCTTGAACGGGGCTGCCAGGGGCGCCGCAAACAAGGTTCGCGGCGAAGCACTGACAGCACTGCGCAACCCGGCTACCGCGAGCGATGCCGCTGAACTGTCGGCGACGACCGGCGGGCTTTCGCTGTCCGAAGAAATGTTGGGCCGACTCGATGAACGCCAGGTCGCTTCGATTATCGAATCGTACAACGCACTCAAGTTGTATCTGATGCTGACCCAACCTGCGACCCATCCGGATCCGGAATTCGTGAGTGCGGCGCTGCCAGTGGCCTGGGCCAAGACCGCCAGCACCGACAACGCGGTCAGCAGTGCGGTGATTCAGGACAATGCGCCGGCGTACGTGCAATTGCTCAAGAGTGGTCAGGCGCCGACCTTGTCGCGCAACGAGCAGCTGATCAGCGAAACCCGCAACAGCCTGAAGTCGTTCATGATTTCCAGTTCGCTGGTAGACCGCGAATACCTGCGCCTGCAACTGGAATCGAGTCGCCAGTTTCCGGCAGTGGGCCTGAGCGATCTGGTGCCCTTGCCGGGCCGTCAATTGCTGTACGGCACAGAAGCGGTCCCAGCGATTTTCACGCGTCAGGGCTGGGAGCAATTCGTCAAGCCGGAGCTGATCAAACTGGTGTCGGGCAACCTGCAGAATGAATCGGACTGGGTGCTCGACGGCGAAGGCGCCGACAGCATTGTGCAGAAGGCCAATTTCATCCGTGAGTTCATGGCGCGCTACAAGCGCGATTACACCCAGGCCTGGTACACCCTGATCGACAGCGTCGGCGTTCGCCACTTCACGGACATGGCCAACGCGACTCAACAACTGTCGCTGCTCAGCGATGTGCAGAACTCGCCGGTGAAGATCCTCCTGGCGGCGGTCAATGACAACACCCAGTGGGATGTCCCTGCCCCCCGCGAAACCCTGCAGGCAGGCATCAAGCCCGATGACGGATTCTGGAGCAGTGTCAGCGGCATTTTTGATGGCAAGAATGCATCGCCACGCTCACTGATTTCGCCATTGCCGGCGGTTGACGACGGCAGCCTGGCCAAACGCTTCGAGCCGGTGTCGCGGGTGTTCGCCGTGCAAAACGCCGAAGGTGCCGACAGTACGATCATGGACCGCTACCTGGCGGGCTTGCGCAAACTCAAGGTGCGGATGAACAACATCCAGCGCTCCCAGGATGTCGGTAAAAGCAGCAAGCAGCTGATCAGCGAAACCCTTGAAGGGCTGCCAAGCGAAGTGACCAGTGTGCGCAACTATGTCGAGACCACCGTCGACACCAGTCAGGGCGGCTTGTCCACTGCGTTGCAGGGCCTGTTCAGCCTGCCGATCCAGTTTGCCTGGGAAACCTTGCGTGACCCTGCCGGCCAACAGATTGCCAAAGCCTGGGCACAGCAGATCGCCAAGCCGTGGGAACAGGTCATGGCGCACCGTTATCCGATCGCGGCAGGCAGCCGCAACGAAGCGTCGGTCAAGGACCTGCAGCGTTTCGTCGACCCGGAATCCGGCCTGCTGCCAAACTTCAAGCGTAACGAAATCGGCAACCTGTCCGGTGGCGAAGGTCTGGGCATGAGCAGCGACAGTAAGGCAACGCCGCTGGTCAACCCGAACATGGTCAACAGCATCGACAAGGCCAGCTCGTTGGGCCAGGTGATTGCCAGCCTGTCGGACCGCGACAACGGCTTCGAGATCATGCTCGAACCCTCAGCCAGCCTGACCGACATCATCTTCACCCTCGATGGCCAGGTGCAGCACTACCGTAACGGCAAGACCAGCTGGAGCCGCTTCTCGTGGCCGGGCACGACCACCACGCCGGGCGCACGCCTGGATGTGGTGACCCTGACCGGCGAGCGCCTAACGGTGTTCGACTACCCGGGCCGCTGGGGCCTGCTGCGCATGAACGACAGCGCACGGGTCAGCGATCTGGACGGTATTCAACAACGTTTCAGCTGGAACACCAGCAGCGGCCCGGTCAGCCTCGCCGTGCGCAACTACGGTGGCGTCAAGCTGACGGACCTGGGCAACGTCAAGGCCTTGAGTGCGCTCAACGCCAAAGAAGGTCGTCCGCTGTGATAGGCCGCCTCTCGAATCAGGGAACCGGCCAATGATCGGCTGCTTCGGCAAAGTCCCCGCGAGCCCGGACTTCGTCAGCCTGCAAGGTGCAGGCGACGACGTCTGCGAGTTCGACGGCTGGTTGCAAGGCGCGCTGGCCGCCTTGCAGCACCGCGAAGACTGGCGCGAACTGTTCGACGCATTGCCGCTGTGCTTTTTCAGCTACCGCGCGCGCAGCGGCAACTGGCTGCTGGGCGGGCTGATCAGCTCGAAAGATTCGAGTGGGCGGCGCTATCCGTTTTTCATTTTCCAGACGCTCAAGGCCAGCGAGGCCGAGCCTCTGGTCAATCCGTTTACCCTCGGCGAACTGTTCAGCGGGCAGATCAGGCCCTTGCTGCACATGGCGGTCCAGGGCGAAAGCACTTCGGTGCTGTTCGAACGCATCAAGGCCCTGCGCCCATTACAAGGCCAGGACTTCGAGTTGTTCCGGCGCGTGCATGACAAGTTTCTGGTGAATTTCAATCTGCGCGACATCAGTACCGCGCTCGAAGGTGCCTACCCGGAGTTCGTCACCAACGCCGTACTGACCCGGCTCCTGGCCCTCAGACGGCACCTGTCTCACCCGACGCCGATCGGCATCGCCCTGCCCTTGCCGGCGGAAAGAGGCCTGAAGAATCCGACCGCCGATTTGTGGGTCACCTGGCTGAGGCATATGACGCCTGAACGCGCGGTGCCACAGGTCAACCTGCTGGCCGACGACTTCATGCGTCCCAGGCTGATCTGTTTTGTCTCACGCCAGACCAGCGATGCCTACCGCGTGCTGACGGGGATCAGTGAGCGTTCGCAAAGCTACGACGTGCTGGCCTCTTTCGAAGCCTTCGACGAGCACCACCGCACACACGCCTTTCCCGAAATCGACCGCCCTCTGGGTGACGTTATCGACCGTTTTGTCGATGCCCTGGATTCGAAGTCCGTATGAACAAGATCAAGTATTACTTCTTGCGCTATCAACCCTACATTCTCGGGGTGTGCTTTTTCCTCACGATCTTCGTGGTGTGGGGCATCGGGCGGGCGTTCGATTTCAGTTCGCTCAACAGCCTGCTGACCGGCATTGGCGTGTTCCTGGGGCTGTCGGCCAGCTACGTCTTGCTGCTTTATCGAGGCGTGTCCCGGCATCACAATCTCGAAGGATTGCTGCGCGAAGATGCCGATCAGGCGGTATTGAACGCGAGCCCGGCCGATCGCGAAGAGGTCAGCCTGCTGCGCGAGCGGCTGCTGCAGAGCATTGAACGCTTGCACAACAACAAGCCCCGTGGCAGCAACGCCAAAGATGCGCTGTATGCCCTGCCCTGGTACCTGGTGGTCGGGCAGCCTGCGGCCGGTAAAAGCACCATGCTTTATCAGTCGGGTCTGAATTTCCCCTACGCCGAACGCGAGGGCGTGCGGGTCGCGGGCCTGGGTGGCACGCGCAACTGCGACTGGTTCTTCAGCTCCGAAGCGGTCCTGCTGGACACCGCCGGCCGCTACATGAATAACCAGGAAGAGGCCGGCAAATGGCGGGCCTTCCTTCAGCTGCTGCGCCAGCATCGCCAGCGCCGGCCACTCAATGGCCTGATCGTCACCGTCAGCATCCACGACATCCTGCAATCCTCGCTGGAGGATCAGGAACGTATCGCCAAGCGCCTGCGCGAACGCATTCAGGAAACCCATGCCCTGCTGGAAGTGCGACTGCCGGTCTACCTGGTGTTCACCAAGTGCGACCTGGTCCCGGGTTTCGCCCCCTTCTATCGCCAGCTGGATGAAACCGCGCGCGGCGAAGTCATGGGCAAGACCTTTTCCCACAAAGGTTACGAGCAGGCCGATTGGGGCCAGCGCTTCGGCGTCGCAATGGACGAGTTGGTCGGCTACTGGCAACAGGTGGCGAGCCAGCAGTTGGTGACGCAGGACATCCAGATCACCCGTCAGGATTCGGCGGTATATCGCTTCCCGCTGGAACTGGCGGCGCTCAAGCCACGGCTGCAACTGTTCGTCGATGCGCTGCTGCGGGCCAATCCTTATCAAAATGCAGAACTGCTGCGCGGCTTCTATTTCACCAGCGCCCTCGATGCCGACCAACCGGAAATGGGTGGACACGCACGCCAGGTGACAGAGCGCTTCTCGCTCGAACGGGATCTGGAGATCGCCAGCGGCAACGCGCAAGCGCGCCCGTTGTTCATCAACAGCCTGTTCCGCAAAGTCATCATTCCCGACCAACATCTGGTGGCGCTGTACACCACCAACCATCGTGAGCGTCGGCGCAAAGCGGCATGGATCGGCGGTGCCGGCCTGGTTGCGGTGCTGCTGTGCAGCCTGCTCGGCTGGTCGTACATCAACAACCGCAACACCCTGCAAACCCTCTCGACAGAGCTGACCCAGGCCGCTGCCGACGATCACTCGGTCACCGGCCAATACACCGATTGGCAGACCCTCGATCGTCTGCGCTTCTGGACCGCGCATTACTACGCCCGACATCATGACGAAGGCGTGCCACTGCGCATGCGCCTCGGGCTTTACCAGGGTCATAAGGTCGAGCCAATGTTGCGCAGCCAGTATTTCGAGCGGCTGGAAACCGTGATGCTCAAACCCACGGCCGACAACCTGACCCGCTCGCTGTATTTGCTGACCACGCTGAAGGTCTATCAGCGCAATGCCAAAGAGTTAATGGCGGTGACCGGCGTGGACAGCGTCGAGCCCAAGGCGTTGCCGAACGACAACCGCGCACAATCCATTGCCGCGTTCGGCAAGGCAACGCTGGACACCTACGTCATGCTGTCGCGTGCGCAACGGGACAAGGCCGACCCGGCGTTCCTGAAAGCGAAAATCCCGGATTACTGGTATCCGGCAATTGCCCGCCAGGTCGGCAGCGCCGCCGTCACCGCCACCCCTCAGGACTATGAGTTCGCCAGCCGGCAGATCAATTTCTACAGCGATCAGATTCACGAGCCGGACGTGCCGCGGATCCTCGACAACGCGTTCCTGATCTCCAGCTCGCGCAACTACATCAACAGTCTGCTCACGCAGTCGTTGCGCTCGATCGAGACCATCACGCTGGAGTCGGACACCCTGTTCGCCTTTGCCCGTGCCGACTTCCAGAGCCTCAAGACTGAGGGGCAAAGCCAACTCAGCGCGATTGCCGGCAAGCTGCTCAGCACGCCCAACATCGGAAAAATCATCATTGCCGGCCACGCTGATCAACTCGGCGATCCGCAGGGCAACCTGCAGGTTTCCAGGCAACGGGCACAAACCATCAAGACGTATCTGGTGGGCAAAGGCGTCCCCGGTGAGCTGGTAGAGGCGGTCGGCGAAGGCAGCAACAAGCCTTTGGTCAAGTGCGATATGCAGCAACCAAGGGCTCAACTGATTCACTGCCTGGAACCCAACCGGCGGGTAGAAATCGAAGTGCGGGCACTCAATTGAGACGCTACGTGCAATGAAGAAAAACCGCCACTCGGGCCAGTCCCGAGTTGGCGTAACACACCTCTCTTGATTGTTTCAAAGAGGTTAAACGAAGGGCTGTGATCTGTTTGCAGGTGACAACCTTTAAATGAAGGTAAGGAGAAACTAAAAATGGCATTTGACGCATACATCCAGATCGACGGCATTCCAGGTGAAGTACTGGACGAAAAACACAAGGATTGGATCGAAGTGTTGGGCTACGAGTACGGCGCAACCCAGGCCACTTCCGCGACGGCCAGTTCGTCGGGTGGTGCTTCGTCGGAGCGTGTAGCGCTGAGCGACTTCAGCATTCGCAAAGCCGTGGACAAGGCTTCTGCCAAGCTGTTCGAAGCCTGCTGCAAAGGCACGCACATCGCCAAGATCCAGCTGAATGTGAACCGCGCTGGTGGTGACAAGGTGACCTACCTGACCATCAACCTGGAAGAAGTCGTGGTGTCTTCGGTCAAAGCGGTCGCCGGTGGCAGCCAGAACGGTGAAGACAAATCGGTTGGCGACCTGCCGATCGAAGAAATCAGCTTCAACTTTGCCCGCATCAAAACCACCTACACCCAGCAGAGCCGTGCCGATGGCCAGGGCGGCGGCAACGTCACCGGTGGTTGGGATCGCACTGCCAACAAGGTTTTCGCATAACACCGTGGCAATGACGGGCCGCTCCGGCGGCTCGTTTTCAGCACCGTGCCTGCCGGGCAGGCACGGTGTTCTTTTATTTTGATCAGAGTTTCCTATGTCTGAATTTCTCAACGACCTTTCGCTGGCCGAACTGACCGCGCCCATCAATGAGGGGAGCGGCGAAGACTTGAGCTTTTCCGCCTTGTTCGATCAGGTGAAAGAAGCGCGGCGAGCAGACCCCGATTATTTGACCCAGGGTGACTGGCAAACGGATCTGAAGTCCTCTGACTGGGATCTGACCATCACCCTGGCTGCCCAAGGCCTGGCTCGACAGAGCAAGGACCTGATGCTTGTCGCCTGGCTCAGCGAAGGGCTGGCGCACAAGTACCACTTCAGCGGTATCACCTTTGGCCTGACGCTAGCCGAACGCATTCTGGACTCTTTCTGGGCCGACCTGTTTCCGTCCCTCGAAGACGGCGTCGATGAGCGCGCGGCCCGCCTGGCGTGGATGAAGACGACGCTCGCCGATGTCGTCGGCGGTCTGCCCATCACCCAGGGCCAGCAATACGGTTTGCTTCGTTATGACGAGTCCCGGCATGTCGAAAACCTGGCCCTGCAAAGCCCGCAGGCCATGCGCGCCGCCCTTGACGAAGGCAAGATCAACGCCGAGGCGTTCCAGCGCTCGGTGGTGCTGACCGACTCGGATCACCTGCGCCGCAAAGCCGGCGAAATTGCCGCCAGCCTGAGCGCCTGCCAGCAATTGCAGAGCACCGCTGACCGGCTCTTCGGCCATGACGCGCCAAGCTTTGCCGGGCTCCATGACGTGTTGTCCCGTGCCGGCCAACTGGCTGAGAAACTGCTCAAGGATCGAGGGATCGAACTGAACCCGACCCCAGTCGCGCCTGCCCCGACCGTCTCCGAAAGCGCTGGCGCACAACCCACAGGTGCTGCAATGACCCAGACCCAGCAAGACATTCCCGTCACGCCGTTGCGCACCACGCCCCAGACCCGCGACGAGGCGTTCACCCTGCTGGCGGGGATCGCGCAGTTCTTCAAGCAGACCGAGCCGCAGAGTCCCGTCCCTTACCTGATCGAACGCGCGATCAAATGGGGCAACATGCCGCTGGAAGGTTGGCTCAACGATGTCATCAAGGACAGCAATGTGGTGGATAACATCCGCGACGTGCTGGGGACCAAGGAAGCGAAGTCCTGATTCGGCCCCGAAGCTCGCACGACACAAAAATGGCGGGCAAAAAAAATCCCGGGCAGCTGATGGACGCCCGGGACTTAAAAATGCATAAACCGTGGTGGTGAACGCGGCGCGGATATTACGCAATGTTTCGCGCTGTAACAAGATATTTTGTTTAACCAGCCAGTTACTAAAAAGCCTAACCCATTAAATATCCAGATATTTTTTAGGGTTAACCTGGAATCCTCCTTAACTATAGGAACCAGCGATACTCCCTCGCACTGATGTCGTGCAGGAAGGCCAGGTGGTCCTGACGCTTGTTCTCGCAATAGACATCCACGAACTCCGCACCCAATCCTTCGCGTAGTGGCGAGTGATTTTGCATCGAGTGCACGGCCTCGAGCATTTCCAGCGGGAAATCGATGCCACTGCTGCGGTCTTCGTTCAGCGGTGCAATCGGCTCGCACTCCCCTTCCAGCCCCTGCTCCAGGCCCACCAGAATGGCCGCAAGCACCAGGTATGGATTGGCATCAGCGCCGGACAGACGGTGTTCGATCCGCAGGTTTTTCGCGTCCGAGTCCGGCACGCGCAGGCACGCATCACGGTCTTCAAAGCCCCAACTGGCGCGCGATGCGACGTTCACCGTGCCGCTCAGACGGCGCAGGGCATTGTGGTTCGGTGCGAAAATCGGCATGCAGTGCGGCAATACATCCAGGCAACCGGCCACGGCATGGCGCAATGCCTGCTGGCCGTTCACCGCCAACAGGTTATTTCCGGCCTTGTCGTACAGGCTCACATGCACATGCATGCCGCTGCCAGGGTGCTGCAAGTACGGCTTGGCCATGAAACTGGCGCGGTAGTTGTGCTTGAGCGCCACGCCACGGGTGCTGCGGCAAAACAGGGCGGCCCAGTCGGCGGCGCGCAGGCCGTCATCCGAGTGGCCAAAATTGATTTCAAACTGGCCCGGCCCCAACTCGGCGGTGATTACCGTGGCATCGATACCCTGCGCCCGCGCGGTCTCGACCATTTCATCGAGCACCGGGGCAAACCGCGACAGGCGTTCGATGTGCATGTTTGGCTGGTCATCGGCATCACCCGTCAACGGATCGCGGGCAAACTGCGGCAAACCATCACGCAACTGGCTGTCGAACAGATAGAACTCCAGCTCGAACGCCACCACCGGGAAAATGCCTTTGCGTTTGAGTCGGTCCAGCACTTGCGCCAACACTTCACGCGGCTCGAAGACGATCGGCTTTTCTGTGCCATCGGAGGTGATGAGCATTTGCCCCAGTGGCTGTTTCTCCCAGCTCACCAACTTGAGCGTGCCCGGCACCAGGCGACGCAGCGCATCCGGGTCGCCGTCGTTGAAGCAATAGTCACCAATCTTGAACAGCCCGCCCTGAGTGCCAAGCAACACACAGTTTTGCGGCAACTTGAGCGCACTGCCGGCGGCGACTTTTTCGAGCATTTCGATCGGGTAGCGCTTGCCATAGAAATGGCCCGGGATGTCCAGGGAAATCAGGTCGACGTAACGCACATCGGGATTGCGCTGACGAAACCCGCGCACTTCGGCCAGCAGTTCAGAGCACACAGCATCCATCATTCTGATCCTTGTTTTTTATCAGGTGTAAACCCAGAGCACGCGGGTGAGTTGGTCTGACAGGTTGCCGTAACGGCAATGGGCATGACTGGCGAGTTGAAAGCTGTCGCCGGCGTGCAGAGTCACCGGCTCGTCGTCATCCAGCCACAACGTCAACTGCCCTTCGAGGACGTAGCCGCCCTGCTCCGAGCTGTCTTTCATGTGCCGGTCACCACTGCTCGCACCCGGTTCCAGCTGGCTCTCCAGCATCGAAAAGGACGCGCGCATTTTCGGTGAAACCATGATGTCGGTGATGCCGTCGGCGTAGTACAACGTGCGCCGCTCATCCGGCCGCGTCACCCAAGGCAAGGCCATGGGCTTGGGCAGGCTGTAGAAATAGGTGGTGGGCACGCCGAGGGTTTCGCTGATGGCCGTCAGGTCGGCGACCGTTGGACGGGACAAGCCGCGCTCGACCTGCGACAGAAACCCCACCGACCGGCCGATTTTGTCCGCCAGTTCCTTGAGGGTGTATTTCTTGTGTTTGCGCAGGTCCTGAATCAGGATCGCCAGCGCCGAAATTTCTTCTTGCATGTCCATCTATAGGCTTCCGCAAATTCTCGTTTCAAATGCTGTCGCGCAGCCGATACCAGGCTTTGCCGATGGCTTCCAGCGGAGCGGCCATGTACTTGCCGCCGGGAAAGCTGCCGTTGGTCAAACCCTGGTACAACGCCAGTTCATCCTGCTGGCCGAGTATCGCATCGGACACCGCCCGCGCCCCGGCCAGGGTCGGCAGCACACCGTGCCCGGAGTAGCCCTGCATCCAGTAAAGGTCGCCGCGCCGGCCGATGTCGGGCGTGCGCTTGAGGGTCAGGTCGATGTGCCCGCCCCAGGCGAATTCCAGCTCTACGCCTTTCAATTGCGGGAATACGCGTTCCAGACACGGCCGGGTGGCACCGGCGATGTCCTTCGGCATGCCGCCGAGGTAGGTGCAACCACCGCCGAACAACAACCGGTTGTCCGGCGTGCGACGGAAATAATCGAGCACGAACTGGTTGTCAGTGACACACACATTGCCCGGCAGCAACGCCGTGGCCTGTGCCTCGGTCAGCTCAGCGGTGGCCACCTGGTACGTGCCGACGGGCAACACACAACTCGCGAGTTGTGGATCAAGGCGATCAAGGTAGGCATTGCAAGCCAGCACCAGCACATCCGCGCGGATGTGACCGCGCTCGGTGGTCACCACGTACCCGCCTGCCTCCTCGCGATAATCCAGTGCCTTGCTCTGTTCATGAATCACCCCGCCGGCACGCTCAATCGCAGCGGCCAGCCCCAACGCCAGCTTCAGCGGATTCAAATGCCCGCCCTCGGGATCAAACAACCCCGCCTGATAGCGCTCGCTGGCAACCCAGTCGGGCAACTGGTCCCGGGGGATGAACTGCAAACCGTCGTGACCCCATTTGTGGCTGGCTTCGTGCTGCCATTCGGTGAGCAGACTGACCCGGCGCGGCATCACCGAGGTCCACAAGTGCCCGGGCCGATAGTCGCAATCGAAGCCATGGCGTCCCGGTAAATCCCGCAACTCCCGCGCTGCCCAACGCATCCCTTCCCACAACTGCCGCGCGCGCTGGTAACCCAACGCGGCTTCCAGCGGCGGCATGTCGCATGACCAGCCGAGAATGGCCTGGCCACCGTTGCGTCCTGATGCAGCCCAGGCCACTCGGCTGGCTTCCAGCAACGTCACGCGCTTGCCCGCCAGGGCCAGACGTAATGCGGTGTGCAGGCCACTGAAACCGGCACCGATAATCAGTATTTCAGTGGTTTCTTCGCCTTCAAGAGCCGGTCGATTGGGCAACTGATCCGCACAGGTATGGGCGTAATAGCTGGCGATGTGTTGGGTGGATTGCTGAAACATACCGGCTCCGTGAAATTTTATAGTTTTAATTTCATGAAAAAATACACGACGAATTTCATATGGGCAATGGTGTCGTCAGCGCAGCACGGATAGGTACACAAACCAAAACGCAAAAAAAATCCCGCCCAGGCAATCCCGGGCAGGACTCATATCAATCAAAAAACCAGAAAATCACGCAATCGGAATCAAAGGATCCGCCGCCGCCCACGCCACTGCACGATCAGCCACCGGCGGGTAAATCCAGACAGTGTTGATCTGCGTCTTGAGTTCCTTACCCTCCTGCCCGATCAACTTGACCTGACGATCCCAACCCTCGGTATAAACCGCCCCCCAAGCCCCCAGATCCAGACACGTTACATACTTCGGCTGACGATACGGCGTCGGTTCGACACCCAGAATTTGCGCCGCAACGTTATTGCCCGCATGACGCCCCAACACAATGGCGTGCTGACACGTCATCAACGCATGGTTGCCCATGTCATCAGTGGCCGCGTAGGCAACATCACCCGTGGCATAGACATCGTCCAGCCCGATGACTTTCAGATGCGCATCAACATGCAGACGTCCCAGATGATCGCGCTCGGCGGGGATCTGCTCGGTCAGTGAACTGGCACGTACGCCGGTCGTCCAGACCACGGTGCTGGCCTCGATGCGCTGGCCGTCGGACAACGTCACGCCCTGTTCATCAACAGCGACAACCGAAGCGTTCAGGTGCCATTTCACGCCGGTTTCAGTGCTGGCCTCAGCGATTTTCTCGGCGATTTGCGGCCCCATGGAACCGCCGACCTTATTACCGCGATCCACGATGATCACGTTGATGTCCGCACGATCACCCAGGATGGCACGCAGGCGAGTCGGCATTTCAGTCGCCGTTTCGATGCCGGTGAAACCGCCGCCGGCCACCACGACGGTATTGCGCGCCGGGCTTTCTGGCTGGTTGACCAGGGACTTGAGGTGGTTTTCCAGGCGCACGGCCTGCTCGATCTGGTCGACATCGAACGCATGCTCAGCCACACCCGGGGTACCAGGCACGGCCAGACGACTGCCGGTGGCCAGAACGAGTTTGTCGTAGATGGCGACCTGTTTTTCGCCCGCCGCGTCGATGTAGCCAACACGCTTTTGCGCGACGTCGATGGTTTCGGCGGCGCCCTTGATGAACTTCACACCGACCGCATCGAACAGTTCGCCAATCGGAGCGGCCAGCTGGTGGGCATTCGGCTCGTAGAAGCGCGGACGCACACGCAGTTCGGCCTGCGGAGCCAGCACGGTCACTTCAACGTCATCGTGACCATGAATGTCGAACAGACGCGTGGCGCTCAAAGCGGTCCACATGCCACCGAAACCTGCGCCGATTACCAAAATATGCTGTTTCATTTGTCGCTCCAGAGAGGCATTGAAATTCGTTGAATGATCAGGGGATTGGTGTGCTCGTCCTTGTGAACGCAGCGCTTGGCTCCCGACCTGACAACGGCGACTCTATTTGTCCTAGTTAAAAGCCGCAACAGATTTTTTCAAATGCTTGCAATCGATCAAATCGATACACCGGCAAAACCCTCTGAAACCGATAGCTTCAGCGCAGTTATCGGAAAAATTCAAAAGCGCTTCGGCGCGTTGTATGGTCGGTCATCAGCTGTTAATATTTGCGACAACATTAGTCGGAGATCGAGATGTCTCTTTACAGCGCAGGTGTCGAGTACGGCATTCACTGCCTGATTTTCCTGGTGGGTAATTGCGGCGATACCCGTGAAGCGAGCGTGCGCGACCTTGCGCAACTGCAGGGCGTGCCCCTGGACTATCTGGCAAAAATCTTCACCAAACTGGCCAAGGCAAAACTGGTGGTCGCCACCGAGGGTGTGCGGGGGGGCTTCAAGTTGGCGCGACCAGCCGACGAGATCTCGCTACTGGATATCGTCAACGCCATCGATGGGCGCAAGGCCATTTTTGAATGCCGGGAGATTCGCGGTCGCTGCGCGTTATTTGAAGGTGAAGCTCCCGACTGGGCGCTTGAAGGCCACTGCTCGGTGCATGGCGCAATGATGACGGCGCAAAAGCGCATGGAAGACGCCCTTGCCCAGCAAACCATTCTGGATATCGCCCGGAAGGTCGCGCGCAAAGCGCCCGCCGAGTTCAATGCGCAGGTCGACAACTGGATGAATGACCGCCGGGAAAAGAAAGGCACAGCGAACGCTCAGGCAAGCGACGATCAACTCATCCAGGTCACGGACATTTCCGGCTGAAGACTACAGGCAGTCACGCACTGCATCGCGCAGTGCGCCGGATTTCGCCCAGGGCGGCCCTTGATACAGCGACACCCGGCTACCGTCCTTCGACTTCACGATATCCAGAACCTCATCGGCCGTGATGATGCTGGGCGCGGTGATCCGGTAGCCATTGGAAATCGACGCTTGAGTACTGTTGGAAACTTCTTTCTGCCACATCGGCAATACGCACGCGGCATAGTCCTTGGGTGCTTTCTCACTGTACTTGCTGACATTCGGTTCGCCGGGCACTACAGACGCCGGCAACGAACATCCCCCCATCAACGCCAAAACCACACCCCCCAACCACATGCGACTCTGCATAAAGCATCCTTATCCTGAAAACATGAAATGTAGCCTGTCCCCACCCCGGCAGCCATTTTTGGCGTCGCGCCTTAGACGATGGTGCTGTGATCGCCATTTGCAAGATCGCTACGTGACTACGACAGCGAATTTTTCCGTTCGCGCAAATTTCCCGACCAAAGGAAGCGGCGCAGAAGCAGACGAATACAACGCCTCGTGTCAGTAATGGGTCTAATCTTTCGTAGCACTGCGTTTCAGGAGAACATCATGTGGCTTAACGAAAGCGAACAAGCGCTTCGGCGTGATCTGCAAGGGCTGGCATCAGACCTGCGATGGTCGGCAGTGGAACTGTTGCGCATCGCGGAGCAATTGCGCCTGACCGGTAACGATGTCGATGCAGAAGCCGTCAAGCGCCTGTGCGACCTGTTTCAAGGCGACGAAAAACGCTTGTCGGCGTACGCCGAGGAAGTGAAAGCCAAGACCATCACTCGCAACAAGTGAGACCTTTCACCGGACACAACGAAAAGCCCCGGCATGCCGGGGCTTTTGCGTGCGCTATAGGCCCTTACTGACTGTTCGCCTGCTTGCTCGGCTTCGATCGGTAACCGGGAAGAGACGCCGCAAATGCCAAGGCTTCTTCTCGGCTGGCAAATGATGCCAGCCGGTCACCTTTGGTGCAGACGCGCCATGGGCCGTTGTTTACGCTGAGTACGTCATAACCGTTCATGTGCATTCTGTTCAACATCGGAACGCTCATAGTCACCTCCATTTCGGCAGTGATATCCAGAGTTAACGCTTCTACCTTACACCCACCTGCCGCGAGAGTGCCGACCAGACGTCGTCTCGAATTACTCCATTCAAATGCACTTTTACACTTTTAGAGCCCTCCAACTTCCCGAAGAGAGGCAAAATGCGCACGGCTTGAATATTGCATTTTTATTTCTGTTTTGTGGCAGGCAACAATCGGGTAACACATGAAAGTACGCGCAACCGTCATTTGCGAGCAGGACCGACACATTCTCCTGGTGCGCAAGCCGAGATGTCGCTGGGCATTGCCTGGCGGAAAGGTCGAACCCGGTGAAACGGTGCCAGAAGCCGCCCAGCGCGAGCTCCAGGAAGAAACCGGGCTCGAGAGCGATGAGATGCTGTACCTCATGGAGATGGAAACGGCAGGCACCCGCCACCACGTCTACGAAGCCTCAGTGGTGAACCTGAATGAAGCCCGGCCACAAAACGAAATCTTCGACTGCATCTGGTTTCCACTGGATGCCGTACACAACCTTGACACCAGCGACGCCACGCTCAGAATCGTCAGAGCCTTTCAGCGTCGCTTGTAACCCATCGATTGTCAGCCCTGATCACCGCCGCCAACCGGCATGACCATGCCAGTGATGTAGGAAGCATCATCGCTGGCCAGAAACAGAATAGCGCCGGCCTGCTCATCCAGCGTGCCGTAGCGTTTCATCAGGCTGCTGTCGATGGTCTGGTCGACGATCTGCTGATACCAGACTTTCTCTTGCGGGCTCTGCTCGGCGCTGTTGCGCGGAATCACCCGCGGCGGCGCTTCGGTCCCCCCGGGCGCGGTGGCATTGACCCGCACGCCGCGTCCGGCGGTTTCGAATGCCAGGCACGCCGTCAGTGCATTCACGCCGCCCTTCGCCGCGCCGTAGGGCACGCGATTGACGCTGCGGGTGGCGATGGACGACACGTTGACGATCGCCCCACTGCCCTGCTCCAGCATGAACGGTAATGCGGCATGGCAACACCACAATGTCGGGAACAGCGAACGGCGCACTTCGGCTTCGATCTGCGACGCTTCGTAGTGCTCGAAAGGCTTGGCCCAGATTGTCCCGCCGACGTTGTTGATCAACACGTCCAGGCGCCCGAAATGCTTGACGGCGCTCTGCATCACCCGGTTGCATTCGTCGTATTGCTCAAGGTCGGCAGTCAAAGCCAGGACCTGACTGCCCTGCCCCAGTTGCTGCTGGACCTCGAAGACCAGGTCGGAACGATCAACCAGAATCAGCTTCGCCCCTTCCGCCGCCATGCGCTCAGCAACGCGCCGGCCGATGCCTTGCGCCGCGCCAGTGATCAGCGCGACTTTATCTGTGAATCTGTCCATGAGCACCTCACGCCGCGCTGGCGGCAAATTTTTCGTAGTAGAAGTTCACAGGCGCAATACCTTGCTCGCGGATGAACTGGCTGACGGCCTCGACCATCGGCGGCGGACCGCACAGGTAGACATCGACATCACCGTCATTCAAATGCTTTGGCTCGATGTGCTGGGTGACGTAGCCCTTGAGCGGATGCTGGCTCTCAGGGCTGGCGACGCAGGCGCTGAAGGTGAAGTTGGGAATGCGCGCGGCGAAGGCTTCCAGGCGGTCGAGCTCCACCAGGTCGAAATCGTGGGTCACGCCATAGATCAGGTGCAACGGGTGATCACTGCCCTGCTCGGCGATTTTCTCCAGCATCGCGGTGAACGGCGCCAATCCGGTGCCACCGGCCAGCAACAGCAACGGGCGGCGGATATCGCGCAGGTAGAAACTGCCCAAGGGGCCGGCCAGGCTCATGCTGTCGCCCGCCTTGGCCATGCCGGTGAGGAAGCTGCTCATCAACCCGCCCGGCACGTTGCGGATCAGGAAGCTGACCTCGCCGTCGCGCTGCAACGAGCTGAACGAATAAGCGCGGGTCTGCTCGCTGCCGGGAATGCCCAGGTTCACGTACTGCCCCGGCAAGAATGCCAGTTTGCTCAACGCCTCACCCTTGATCGACAGCGCGATGGTGCTGTCGGACAACTGGCGCACGGCGCTGATGGTCGCGTCGTAGCTGGCCTGACGGGTGCGGCAGACCTCGGAGGACGTTGGCACCCGCACCACGCAATCGCTCTGGGCGCGCATCTGGCAGGTCAGGACAAACCCTTGTTCGGCCTCTTCAGGGCTGAGGGCGTCTTCGATGTACTCCTCGCCCAAATCGTATTGCCCGGCTTCGGCAAAGCACTTACAGGTGCCGCAGGCGCCGTCGCGGCAGTCCAGCGGAATGTTGATGCCTTGGCGGTACGCGGCATCGGCCACGGTTTCGCCGACGTTGGCGTCGATGAATCGAGTGACGCCGTCTTCAAAATTGAACGCGATGGAATGGGTCATGACGGCAGTCTCACAAATGGTAAACATCGATGACCTGGCGAACGTAATCGTTCTTCAGAATCACTTTCTTGGCCTTGATCAGCGGGTTTTCACCGCGCACATCGAGGGTGTAGAAACTGCTGCCGAAATAGCTGTCGACGGTTTTGTAGCGAAAGCTCAGGGTGTGCCAGTTGAAGCGCACCTTGCACAGTCCGTCGGCTTGTTCCAGTAGCTCGATGTTGCTGATGTTGTGGGACGTGCGGGTGTCCGGCACGCTGGCGCTGGAGCGCTCGGTCTTGATGCGGAAGATGCGGTCTTCAAGGCCGGTGCGGTTGCCGTACCAGATCAGCGAGATTTCCCGCTGCGGGTCTTCGGTCAGTTCATCGTTGTCGTCCCAGGACGGCATCCAGTAGGTCGCGTCAACGGCATACATTTCCAGCCAGTCGTCCCACTGGCGGTCGTCGAGGTAGCGTGCTTCGCGATAAAGGAAGTCGCGCACCGCTTCATAGGAAATGGTCATTGCACGTCCTCCACGGCGATCAGTTTCGACTGCTCGGCCGCCAGGGCCTTGAGCATGGTCTGCTGCCAATACTTGTGTTGCAGCACGAACAGGCCTTCGTCCTCGGTGCGCACACCGCTGAGCAGCGGATGCAGGTCGATTTCTTTTGCCGCCTCATCGGCGCCATCGATCCAGTGCTCGGCACCCCGGGACATGTCGTTCCAGGTGGTGACGCTGCCCTGGTAGCTGGTCTGGCACGAGCGAAACTCTTCCAGGTCGTCCGGCGTGGCCATGCCGCTGACGTTGAAGAAGTCTTCGTACTGACGAATCCGGCTCGACCGCGCGTGATCGCTCTCGCCCTTTGGCGCGATGCAGTAAATGGTGATTTCCGTACGGTTGACCGAGATCGGCCGGGCGATACGAATCTGCGAGCTGAACTGGTCCATCAGGTACACGTTCGGGTACAGGCACAGGTTGCGCGAGTTTTCGATCATCCAGTCGGCGCGAGCCTTGCCGAAATCTTGCGCCAGCTCGTCGCGACGTTCGTACAGCGGACGATCCTCGGGGTTGGCCCACCGGGTCCAGAGCAGCATGTGGCCCTTGTCGAAGGAATAGAAACCACCGCCCTGCTTGGCCCAGCTGCCGGCGCTCATGGTCGGGTTTTCATCACCGGCTTCGCGCTGTTTGCGCTGGTTCTGGGTGGCCGCATAGTTCCAGTGCACGGAGCTGACGTGGTAACCATCGGCACCGTTTTCGGCGGTGAGTTTCCAGTTGCCTTCGTAGATGTAGCTCGAAGAACCGCGCAGCACTTCCAGGCCTTCAGCCGACTGATCGACGATCATGTCGATGATTTTCGCCGACTCGCCCAAGTGCTCCACCAGCGGCAACACATCGGCCTTCAGGCTGCCAAACAGGAAACCGCGATAGGATTCGAAACGCGCCACTTTGGTCAGGTCGTGAGAGCCTTCGCAATTGAAGCTCGCCGGGTAACCGGCGTTGGCCGGGTCTTTGACTTTGAGTAGCTTGCCGGAATTGTTGAAGGTCCAGCCGTGGAACGGGCAGGTGTAGGAGCTTTTGTTGCCGGACTTGTGCCGGCACAGGGTCGCGCCGCGATGACTGCAGGCGTTGATGAAGGCGTTGAGCACACCGTCCTTGTTGCGCGCGATGAAGATCGACTGGCGCCCCATGGTGGTGGTGTAGAAGTCATTGATATTGGGGATCTGGCTTTCGTGGGCCAGATACAGCCAGTTGCCTTCGAAGATGTGTTCCATCTCCAGATCGAACAACCGGGGGTCGGTGAACATCTCACGCTTGCAGCGATAGACGCCTTGTTCGGCATCGTCTTCAAGCAGGGAATGCAAATATTCGGGTCGCAGGGTCATGGCCGCCGCCTCCATTGTTATTGTTCAGGCAGGGGTCATGCTAGGACGGGGCAATGGGCTGGACTATCCGCGGGGTGCAGACCTTTATCCGTTTTGTGCAGGGGGCTTGCGGTGTGTCAGGCGCTATCAAGGGTGACTGTGCAGGCCCCTTCGCGAGCAGGCTCGCTCCCACAGGGGTAACGCGATCCAGTGTGGGAGCGAGCCTGCTCGCGAAGGCGTCGGGTCAGGCGCCATGAATGTTGGACGTGCCGGTTTCAGTGCCGGCGCTTGAGGGTATCGGACGGTAATTCACCGAACTGCTTGCGATAGCTGTCGGAGAACCGCCCCAGGTGCAGGAAGCCGTAATCCATCGCCACTTCGGTGACGTTGCGCACATTGCAGGTCGGGTCGCTGAGGCAGGCGTTGATGCGTTCCAGTCGTTTCTGGCGCAGGTAGTTTTTTGGCGTGAGTCCGGCATTGCGCTCGAACAGGCCATACAGCGAACGCAAGCTCATGTGCGCCTGGCGCGCGAGTTCTTCACTGTCGATGTCCTGCTTGAGGTTATTGGCGATGTAATCGGCAATTGCCTCGAAGGTGGCCGTCTGCGAGCTCAGTTCAAGGCGGCAGACGTTGGTTCTCATCAGGCTGAGCATCTTGCTGACGATGATCTGCGTGTAATGCTCCTGCACCCTGGGGATCTGTTCGGTGGACTCGGCCTCCTGGCAGATCATCGCCAGCAGGTTGACGAAACCTTCCAGCTCATCGAGTTGATAACGGTTTTCCAGAAACCGCACGCCCTGCCCCGGATACCGCCAGCGCTGCTCATCGCAAACGGATTCAAACAGGCGGGTCGGGACTTTGAGGATGAATTTTTCGCAATCGGCGGAATAGGTCAGGTCCACCGGATCGTCGGGGTTGATCAGCAGCAATTCGCCGGGCGCAAAGTAATGCTCCTGGCCGTGGCCACGCCACAGGCAGTTGCCGCGCAGCAACACTTGCAGGTGATAAATACTGTCCAGCGCACCGGACGTCACGCGCACACTGGCTCCGTAACTGATGCGGCACAGGTCGAGGCTGGCGAATTTGCGATGGTCAAGGCTGGCCAGCGGGCTGCCGGCACGAGGCATGAGAATGCAATGATTACCGACGTGCTGATTGACGTAGCCCGACACCGCATAAGGGTCGGCATGGTCGAATACTCTGCTGCGCTGACTCAACAGTTGAGCTTGCATCATCGGGTCACTCTCATTGTTGTTATAAGTTGCTTCGGGCCATTCTAGAACACCGCATCAGTCCCTGGAGATTTTCCAGACAGCTAACCGAAACCCTTGTGGGAGCGGGCCTGCTCGCGAAAGCGCAATGTCAGTCAACATTGATGTTGACGCTGACTCCGTCTTCGCGAGCAGGCGCGCTCCCACATGGCTTGTTGTCAGTCTTCCAGTGCACGAACCCGCTCGTGGCGCTGTTGTTCCTCAGGCTGGGCAGACGATTGCAGGGTGAAATCGAATTCGATTTCGGCAAAACGACCGCTCACGCCATGGGCAGCGGCGCGCTGCTGATCGTCGCTGAAAGTGATCTTGGCGATCAGCTCGTCACGGGTGGCGTAGGCGAAGTCGTCATGCAGGTACTTTTCGCCATCGAGGTTGATCTGCGTCGTCAGGTGGCGATGATCCGGTGCGGAAATGAAGAAGTGCACGTGCGCCGGACGCTGGCCATGACGGCCCAGTTGATCGAGCAGTTGCTGGGTCGGACCGTCCGGTGGGCAGCCGTAGCCCGACGGCACGATGCTGCGGAAACGGTAGCGGCCTTCGGCGTCGGTAACGATGCGGCGACGCAGGTTGAATTCCGATTGGGCCGGGTCGAAGTACGAATAGGTACCGCCGGTATTGGCGTGCCAGACGTCCACCACGGCACCGGCCAGCGGTTCGCCTGCGGTGTTGAACACACGACCTTGCATGAACAGGGTCACACCCGGATCAACGCCGTCATCCAGGCGCGCTTCGCCTTCGGACAACGGTGCACCCGCCACGTACAGCGGGCCTTCGATGGTGCGCGGCGTACCGCCGGATTTACCGGCCTGCTCGTCTTCGGCGTCCATCAGCAGGTCGAGGTAGTGCTCCAGACCGAGACCGGCCACCACCAGCCCGGCTTCCTGACGCGCACCCAGCACGTTGAGGTAGTTGACCGCCTTCCAGAACTCTTCCGGGGTCACGGCGAGGTCTTCGATGATGTTCACCGAGTCACGCAGGATGCGGTAGATCAGCGCCTTGGTCCGTGGATTACCGGCGTCGTTCTGCAGGCCGCTGGCCTCTTCGAGAAAATTCTGGACTTCGGCAGTGTGGGAAATCTTGACGTTCATGTTGGTGGGTTCCTCATCTTGTAATTATTAGGTTAGCGCGCTGAACAGGCTGGGCTCAGCGGTCGTCGTCACGGATGGAAGATGGATGCCGGCACATCGCGTCGATCTCGATGGCCATGTACGGGAACAGCGGCAGTTGCATCAGCAGGTCATGCAGCTCCTGAACGCTGTCGACATCGAACACGCTGTAATTGGCGTAATGCCCGGCGATGCGCCACAGGTGACGCCACTTGCCTTGGTCTTGCAGGCGCAGGGCCAGGGCTTTTTCGTCAGCCTTCAATTTGGCCGCCGCTTCTGGATTCATGTCGACCGGCAGGTTCACGGTCATTTTTACGTGGAACAGCATAACGCTCTCCTCAGGCTTGATGAATGGCGGTGGATGTCTTGTCGCGGCGGAAAAACGCCAGGCGTTCTTCATCCAGGCTCAGGCCCAGACCCGGGGTGTTCGGCACGTGCAGCTCGAAATCGCGGTAGACCAGCGGTTCGCTGAGAATGTCTTCGGTCAACAGCAACGGGCCGAACAGCTCAGTGTCCCACGCCAGTTTGTTCAGGGTGACGAAGGCGTGCGCCGAGGCCATGGTGCCCAGGCCACCTTCGAGCATGGTGCCGCCGTAGAGGGCGATACCCGCTGCTTCGGCGATGGAGGCGGTGCGCAACACGGCGCGCGGGCCGCCATTCTTGGCAATCTTCAGGGCGAACACCGAAGCCGCGCCTTCGCGAGCCAGGTTGAACGCATCTTCCACACACTCGATGGACTCGTCGGCCATGATCGGCGCCGGGCTCATGGCGTTCAGACGCGCCATGCCGGCGCGGTTGTTGCGCGAGATCGGCTGTTCGATCAGGTCGATGCCATTGGTCCCGAGAATCCGGCAGGCACGCAGCGCGACGGCTTCGTCCCAGGCCTGATTGACGTCGACCCGCACACTGGCGCGGTCGCCCAGGGCTTTCTTGATCGCGATCACGTGGGCCAGGTCGCGGTTGACCTCGCCGGCACCAATCTTCAGTTTGAAGATGCGATGGCGACGCAGGTCGAGCATTTTTTCCGCTTCAGCGATGTCTTTTTCGGTGTCGCCACTGGCCAGGGTCCAGGCCACGGGCAGCGCATCACGCACACGGCCACCGAGCAGTTCGCTGACCGGCAGCCCCAGGCGTTTGCCCTGAGCGTCGAGCAGCGCGGTTTCAATCCCGGATTTGGCGAAGGTGTTGCCACGGATGCTGCGCTCCAGGCGCAACATGGCGGCATTGACGTTGCCGCTGTCCTGACCGATCAACAGTGGCGCGAAGTGTTTGTCGATGTTGGTCTTGATGCTGTCCGGGCTTTCGTTGCCGTAGGCCAGGCCACCGATGGTGGTGGATTCGCCGATGCCTTCGATGCCGTCGGCGCAACGCACGCGGATGATCACCAGGGTCTGGTTCTGCATGGTGTGCATCGCCAGCTTGTGCGGGCGGATGGTCGGCAGATCGACGATGATCGTCTCGATCGACTCAATGGCTGTTGCAAGCATTTCAATACCCGTCAGGTTCTTGGAGTTCTGGAATCGATTCTCGTACGGCTTTTTTTTCGATGCCAATATAGAATTGGTCTGACTTGATACCTTAAAGGTATGCAAACAACTGACATCCGGAGGCTCCATGGAACTGCGGCACCTGCGCTATTTCCAGGTCTTGGCGCAAACCCTCAACTTCACCCGCGCCGCCGAACTGCTGCACATCGCCCAGCCGCCCTTGAGCCGGCAGATCCAGCAGCTGGAGGATGAACTGGGGGTGATCCTGCTGGAGCGTGGGCGACCACTGAAATTGACCGACGCCGGGCGGTTTTTCCATGAACACTCCACCGCCCTGCTCGAACAGCTGAACAAGATTTGCGACAACACGCGGCGCATCGGACTGGGAGAAAAAACCTGGCTGGGCATCGGTTTTGCGCCGTCGACGCTGTACGGCGTGCTCCCGGAACTGATCCGCCGCTTACGCAGTGGCGAGCCGCTGGAGCTGGAGTTGGGCCTTTCGGAAATGACCACCCTGCAACAGGTACAGGCGTTGAAGGCCGGACGTATCGATATCGGTTTCGGACGTATCCGCATCGACGACCCGGCCATCGTACAAACCGTACTGACCGAAGACCGCCTGGTTGCCGCCCTGCCCGCCGGGCATCCTTTGCTTGCCGGCCCCATCAGCCTGCGCGATCTGGCCAGGGAACCCTTTGTGCTCTACCCCGGCAACCCGCGCCCCAGCTATGCCGATCACGTCATCGCGCTGTTCGAATCCTACGGCGTGAGCATCCACGTCGCGCAATGGACCAATGAACTGCAAACGGCGATTGGTTTGGTGGGGGCCGGAATCGGGGTCACGCTGGTGCCGGCCTCGGTGCAATTGCTGCACCGCGACGACATCGGCTTCACGCCATTACTGGAAGATAACGCGACCTCGCCGATCATTCTCAGTCGGCGGGCGGGCGATGTGTCGCCGGGCTTGAACCATTGCCTGCGGATGATTGATGAACTGTTGCCGAGAAACTGAAAACGCTTAGCCGGCAAAGGCCCGGCGCCCGGCGCTCATCTCGGTACGCAACTCGCCGATCAGCTCGGAGATGGCGCGCACACTGGTCAGTTGCTCGGTCGAAACACCATCGATCAACAACTTGACGTCGCCGGAAGCAGGCTCGAAAACCTCGATGCGCAATAGGCCCAGGGTTTCCGTGCACTCGCAGGTCAGCGGCTCAAAACCGGACTCTACTATGTTGCAAAGTACTGAAATAGGAACCATGGCCGGTGCCTCGGCGACAGTTGATCGGTTTGGATCCGTTTCAGCATAGATCGCCTTTGCCGATTGTGCGCCAGCGAAAAATGTTAAATGCCTCTCACTTTTAACAGATTGTTCAATGCGGATTGTCCTTCCAGATCCAGTTCCACATGCCCGGCAGTTCAACCGGCTGCGAACTGTCGCGCAACGTGCGCGCCATTGCTGCGCGTTGCAGTGCGGCGGTGTCGTCGTAAAACGGCCGGTCTGCGGTCCTGACGCCGGTCGCCTGGGCGCTGTCGAGCAGGATCTGCAAGTACTCGCGGGTGTGCCGGGCGGTGTAGCGATTGAGGTCATGGAAGGTCACCACCACCGGAATGACCCCGTCCACCACGGGCAGCTCACCACGGGCGATGCGCTCGCGCACCTCGGACATTGAACGCAGCATGTGCGAACGCCGCCGCGGGCTGGCATTGAAGCCCCAGATCTTGCCGTCGTTGGCGCTCAGGTCGGTGAGCAACACATGCAGGCCATGCTGCTGATAGGCGGCAAACGTGCGCTTGTCGTAACTCCAGAATGGCGGCCGCACCAGAGTTGGGGGCGCGCCGCTGATCGCGGCAATATCAGCGCTGCCATCAGTGAGCGCCTGTTGCAGTTGCTGGGCGTCAAGCGAACGGTGATTGGTGTGCGACGGTGTGGCCGTGTGGAAGGCCAGGATGTGCCCGGCATCCCGCTCGCGGTGCATGACTGCGCGCCCGATGTCGCTGCCGCCGGCCCTCGAGGCACGGGTCTGGACGAAGAACACCGCTTTGATGTCCGTTTGCAGCGGATTCACCGCCAGACTGTCGAGCACGGTTTCGGTGGGGTTCCAGAAACTCGAGGCGGAGGGACCGTCATCGAATGTCAGCAGAAAGCGGATCGGTGGTTGCGCGCGCAGGCGTTGTTCGGTTTGCGGGGTCATTTCGATGGGCGCTGCAATACAGCCCAGCAGACTGACGGCCACCGCGCCGGTCATGAGTATCTTCAACCACTGTTTCATGTTTTGCCTTGGGTCAGACCGTTACGGTCAACACGTCAAACGGCAAAATGCCTTCGACCGTTCATCCTTCTTCGGCCCGCAGCGCGCTGCGAGCCGGAGTTGGATAAGGGTACACAGAGTTTGGTTCCGACAGGAACTGACGGTGCAGCTGACGGGCGCACGTGATCTGAGGCAACTAGACTGAAAGCCTTGGCCAGAGGAACCAGTCGATGTGTGGACGCTTGTCGCAATACCGGGGAATCCACGATTTCGTCGCGGTGCTGAGCATCCCCGACGCGCTGATCAACCACGTCGGCGATCAGCCTTTGGCGCGCTACAACGCGGCGCCCACCACGCAACTGGCGCTGTTGCATCGGGAGGACGACGGCCTGCACGCCGATTCGCAGCGCTGGGGCTGGCGTCCGCATTGGGCCAAGGATCGCGCCGCGCCGATCAATGCGCGGGTCGAGAAAGTTGCCCACGGTCCGTTCTTCCGGGCGATCTGGCCACACCGGGCGATCTGCCCTGTCGACAACTGGTTTGAATGGGTCGATGCCGGAGACGGCACACGGCAACCCTGGCTGATTCGGCGACGTGATCAGGGGCCGGTGTTCTGCGCGGCCATCGGCCAATTCCCGACGGGCGGCGCTGCGCCCAGGGAAGACGACGGCTTTGTGATCATCACCGCCGACAGCGCCGGCGGCATGCTGGACATTCATGACCGTCGGCCGGTGGTGTTTTCGGCCGAACTGGCGCGGGAATGGCTGGACCCGGCCACGCCCCGGGAACGCGCCGAGCAAATGGTACTTTTGCAAGGTGAAGACAGCCACGCGTTCTGCTGGCACAAGGTTGGCAAAGCGGTTGGCAATACGAGAAACCAGGGACCGGAATTAATTGTTGAAGTGACCTGAAAGTGTCAATAACGACAGTGACTCTGACATAAATAACAGTTATTCATGAAAGATAAGGTTACAACTTTAACAGTAACTGTTTCGCTGAATTAACACCGGGATCCCGGGTTTAACCGCTGGTCTGACCAGCGAGTCGCTTTGCATACATTTATTGTCGCTAACGCTAATATTCGCGCCGTATTTCCAGCGACACCATCAGCTGACCAAAGAGTCAGCAATAAAGTGATCCCCATACACCAAGCCTTGCAGAGAACTAAATTGCGCGACGATTTTATGAATAATCAAGTCGTGAGTTTGGCTCGTGTTTTTCTTACAAAGACAGAGCACTACCAACTCGACTGTTTCATCGGGCAATACATACAGACCCGTAACTTGCGTTCAATCCCCAACATCAATGAAATCCTGAGTTCAACCCTCGAAAGTTACCCGGGCAAGCCCCCGGTAATGGTCAACGAGCTCAATGCCTGGATCGACAAGACATTGGGTTTTCGAGCCGCTCATCCGGACCTCCTTAATACTCTGGAATAACCCAGGTAACGGTCGCAGTCACGACAAAGCCCCGCCAAAAACCGGGGCTTGTTCGTGTCTGGAGCCCGCTCAGGGGTCAGGGTTTTAATGGAATTTCGATATCACGATCCGACAGCTCGCGACTGTCGTCGTGTTTCCACGTCTTCTCCGATTTTCGCTGCTGTTCAAGCTCTTCTTCTGTCGGTTCATCCTTGTCGTCTTCCGGGTCCGGACGCTTGGGGTCGATTGCCATGTTCACCTCTCTTCCTGAAGGGGTCGTTTATCCGTTTTAAGCGTAGAACAGAATCCTGTGCCCGACTTACAGCCACCCGCGCAGCAAAAAGAAGAAGCCCATGCTCAACAACATGCTGAGCAAGGTGTTGCGGGTGTAGAGCACCAGGCAGACTGCCACCAGCGAACTGATCAGGTATGGGTTGTCCCATTGCAGGTTCAGTTGTTTCTCGGGCATGAACACGATTGGCCCGCAAATCGCCGTCAACATCCCGGGCACGGCGAAGCCGAGAAACTGCCGGGCATTGCTGCTCAGGCGCAGTGGCAGCCGCGGCTCGAGAAAGACATAACGATTGAGAAACACCAGCACGCCCATGCCGAAAATGACTGCCCAGACCATCATGTGCGCGCTCCCTGGAATTTGTTGCAGATAAACCCGGCAGTCATGCCTGCCAGCCCCGACAGCACCAGCGCCGAGCCCCACTGCCAATAGCTGAACAACACCGAGCAGAACAGCGAAACAGCGACGCAGACCACCGTCGGCACGTTGCGCACCACCGGGGTGATCAGCGCAATGAACGTGGCAGCGATGGAGAAATCCAGCCCAATGTGTTCAAGACCGGGAATACTGCTGCCAAGCACGATCCCGGCGAGGGTGAAGAGGTTCCAGGCAACGTAGAACGTCAGGCCGACGCCCAAGGCGTACCAGCGATCGAACTGCTGCTTGTCGTGCTGGCTGGTCAGGGCAAACAACTCGTCGGTGAGCAGAAATCCCAGGCCCAACCGCCAGCGCCCCGGCAACGGCGAAATCACCGAGCGCATGCTCATCCCGTAGAGTAAATGCTGGGAAGTCAGCAACAGCGTGGTCAACAGGATCGAAAAGATCCCGGCCCCGCCCTTGAGCATGCCGATGGCCACCAGTTGCGCGGCGCCGGCAAAGACGATGCTCGACAGGCCCTGCCCTTGCAGCGGCGTGAGATTTGCCTCAATGGCCATGGAACCGGCCAGCAAGCCCCAGGGCGCGGTGGCCAGGGACAACGGCATGATCGCTGCGGCACCGCGAAGAAACGCACGGCGCGGCAAGTGTGAGTTGGACATAACGCTCTACAACCAGAAGAAAGACGCCAGACTGTGCCAGCAGCCGCAGCCGAAGGCTTGAACAATCTTGCGCATTGCCACGAACCCGCTCCATTCAGATCGCGCACGAGTTCTCCGTCGTTTGATCTTTGTTGAGCATGCGTCCTTGCACAATACGGCGCTGGAATTCGTCGAACAGGTCGACAAGTTGCGCTATCAAGCCAGGCACAACGGACGCATGCGCGCGCAGTTCACTGATTTTCGCGAGTAGGATAGAGCGATCGCCTGACCCCAGCGGGAGTCGACATGCTTTACCGAATTGCTGCCGATGGGCTGGTGCTGTTCCACCTGGCGTTCATTCTCTTCGTCTTGTTCGGCGGGTTGCTGCTGCTCAAATGGCGCCGCCTGATCGGCTGGCACCTGCCCTGCGCCGCATGGGGTGTGGCGGTGGAATTCTTCCACCTGCCCTGCCCGCTGACGCGCTGGGAAAACCTGATGCGCCATGCTGCCGGGCAAAGCGGTTATGGCGCTGGTTTCATCGAGCATTATGTGTGGCCGATCATTTACCCGGCCGGCCTGACGCCGGGCATTCAACTGTGGCTGGCCGGTCTGGTGTTGCTGGTCAACGGGGTGGTCTATGTTCAGGTGTTCAAGCGGTGGTCTTTTGAAAGATCGCATCCCGAGGAATGATGAGCAAACGGATGCAGGCCAGTGCCCGCTTTGTCTGCACCTCAGTTGGCGATGACGCTCATGTTGCGACCGCTGGCCTTGGCCACGTACAACGCCTTGTCGGCAGCACCGATCAAGTCTTCGGTAGCCGCTTGCGAAACCGCATCGTAGCCACAGACGCCGACACTGACCGTCACCACCCCTTCGGGACTTTCACTGTGCTCCAGGCCGCTGGCGAGCACCGCGCTACGGATTTTCTCCGCCAGCAAAAACGCTCCCACGTAATCAGTCCCGGGCAGCACCACGGCAAACTCTTCGCCACCGAAACGCGATGCCAGGTCACCGGGACGCTTGATGTTGTCGACGATGATCGCACCGATCTTGCGCAAGCAGTCGTCGCCAGCCAGGTGCCCGTAGTGATCATTGAAAGCCTTGAAATGATCGACATCGATCATCAGCAGCGCGAGGCCGGTATGGTTGCGCCGGGCACGCCCCGCTTCGGCCTGAATGAACAGATCGAACTGACGCCGGTTGGCCATCCCGGTGAGGGCGTCTTCCAGCGCCAACAGTTCCAGGTTGCGATTGACCTCCAGCAACTTGTCCTGGGCGCCGAGCAGTTCAGACTGAATGCGGTTCTGCTGTTTCATCAACTTGATCAGGCGATAACCCAACACGCCCAAAAACCCCAGCAACAACGAGACGATGGCGGCACTGAGCAGCGACTCCTTGCGCCAGCTCGCCAACACTTCGTCTTTGTTCAACGCGGTAAAGACAATCAGCGGATAGCCATCGACCCGACGATAACCCGTCACGCGCTCGACGCCGTCGATCACCGATGTGATCGTGGCCGTCCCCGCACTGCTGACGGGCAGCAACTGAGTGAACAGCGGGCTCTTGGTCAGGCTGGAACCGATGTCCGCATCATGGAACGGTCGACGCACGACAATGCGGGCATCGTCGGCGATCAGGCTGATCACACCGTTTCTGCCAATGTCGATGCTGTCGTAGAGCTGCAGGAAGTGGCTGAGATAAATCGTCGACAGTGCGACGCCGGCAAAGCTGCCGTCGGGATGATTGAGCCGCCGCGATACGGTCATGATCCATTCGCCGCTGGAACGGCTCTTGATCGACGGCCCGATGTGCGGGCCGCGATCAGGGTGATCACGATGGAAGATGAAGTATTCACGGTCGGAATTGTTCGCCACACCGACTTCGGCGCCGTTTGAATTAGCGATCCATCGCCCGGTTTCGTCATACACAAACAGGCCATGGATCTGGCTCAATTCACTGCGCTGGGCGCCGAGCAGACGCTGCAAGCGATTGATCCGGCCCTCATCGATGCCATCGTTTTCAAGGCGATCGACCAGGGTAAACAGCAGCGTATCGGCCTGTTTGATCGTTGCCTGCACTTGCGAGGCCAGGGTCTGCGCAAGGTTGGACATCGCCACTTCCTTGTCATGCAGGTGGTACTGGCGAGAACTCCAGGCCTCCCAGATGACCATCACCGCCATCGACAGGCAGACCGCAACCAGCAGCATCACGGCGGAGCGAATCTTCAGGCGGGCAACGCCAGGCCGGCTATTTTCGATACGATCGTGAATGGACGGATGCCCCATGTCGCTCGCTCCTTGATGATTGGGAAAACGAGGCTTCCTGCTCGATTTCTAATCACTATGCCTTCCCCGGGATGCCCACGCTATCGGGTCAGCCTGATGTCCGCTTCACCGACTCCAGCCATGCCGGGTCCAGGCGTATTTGCTGCGGATCAAGCCCCAGCGCCTGCATTCGTGCTTCGTGTTGCTGCATTTCCCGGCTCAATTGCCCATGGTCGCTGGAGTTACCGTCCAGTTCGTGCATTTGGCTCAATCCCAGATGATAGAACCGAAGCAGCTTCATGGCCGTCGGATCATCCGCCTGCACGGCGGCCGTGATGTGATGCATCACGTTGGTGACGCTCATCAGGCTGCGCTTGAGTTGCCAACTATAGACCGCCGGCGCCATCCATTCCTGGCGCCAGAACACTTTGCGCATCAGCGCCGCCATCAACAGTACCGCGGCAAACACACCGCCGATGTTGAACCGCAGGTTGTCGCCGCCAGGTTCGCCGAACAAAGCCACCGCCGCTGTGGAGAGCATCATCGCCAGCGCCACGAAGATCAGCGCAATGATCAGCGTGCTGCGCCGGGTCTGTTGCCGGTAGGTTTGGGCGTCCATCGGCTGGATTTCGAACATTGCGTCGCGATTCCTTTCTTCAGTGATAAAAAGACTCTGCATCAAAAAGACTGCGGGGCATTATCGCCTCTGCACGGGATTTAGCTATGCTGGGCTCCCTTTTCATCTTTTCATCGTCAATCGGGGACATGGCGAGACCGCGTATTTAGTGCCATCTTCTTTCATGGATACACACTATTCGGATGCCATTCGTTGTTTCTGTAGGAATGACATCGTTTTAAGGATCATTGAATGACCCAACGACAAGTAATCAATGCTTCGGTCAGCCCGAAAGGCAGCCTGGAAACACTCTCCCAACGGGAAGTCCAGCAACTGAGCGAAGCCGGATCCGGCAGCACCTACGACATCTTCCGCCAATGCGCCCTGGCCATCCTCAACACCGGCGCCCACGTCGACAACGCCAAGACCATTCTCGAAGCCTACAAGGACTTCGAAATCCGCATTCACCAACAGGACCGCGGCGTACGCCTGGAACTGCTGAACGCCCCCGCCGACGCTTTCGTCGATGGCGAAATGATCGCCAGCACCCGTGAAATGCTGTTCAGCGCCCTGCGCGACATCGTCTATACCGAAAACGAACTCGACAGCCAACGTATCGACCTGAGCACTTCCCAGGGCATCAGCGACTACGTCTTCCACCTGCTGCGCAACGCCCGCACCCTGCGCCCCGGCGTCGAGCCGAAGATCGTGGTGTGCTGGGGTGGCCACTCGATCAACACCGAAGAATACAAATACACCAAGAAAGTCGGCCACGAACTGGGCCTGCGCAGCCTCGACGTGTGCACCGGCTGTGGCCCAGGCGTGATGAAAGGCCCGATGAAAGGCGCCACCATCGCCCACGCCAAACAGCGCATCCACGGTGGCCGCTACCTCGGTTTGACTGAACCGGGCATCATTGCCGCCGAGGCGCCGAACCCGATCGTCAACGAACTGGTGATCCTGCCGGACATCGAAAAACGCCTGGAAGCCTTCGTTCGCGTCGGCCACGGCATCATCATCTTCCCCGGCGGCGCCGGTACGGCGGAAGAGTTCCTGTACTTGCTCGGCATCCTCATGCACCCGGACAACGAAGGCCTGCCCTTCCCGGTCATCCTCACCGGCCCGAAACACGCCGCGCCGTACCTGGAGCAAATCGACGCCTTCGTCGGCGCCACCCTCGGTGAGGCTGCCAAGCAGCATTACCAGATCATCATCGACAACCCGGCAGAAGTCGCCCGGCAGATGACCCAGGGCCTCAAGGCGGTCAAACAGTTCCGCCGCGAGCGCAACGATGCGTTCCACTTCAACTGGTTGCTGAAAATCGACGAAGGCTTCCAGCGCCCGTTCGACCCGACCCACGAAAACATGGCCAACCTCAAACTGAGCCGCGACCTGCCGCCCCACGAACTGGCCGCCAACCTGCGCCGCGCGTTCTCCGGCATCGTCGCCGGCAACGTCAAGGACAAGGGCATCCGCCTGATCGAACAACACGGTCCGTACCAGATTCGAGGCGATGCGGCGGTCATGCAGCCGCTGGATCAACTGCTCAAGGCATTTGTCGCGCAGCACCGGATGAAATTGCCGGGGGGTGCGGCTTATGTGCCGTGTTATCGAGTGGTTGCGTGATTGATGGAGTGAACTGCTGATGACACAAGCCGGAGCGATTGCTTCGGCTTGTTGCTTTCAGGACCGGGGAAAAGCCAAGTTCCGAAGGGGCTGTTAAGGCGCCATCGCCAGCAAGCCGGCTCCTACAGGTGGGAATGCGGACGAACCCGACAAACAGGCCGGCCGGTAGGCCGCCTCGCTTTGGCTTTGGCTTTGGCTTTGGCTTTGGCTTTGGCTTTGGCTTTTCTTGCCCCATCGAGAGGCCGAGCGCAGGTTCTGCGCAGTGGGCAACCCGGCATGGATGCCGGGTTAGCCGCCCCCGGCCATGGATGGCCGATGGCGGCGGGCCCACGGAGCAGGACCGGAGCGAGGGCATGCCGAGCCACAGCGAGGCACCGAACGAAAGGGGCAAGAGCCCTTGGTTACTTGGGGCTTTTCCAAGTGACTCGCCGTAAAGGCGAAACCATAAGTAGCCGTTACCGCAGAAACGGATATGTACGCAACCCACCCAAAGCATGGTCGGCTACAAGGCCGCCAAGCCCAAAAAAATCCGACAACCACAACCCCCGCCGCTCCTCTAGAATGCCCCAAACCGCGAATAACAAAAGGATCACCCCATGGACCACACCAACCACATCCTGATCGTCGACGACGATCGTGAAATTCGCGAACTGGTAGGCAACTACCTCAAAAAAAACGGCCTGCGCACCACCATGGTCCCCGACGGCCGGCACATGCGCAGCTTCCTCGAAACCAACCAGGTCGACCTGATTGTCCTCGACATCATGCTCCCTGGCGATGACGGCCTGGTCCTGTGCCGCGAACTGCGCTCAGGCAAACACAAAGCCACACCCATCCTGATGCTCACCGCGCGCAACGACGAAACCGACCGCATCCTCGGCCTGGAAATGGGCGCCGACGACTACCTGACCAAACCCTTCGCCGCCCGCGAACTGCTGGCGCGGATCAACGCCGTTTTGCGCCGCACCCGGATGCTGCCACCGAACCTGCTGATCACCGAAAGCGGCCGCCTGCTCAGCTTCGGCCGCTGGCGCCTGGACACCACCGCGCGCCACTTGCTGGACGAAGACGACACCCTGGTCGCCCTCAGCGGCGCCGAATACCGGCTGCTGCGGGTATTCCTCGATCACCCGCAACGGGTGCTCAGCCGTGATCAATTGCTCAACCTGACCCAAGGCCGCGACGCCGACCTGTTCGACCGGTCCATCGACTTGCTGGTCAGCCGCCTGCGCCAACGACTCAAGGATGACTCGCGGGAGTCGACCTACATCAAGACCGTGCGCAGCGAGGGCTACGTTTTTTCCTATCCGGTGGAAATGCTCGATACCCAGGTATAAGCAATTACCGAGGGTTTTGTATCCGTCTGTATAAAAACCTCCCCCGGATACCTAAACGCCGATTTCGAGCGTTTCAGGCACACATCAGCGATACACCCCGGCGTTTAACTGTGAACACCAGATAGCACGAGCTACTGACCTCTCACACTTAAGCGCACGGAGAATTACCCATGTTCAACTTCTCGAAAGTTTCGTCCCTGGCACTCGGCCTCGCCCTGGTGGGCGGTCTTGGTTTGTCCAGCCTGGCATCGGCCAACACCTCGAACACCGCGTCAAACAGCCAGATCCAGTCGCTGCTGGCAGAGGGCGGTTCGGACCGGTTGCAACAAAATCGCGTGGCTGAAGGTGGCTCTGACCGCCTGATCCAGAACCGCGTCGCCGAAGGTGGCTCTGACCGCCTGATCCAGAACCGCGTCGCCGAAGGTGGCTCTGACCGCATCCAGAACCGCGTCGCCGAAGGTGGCTCTGACCGCCTGATCCAGAACCGCGTCGCCGAAGGTGGTGCCGATCGTTTGCAAGAACTGCGTGAGCGAGTGGCCTCGATCCCTCACAACGCACTGCTCGGCGGCCTGATCGTCGCCGAAAACCGTGCCGAGTTCGGTTCGAAATATCAGCGCTACTGATCACGATCGTCCAATCAGCAAATCTCCCTGTGGGAGTGGGCTTGCCCGCGATGACGGAATGCCAGGCGACATCATCGTCGACTGTCAGGTCCCCATCGCGGGCAAGCCCGCTCCCACAGTTTTGTTTTTTGAGGATCATCGCTCTCGATAATGACTATGCGTCAGGGTGTTTTTTCATCACGACGCTCCAGCACTACAGTAGCCACATCTTCTCCCCACACTCTGGAGCAACATCATGAAAAGCATCATCGGCATCGGCTTCGCCCTTTCGGTTCTTGGCGCCACTTCTGCCATCGCCGCCCCGCACGCAACGACCCCCGTCGTCGCAGCAGCCAAAGTCAGCCAACCGGCCATCCTGAACGTGAACACCGTCAGCGTTGACCAGAAAGACACCCAGGCGAGCAAACTCTACGTCGCCGAAAATCGCCCTGAGTTCGGTTCCAAATATCAGCGCTATTGATCAACGGCCTTGGGCTGCTTGAAACAAGAAACCCCGCCAACGTGCGGGGTTTCTTCATTTCCAATGTGGCAAGCACGCTCGCCACAGGGTAATTCCAACAGCAATTACACAGTTGCCAATCGTGCAGCCAACGCCTTGGCCTGGCTGGCGACGTCGGTGACGGCCGTGCTTTCCCACCACATCCCGCGCAACGGCGGGCCCATGGCAAACAGCCGGTCAGCCACCCGTCCCTCGGCATCCAGCACCGCACCATCCACCTCGGCGGCGATCCCCAAGGCCAACGGCCCCGGCCGAATCAGCCCGCGCGCCAGCAATTGCTGCGGCAACGGCCGGGCGACCCGGCGCCAGTCGTACTCGATCCCACTGGAGTTGATCAACGCCGCGCCCCTGACGACAACCGTCTGCGCTTCAGCTCGACGACGAATACGAATACTCACGCCACCGCCCGCAGCAGGCTCCAGACCTTTGAACGACGCAGCCTGAATCCGCAACCGACCTTCCCCGAGCAAGCGTTCCACCAGCTCGGCGCTCAGGGGGGGCGAACGGTGGTGATGACTTTCCCACCAGGGACGCACGTGGCGGACAAACTGCCGGCGCTGCACATCGTTGGCCTGATTCCACAGGCGACCAATATGCGCGCGCACCGTGTCCAACGGCGCTTGCCAATCAATCCCTTGCGTGATGGCATCGCGGCAGTGCCGGCGTAATTCACGCACCAGCTGCCGTGGTGTGCGAATGCTGTGATCCTCGGCCAGGAAATCCACCCAGGCCGGAGGCTGGCGCCGGACATGGGGCAACAAGCCGTGACGGGAAAACACCTCGATCGGCCCGCGATGCCCGGCCTGTTCCAGCGACACCACGGCATCGACCATGGTCAGGCCCGAGCCGATGATCAGCACCGTCGACTGCGGATCGAGCTGCTGCATGGCCGCCACATCCCACGGATCGAGCGCCGCCGCGTTCAAGCCACTGGATTCGGTCTGCGCTGTGCGCGCGGCCGGAAACATTCCTGTGGCAAGCACCGCACATGCACCCTGCAATCGCTGGCCATCGCTCAACGTCAGCCGCACCGACTCGGCATCGGTTTGCAGATCCACCACTTCGGCCCGCACATGCTCGACCGTCGAACCGTTCAAAGCCCCCACCGATTGCGCCTCGGCCAGACGCTGTTGCACATACAGGCCGAAAATCCCCCGAGGCGGGAACAGTTCACTGATCGGCACAGGCTGCTCGTTCGACTCCGGCCAGCCACCCGCGGCGATGTATTCGGTCAGCCATTGGGTCAGGTCATCGGCGTTGTCCGGGTCGACGCTCATGCGCGCGGCGTTGCCGTTGAGCGTATGGCCCAGTTCCACGGCGCTGTAGGCTTCGCCGCGCCCCAGCTCGGCGCGCGGTTCGATCACCAGCACCTGGCGTTTGCCCGGCAGGCGCAACAGCTGCGCCGCCAGCATCGCGCCGCTAAGGCCGCCGCCGATGATCAGGATGTCCGCGTGACGGATGGCGTCGGTTGCCCGTCCGCTTTGGGTTTCACTCATGCCGTTCTCACTGATCAATGTTTGCCTGGATAGAAATCATGCAAAACGCCCCGGGCCAGCAGCTCGCTGGCGCTGCCGGACAACACCACCCGGCCAGTATCGAGGACGCAGGCCGTGGACGCGGACCTGATCGTCACTGTTGACGGGCCAACAGTCAGATCACCACATTACGCACGAACCGCACCGCCACCGCCCCCTCGTTGCGATAGGAATGCGGCTGGTTGCTGGCGAACATGAAAAATTCACCTGCGGCAATCGTGTGTGAGACCTCGCCGACCATCAGCGTCAGGCAACCTTCGAAGACATAGAACTGCTCGCTCCAGCCATCGGCATCCGGCTCCGACGGGTAATGCTCGCCCGGTTCAAGGCGCCATTCCCAGAGCTCGACTTCACGGGTGGCGTTGGCCTTGGCCAGCAACACCGCCTTGCTGCCGGGGATCGTCCCGGCCCAGGCCAGTTCGTTGATGCGGCTGTGGTCACGGGCATCGGGCGCCTGGATCAGATCGCTGAACGCCACGTCCAACGCTTCGGCCACGCGGTCGAGGGTGGTCAGGCTGACGTTCTTTTCACCGGCCTCGATGGCCACCAGCATACGGCGGCTGACCCCGGATTTTTCCGCCAAAGCGGCCTGACTCATGTCGGCGGCATGGCGCAGACGTCGAACATTCTGGCTGACGTGCTGGAGGACCGAAGCCCGTTGCGAAGAATCTTTGTGCACTATATTGCTCACTCGGTGGTGCTGCGCAGTATACTGCCCAACTTCCGGCGCATTGTGCGTCCCCCTCAGGTAGCACGCAAGATCATGACGTCGGTGAACAGCTCCCAGAACCCCTCCCGCTTCCTTCGGCTCAGCAAGGCCGAATGCGTACTGGTGTTGATCACCATGGTCTGGGGCGGGACCTTTTTACTGGTCCAGCATGCGATGACCGTCAGCGGCCCGATGTTTTTCGTCGGCCTGCGCTTTGCCGCCGCTGCAATCATCGTCGCCCTGTTCTCCTGGCGCAGCCTGCGCGACCTGACCCTGTTCGAACTCAAGGCCGGTGCCTTTATCGGCGTGGCGATCATGCTCGGGTATGGCTTGCAGACCGTCGGCTTGCAGAGTATTCCCAGCAGTCAGTCGGCTTTTATTACCGCGCTCTACGTGCCTTTCGTGCCTCTGTTGCAGTGGCTGGTGCTGGGCCGTCGACCGGGGTTGATGCCGAGCATCGGGATCATGCTGGCCTTTACCGGGTTGATGCTGCTGTCCGGTCCCTCCGGTGCAGCGCTCAACTTCAGTCCCGGTGAGATCGCCACGCTGATCAGCGCCATCGCGATTGCCGCCGAGATCATCCTGATCAGTAACTTCGCCGGCCAAGTCGATGTTAAACGAGTGACGGTGGTGCAACTGGCGGTGACGTCGGTGCTGTCATTCCTGTTGGTGGTGCCGACCCAGGAGCATATTCCGGACTTCTCCTGGCTCCTGTTATGCAGTGCTTTGGGGCTGGGCGCGGCGAGTGCGGCGATTCAGGTGGCGATGAACTGGGCGCAGAAGAGTGTCTCGCCGACTCGCGCCACATTGATTTACGCCGGTGAGCCGGTATGGGCCGGGATTGTCGGGCGGATCGCCGGAGAACGTTTGCCAGCCATTGCACTGCTGGGGGCGGGGCTGATTGTCGCGGCGGTGATTGTCAGTGAGTTGAAGACCAAGGGTAAGACTGCTGCGGCAGCGCAAGCGCTGGAGCGCGAGACCCAGGGTTAAACCGCAATTTTTCTTCGTGTTATAGATAGCCATCGCGGGCACAGTCGGAATGCCTTTCCCTGTGGGAACGAGCCTGCTCGCGATGGGGCCGGTACAGGCGAAATCCCTATCCCTGAAACAATGTTAAACAGGCTTTTTCCGTCTACCGTGTAGGATTCTGCGACAGCTTGGCGTTTGGTGATCCGGGAGCTGGCACGTATGATGCTTCACAAACTTCCGCAGATTAGAAGCCTATGTCCCTGATAGTTCTACTGCTTCTGCCTTTCTTGGGCAGCTGTCTGGCAGCGGTGCTGCCACACAATGCGCGTAACACCGAATCACTACTGGCTGGCCTTGTTGCCCTGATCGGCACCCTCCAGGTCGCTCTCCTGTACCCGCAAATCGCCCATGGCGGCGTGATCCGCGAAGAATTCTTCTGGCTGCCAAGCCTGGGTTTGAACTTTGTCCTGCGCATGGACGGTTTCGCCTGGCTGTTCTCGATGCTGGTGCTGGGCATCGGCACGCTGGTGTCGTTGTACGCCCGTTATTACATGTCTCCGGACGATCCGGTGCCACGGTTCTTCGCGTTTTTCCTGGCGTTCATGGGCGCCATGCTGGGGCTGGTGATCTCGGGCAACCTGATCCAGATCGTGTTTTTCTGGGAGCTGACCAGCCTCTTCTCGTTCCTGTTGATCGGCTATTGGCACCACCGCGCCGACGCACGGCGCGGCGCCTATATGGCGTTGATGGTCACCGGTGCGGGCGGTCTGTGCTTGCTGGCGGGGGTCATGTTGCTCGGCCATGTGGTCGGCAGCTATGACCTGGACAAGGTCCTGGCCGCCGGCGATCTGATTCGCGCACATGCCCTCTACCCTATCCTGCTACCCCTGATCCTGATTGGCGCACTGAGCAAAAGTGCGCAATTCCCCTTCCACTTCTGGCTGCCCCACGCCATGGCCGCACCGACACCGGTGTCGGCCTATCTGCACTCGGCAACCATGGTCAAGGCCGGCGTGTTCCTGCTGGCACGGCTGTGGCCGTCGCTATCCGGCAGTGAAGAATGGTTCTACATCGTCAGCGGCGCCGGGGCCTGCACCCTGTTGCTCGGTGCCTACTGCGCGATGTTCCAGAATGACCTCAAGGGTCTGCTGGCCTATTCGACCATCAGCCACCTCGGCCTGATCACCCTGCTGCTCGGGCTTAACAGCCCTCTGGCTGCCGTGGCCGCGGTGTTCCACATCCTCAACCACGCCACATTCAAGGCCTCGTTGTTCATGGCCGCCGGTATCATCGACCACGAAAGCGGCACCCGCGACATCCGCAAACTCAGCGGCCTGGTCAAACTGATTCCGTTCACTGCGACCCTGGCCATGGTCGCCAGCGCCTCCATGGCCGGTGTGCCCTTGCTCAACGGCTTCCTGTCGAAAGAGATGTTCTTCGCCGAAACCGTGTTCATCAACGCCACGGCCTGGGTCGAAGCCACCTTGCCGATCGTCGCGACCATCGCCGGGACCTTCAGCGTCGCCTACTCCCTGCGTTTTACCGTGGACGTGTTCTTCGGCCCACCCGCCACCGATCTGCCCCACACCCCGCACGAGCCGCCGCGCTGGATGCGTGCGCCGGTCGAACTGCTGGTGTTCGCCTGCCTGGTGGTCGGGATCTTCCCGGCGCAAGTGGTCGGCCCGTTGCTCGCCGCTGCGGCGCAACCGGTCGTTGGCGGGCAGTTGCCGGAATACAGCCTGGCCATCTGGCACGGTTTGAACGCACCAATGATCATGAGCCTGATCGCCATGTCCTGCGGTGTGTTGCTCTACCTGCTGCTGCGCAACCCGCTCAAGCAAGGTCGCTTCAAGCATCCGCCACTGGTGGGTCGATTCAACGGCAAGCGCCTGTTCGAACTGGCGCTGGTGCTCAAGATGCGCCTGGCCCGCCGCCTGGAACGGCGAGTCAGCACCAGGCGCCTGCAAACCCAACTGTTCCTGATGGTGCTCGCCGCGGTGCTGGCCGGGTTAATCCCGATGCTGCACAGCAGCCTGAGCTGGGGCGACCGGCCGAAGATTCCGGGTTCGATCATGTTCGTCATCCTCTGGTTGCTGGCAATAGCCTGCGCCCTCGGCGCTGCCTATCAAGCCAAGTACCACCGTCTCGCGGCACTGACCATGGTCAGCGTTTGCGGCCTGATGACCTGCGTGACCTTCGTCTGGTTCTCGGCGCCGGACCTGGCGCTGACGCAACTGGTGGTCGAAGTGGTGACCACGGTGCTGATCCTGTTGGGCCTGCGCTGGTTGCCACGGCGGATCGAAGAAGTTTCGCCGTTGCCGAGCACCCTGCGCAAAGCCCGCATCCGCCGCTTCCGTGACTTGCTGTTGTCGACCGTGGTCGGCGGCGGCATGGCGTTGCTGTCGTACGCCATGTTGACGCGGCAGACGCCCAACGACATTTCCTCGTTCTACCTGAGCCGTGCCCTGCCCGAGGGCGGCGGCAGCAACGTGGTCAACGTGATGCTGGTGGACTTCCGAGGCTTCGATACCCTCGGTGAAATCACCGTGCTGGCGGCAGTGGCGTTGACCGTGTTCGCCCTGCTGCGGCGTTTCCGTCCACCGAAGGAAAGCCTGCAATTGCCCGCCCAGCAGCGCTTGCTCGCACCCGACGTGGTCACCGATCTGGTCAACCCGCGCCACGCCAGCGATACCGCGCTCGGCTTCATGATGGTCCCGGCGGTGCTGGTGCGTCTGTTGCTGCCGATTGCGCTGGTGGTGTCGTTCTACCTGTTCATGCGCGGGCACAACCAGCCGGGCGGCGGTTTCGTCGCCGGGCTGGTGATGTCGGTGGCGTTCATCCTGCAATACATGGTGGCCGGCACCCAATGGGTCGAGGCGCAAATGAGCCTGCGGCCGCTGCGCTGGATGAGCGTCGGCCTGCTGTTCGCCACGCTCACCGGCCTGGGTGCGATGCTGGTCGGCTATCCGTTCCTGACCACGCACACCTGGCACTTCGACTTGCCGCTACTGGGTGACATTCACCTCGCCAGCGCGCTGTTCTTCGACGTGGGCGTTTACGCGGTCGTGGTCGGTTCGACGCTGTTGATCCTCACCGCCCTGGCCCACCAATCGGTCCGCGGCCACAAAACCGCGGCCCAGCCCAAACCCGTCGCCATGAAGGAGGCCGTCTGATGGAAGAAGTCATCGCAATCGCCATCGGCGTCCTGGCCGCGTCCGGCGTCTGGCTGATCCTGCGCCCACGGACATTCCAGGTGGTCATGGGCCTGTGCCTGCTGTCCTATGGCGTCAACCTGTTCATCTTCAGCATGGGCAGCCTGTTCATCGGCAGAGAGCCGATCATCAAGGACGGTGTGCCGCAGGACCTGCTGCACTACACCGACCCGTTGCCGCAAGCGCTGGTGCTGACGGCGATTGTCATCAGCTTCGCCATGACCGCGCTGTTTCTGGTGGTTTTGCTGGCCTCCCGAGGCCTGACCGGCACCGACCATGTGGATGGCCGGGAGCCTAAAGAATGAATGCAATGACGCACCTGATCGCCGCGCCCATCCTGCTGCCGCTGCTGACCGCCGCGATCATGCTGATGCTCGGCGAGAAACACCGCCCGCTCAAAGCCAGGATCAATCTGTTCTCCAGCCTGCTCGGGCTCGGCATCTCCGTTCTGCTGCTGCAATGGACCCAAACCACCGACGTGCCCGGTTCCATCGGCGTGTACCTGCCGGGCAACTGGCAAGTGCCGTTTGGCCTGGTGCTGGTGGTCGATCGCCTGTCGGCACTGATGCTGGTGCTCACCGGGATCATCGGTGTCTGCACCCTGTTGTTTGCCATGGCCCGCTGGGACAGCGCCGGTTCGAGTTTTCATGCGCTGTTCCAGATCCAGTTGATGGGCCTGTACGGCGCGTTCCTGACCGCCGACCTGTTCAACCTGTTCGTGTTCTTCGAAGTGCTGCTGGCCGCTTCTTATGGCCTGATGCTGCACGGCTCGGGCCGGGCGCGGGTGTCTTCGGGGCTGCATTACATCTCGATCAACCTGTTGGCATCGACCCTGTTCCTGATCGGCGCGGCGCTGATCTACGGCGTCACCGGCACCCTGAACATGGCTGACCTGGCACTGAAAATCCCGCTGGTGCCGGAAGCCGATCGCGGCCTGCTGCATGCAGGCGCGGGGATTCTGGCGGTGGCATTCCTGGCCAAGGCCGGCATGTGGCCGCTGAACTTCTGGCTGGTGCCGGCGTATTCCTCGGCGAGCGCGCCGGTGGCGGCGATGTTCGCGATCATGACCAAAGTTGGTATCTACACCCTGCTGCGCCTGTGGACCCTGCTGTTTTCCGGTCAGGCCGGGGCGTCGGCGTACTTCGGTGGCGACTGGCTGATTTACGGCGGCATGGCGACCATCATTTGCGCTGCCGTGGCGATCGTTGCCGCGCAACGCCTGGAACGCATGGCCAGCCTGAGCATTCTGGTGTCGGCCGGGATTCTGCTGTCGGCCATCGGTTTCGCCCAGCCCAACCTGATTGGCGCAGCGCTGTTTTACCTGGTCAGCTCGACCCTGGCCCTGAGCGCGTTGTTCCTTTTGGCCGAGTTGATCGAACGCTCGCGCTCCGCCAATGAAATCCCACTGGAGGATGAAAACGAGATGCTGCCACGGCCGCTGGAATCGCTGCATCCGGCCAAGGGCGTCAACCTCGATGACGACCGCAAAGCCGTGGTCGGTCAGGTGATTCCGTGGACCATGGCCTTCCTCGGCCTGAGCTTCATCGCCTGCGCCTTGCTGATCATCGGCATGCCGCCGCTGTCCGGGTTCATCGGCAAACTGAGCCTGCTCAGCGCCCTGCTCAATCCGATGGGCCTGGGCAATGGCAGTGATGCGCCGATCTCGAATGCGGCGTGGGGCTTGCTGGCGTTGCTGATTCTTTCCGGGCTCGCTTCGCTGCTGACTTTCTCGCGCCTGGGTATCCAGCGTTTCTGGACCCCGGCAGAACGGCCATCGCCGGTGCTGCGGCGGTTTGAGTGCGTGTCGATCTTCGTCCTGCTGGGCTTGAGCATCGCCCTGACGTTCCGGGCCGAGCCGCTGTTGCGCTACACCCAGGCCGCTGCCAATGCCTTGAACAATCCGCAGCAATACGTGATGGCCGTGCTCGGCACCCGCGCAGTGCCGAGTCCGGAAGCTCGGGCTGCACGGCTGGAGGTGCAACCATGAAGCGTCTGTTTCCCGCGCCGTGGTTGTCACTGGCCCTGTGGCTATTGTGGCTGGTGCTGAACCTGTCGATGAGCCCCGGCCACCTGCTATTGGGCGCTGCCCTGGGCTTCTGTGCGCCGCTGATGATGCGCAAGTTGCGCCCGCTACCGATCCGCGTTCACCGACCGGGGGTGATGCTGCGCCTGTTGCTGGTGGTGTGTCGCGATGTGCTGGTGTCCAACCTCGCCGTGGCCTGGGGCGTGCTCAACGCCGGCCGCCGGGCGCCCCGCTCGCGCTTTATCAAGGTACCGCTGGACCTGCGCGATGCCAACGGCCTGGCGACGCTGTCGATGATCTGCACCGTGGTGCCCGGCACCGTCTGGTCGGAATTGGCCCTGGACCGCAGCATTCTGTTGCTGCACGTCTTCGATCTGGACGACGAAGCGCAGTTCATCGAACACTTCAAGGTGACTTACGAGCGTCCGCTGATGGAGATTTTCGAATGAGCGCCCTGCTGTCGAACGCGATTCTGCTGAGCCTGTTTCTGTTTTCCGTGGCGATGATCCTGACCCTGATCCGCCTGTTCAAAGGCCCCTCCGCCCAAGACCGGGTCCTGGCGCTGGACTATCTGTACATCGTGGCGATGCTGATGATGCTGACGCTGGGCATTCGCTACGCCAGTGACACGTACTTTGAAGCGGCGCTGCTGATCGCGCTGTTCGGCTTCGTCGGCTCGTTTGCCTTGGCGAAATTCCTGCTGCGCGGCGAGGTGATCGAATGAACGCAGAACTGTCTCTATGGGTGGAAATCCCGGTTGCGATCCTGCTGGTGCTCGCCGGCCTGTTCGCGCTGATCGGCGCCACTGGCTTGCTGCGCATGAAGGATTACTTCCAGCGCATGCACCCGCCAGCCCTGGCCTCCACGTTGGGCGCGTGGTGCGTGGCACTGGCTTCGATCATCTACTTTTCGGCGTTGAAGTCCGCGCCGGTGCTGCACGCCTGGCTGATTCCGATCCTGCTGGCGATCACCGTACCGGTGACCACTTTATTGCTGGCTCGGGCAGCGCTGTTTCGCAAGCGCATGGCGGGAGATGATGTGCCGGCTGAAGTCAGTAGTCGGCGGACTGAGAGTGGTCGCTAAGTTCAGGACCAGCCAGCCTTAAATCCAGGCCACGGCCAACAATCCACCGCCCAACACCACACACAACGGCGAGTAAACCCAGGTATCCCACCGGGCAAACCTTGAGCCTTTGATCACCTTGAAAAACCCCACCAGCTCCGAATCGCCAATCGCCCGGGCGAACAGTAACAGCGCAATCGCGCTGATCACCCACTGCAACATTTGATGATGCACCTGCGGCAGCCACCAGCCGACCCGCAAACACACCAACAGGGCAATCACCAACAGGGCTGCTGCCACCAGCAGCGTGAGCCAGCCTCGCGGCTTGAAGGCCGGGCGCAGTTGCGTGCCGCCTTCCTGTGGCACTTGAGGAACGGCCGCCACCGCGGCCCATTCGCCGCCCAGCGCCCAATAAACGTGAACCAGAGCAATCGCCGCAAATATCGTCACCAGCCATTGAGCCAACGCAAGGGTCATGGTTGAGGATCCTTGAAAGGGATTTGGTCAAATCATCCTAGTCGGCATTTTTTGATGTGCACGACCGTTGGTGCACAACCTGACAAACGTGGGGCTGACGCCGAAAAAAGCATCGCGAGCAGGCACGCTCCCACAGGAGTTATTCAGTGATCACAGATTTTGCGAACGACCGGGAACCAATGTGGGAGCGAGCCTGCTCGCGATGGCGGTGTCAGACTCGCCGCATCACTTCAACTCGGCTGACACTTTGTCCGCCACATCCTTCGGCACCCAGGCCTTCCACACATCCGGATGCTTCTTCATGAAGTTCTCGGCTGCCTGACGCGGTGCGGTGTGTTTCTCGCTCATCTCGGCCAGCGCCTTGTTCAACGGATCAATCGGAAAATCGACCTTGGCGAAGAACTCGGCAATCTGCGGATACTGCTTCTGGAACGGCGTGGACACGCCAATGGACAGCTTCGAGGGCAGCGAGCGGGTGGGCTGGGGATTGGGGTTGTCGGCGTCGGTGAGGGTTTTCCAGGCTTCGGCGTCGAAGGGCGGCTCTTCAAGCTGGATCAGCTTGAAACGACCAAGCAAGGGCGTAGGCGACCAGTAGTAAAACAGCACCGGCTTGCCGCGGCGGATCGACGAGCTGATCTCGGCGTCCAGCGCCGCCCCCGAACCGCTGCGGAAGTTCACATAGCTGTCGTCCAGCCCATAGGCCTTGAGTTTCTGCTTGTTGACCACTTCCGAGGTCCAGCCAATGGGGCTGTTGAGGAAGCGCCCCTTGTTCGGCGCTTCGGGGTCCTTGAACACGTTCTTGTATCTGGGCAGGTCGCTGACACTGCGCAAGTCCGGCGCCATCGGCTTGATGCCCTTGGCCGGGTCACCCTTGATCACGTACTCCGGCACCCACCAACCTTCGGTGGCTCCCTTGACCGTATCGCCGAGGCTGACGACTTTGCCTTCCGCCTCGGCCTTGACCCACACCGGACTGCGCCCGGCCCACTCCTCGCCAATCACCTGAATGTCATTGTTGGCCAGGGCGGTTTCCAGGGTAATGGTCGTGCCCGGCAACGTGTCGGTCGGCAGGCCGTAGCCCTTCTCGACAATGATCCGCAGGATGTCAGTGATCAGGCTGCCGCTTTCCCAGTTCAGGTCGGCGAAATGAATCGGCGCCTGGGCGGCCAGGGCCGGAACGGGAGACGCCAACAAACCGCAAGTGGCCAGGACCGCAGCCAGCAACCGTCGAAAACCTTTCATGCTTTTGCACCTCGTGCTGTTCACAGCAATCGCAGGATGGCCTGGCAGAATACCGCGAAGCCTCTGAATGATCAGTCAACTGACTGTAGTAGAGGTTCCTGCTTTCGAGGGGCATGGATCAGTTTTCAGAAATTTCCTGCAAGCGCGCCAGCTCTCGTCTGACCATGTTGGCGTAGGCCGCCGGCTGCAGCGCGTAGATCTGTGACGCCACCCAATTCAGCCACGCTCCCTGCAGAACGGCTTTCTGCTCGAACAACCGCAGGGCTTCGGCTTGGGCGCCAGCCTGGTGCTGTTCGTGGAAGTCGGCGCGGGACTGGGTCATTACTCGCTGGCCTTGAAGGTCACCAACTCGCCTTTGCGCCATTTAGCGGCTTTGGCGGTTACCGCTTTCAGGGTTTTGGTCAGGCCTTCCTGTAACTGCTGGTGGGCGGCAAATACCGTGACCACGCTATGACCTTCCTTGAACAAAACGGCCTGGCCGTCGGCGGTGGTGACAAAGGCGTAGTCGCCCAGGCCATAGACCGTCAGTTTGATTTCACGGAATTTGATTTCCAGCTTGCCGCCTTCACGGCTGGGCAAAACCGAAGCGCTGAAATGATCGCCGACCTTGAGCTTAAGTCCCGGTTTGTCATCCACCACCAGTGCTGACTCGGTGTCGATTTCGGCAACGTAGATGCCTTCAGCATTCTGCTCGGTGATGTAGACGAAACGAGACTGAAACTGCTTAACCAGCTTTGCGCGCAAATCACCCAGAACGAACAAAGCATGCATATCGAGATTACTTACTGCCAAGGAAACATCCCCACATCTAAAAATGAGGCTGCACGCGAATAAAGCGCACAGCCGAAAAAGGCGGCAATGCCGAAAATGAAACCAAAAGACCCGGGTTGAAAGCCTGAATGAGTAGAGGACTCATCCATCACGAGACTTGAGCAGACTACTGGAACGTCGCTCGTGTCGCCTTGCCTGGTGTTCGTCAAAGGTTGAAGGAAAACGCCTTTCTTACAGCCAGAGAAATACGGACTATCAACTTCAGGGAAAAAACTCTTAAAAAAAAGCACTTTTCTGACATATCGCCAGCCGAAAATTGCTTTAGATAACCATCAATCACCCACCAGTGAGGGTGATTCTAGAGCAGCGATGCTCACCGAGACTACCCATAACGACGTACATACGTCGGCAAAACAACGAAAAGGACTTCATATGTGCACGCTGACACACTTCGCCCACCCGCAACTTTCCTGCTCCGGCAACCCTTCTGCCTTGTATCCGGTGGCATTGCATGACCCTGACACGCACCTGCCGGACCACCAACCGCCAAGGTTTCAGGTGATTCTGGCCGGGAATGCGTTCTTTCATATCAAGGAAATTTCCACGGGACATGTAAGAGGTTTCCGGGGTAATCACAACGACGCCTGCGCCCTCGCCCGCTCGCTTGAGTCGCGTATTTGATCTCTTTACCGCGCTTCATCCTTGAAACGTTTCGTCATGCCGGCGACTTAACTCAGCCGCCGGCCTGCAACTGCTGCCATACTGCCCGACCAATCAAACGCGTCCCGCCAAAGAGGACGACGTTGAACACAACAATATATTTCCAAGGGAAGGCTGCGACGTGACGGAATTTGATATCGGCGAGTTTTTTATCCGGGGCGAAGCCAGAGAAGTCGAAGGCGAGTTCCAGGCAGTGATAGTCATGCGCGCCAAGCCACCACAAAAAGCCGTGACCTATCACCAGGTCGAGAAAGATCGCTGGTTCAAAAATTCTGAAATTGCCGCCATCGCCGCCCATGAATCCGCCCGGGAGTTGAAGGCTGCCGTCGACGCCGGTGCATTGAAAGCCTGATGCCCGGGTTTGTGGCGTCTATGCTCATCGCTGCGTTTGAACATCGCTTTCGAACTTACTGAAACGCTACTCGCTCAGAAGCAATGGAGCCGTAGCTCAGTCCTCGTACGCGACCGATTATCTGCAAGGAGATGAAGATGGAATCACCGACCCACGACTTGAAAGGTTTGTTCGACCAGCTCGGCCTGGATTCCACCCAGAAAGCTATCGACGATTTCATTGCCAGCCATTCACCGCTGCCCGATGACAAGAAGCTCATCGATGCCGATTTCTGGACGCCGCAGCAGGCAGGTTTCCTCAAAGAACAACTGCGCGAGGATGCCGACTGGGCGCGGGTGGTCGACGACCTCAACCTGCGCATGCACCAGGTTCACTAGCGTCATCAGTGCAGGCTGTCTGACGATTCGGCATTCAATTGCGCCAACCAGGCAGCCTTGCATTCCTCCGCTTCCGAGCGACTGGAAAACGCCGTTCCCCGGCGCTCGCCATTGAGCAACACCACCCAGCAGACACTCTGCCCCAACGCGCGCAGGCTGGCGGGCACACCGCTGCCGATCATCACGGCGACATCAACTTTACCTTGCATGCTGACCTTCTCACATCGTTAGCAACCTAACTATGTAGACATATTAATCAGTCGATTCCCGAGGAAACAGCTGCGACCGCACACAGCAGCATTGCCAGAATCGCAACAATGCACAGCGCTATCAAACCCGCAGGAGCCAGCTTGCTGGCGAAAGTTTTTTGAGGTCGCTATCGCCAGCAAGCCGACGCCTCGAAGCGCCATCCGCGCTGCCTCCCTTTAACGAGGACTCTGCGGCTTGTAGCCCATTCGCAAGCCACCCCAATGCCGCCCCTTGAGCATGATCGGCACCGACAGGTCGTGCATCAGCTCCCCCGTGTCGCGGGTGTAAGTCTGTAGCAGCACCGCTTGCTGGTGGCTGCCGCAACGGATTCCGGTGCGATCGGCGAACTTGCGTTTGGTACGGTTTTGCAGGGTATCGACCTGGGTATCACCCGTCAGTGGCTGGCTGAAAACCGCGTTATGGGTCGGCACGTAGCCCTGCTGAGTGCAGGCAATGGCGAATACCAAACCTTCATGACGTGGCAGCAACGGCTCTTGAATAGTCGGCAAGACCTGATCGGTGTAGCGGTCGAAACGTGTCTGGAATTTCGCCGGGCTGGTGTTGGGGATCGCCTGATAGTTGCGGTCGAACAGGTCGTCGAGGCTGATATGGCCCGCCTCAACATCCGCCTCGAAACGCGCCGCAATCTGGCTTGCGCCTTCCCGGGCCAGGTCATACACGCGCTGGTGATAGTCATCCAGGCCAACTTCGGCCAAGCGTTCGCTGATGGTTTCGGCCTGGCCCTCCATCTGCACCGCGGCTTCAGCCAGGCGCCGGGTCTGCTGGTCACTGATCGCCAGGTCGCTGCGCATCTGTTCGATGGCGTGAAACAGGCTATCGAGTTGCTCACGATTGGTGTCGGCGCCACGGGCGATTTCCCCGACCTGACGCTCGACGCTGGCGGCCAGACGAGCGATGTTTTCCAGGTGTTGCCCGGTGTGCTCGACCTGCTCGACGCCGTTATCCAGGTCGCTGGATAACTGACGGATCTGCTCCACCACCTGCGCGGTACGGTGCTGGATGTCGGCCACCATTTCTCCGACCTCTCCCGTCGCCGTCGCCGTTCGCGCAGCGAGGCCGCGGACTTCGTCGGCGACCACCGCGAAACCACGACCGTGCTCGCCGGCGCGTGCGGCTTCAATCGCGGCGTTTAGCGCCAACAGGTTGGTCTGGCTGGCGATGGACTGGATGACCAGGGTGACGCGCTGGATATCATCACTGCGCAGGCTCAAGGCTTCGATCAGTTCACGGCTGCTGTTGGCGCGCTGGCTGAGCTGGTGCATGCGCGCAATCGACTCGAGCAACTCGACACGCCCTGCTGCACCGCTCTGATGGGCCTCGCTGGCCGCACTCAACGCCTCTCGACTGAGGATCGAAGTGGCCTGTTCGGTAGCGATCATGACTTCAGCGTTGCTGACGATTTGTGCGGCAGCGCCGAGTTGCGATTGCAGCTTGTCGGCCAGTTGTTTGACAGAAAAGGCTACGCCAGCGGCTGACAGCGCATTGTGACTGGTGGTGTAGGAAAGATCCCGGGTCAGGGCAGAAATGGCGATGGACGTATCCAGAGGCGCGGTTTCGGGCGTTGCGCGCGACCGCAGGCGTGGCAGCCAGACAATCAGGATGACCAATGGCAGGCCAAGGTAAAGCGACCAGCCCCCCAGCGTCATGCCACACAGCAAAAGCATCAGGGCGATGCTTTGCAGCGTCGGTGTGAACCAGCGGTTTTTCGGCAAAAACACTGGTGCAGGCACGGCCGCAACCAGAGACTCGTCTCTCGTCATCGTTGTCACCCCAAATATCTTCTAATTGTTGTCTTCGCATTAAACGCCACTATAGGGCCATTATCTATGAGCCTTTAGTCGTGGGCGTTGCAGCAGATCAATAGAAGGACGGGGTTTCTACAGACGTCGAAAAACAAAGATCGCAGCCTTCGCCAGCGCCCACAGGGTTAAGTGAACCCATGCAGGTGCTGCCGAAGGCTGCGATCTTTTCAAGGCAGCCCGCGTTGAACGGGCTGCCTCACAGAATCAGGCCTGACGCTGGTGCTTGTCGATCTGCTCGTGACGCTCTTGAGCTTCGATGCAGTACTTGGTGGTCGGACTGATCAGCAGGCGCTTGAGGCCAATTGCCTCACCGCTGTCGTCGCACCAGCCGAAGCTGTCTTCCTTGATGCGTTCAAGGGCTTGTTCCAACTGAGGCAGCATGCGCTGGTCGCGATCGATCGCGTTCACCAGCCAGGTGCGCTCTTCTTCAACGGAAGCCGCGTCAGCCGGATCGGCCGGGGTGTCCAGGCTTTCGATGGCGATGCGATTCTGTTCGATGCGCTCATGGGTTTCGACTTTCATGTTCTGCAACAGCTCGCTGAAAAAAGCATGTTGCTCGGCGTTCATGTAGTCATCCGCCGGCATGGCCAGCAACTTGTCCTTTGTCATTGATATCTCTATAAAAAAACGTGCATTAAGGCGAATTAGGGAGCGTTCCGGCAGACCTGGACGGGTCATCGGAAAGGCGCCGTTTATACCAAGCGCCACCCGGCACTCAATTTACGAGGGGCGGCAGTCTAAGGCCGAGTGGAGGCCTCAGCAACTGAAAAGACAGCGAATTTGTCCGACAAAGCCTCGAAAATGCTCTATGGCAGGCTTTGAGGTGGATATCGGAGTGCGTTTATAGCAAGAAATTCAATCCGGCACAGGTATATAGAAGATAAACGGCTGTGTTTGCACATTCCCAATATCGGCGCTGCGCAAACAAAATCGCCGCTTCTACCCAAGGCAGAAGCGGCAGAGGCACGAGCCTCAGTCGATCAATGCATGAACAGAGCGATCAGAATGATGATCGGGATCGGTACGCCGAGAAAGAACAGCAGTAATGAACGCATGATGATTCTCCTGGTTTAACGAATCGTTGGGGTGGTCGCGTAGGTGTCGGTTTCCAGGTACACCACGGCATCCCGGCGACGACCACCGAAGGTCGCGGCAAGGCTGGCGAAGAACGCACCGGCCAACAGCGCTACAAACATCCAGAGGGTGGTCCAGGCGGCGACTTTGGCGGCGGTGTCAGCCGCTTGCTGCGCTGCCAGTTTGGCGTCCGCCACGGTTTTTTGCGTGCGGGCATAGACTTCATCGACACGACGCTCCGCGTCCGCTTGCGTCAAATTCGTCCGTTGCGCCACCAGTTGCGCCAGATAAGCCCGATCTTCGGCGGCCAGTTGTCCGTCGTTGCTCAGGGACCGGACGAAAATCCGGGTCACCGTGCCCTTCGCCGCGTCATCGCTGACGGCAGCCGGACGATCATCGCGGAACAGGCTATCAATGTAGTAACCGTATTGATCGCTATCGGTGTTGCCAGCAGCGGCGCCCGCCGCTTGCGTGGCAGCAGTGGCGGCACCGGCGACCATGTTTGCCCCGGCCTGCACCCCGCCGCTCACCACGCTGCTGACCGAGCCGGCAACCAATGTGGCCGTCACCAGCGTGGCCACGCACCAGGCGAGAAAGCCATGGGCGGTGTCGCGAAAGTACACTTCATCGCCATGCAAGTACGCCCACTTCACCCGCAGCCGCCCGGCGATGTAACCGCCGGCGCCGGAAGCGATGATTTGTGTGACGGCCAGCCAGACGATGGTCGAAATACCCAGGCCCTTGGCGCTGACACCTTCATTGGCCCACGGCGAGACCGCCGAGAATCCCAGGCCGAAACCCAGCAACACAAGGATCAGCGATAACGCCGCGGCAGCCGCGGCCCCGGCGAAAATCGCCCCCCACGACACGCCAGACAGCGTCGTCGATTCGTCTTCGGCAGGATAGAAACCATCAGAGGATCTATTCATTGTTATATCGCTCCAGGCAGAAAAATGGTGTTACAACTCTCGAGGGAGCATTTGCAGACACCATGCCAGTCAAGCGTTCTGAGTAAAGCCAATGTTTTCAGCGAGATACAAAGTATGAACTTCGGCGACTCTTGCAATATGCAACGAATGGGCGGACTCAGCGGGTTTTATGCATTGAAGCGTCCATGAACTTTTATTTAGAAAGCCTGCGATCATTTCTTGGCAAAATGCCCCACACCGTTGTGAACATTTACTCAGGCCCATTCCATGACCCGCATCTTGACCATCGAAGACGACGCCGTGACCGCCCGTGAAATCGTCGCCGAATTGAGCAGCCATGGACTCGACGTCGACTGGGTCGACAACGGCCGTGAAGGGTTGGAGCGTGCGGTCAGCGGCCACTATGACCTGATCACCCTCGACCGCATGTTGCCCGAGCTCGATGGCCTGGCGATTGTCACCACGCTGCGGACCATGGGGGTGGCCACGCCGATCCTGATGATCAGCGCCCTTTCCGATGTCGATGAACGCGTTCGCGGCTTGCGCGCTGGCGGCGACGATTACCTGACCAAGCCGTTCGCCACCGATGAAATGGCCGCCCGGGTTGAAGTGCTGCTGCGTCGACAGAACACCGTGACCGCCCAGGCCACCACGTTGCGGGTGGCGGATCTGGAGCTGAACCTGATCAGCCACGAAGCCAGCCGCGACGGTCATTTGCTCACGCTGCTGCCCACCGAATACAAGCTGCTGGAATTCCTCATGCGCAACACCGGGCAGATCCTGTCGCGGATGATGATTTTCGAAGAAGTCTGGGGCTACCACTTCGACCCCGGCACCAACCTGATCGATGTGCACATCGGCCGCCTGCGCAAAAAGATCGACCCACCTGGCAATGTCCCATTGATTCGAACCGTGCGAGGCTCGGGTTATGTCATTGCCGAACCCGTCTAAAGGCTGGCGCTCTTCCAGCAGTCGCTTGCTGGCGCTCTACAGTGCGCTGTTCGTGGCCTGGAGCGGCATTCTGATGGGGGTCATGTACTTCGAGGTGTCCGCTTACCTGGACAACCTGGCCAAGCATTCGCTGATGCAGCGCCAGCATCTGTTTTCGCGTTTCCAGGGCGAACAACTGGTGGACGCCCTCGCCGTCAGCATGACCTTCGACATCCGCGGCATCGACGGCTATGGCCTGTTCGATCAGCAGCGCCGCTACCTGAGCGGTGCGCTGGACCACATTCCCCATGGCCTGCCGCTGGACGGCAAGATTCACATGCTCAGCGATTGCGCCGACTCCGACGACCCGACGTTGCCCAATGACAGCTGCGACGCCGTGGCGACCCAGACCCGTGACGGCCTCTTGCTGGTGCTGGTGCGCGACAACGGCTCGCTGTTCGCCGTTACCCGGATCATTCTGCACGCGTTGTTCTGGGGCGTGACCCTGACCATCCTGCCGGGCATCGTCGGTTGGCACTTGTTGCGCCGCCGTCCGCTACGGCGGATCCGCGCGATTCAGGCCAGCGCCGAAGCCATCGTCGCCGGTGACCTTACCCGACGCTTGCCGCTGTCCAATCGCCGGGATGAGCTGGACATGCTCGCGGCCATCGTCAACGCCATGCTCGAACGCATCGAACGCCTGATGCACGAGGTCAAAGGCGTTTGCGACAACATTGCCCATGACCTGCGCACGCCCCTGACCCGCTTGCGCGCTCAGCTTTACCGCATGCAGCAACAGGCCGGCGAAGGTTCGGCGCAGGCGGCGCAACTGGATCTGGTATTGGGTGAGGCCGACACATTGATGGCGCGGTTTCGTGGCTTGCTGCGGATTTCCGAACTGGAGGATCGCCAGCGCCGTTCCGGCTTCGTGCAACTCGATCCGGTGTCGTTGCTGCAGGAACTGCATGAATTTTATCTGCCGCTGGCGGAGGACGACGGCCTGACGTTCGAGCTGCAGTTGCCTGAATCATTGCCACCGCTGAATGGCGATCGGGCCTTGCTGTTCGAAGCGCTGGCCAATCTGTTGAGCAACTCGATCAAATTCACCCCGCCCGGCGGCCAGGTGATTTTGCGCGGGATCGACGCAGGCGGACACACCCGCATCGAAGTGCTGGATTCCGGCCCGGGCATTCCCGAGGCTGAACGCGAAGCGGTATTCCAGCGCTTCTATCGCGCTGAGGCGGGGAATCTGAAAAGCGGTTTTGGCTTGGGCCTGTCGATCGTCGCAGCGATTGTCAGCCTGCACGGGTTTACGCTGGAGGTGGGCCGCAGCGAGCTGGGGGGGGCGCGGTTGGTGCTCGACTGTGAGCAGCGTTTGATTGCCCAGAGCTGAATACTAAAAAATCGCAGCCTTCGGTAGCGCCTACAGGTGTACACAACACTCTGTAGGAGCCGACTTGCTGGTGATGGGGCCAATGAACGCTGCTCCCACCTTGAGACTGCCATCGCCAGCAAGCCGGCTCCTACAAGTGATCAGGCTGGATAGTTAGCCCGCAGCGCCTCGAGGCCTCCCTGGTAGATCCCGGTAAACAACGCCTCTACTTCCTCGTTACTCACGCCTACCGGTTCAAACCGGCCGGACCATGTAACCCGAGCCCCGTCGCCCTGCGCTTCAACCTTGATCGTCGCCAGGTATTCGGTCGCCGGAAACGGTGCCTGCAAAATCGAGTAGCTGTATGTCTTGGCGGCGTTGTCGAACGCTTGCAGGCGCTCGACCACCACCCCACCGTCCGCCGTTTGCAGGCTGCGCACGCGCCCGCCTTCGCTCAGCTCGCTCTTGGGTATGAACGGTAGCCAGTCCGGCAGCGCGTTGAAACCACCGATCAATTGCCAGACCTGATCGGCCGAGGCCGGGATATCGATGAATGCTGATGCAGTTGCCATGTAAAGCGCTCTCTCAATGAATAAGGTTCAGATGGCCATGCTGTCGACGACACCGCCGTCGACTCGCAACGCAGCGCCCGTGGTGGCCGAGGATAGCGGCGAAGCAATGTACGCCACCAGATTCGCGACTTCATCGACATGGGCGACGCGCTGAATGATCGAGGTCGGCCGCGCCTCACGCACGAAGGCGTCGGCTTCCTCCTGGAGGCTGCGACCGGACGCGGCAATGGCATCCTTGAGCATCAACTCCACGCCATCGGTCAACGTCGGGCCTGGCAGGATCGCATTGACCGTCACCCCGGTGCCCGCCAGCCGCTTGGCCAGTCCGTGGGACACCGCCAGGTTGGCGCTTTTGGTCACGCCATAGTTGAGCATGTCGGCCGGAATGGCGATGCCGGATTCCGAGGACAGGAAAATCACCCGCCCCCAGCCCTGCTTGACCATGTCCGGCACGTAATGCCGGGCCAGGCGCACACCGGAAATCACGTTGATTTCGTAGAAGCGCGTCCACTCGCTGTCGGGCGTTTCAAAGAAATCCACCGCGTTGAAGATCCCGAGGTTGTTCACCAGAATGTCCGCTCGCGGCTCGGCGGCGAACAGTTTTTCCGCGCCTTCAGCCGTACCGAGGTCAGCGCTCAGCCCACGCAATTGAGCACCAGGCACCTGCTCACGAATGCTCGCCAACGCCTGCTCGACCTTGGCCGACTCGCGACCGATCACCACCACCGTGGCGCCGGATTCGGCCAGTGCCTTGCTGATGCCCAAACCAATGCCAGCGGTGCTGCCGCTGACAATCGCCAGTTTTCCACTCAAATCGATTTTCATGTTCAGGCTCCAATGATTGGCAATGGTGCGCGCTCGGACACCCGTTTCGCATCGCGCAGCGCATGCCACCATCCAACAAGCGCTGCGAGGCGCGGTCATGGTCGAGAACAGTGTAGCGACCCGCCAGCAGAAAACCGTCCGGTTGCGCTTCGCTCAGATCAAGGGTCAATTCACACAGTGCCCCCTGTGGCGAGGGAGCTTGCTCCCGCTGGGTCGCGCAGCGGCCCTAAACCCTGCAACCTCGGTCATTCAGGCACACCGCATACGCAGGTTTTACGACTGCTGCGCAGCCGAGCGGGAGCAAGCTCCCTCGCCACAGGGTTTATGGCAGCCGTTCAAGGTTGTTTAACGGCTGTCAGCGTTACTTCATGAAAGCTACAACGCCTTGCGTCGTTGCCTACGCTTACGCCAGAATCCGCCGGCTTGTGCGCCTTGGGGCCGGGTTCTATCGTTTGCCGGTCGCTGAGAAACAACGATGGGGTTTGGTAGCCCGGATTTTCCAGGTGTGCAGTGCGACCTTCTGTGAAGGCTTTTTTGTCTTTGCATATATGGTGGCCATGCGCAGGGCGTCCTCGGACGCGCCGGGTTCCTGGGATTACCGGTCTACCAACCTGCGCATGGCCGCCACTCTCGTTTGGTAGCGAAACGTGACGGCTCCTAATTTACAACCCAGGAGCTCCATCCATGTCCAAAGTCACATCCACCCCACCTGACACTGACCACATCCCCTCCGCCGCCGACATCCGCGCAACGCCACGCACACTCTGCACGATGTACGTCATCGACCCGCAAATCGACGTCGAAACCCTGCTGGCCGATGCGTGCGAATCACTGGCCTCGGCCCATGTCATGACCCTGGACCTGGCGGATCGGACAGAGGGATCAAGCCGCAACATCCTGCTTGATACAGAGCTTCAGGAAAGTGCTGATGAACTCTGAACCTGCCCTATAACCCTGCGTGCTTGAGCTGTTTTTGGAAGACCTACTCCTTGAGTGCTGCGTAGAGTGCCGGCCCCTTACATTGCGCCGAGAATGGCTCATGCCCATCAAAAATCGCCCGCCTTTACTGGATCTCACTCAGCTGAAATCGAACGTACCTGATGCCACTACACCGCAATCCACACATGTGTACCTGAACGCAAATTTTGAAAGTTTGATACACCAGATGCGCAGCGAACCAGTGCCTGACTTCAAGCATGCTTCTCATGCTCCGGAATACTGCAACATGCTTCGAAGTGGGTTCTATGATCGACATAACAGCTTCATGTTGAACAACAGTGGAGAAGACGTGTTCATACACGCGCGTCGTGAACCAGCTCAATGCACAGGTCCGTTTGACGGCGATAAGTTTCACCTCAGCATCAAACCCGATGAGGTGCCAGAGGCATTTGACGCATTACGTGGGCTACTCTTTTCCGATGACAGTCCAATTGACAAGTGGAAAGTCACAGATATGGAGAGAGCAGAACCTGCGAGTCGCGTCAGCGAGGGAGCCCAATTCACCCTCTACGTAAAATTGGACCTGGCGAGCGAGCAACACTCGGTACAGGAACTGCATCGCGTGCGGCACTTTGTGGAATGCCTGGAGTCGATACTGACCGAAAGCAACATCCAGCCTGGCCAGCACCCGGACTCAGACATTCGCCCCTCGTCCTGGCAGTACGTCAGCTATAGAAACGAACTGCGCAGTCACCGGGAAGGAAGCGAGGCACAAAATCAGATGCTCAGAAGCGAGCCGTTCTACCGGTTGGTCACTGAATAAACACCGCGGATAAACTGCCCTTCTCCACAGCCGATCAAAGCCGTATGCAGAACCTGTGCAGGAGCAAGCCTGCTCGCTCCTAGAGATTGCATTTCGAGTGTTTGTTTAATGGCTGTCAGCGTTACTTCATGAAAGCTACAACGCCTTGCGTCGTTGCCTACGCTTACGCCAGAATCCGCCGGCTTGTGCGCCTTGGGGCCGGGTTCTATCGTTTGCCGGTCGCTGAGAAACAGCGATGGGGTTTGGTAGCCCGGCTTGCGAAGTGCACAACATCATTTGCGATGATTCTCCGTCGCTGTTTTATGGTGGTCATGCACAGGGTGCCCTCGGGCGCGCCGGTCTCCTCGCATCCCGGTCTACCAACCTGTGCATGGCCACCACCTTCGTTTGGTAGCGAACGGTGATGGCTCCTTTATTACGATGAGAGGAGTTCTATGTATGTGCAAACCAACGGCTAATCCACCAAACACCGATCCAATCGCCCCGAACGAAAACCTCCATTCACAAAAAAACCAAGAAAACATCGACCACATCCCCTCCGCCGCCGACATCCGCGCAACGCCACGCACACTCTGCACGATGTACGTCATCGACCCGCAAATCGACGTCGAAACCCTGCTGGCCGATGCGTGCGAATCACTGGCCTCGGCCCATGTCATGACCCTGGACCTGGCGGATCGGACAGAGGGATCAAGCCGCCACACCCTGCTGGGCATCGCCCAAGTCATCATGCTCGGCGAGCTGGCGGTGAACCGGGCGCTGGATCGAATCGATCCACCTGCATAAACGCAATCCCCTGTGGCGAGGGAGCTTGCTCCCGCTGGGTCGCAAAGCGGCCCTAAACCCTGCAACCTCGATCATTCAGGCACACCGCATACGCAGGGCTTATGACTGCTGCGCAGCCGAGCGGGACGGGACGGGACGGCGATCCGACAAGCTCCCTCGCCACAGCGTTTGATGCTTTACTGAAAAAACCCCAAACCCTAGCGAGTCCCGAGCATGAACCGCAACGACCTGCGCCGCGTGGACATGAATCTGTTGGTGATTTTCGAAACCCTGATGTTCGAAAAAAATCTGACCCGCGCCGGCGAGAAGCTGTTTCTCGGCCAGCCTGCCGTCAGTGCGGCACTCGCCCGGTTGCGCGATTTGTTTGATGACCCGTTGCTGGTGCGTAACGGTCGTGTGCTGGAGCCGACGCCCCGGGCGCTGGCGATTCTCAAGGAGTTGCAGCCGGCGATGGATACCATTTCCGGCGCGGTGAGTCGGGCCAAGGATTTTGATCCGTCGATCAGCCGCGATGTGTTTCGCATCGGGCTGTCCGATGATGCCGAGTTTGGTCTGTTTCCACCGCTGCTCAAGCAGATCCGCGAAGAAGCGCAGAACATTGTGGTGGTGGTCCGGCGGGTGAATTACTTGTTGATGTCGTCGATGCTTGCCAGCGGGGAAATTTCCGTGGGCATCAGTTACACCACGGAGTTGCCGGCCAATGCCAAACGCAAGAAATTGCGCGACCTGAGCGTCAAGGTGCTGCGCGGTGATGATCGCCCCGGCCCGCTGACCCTGGATGAATTCTGCGAGCGTCCCCACGCACTGGTGTCGTTTTCCGGGGACCTGAGCGGTGCGATCGATAACGACCTGGCCCGTATCGGACGTTCCCGTCGGGTGGTGCTGGCGGTACCGCAGTTTTCTGGCCTGCGGGCGTTGCTGGCAGGCACTGACATGCTCGCGTCGGTGCCGGACTATGCGGCGGCTTCCCTGATCGAAGGCAGCGACCAGTTGCGTGCCGATGACCCGCCGTTCGCTATCAATCTGTCGGAGCTGTCGATGGTCTGGAACGGCGTCAGCGATAACGATCCGGCAGAACGTTGGTTGCGATCGCGTATTGCGGAGCACATGTCTGCTCCACTGCCGAAGCATTGAGTGAGTTGAAGTTCGGGTCGGTCTCGCGCAGGTAGATCGGCAGGTCGGTCATCGGCGGCATGGCCGGGATTTCGAAGTACATCTGGATCACCCAGCCCCGGTGATAGCTGGCGTGGTTGACCACATGCATGAGCATCGCGCCGGCGCTCATGGTGCCGCTTTCACCGGAGATAAACGTGAACCGCAGGGGTTTATCCAGCGAGGCATCGGTCTGCCGCGCGCTCCAGTTGCAGTACCAGTGATCAACGTTCTGTTGCGCCAGGCGCAGGTCCGGCAAGGCCGGGTGCACCACGTCATGGGAAGACTTGAAGCTATGCCCTCGCCCTTCAAGATGAGCCTGCCAGAGGCAGTCCACGACATACATGTGATTGAGCGTGCCAATCATGTTCTTGAAGATACCGGCGCGTTCCTTGTCGATTTCGCCCGGCGGCAACTGCGCCAGATTCTCGAAGAGGCGCTGGTTGGCCCATTGTTTGTAATCGGCAAGCATGCGGGCAGTGCGTGCATTGATCATCGAACTTCTCCGATGGCGAATAGCGCATCTCCCAAGGATAGCGCTATCCACGCCAAGTGCCGCAGGCGCTGATCATCGGTATGGCGGTTACCTCGTCAACGAATCCACCACCCGCCCGGCCAGCGCCAGGCAACTGGTCAGGCCCGGCGACTCAATGCCGAACAGATTGACTAACCCGGGCAGGCCATGGTCGGCCGGACCACTGATAATGAAGTCTGCTGCCAGCTCGCCCGGGCCACTGATTTTCGGGCGAATGCCACTGTAGGCCGGTTGCAGGCTGTTATCCGGCAAGCCCGGCCAGTAACGCCGTATGGCCGCGTAAAAACCGTCGGCCCGTGCTGGATCGACGCGGTAGTCCTGCGTATCAACCCATTCCACGTCCGGCCCGAATCGCGCCTGGCCTGCGAGGTCGAGGGTCATGTGCACCCCCAATCCGGCGCTCTCGGGTGCCGGGTAGACCAGATGCCGAAACGGCGCCCGGCCGCTGAAGCTGAAATAGCTACCCTTGCACAGCCGCGCCGTCGGAACGTGTTGTGCAGGCAGACCGGCGATTCGGCTCGCCACTTCAGGCGCGGACAATCCGGCGCAATTGATCAGCTCGCGGCAGCGCAAGGTCATGGGTTCGGCGCCGCCGATGTGCAGCTCAAAACCCTGTTCGATAACGCGCGCCGACAGCAACGGCGAGTGAAAGGCCAGTGAGCCGCCACCGCTTTCGACATCGCCTTGCAACGCCAGCATCAACTCGTGGGAATCGACAATCCCGGTCGATGGCGACCACAACGCAGCGACGCAGGACAGCGCCGGTTCAAGCTCATGCGCCGCACTCGCCTCCAGCCATTGCAAATCATCGACACCATTGCGCCGCCCTTGCTCCAGCAACACCCGCAAGGCCAAACGCTGCGCCTCATCGGTGGCGACGATCAGTTTCCCGAGGCGTTGATAATTGACACCGCGCTCATCGCAGAAGGCGTAGAGGCGATGCTTGCCCTCCACACATAACTGCGCCTTGAGGCTACCGGTAGGATAGTAAATGCCGGCGTGGATCACTTCTGAGTTGCGCGAACTGATGCCCGTGCCGATGCCTTCGCCGGCTTCGAGCACAATCACTTCACGCCCACTCATGGCCAGCGCCCTGGCGACCGCCAAACCGACCACTCCAGCCCCGACCACCACGCAATCGATATCGACGTTGCCCTGTCCTGCACTCATGTCAAACCCGCCCTCGCTCGCGGTAATCGATCAGACTGGAGAATATCGCCAGCAGCACGCCCCCGCGCGCTGAATAATGACGGGATCTGATTGGGGGATCACCGAATGTCATCCAATGTCGACCTGCGGACAGGCCGCCAGCACTTGCGCACGCACGTCCGGTTGGCTGATGTCCCCGGTCCGCCAGCGCTTGTCAACGAATGGCTACGGGGTTGAGGCTGACCTGGGTCGACCCCCTGCACAGCGGCTGCCCGAGTACGAACATGCTAGAGTGATTCCGCTTGGGCGACTGACATAAAACCCTGAAATAACGACAGCCGACCAATTGCGATAACCTTTAGATTGTTTGCGAATTATGATTATTCCCACTCGCTGAAACAGAAGCCTATGAACATCGCAAATTCACTCGCCCCCCGCGAAATCCAATCCGAAGCATCGCGCCTGATCGTCTTCCTCGCTTACCCGCAGATGGGCCTGCTGGACTTGACCGGCGCGCAAACCGTGTTTTGGGCGGCCTCTCGTTATCTCAGCAGCAGCAATCTGCCGGGTTACAAACTGCAAACCGCGAGCCTCAACGGCGGCCTGATTCAAACGGCCGAAGGCCTGGCTGTCGACACCCTGCCGTTGAGCGATTTCGCCGAGCACTTGATCGACACCCTGATCGTCCCCGGGGCGCCGGAGATTATTCTGGCGATGAACAATGCCCTGGACGTTGTCGACTGGCTCAAAAACGCCGCGACCCAGGTCAGACGCACCGCCTCGGTGTGCAGCGGCACGTTCTTGCTCGCCGAAGCCGGATTGCTCGATGGCCGGCGCGCCGCTACCCATTGGGCGATGTGCGGCATGCTCAAGGAGCGTCACCCGTCGATCGAAGTCGACAACGATGCGATCTTCGTTCAGCAGGGCTCGGTCTGGACTTCCGCCGGGGTCAGTGCCGGCATCGACCTGGCCCTGGCGCTGGTCGAAGAAGATTGTGGACGTGAACTGGCGCTGCTGGTGGCGCGGGAAATGGTGGTGTTCCTCAAACGTCCCGGCGGCCAGGCTCAATACAGTGAATTGCTGCAATCGCAGACCAGCGACGGCGCCGTGTTTGACGACCTGCACCTGTGGATCTCAAAAAATCTTGCGAGCAATAACCTGACAGTCGACCTGCTCGCCCAGCAGGTGCAGATGAGCCCGCGCAACTTCGCCCGGGTCTACAAACTCAAGACTGGCCGCACCCCGGCAAAAGCGGTGGAGGTGCTGCGCGTGGAAGCCGCCCGACGCCTGCTGGAAGACTCCGAACGTAATATCGATCAAATTTCCCGACTGTGCGGGTTTGGTGATGAAGAGCGCATGCGCCTGACATTCCAGCGCAACCTGGGCGTCTCGCCGAGGGACTATCGCAACCGCTTTTCCCGTTGAATCAGCGGCCGGATGCAGCGGCAGGGAACTCCTGAGCGTTGTCGTGCATCCTAAAGGATGAGGTATTTCCTTTTTGCTGCACGCTTTCAGAGGACACCGTCATGCGCCGTCTGATTCTCATTTCTTCCCTTGTGCTGTGCTTACCGTTCGGCTCCGCGATGGCCGATGTGGACGCAAAAGATGTCGCCACTTCGGCAGGGGTCTCGGCCTCGTTGTACTCGACGTTCAAGGACGACAAGTTGATGATTCCCGCCCGGGATGATGCGTCCAGCTTCGTAGCCAGTGAGGGTGCGATTCGTGGCGTTTATCTGGAGCAGGTATTACAACGGGTACGTCAGCAAAATCCTGGGCTCAATGCCAGTGACGAAGAACTGGCCCGTGCCATTCTCGTTCAGGACGGCACGCAAGCGCTTCAATAGCCAGCGTCAAACTGAGCGGTGGGGCTTGTGACACTTCGATAGCGTTGTCAGCCCTGCCCGTTTTTGACCCCACCGTTGCGCATTGAGGTTGACCCTGCCGCGCCAGCGACAGGGTCGGCATTTCAGCGATAACGCGGTGCCGCTGCCGAACTTCCGAACAGCCCGCTCAACACTTGGCGCTGAGCTTCATGGCGGCCCCACTGGCTGCCATCGTGCAACCCCGGGATGGTCACCACTTCACCCTTCGCCAACCCCACCAATGCCGCATCGACCATGTCCTGCGCGGACATGACGATTTCCGGCGGCAGGTTTTCCACCGGGTTGCCCGCTTCGCTCCAGAAGTCGGTCGCGGTGGCGCCCGGGAGCACCGCCTGGACGCGCACGCCTTTGTCGGACAACTCCCGATGCATCGACTGGCTCAAGCCCAGCACAAACGCCTTGGTCCCACCGTACACTCCGTTGAGGATTTCCGGGGCGATGGCAACGATTGAAGAAATGTTGATCACCGTCCCGGCGCCGCGCGCGACGAAGCCAGGCATCACGGCGTAGGCCAGTCGCATCAACGCGGTGACATTGAGGGTGATCATGTCTTCCATTTCATCCACCGGGCTGCCAAGCAATGGCATGACCGCGCCGACACCGGCGTTATTGACCAGCAGCGTGATACTGGCGTCGTTGCGCAGGATGTCTTCTACCCGCCGCACATCGGCCTTTTCCTTGAGGTCGGCGGCGACCACTTCCACGGTGCGACCCGTCTGGTCGCTCAACTGTCTGGCCAGGGCATTGAGTTTTGCCTGGCTGCGGGCGACCAGAATCAGGTCATAGCCCTGGCGGGCGAGACGGTCGGCGTACACCGCGCCGATACCCGACGATGCGCCGGTGATCAATGCAGTGCCTTTGGATGAGAGCGCCATAATCGGTTTCCTTCACAGTGGGGCGAGACATTCGCCGGTTGTGTACCGTTATAAATGCCCTCGCCTGCGTCTCAAATGACGTTTAAAGTACGTTTTTCGGACATCACCGTTTGAGGACATCTTGATGATCACCGTGGCGTTTGTGGTATTCGAAGGCTTCCAGTCCATGGCACTGGCGGCGATGCCGGTGTTCGAGTACGCCAACTTCAGCGCTGGCGAAAGGCTGTACGACGTGCGCGTGCTATCCGCAGACGGCTGCTCGTTGCGGGCCTCCGGCGGTTTGAGTATCGGCACTGAAGCATTCGATGAGCGCGTGTTCGACACGGTGATCGTGGCCGGCGGTGATTCCGTCCTCGAACAGGCGCCCGACGCGGTGCTCGAATTCCTGCGCGCCAGCGTCAACACCGCGCGCCGCACCGCGTCGATTTGTTCCGGGGCTTTTGTCCTGGCTCAAGCCGGATTACTTGAAGGAAAACGCGCAACCACTCATTGGGCGTATGTGCGACAGCTGCAGGATCGTTTCGCCGGAATCCACGTGGAGGCCGACCGGATCTACGTGATTGACGGTGCCATCTGGACGTCCGCCGGCATGACTGCCGGTATCGACCTGGCGCTGGCCATGGTCGAAAAAGACCATGGCGCCGACCTCGCCCGTTCAGTGGCGCAGAAGCTGGTGATGTATCACCGCCGCGCGGGCGGTCAGTCGCAGCATTCGGCGCTGCTGGAACTGGAACCGAAATCCGATCGCATCCAGACCGTCTTGACCTACGCCCGGGAACACCTGGAGCAAGTGCTTTCAGTCGAACAACTGGCCGAGGTGGCGCGCCTGAGTCCACGGCAGTTCAGCCGGGCATTCCGCGCCGAAACCGGCCAGTCGCCGGCCAAGGCCATTGAAAACCTGCGCCTGGAAGCGGCGCGGCAAATGCTCGAACGCGGGCGCTTGACCCTTGACCAGATCGCCCTGGAAACCGGCTTCAGCGATCGGCGCCGCATGCGCGAAGCGTTCCTGCGGGCATTCGGACAGCCACCGCAGGTGATACGACGTAGCGCGCGATCAGCGTCAGCATAATTCCGGCAGGCTCGCCCTGTATTTAGAGGGGGCGCAGGCTGAGACTTTTCTCAGCCAAATGTGCTTCGACCAAATCGTAACCCGCCAACGTCGCATGCTCCGTTTGAATCGGTTGCTCATGCGTCGCCGTCACAATCAGCAGATCCGCACCCGCCGCCTCGGCCGCGAGAATCCCCACCGTGGCGTCTTCGAACACCAGGCATTGAGTCATCTCCACGCCCAGCCGTTTCGCCGCGAGACGATAACCGCTCGGGTCGGGTTTGCCGAGGCTGACGTCTTCGGCGGTGACCATCACGTCCGGTTCAGGGATCCCTGCCGCTGCCATTCGACGCAACGCCAGCGTCCTCGGCGCTGAGGTGACGATGGCCCATTGATGAGCCGGCAGCGACTTGAGAAACGCCGCAGCGCCGGCCACTTGCTCGACGCCCTCGACATCGTCGATTTCCGCCTGGGTGATCCACGCCGCTTCCGCCTCGGCATCCACACCGGGCAAGGCCAGACGCGTGATGGTGTCGATGGCACGGGCACCATGGATGGTCGGCAGAAAGGTTTCGACGTCGACACCATGGCGCAAGGCCCAGGTGGTCCAGACGCGTTCGGCGGCGGCAATCGAAGTGAGGATGGTGCCGTCCATGTCGAAGAGGAAGGCACGATAAGGGGTATTGAAGACGGATGTTTGAGCTGGCAAAAGGTCCTTCCTGTCTCAAGAGTCTGACGGATGTTTTGCACAATCTACATGATCCGCAGCAGCACCTGCAGGACTCATCGGGATTTGAGGGCGCCTTCCACACAATCGAGCAACTGCCCCAGCGCCCAGGGTTTCTTGATGAAAGCCACCTCATGCCGGACCCCGGAGCTTTGCGGGGTTTCGTAGCCGGACATGATCATGATCGGCTTGTCCGGCCAGCGATCACCAAACTGGTTGGCGAGATCGGCGCCATTGAGTTTGCCGGGCATGGTGATGTCCGTGAGCAGCAAGCTGACTTGCGCAGCATGCTGCTCCAGATATTCCGCTGCGGCATCGGCACTGTCCTGCGGCTGCACCTTGAAGCCTTCTTCCTGCAGAATTTCACAGAGAAATTCCAGGATCAGCGGATCGTCTTCAACCACCAGAATCAACCCCTCAGGAAGAATTCCGTCCGCCGTCGTCACTTGGCTCATGAACTTGCCGCTCCCTGATTGCACCTATGATTTCGCGGGTCTGAACCCGCTACCTACAAGTAGGAGCAGCGGACTCCGTGGAAATTCATTTTTGATACACCCAGGTGATAAATCAAGCGTCCTGCAGGATCAGATCAGCGCCCTTCTCGGCCACCATCAACACCGCGGCGTGGGTGTTGCCCGAGGTGACGTTGGGGAAAATCGATGCATCGACGATGCGTTTTTTAACACTGAGGCTTGGCGGGGCTGTAACCATTAAAAGTCATGGGGGTATGAGTTCAGGTCATACCCGTTCAAGCGCGGTAGAAAAACTGTGGGAGCGAGCCTGCTCGCGATTGCGTAGTGTCAGCCCATACATCTGTTTGCTGACAGACCGCCATCGCGAGCAGGCTCGCTCCCACAGGGGATTGCGTTATTTATGGTTATTGCGACATGGCATCCTTTTTCATCGCGTCTTTGGACATGGCGTCTTTTTTCATGCCGTCCTTGCTCATGGAATCCTTGGACATCGCGTCTTTTTTCATCGCGTCCTTGGACATTGCATCTTTCTTCATCGCGTCTTTGGACATGGCATCCTTGGACATCGAATCCTTGCTCATGCTGTCCTTGCTCATGGTGTCAGCCGCGAACACGCTAGCGGCACCTACGGCCAGGCACATGGACAAAACAGCGGTGGTCAACTTTTTCATGATGAAACTCCTTGGAGCATGGGTTTGCGGACGGTGAAGGTGTCGGACGTTTATCAGCTGCCACCGAACCAGTTGTAGCCCTGGTCTTCCCAGTAGCCACCGCTGAAGGTGTTGCTGACGAAAATCGCCTGAATGTGTTTGGGGTTCTTGTAGCCCAGCTTGGTGGGCATGCGCAGCTTCATCGGGAAGCCGTATTCGCGCGGCAGCACCGCGCCGTCATAGGTCAGCGACAACTGCGTTTGCGCGTGCAGCGCGGTGGCCATGTCGATGCTGGTGTAGTAGTCGTCGGCGCATTTGAAGCCGACGTATTTGGCATCGGTGTCGGCGCCGATGCGCTTGAGGAAATCGCTGAAACGCACGCCTCCCCAGCGGCCGATCGCGCTCCAGCCTTCCACGCAAATGTGCCGGGTGATCTGCTCGGTCTGGGCCATGGCGCGCAGTTCTTCAAGGCGCCAGCTGCGTTTGTCGGCGACCAGCCCGGTGACTTCCAGGCGATAGCTCTCCTCCTCCACCGTCGGCGCGTCTTCGATGCCGTAGAACGCATTGAAGGGAAACGGCCGGGTGATCATCGACGCCGGGTAGGTCGGGGCCATGGCGTTGGGGTTGAACAGCCAGCCCTGGACCCGGTCGTTGAAGCGCGACATCGACGACAACGCAGTCTCGACGCTGTCATTGTCGGTGATGTTGCAACCGGACAGCATCGCCACGCCGCCCAGGGTCAGGCCACGCAGCAGAAACGAACGACGCGAGCGGTCTTCGATCTGGGGTGCGAGGATCTTGCGGGCATCCGTGAGGATCGAAGCCTCATCCAGCCCTGGCACCTGAATGCGCTTTTTCATACCGGCTCCTTGCGGCCAACGATCATGGCCAATAGCGTTTTGGGCACCAGAGCGACCATCACCAGATGCACCGCCACGAAGGCCACCAAGAGCGCCATGGCGAAGAAGTGCACACGGCGCGCGCCTTCGTAACCCCACATCAATTCGCGCAAAATCGGGAACTGCACCGACTTCCACAACACCAGCCCGGAGAGCACCAGCAGCGTGATGTCGATGATCACAAACAGGTAGGCGAAGCGTTGCACCTGGTTGTAATGACTGAGATCGGAATGCCCGAGCTTTCCGCGCAATGCGGCCCACAAGTCGTGCAGCACGCCTTTGGGCGACAGCGGAAAAAAGCGTCGTTTGAGACGGCCACTGAACAGGTTGATGACCAGGTAGACCAGGCCGTTGATCGCCAGGAACCACATTGCCGCGAAATGCCATTGCAAGGCGCCACCGAGCCAGCCGCCGAGGGTGATCGACGCGGGAAAACTGAAGTCGTAGATCGGCGAGGCGTTGTAGATGCGCCAGCCACTGGTGACCATCACCAGCACCGCCAGGGCATTGAGCCAATGGGTCAGGCGCAGCCAGCGTGGATGACTGGCCTTGGGTGAAGCAGATGGCTGCGACATGTCCGGCTCCCGATGTTGTTGTTCGTTGGAGCCGAGTATGGGAGCCGGAAGATCGCCAAATCCTCACGCAAAGTTAAATTAATCGTGATAACTCGCCTCCGGACACCCCGCTCCCACAGGGTTTTGTGTGATCTGTAACGAGCGCATCTATGGTTAAATGCCGCCCCCCGCAAATGGCCGACCCAAACCCATGAACGCAGACGCCCTCTCCAACCTTCACGACCACCTGCTGACGGCGCTGGCAACACCGCCCGCCGAAACCCGCCGCCTGTTCCACGGCCGTGGTCGCTGCTGGCCGGGGCTGGAACAGCTGACCGTGGACTGGCTGCAAGGGGTGGTGCTGGTGGCGTTGTTCAAGGAACCGGAAGCTGAGCAACTGGAAGACTTGAAGCAACGGCTGATGGCGATCACTCAATCGCCGCAATGGGCACAATCGGGCGCACACACGTTGCTGCTGCAACACCGCTACCTGCTGCAAAGCACCACCGAATGGCTGCTGGGCGACGTCATCGACGAAATGACCATCACCGAAGGCGGGCTGAAATACCGGGTGGATCTGGGTCGCAAGCAGAACACCGGGCTGTTCCTCGACATGCGCTACGGCCGCGATTGGGTGCGGGCCAACGCCGACGGCAAACGAGTGCTAAACCTGTTCGCCTACACCTGCGGCTTCTCGGTGGCAGCGATCGAAGGCGGTGCGACCCACGTGGTCAACCTCGACATGTCCAGCCCGGCCCTGAGCCGTGGTCGCGACAATCATCGGCTCAATGGCCATGACCTGAGCCAGGTCACGTTCCTCGGCCACGACCTGTTCAAGTCCTGGGGCAAGGTGATCGGCAAAGGCCCGTACGACCTGGTGATCATCGACCCGCCGTCGTTCCAGAAGGGCAGCTTTTTGCTGACCAAGGATTACCAGCGCGTGCTGCGCCGCTTGCCAGAATTGCTGGCTGAAAACGGCACGGTGCTGGCCTGCATGAATGACCCGGCGTTCGGTGCCGACTTCCTGATCGACGGCGTCACCCGCGAAGCACCGAGCCTGCATTTTGAACAACGGCTGGAGAACCCGCCGGAGTTTCCCGATGCGGATGTGGAATGTGGATTGAAGGCGTTGGTGTTCAAACTCGAAAACTGATAACCAACGCTTGATTTCAACGCGGTCGCAACACCAACGCAAACAACTCCCCATGCCCATTCACATTGAGCTTGTGATAAAGGTTGCGCCGATGCACCTTCACCGTCTCCGGTGAAATGCCCATCTGCTGGGCGATAGCCTTGCTGGAGAAACCCTGCAGAATCAGCCGCGCCGTTTCGATCTCGCGTACTGACAAGCGCGCATCGAAACGATCCAGCAGCGTCGCCAGATCCCCAGCCACGGCCTCGGCGACCGGCCCTTCCGGCGGCAGCAATCGCAAGTGTCGACGCATGGCGGCCAGCACCCAGTCGCGCACACACAACAGGCGGCCCTGCTCTTCGAGGCTGAAGCGTGTCGCACGCCCCAGGGACAACCCCAGCACGGCGCCGTCAACATTGACCATGAATTGCAACTCGTCGCCGCCGACCACGCAACGGAAGTAGCTGAGGTAGTACTCGCTCTGCAGGAACTGGTCCGGAGCCACCGAATCGAGGCTGTGCAAACCGTCACTGATGCCGGCACACACCGCGAGGTAAAACGGATCGAGCAAGTACATGCCAGCGCGGTAGTCCGCCAGTTCTTCGTGCTCATCAGCGGTGGCTTTGGCGTCGAAGTCGATCAGCAGACGCGGCATCCGCCCTGGCTGCATCACCGCGACCAGGGCGTTGTCGAGCGGCACCAGCAGGCGCAGCGTATCGACCAACGCCCGCCAGAATCCCTCCTCGCCCAGCGTGGCAAACACACGCGCCAGCCCCTGGTGCATCGGCAACTCTTTCAACAACGCGTCCACGCACTACCCCTTTCGAGTAACCCATGATGGGAATGGGTAACGGCCACCCCTGTCGATACCCTGCAAGCTCCTGAACATCACCGGCCGCAGCAGGCCAGGAGTGCCGCATCATGAGTGGTCATCGCTCGTATTTCAATCTGGGGTTGGGCGCCTGTCTGGCGGTGTCGCTGTCGGCCGTTGCGGCCGAGAACCCGACCGTTCACGTGTACAACTGGTACGACTACATCGGCCCGACCACCCTGCATGACTTCCAGCGAGATACCGGTATCCAGCCCGTCTACGACACGTTCGACAGTGCCGAAGTACTGGAAGGCAAACTGTTGACCAGCCGTAGCGGTTACGACGTGGTGGTGGCCAGCAACTACAGTTTGCCGACACTGATCAAAGCCGGTGCCCTGGCGCCCATGCCTCGCGCCGACCTGCCTGATTTCAAGAACATGGACACCGACCTGCTGGCAAAACTGGCCAATAACGATCCGGGTAACCAGTACGCCGTGCCGTACCTGTGGGGCACCAACGGCATCGGCTACAACATCGATAAAGTGCGTGCGGTGCTCGGCGAAAACGCGCCAGTGGATTCCTGGGATCTGGTGTTCAAGGAAGAGAACCTGGCCAGGCTCGGTGAATGTGGCGTGGCGATGCTTGATTCGCCTTCGGAAATGCTGCCGGTCGCCCTGCACTACCTGGGCCTGCCGCCCAACAGCACCCACCCTGCGGACTATAAAAAAGCCGAGGCGTTATTGCTCAAGTTGCGCCCGCATATCGCCTACTTCAACTCGTCGAAGTTCATCAGTGATTTAGCCAACGGCAACATCTGCGTCGCGGTCGGCTGGTCCGGAGCGATGCTTGAGGCCAAAGCCACCGCCGAGCAGGCCGGCAACGGCGTGAAGATCGCCTACAGCTTGCCGAAGGAAGGCGCGCCGGTGTGGTTCGACACGCTGGTGCTGCTCAAAGACGCACCGCATCCGCAACAAGGGCTGGCCTTCATCGATTACTTGATGCACGCCGAGGTCATCGCCCCGATCAGCAATCACCTCAACTACCCCAACGGCAACCGCAATGCCACGCCCCTGGTGGCTGAGGCGACACGGACCAATCCGGCGGTTTATCCAACGGCTGAGGCCCTGGCTACGCTGTTCACCTTGCAACCGTTACCGCCGGCCACCGAACGGGTGCGGACGCGGATCTGGAGCAAGGTCAAGAACGGCCAGTAGGCACACCTCTATCCCCTGCGGGATCCGCCCCCGAACACACACCTTTTTATGCCATGAATTTGAAGACGAGAGATCCGATGAAACCACGTGCCCGCGACCTCAACATCCAGTTTGGCCAACTGCAACCCGGCCCGCTCAATGCCATCACCGACGTGCCCGGCGTTAGGGTCGGCCACTGCGATGTGCGAGGTCGTACCGACAAAGGTCGCGACATCCTGACCGGCGTCACCGTCATCGAACCGCGTGCGGGTTCCACCAGCGAGCAACCGTGTTTCGCCGGAGTCCATGTGCTCAATGGCAATGGCGACGCCACGGGGCTGGAGTGGATTCGTGAAGCGGGTCTGCTGACCAGCCCGATTGCCTTCACCAACACCCACAGCCTGGGCGTGGTGCGCGATGCGCTGATCGCCGTGGACCGCGAGCAGCAAACCGGAGACGGCAGGCTCTACTGGAACATGCCGGTGGTGCTGGAAACGTATGACGGCCTGCTCAACGACATCAACGGCTTTCATGTGAAACCCGAGCACGTCGCCGAAGCTGTGCGCAGTGCCAGGAGCGGCCCGGTGACGCAAGGCAATGTCGGCGGTGGCAGCGGCATGATCTGCCATGAGTTCAAGGGCGGCATCGGCACCGCCTCGCGGAGATTGGACAGTACCCAGGGCGGCTGGACCGTCGGGGCCATCGTCCAGGCCAACCATGGCATCCGCAACGAATTGCGCGTCGATGGCTACCCGGTCGGGCGTTACATGGAGCAGATCGACTCACCGTTTCTCAAAGCTGCGCTGCCGCATCCGGGCATGGGTTCGATCGTGGTCTGCCTGGCGACCGATGCGCCGCTACTGCCACACCAGTGCACCCGTCTGGCGCAGCGTGCCAGCCTGGGTCTGGCCCGTACCGGTGGCGGCAATGAAGACCACAGCGGCGACATCTTCATCGCCTTCGCCACCGGCAACCAGCACGTGCCCCCGGCTGCCTACGAGAGCAAAAAAGCACCGACCACCGACAACCTGAGCATGGTCAACAACGATCACATTAGCGAGTTGTTCCTGGCCGCGACCGAAGCCGTGGAGGAAGCCATCATCAACGCCATGCTCGCCGCCGATACCGCTGAAGGTAACGGCCATGCGGTGCCGGGGCTGGATGCTCAAACGCTGCTCAAGGCACTGCGCCGGGCCGGCTGGCCGGGGGATTCGACTAGCGGTACTTGAGTGAAACACTCGGTCTTTCTAGGATGAACTTGCGCAGCCGCCTGTTTGCTCAACAAGCCGTTGCGTAAGTGGTGAGTGCACTGAACCCCTACAAGCTCACCGCTTGCTTCATGCGCATCTTGAGCCTCAATGGCTCTACTTCCTCCCCATCAAAGAGCTTTGAGGCTCTTTTTTTACCTTCGAGAAACAACCACTTTCATTGTGAAAGCGAGCCTGCTCGCGAATGCGGTGTGTCCGTCGCGATCAATGTTGTCTGACACGACGCCATCGCGAGCAGGCTCGCTCCCACAGGGGAATTGCTGTGTGGAACAGATTGTGATCAGACCAGGCGCAATCGTGGGCCGTTGGCCGGGGCCGCGTCGTCCCCCAACCGTCCTCGCACGAACTCATTGGCCTTGAACGTCAACTGATCCAGATGCCGGTCCCGCTGCTTCTCGGCATCGACCATCGCCCGCTTGCCATGTTTTTGCAGCAGGTAGGTATGAATCTGCCGCACTTCCAGCGAGCTGTAGATCGGTGCCACGTCCAGCATCGCCATCAATCCGTCGCTGCCGTGGTCGCGGGTGTTCATCAGGACCTGGGTTGCGCGCACGCCCACCACCTGAAACCCCATTGCTTCGAAATACGGCACCTTGGCCACCGCGCAAGTCAGCTCGGCATGGGGATAACGGCCGACCATTTCCCGCAGCATCCGACGCGCAATGCCCTGGCGCCGATGTTCCGCCTGAACCGCCATGTACGCCACGCCGCACGCCTCGGGATCGTCCTTGACCGGCAGATACAGCAAGAAGCCAATCACCGTGTCCGGATCGTCCAGATCGGTGGCGACGATCAGCTCTACATCAATGCCTTTCGCACCGTTCAACGCTTCCAGATACAGATGCACTTCGTAGCCAATCGCGTACTGGTAAACGTTGTACAGCAGGTTGCTCGGCGGTATCGCGACCATGCTGATGTCGGTCAGGTTGTCGACCACCATCTGCAGGATCTGGCTATTGATGTGCTCGGGGCACGGCGTTTTGAAGTGCGTGATCTGCGGCATTGCGGGGGTTGGCTCCGGGGTGGCGTAAAGCGTTCGTTGCGGGCGGACATCTTAACGCGTTCCGGCCCCTTGCTGGATTCATGAGCTACACGCATGACTCTATAGCTGAAAACCGCAGAAACATTTTCATCAAACCACAGGTCACTCCTATTGATGAGGGCTGCGAAGTGCCGCAGGGCACTGCACGCGAAAATAACCCAAGGAACTGACCTGATGACGATTTCCCGACGCACATTCCTGATTGTCGGTGCAGTGACGGCGGCCAGCGTGGCGCTGCCGCCGTTCATTTCTGTGCAGGCATCCACCGCCAATGCCGCGCGCCCGATCAAAGCCTCGGTGAAGATCTGGGTGAACGACGAACAGCGCGACCTCGACCTCGACCTCGACACCCGCACCACCCTGCTCGATGCCCTGCGGGAAAACCTGCAACTGACCGGCACCAAGAAAGGCTGCGACCACGGCCAATGCGGCGCCTGTACGGTGATCGCCAATGGACGGCGGATCAATTCGTGCCTGACCCTGGCCGTCATGCACGAGGGCTCGAAGATCACCACCATCGAAGGCCTCGGCACACCGCAACAGTTACACCCCATGCAGGCCGCGTTCATCAAGCACGACGGCTATCAGTGCGGTTACTGCACACCGGGGCAGATCTGTTCGGCGGTCGCCGTGCTGGAGGCGTTGCGGTATCGGGGGTGATGATGATTGGCGGCCCCATCGCGAGCAGGCTCGCTCCCACCGGGTACCGGGCCGCCCGGATGTATATCGGCGGGAGCCTGATGTTCGGGTTGGCGTTGGTTTGCATCTTGCCATGATCATCAGGCCCGCCTCGCTGGCATCGAGTTACCAGTCGTAAGTCATCTCAACCGACGCCACCCGCTCCTGTCCGTAGTAGCAGCCAAACGAGTAGTTGCAGTCCGACACATACTCGCGGTCGAAGATGTTCTGCACGTTCAGGCGGGTCTGCAAACCGCGCAAGCTTGGGTCGAGTTTGCCCATGTCATAGCTGACGGTGGCGTCGTAGACGACCCAGGACGGGACGTCGAACGAGTTGGCCGCATCCCCCGGCTTGCGTCCGGTGTAACGTGCACCAGCGCCGAAGGTCAGGCCATTGAGGGTGGCCTGGGTGAAATGGTAGTCGACCCACATCGATGCGGAAACCGGTGACTGCGCTTCGTTGCGGTTGTCCTCGTTGCCCCAGGTGTCCTTGGTGTAGAACGAGTCCATGTAGCTGGCAGCGGCGAGGATGTCGACGTTGTCGATGCTCGATTTGATTTCCAGCTCGACGCCGCGCGAACGCGTTTCGCCGCCCTGGGACATGTACTCCGGATAGTCATCGTCACCGGTCAGCACGTTCTTCTGTTTGATCTCATACACCGAAGCGGTGATCAGGGTCTTCTCGAACGGCTGGTACTTCACGCCCACTTCGTATTGTTGACCCTCGGTCGGCTCGAAGGCCTTGCCGCCACGCTCAGGCGCCGCAGTGCCCAGCGTCGGCAGGAACGACTCGGAATAGCTGACATAGGGCGCCAGGCCGAAATCAGTGACGTAAGTCAGACCGATACGCCCGGTGAACTTGTTGTCGCGTTTGGATTCACGGGTCGATGCGAGCAAATCCTTGTTGTCGATTTCCGCCCAATCCTGACGCCCGCCGATGGTCAGGATCCACTGGTCCAGTTTGATCTGGTCCTGCAGGTACACCCCCGTCTGACGCAGGGTGTTGTCCCATTGGGTGGTGAGCGTTGGCGTCACGCTGCTGGTGTCGTAGTTGTTCTTGCCGTACAGGTTCACCGGCAACACATTGTTGGCGTTGTAGCCGTCGTACTTGCGGGTGAAATGCCGATAGTCCACCCCTGCCAGCGTGGTGTGTTCCAGGGCCCCGGTGTTGAATTTGTATTCGAGGTTGTTATCGACGGTCCAGGCGATGTTGTGTTGGTGCCAGTCGACCTTGGCACGATTGGCGCGGGTGTAATCGGTCACGCCGGCATCGGTGACGAAGCTGCGCAGATAGAAACCCCTGTAACGATCGCGCACGTCGGTGTAACGCGCAGTGGAGCGGTATTTCAGGTCTTCACTGAAGTTGTGGCTGAAGTCATAACCGAAGATGTACTGGTCACGTTTGTAGTCGTTGAAGTGGGTGTCGCCGGAGAAAAAGTCACGATTGATTTTCTCGCCGTTGGGGCCACGGTTGAGGGAACCGATGCGTGGCAGCGACTGATAATCAGGCACGCCGTCATCGCGCTGGACCTGCGCCAGCACCGTCAGGAAGGTGTCATCGGTAGGCGCCCAGGTCAGGCTCGGCGCCAGCAGCATGCGTTCGCTGCTGTTGTGCTCGACCTGCTCGCCTCCCTTGTTGGCGACGCCGATCAGGCGATAGGTGAACTGTTTCTGTTCATCGAGCGGGCCACTGGTGTCGAAGGCACCGTTGACCCGATCGTAACTGCCCGCACCCAATTTGATCTGGCTGCGCTGCTCGGTGGTCGGGCGCTTGGAGACCATGTTGATCAAGCCTCCAGGCTGGTTCTGCCCATAGAGGACCGACGACGGCCCCTTGAGCACTTCGATGCGCTCCAGGGTATAGGGATCGATTTGCGGCGCACCACCGAGGCTGCCGGCGTAAGGGATGTAGGCACCATCGAAATACAACGGCGTCGGCGCGAAGCCACGGCTGGTGATTTCATCGGCAATCGAGTTGCGGTCGGTGTATCCGCTGGTGTTCACCCCCGGCGTGTAGCGCAAAGCCTGGGTCAGGTTGCGCGCGCCTTGGGTTTCGACCTGATCGGCGGTGACCACGTTGATGGTCTGCGGGATTTCGAGGATCGGCGTGTCAGTCTTGGTGCCCGTGGCACTGCGGGTCGCCACGAGGCCGTCCACCGGTCCGTAAGCGGACTCCACGATCACACCGGAAATACTGGTGGCCCCCAGTTGCAAGGCGGCGCCGTCACCCACCATCGGTAATAGCGAATAGCTGCCGTTGTCATGACGCACAGCCTGCAATTTGCTCCCGGCGAGCAATTGGCGCAGCCCCGCCTCCACCGAGTAACGCCCTTGCAATCCCGCGGTCGTTTGGCCAATGGCAGAGCCCGGTTCAAACGACACGGTCACCCCCGCGGTGCCGGCAAACCGGGTCAACGCCGGCCCCAGGGGACCTGCCGGAATATCGAATTCGGCCTCAGTGCTGGTTTGCGCCCACGCCGGTTGTGCCACGACTGCCATGCCCAACGGCACGACCAGCGCCATACCGAGCAGTGCGGCATGCACGGCGCAGCTCAAGGGTCTGACAGATGGCTGGAGGGAAGAAATGCTCGATGGGGAATTGCGAGGGGTCATGCAGTGTCCTTTCGCCCGTGAGTGGCAGTCAATGGCAGCGTCTAAATGCGCCTCCTAACTACCAAGTCGAACGAGAATCGAAATCAATAACCCCTGCGTCACATTTTTTCGGTCAATCACTCAAACAGGCTCCACGCTGGCCCAAAAGCGGCTGAACCGTCGGATGCGCACGGGCAAGGTCGAGGTCAGGTTGTCCAGAATGGTGTCGGTGGTGGCCAGATGAAAAGCCCCGGAGATACGCAGCGCCGCCACCGCCGGATCACACCCCAAGTACCCCGGACGATAACGCTGCAGTTCACGGACGAAGTCACCCAGACGCCAGTCATTGACCACCAGCATGTCGCGGGTCCAGGCGTCCGACTGCGGGACGGCGCGCAGCACGGCATCGGTGGCATCGCGGCGAAAGCTCAATTGCTGGCCGGCATCGACGCGCACCGCTGGGCCGGACAGATCGGCGCAGCGCACTTCAACCGCATGTTCCTGCACGCTGACCCGCGTTTGCTCCGCGTCGTGGCGCACGACAAAACGGGTGCCCAGCGCGCGGATGCTGCCTTCAGCGGTATGGACCACAAAGGGCCGCGCCAATGAATCGCGCGCTGTGTCGATCTGGATTTCGCCCTCAAGCAAACGAATCTCGCGCAGGGTGGCGCTGTAGCGAATGTCCACCGCCGTCGCCGTGTTGAGTTGCAGTTGACTGCCATCGTCCAGTCGCACCCGGCGACGCTCGCCGGTGCCGGTGCGCTGGTCGGCCATCAACGTCGGCAGCGGTGTGGTGTTCCAGGCCAGTGTCCCTGCCCCACCCGCCATCAACAGAATCGACAACACCTTGAGCACGTCCCGCCGTTTGGCCCGGGCGTTGGTCAGGGTCGGGCGGGCGACGGCGGGAGATAGCTGGCCAAGCTTGTCTTGCAAACGTCCGAGGCGCTCCCATGCCTGCACATGCCGAGGATCACGCTCCAGCCAGCGCCGATGCGCTTCGCGTACGGCGGCGTCCGGCACCTCACCGCGCAAGTCGACGTACCAGCGGGCAGCGGCTTCAAGGGTGGCGAAATCCAGAGGTTGCGCGCGGGCCACGGTTCAGTCCTCGATCAGCAGCAGACAGTGAGTCAGGGCGCGCACCGCGTGTTTCTTGACCGTGGTCACCGAGACATTCAGGCGTCGCCCGATCTCGACATAGCTCAGGCCATCGAGCTGGGCCAACAGGAAAATCTCGCGGGTGCGCTCACCCAGGCCGTCGAGCAAGCGATCGATTTCCATCAGGGTTTCGATGATCAGCGAACGGGTTTCCGGGGAAACCGCCACCGGCTCGGGAATATTCGCCAGGGTTTCCAGATAAGCCTGCTCCAGCGCGCGACGGCGGAACATATCGATCATCAGGCTACGAGCGATAGTGCTCAGGTAGGCGCGAGGCTCGCGCAGCTCCTGGGTCTTGCGCTGGGTGAGCACGCGAACGAAGGTGTCCTGGGCCAGGTCCGCCGCGCTGTGGTTGCAGCCGAGCCGCTTGCGTAACCAGCCACACAACCAACTGTGGTGATCCTCGTAAAGCGTGTGCACGGCGTGTTGCAGCGAGAGGTCGGCGGAGGACATGGAAAGGCCCGATACAAATTTATTTGATAATGACTCTCATTTTCTTCCAAGCCAACGCATTTTGGCAAGACCACCCCCGTGTTTCTGCGCGGCTGAGTGATGGCTTTACGTCAACGCTCGGGCGCGACTATGCGGAAACGTATGTTGATGTCGTTGGAGACAAGACTGTCAGCCCATTCACCCGTACCAATCTTGAAGTCACTGCGTTTGAGTGTTAATTCGCCATCGAAAATGCCGATCGCATTTTCCGCTTTCAGCTGCACCGGCACCTCCACCTCCTGAGTGAGACCCCTGAGCGTGAGATTGCCGGTGATCATGTAATGGTTGTTGCCGAGGTCCTTGACCCGAGTCGATTCGAAGATTGCCTTCGGATACGTGGCCGTGTCGAACCAGGCAGGCTTGGGGAGTTCGGTCCTGGCGTCACTATCGTCCACCTCGATGCTGTCGAGGTCGATGATCAACTTGGCCTGCGCATCCCGAGGATGCGTTGTGTCGAAATCGAGGGCCCCGACGAACTTGCCGAACGTGCCATACACCCGCGAGCCCATCTGGCTGTAAGTGAAACTGAGGGTACTGGCCGCAGGATTTACTTCGGTGTATTCGACTGCATGGGCGCACGCAAACACACCGAACACAAGGACGCAGGCCCATTTAGAGAAACGCGAAGTACGAGCGCTCATTGGTCTCTCCGGGGTGCAGGTAAGCCGACAGTAGGTGGACTAAAGCAAAGAACCATCGTTTATGCCACCCGCAAAATCTTTACCAGAGCAAGTGACGTTGTGCGATGACATCGCCCCGTCCGATCGCTGCCGCGATGATCAACCGTTGGCGTCAGGCGAACCGTCTTCTCGCCGCCAGGCTCGCTGCAACAAGGCGATCACCTCGGCATCCGACGTCTGGGAAAAATCCACGTACCAGTGGCCAATCGACGTGAACCCGTCAGGGAAAAGTGGGCACACCAGCTCGTCCACTTCGCCGCGCAACACTTCTGCCGTTTCCACCGGCGCCACCGGCACGGCCACCACAATGCGCGACGGCGCCTGCAATCGCGCCGCCTGCACCGCCGCCAGCATCGAAGCGCCGGTCGCCAGGCCGTCGTCGATCAGGATCACCACCTGATCCTTGAGCTGCAACGGCGCCCGCGATCCTCGGTAGGCCTGCTCCCGGCGCAGCAGTTCGCGGCTCTCGCGCTCGACCACGGCCTGGAATGCAGCCTTGTCGATGGGATGAAAGCGCAGCGCTTCTTCATTGCGAATCTGAATACCGCCACTGGCGATCGCGCCCATGGCGTACTCCGGACGGGACGGCACGCCGAGTTTGCGCACCAACATCAAATCAAGGCGAACGCCGAGCGCCGAGGCCACTTCGTAGGCCACCGGCACACCGCCTCGGGGTAAAGCGAGAATGATCACGTCAGGTCGATGGGCATAAGCGAGCAGCGGCTCCACCAGACGCCGCCCGGCGGCGGCTCGATCCTGCAGGATGGAACGGGACAAGGGGCTCATCGGAAAACCTCCCCAGGCAATAGCGCCTGTCGGTTATTTTCCCCACCACTGGATTGTCGGTGCGATGGTGGCCGTCAGCAAGACCTCACTGCTCACCACCGCCCCCTGTAGGCGCGAGCCTGCTCGCGATGACGCCCGCCCGGTCAACCGTGAAGCATTATTTCCCGACATGCCTGCCAAGGAAATCTCCCACCAACCGCGCAATTTCCCCAGGTTTTTCATCCAGCGCAAAGTGCCCGGCCTCCAGCACATGAATTTCCGCGCCCGGCAGATCCCGTCGATAAGCCTCGGTTTCGGCGACGTCAAACGACGGATCAAACTTGCCCCACACCACCAGCGTCGGCGGTTGGTGCTCGCGCAGCCAGGCTTGCCACTTCGGATAGCTGGCCACGTTGTTGCGGTAGTCGTAGAACAGATCGCTCTGGATATCCGCTTGACCTGGCTGGTTCAGGAAGTTGAATTCGTCGGTCCACAAATCCGGGTTGAACACCTCGATCGCCGGATTGGCGCCGACATGCCGTTGCCGGGTGGTCGCCAACGAGAAAAAGCTCGCTCGCAACCCCGCCTCGTTCGGCGCTCGATTGGCCCAAAACTCACGCCGTTTCTGCCACAGCGGCCCAAGCCCGTCTTCATGCGCAACCGCATTCTGAACGATCAGTGCCTGCAGGCGTTCGGGATGCGCGAGCATCATTCGAAAGCCCACCGGGCCGCCGTAATCCTGCACATACAACGCATATTGGTTCAGGCCCAGGGCTTCGGTGAAATGCTCCATCACACTGGCCAGATGATCGAAGGTATAGGCAAACCGCTTCGAATCCGGGGCATCGCTATGACCAAACCCCGGATAGTCCGGCGCCACCAGGTGGTAGTTCTGCGCCAACCGTGACAGCAGCGGGTCATACATGCGCGAAGAACTGGGGAAGCCGTGCAGCAGCAACAACGTTGGCGCATCCGGACGACCGGCTTCACGATAGAAAATCGTCAGGTCATCGACCTTGATACTGCGGTAGGCAACGGCCATTTGCTCCACTGAAGGACTCGCCGCTTCGGCAGCGTAGGCGGTACTGGAAAGCGACAGGCCCAAGGCACAACCGAGGGCCAGGGCAGACAGCAATTTATTCATGGGAAACTCCGATTCAGGGTGCGAAAGTGACTTGGGCAAACAGTGCCACTTCGATGTATCCACCCCGTACCGGATTTGTAATCCCCTGTATGTTCACCGCCGATCTTACATAGCGATACACACGCTCTGCGGCCGCTGCGCTACACCAACCGCTCAATCTTCTGATGCTTCCACACCAATTTGTAATACAGCGTCTGCAACACCAGCATCCCCAGGTACGCCACCGGAAACGCCATCCACACCCCTTGCAACCCGAACCGCGCATCCAGCAAATACGCCACCGGCAACTGCACGCCCACCACGCACACAATTGAAATCGCCACCGGCACCATCACCGTGCCGCTGGCGCGCATGATGCCGCCGATGATCGCCTGGAAGCCGAACACCAGCAGGCTCCAAAGCATGATGTGCAACAGGTGCTCGGCCATGTTCAGCGTCGATTCTTCCGTCAGGAAAGACGCCAGCAACGCGCTCGACAACAAATAGCCAAGCACGATCAAGCCGCCCGTCAGGCACACATTGATCATCAGCCCGGTCTTCAAAATCGGCCCGATGCGCTCGATGCGCCCTGCCCCGATGGCCTGCGCGCCAAGGATCGATGCCGTGATCGCAATCGACAGCGCCGGGAACTGCACGTAGTTGACGATCTGCGTCACCGCGCCATACGCCGCCGTCGCCTGGGAACCGTGCTGGTTCACCAGCGCCAGAATCACCAGTTCCGACAGCGACAACACGACCATCTGCAACCCGGTGGGCAAACCGATGCGCAGCACCTTGCCGAGGATCGCCCAGTCCAGCTTCATCGCCGCAAAAAACTCGCGGTCTGGCGCCAACGGATGGCCACGACGAATCAAGCGCCACGCCAGCCACCCCATCGCTGCCAGGTTGCCCGCCAACCCGGCAAACGCCGCACTTTGAATCCCCAGCGGCGGCAACCCCAGCCACCCGCGAATCAACGCCGGCGTCAGCGCCAGGCCAATCGCGGTCGACACCACCAGCGCCAACAACGGCGACAATGTATCGCTCACCCCGCGCAGCAACTGCGTGAACAACACAAACACCAGCAGCGTCGGCATGAACCACAACATCACATGGGCATACGCCACCGCATCGTCCAGCACATCCGCCGGCGTCCCCAATCCCACCAGCGACGACCGCGCAAACACACTCCCCACCACCGCCGCGACCAACCCGATCAACACCCCCAACATCAACGTCGCCCCGGCAATCGCCTTCACCAAATGCGTCTCCCGCGCCCCCCACGCCTGCCCGATCAACACCCCCGCGCCAGCGCCCAAGCCAATGACCAAAGCGATGAAGAAAAACACGATGGGGAACATGCCGGAAACGGCCGCCAGCGCTTGCGTGCCGAGCATCTGGCCGATGTAGATGCTGTTGACCGTGCCGGACATCGATTGCAGGAAATTCGACAGGACCATGGGCGCGAGGAACAGCAGGTAGATTTTCCAGAGGGGGCGTTGGGCGCTAGTAGCGGTTTGCATTGGGTGGAGGTCCATCTCGACGGCGTGAGGGCTGATATGAGGATAGCTTCGGTGAGTTATGAGCGAGGGGCAATGAACATTTGGGGGGATGTTTAGTTTTGTAGGGATGTGAGGTGAAAGGTCTGAGAATTCATTGTTATTGGTCCTACATAAAGCTCGGAATGTCTCACCTACCGCGCAGAACTTGTGCGACGGCGGCGATGAAAAGGCCCGCCAGGAAAGTCTCGCGTTACTGGACACGCTGAAGCTGACCTCGAAGAGCAACTCGTCGGCAATCAGCTTCGCGCATGTTCAGAAAATCGGCTACGACAAGTTCGACGCCGTATTCGTGCCTGGTGGCCATAAACCGATGCAGGATCGTCGCAAGACGACACCCGAGGGCTGCAATATCGGCCGACAATGCGCTAGCCGGTGTCACCCTTTGGTCAGATCAACCAACGGCGTCTGCCGCACCTCAGTCTCCCGCCCACCCTGAATCTCGCTGACCTGCTTCAATGCCTTATCCACCGCCGCCTTGTCCGCCAACAAGCTGTAGCTGATGCGGAACTGCTTGTGTTCCTTCGGCCCAATGGTTGGCACCAGGTTCAGTGGCCGCTGATAACGGCGGTTGTAGGAAAAACTTGTCCCCGGCTCCAGCCCCGTGACATAGCCCTGGCCTTGGGTATCGGTATTTTTCCACAGGGAAAACACGGGCAGTGTCTGAGTATTGAAGCCGACCGAAACGCCCAGGCTGCCGGCCTTGTTATGCAACACGGTCAAGGTATCGCCCTTGGCATCGGCATACGGCACCACGTTGTAAACCGTTTCATCGTAGTCCTTGGTCGGTGCGCGGTAGGTTTGCCAGTCGGGCAGATCGCCCTTGGCCTTGTCGTTGAACGGCGACACCTGTTTCACCGGCGCGGCGAAACGAGCGCCCTGCTCCAGGAACGGGGTGCTGAAGTTACTGTGATACAGCGCCTGGTATTCCTTCGGATAGTCGCCGTTGTTGGTCAGGGTGTCGTTGAGGTCGAATACGACGCTGCCGGGTTCGGTGACCAGTTCGGTCGCGACGGAGAAGTCGACTTTCTTGAACGCCTGCTCTTTCAGTTCGCCGCGCAAGGTGATGGCGTACGGCGGTTTGTCATCGATGTGCAGGGTGACTTTGCTCGCAGGAATGTTGGCGGCCCGACCGTGCAGGGTCAGCAGTTCACCGTTGTCGATGCCGGGGTGGCCGACCCATTCGTATCCGCAGCGGGTGACCAACTCATTGAAACCTTCCAGCCAACCCAGGCCACCGCGGCCATTGAGTTCGATGAAAGACGGATTGACCACTTCCTTGACCGGCGAATCCCAGCCCATGCGCACATTGCCGACCGAAGCCTGCAAGACGTTCATTCCGCGAGTCGGCACTACCGAGAGTTTCATCGTACCGTTATCGATGTCGACGATGCTGACGCCCTCCTGCCGACCGCCGTGCAAGGTGCGCAGAGTAATGCTGAAGGGTTTATCGGTTTTTATGCCGAGTTGCTGGCTGGTGATCTGCCAGTTCTGGGCGGCTTTTTCGGTGTCGAGCAGGACGTAATCCCAAGCCATGGCATGGGAGGCAGCGGACAGTGCGCTGAGGGCAACAAAGAGTTTGAGCGGGGTCATGGCAGCAGCCTTTCTTGGATTTGTGCCATTTTTATAAACTTGATGAAACGTTTCAGCAAGCTTAATGAGCTTGGCAGCAATTTCAGGCCAATCGATATCACCTCATTGACGAGAGGCCATATGATTCAAGAAATACCAACACACCGTTTTTCAAAGGGCTTCATGCTCGGCTAAAGAGCAAGGCTCAATCAAAACCTTTCCAAAACAGTCCGCCCGTATGGTTGCACTCGACGTCAGAGTGCAACCATACGGGGTACCTAGCTTGATTGAGCACCGCTGTCGACCGGATTCTCATCCAGCACTTCCAGTGCTTCTGGCAACTCGGTAATCACGCTGAAGTCGCTCACCTCAACGGCACCCAATCCATAGCCCAACAAGTGGAACGAAAACGCCTTACGTGACTGCGGATTGTCAAAACTGAAGTCCATCTCCAGTGGCTGGTCTGCGGTGACGACCATTTCCGCTGGCAGGCCCAGTTGGACATCCTGTTCCAGCTCCTTGGCCTTGAGCAGTATGTAGGCCTTCTGTTGTGGATCTACCGAGCGCACGGTCAGACGCACACGAGTCTGTGAGCCCTCGGGCATTTCCAGGTACTGAGCACCGATAAGGTTATCGGCCCAGTCATCCTTGATCTGCGCCTGAAGCGGGATGATGGCGGGACTGCCGAACTGGTAGTGCTGGTTCAACGGCGTGCGGAGCAGCGAACGATCCAGTGCCGTCGCTCTGGCTACGATTTGGCGGGCACGCGCGCCCCCATACTGCCCCGTCAACGTTGCACGTTCGGCAATGAAGCCGGCGCTGGCGTAATACCGGCAGCGCTGTTGAAAGTCACACTCGGTCAAGGTGCCTTGGCCATCGTGATAGCGCAGCTTGTCGTTGGTGAATGACATGATTTCGCGGCCCGTTTCATAATCACGAAACAGGGAACGACCGCTCAAGGTTGAGGGGACAGGTAAGGCGAAGTAGTCGAGTATCGATGCACTCAGATCGACATGCCCGTAGACCCCAGACTTCACACTGGGCAATTGATCCTGCTCGGGCGCCAGCATCAGGTTGAAGCCCCATGAGGAAGCCAGCCGCACACCCTCTATGCCGTGAGATTCATCCGAGGTGATTACCACCAGGGTGTCTTTCAAGATGCCCTGACGTTCCAGGCCGCTGAGGAATTGCCCGAGAGCATCATCCAGATACCCGACGGCGGCCTGCTTGGGTGTGTCGTAGCGCTCAAGGTAGTCTTCAGGGGCCGAATAGGGTTGGTGGGTGCCAACGGTCAGCAGGGTCAGCATCCACGGCTTTTTCTGATTTTTCAGCTGGCCGACGTAGTCGAGCGCCCCCTCGAAGAAAGCCTTGTCGTCCTTGCCCCAAGGGAACTCCAAGTAGTTGCCATTAGTGAACCATTCCAAGCCGTGAGTAGCATGGAAGCCGATGTGCGGCATGATCTTGTCTTTGGCCATGAATCGAAGGCCTGCACCTTGAAGGTAGTGCGTGGCAAACCCGTTCTTGTGCAACTGGGCTGGCAAGCAGGCTTGGTTGCGCTCGCTCTGGGTCAACATTTCGACGCCTTTGGGCGTGCCGTTATCCAGCTTGTCGTAATCGCCGCAAAGCATCGCGTAAAGGCCGCGAATGGTTTGATGGCTATGCAGTACGTAGTCCGGCGTGTTCATGCCGCGCTCTGCCCAACGACTGAGGTTGGGCATGAGGTTTTCTTGATAGCTGCTGTGCAGGGCTTGGCGGTTGACGCCGACGTAAGCGCCGGGAATACCTTCCAGCGCGATGATCAACACATTGCGCGCACGCCCCGGTGCCGCGAGCAATTTCTGTCCGTCCAGATCGAGTTGAGTGAGCCCCGCCATTTGCGGTGGGAGATCGACAACTTCACCTTCGAACCACGCTTGTGCGCTTGCCTGAACATCGCCAACGCCCGCGGCCATCAACTGATGCGGGAGGTTGAACAAGCGCCACTGGTCTTCCTCTGAGGGGTACAGGTGCTGAGCGCCCCAATGGGCGATCAATAGCAGTAGCGGTGCTCCCCATGCGCTTCGTGGCAAACCCGGAGTGGCAGAGGAGCGCCCCAGATACTGCGCGATCAGCCAAATCACCATTCCAAGAAACAGAGTGGCGCCCAGCCAAGGCTGGGCGAAACCACCACCGGTAGAGTTTGCCAAAAACTGAGGGTCGATCAGGTAGTGCAGGTCTGCGGCGTTTGGAAGTCTACCGACCGCGCTGACCAGTTCGGCAGTCGCCAGCGTCATTAGCGCCCATGCCAGCAGCACTGGAAGTGCTAACCACCAAGGACGGCGATGCAGGAGAACGATGAGCAGGCTCGCAATTCCCAGATCTGAAAGGTAGCCGAGTGGATTCGACCAACCCAGTGCCGCACGCATGCACACAGGCACTATCAGAACCAATCCGATCAAAGTGATGAGGCGTGCACAGGGTTGTCGTAACCAGCGACGGATAATGTTCACAGAGGCCTTCCAGACATTAAATCTTCATACAAGTGTGCTGGATGGTATCAAGCGATGGGAAGACTGGCCGGATTATTCGAAAAGGACATGGGGTGTGGAGCCGATGGTTGGCATGTATTTTGTTTCGCATGCCAATAGGTTCTGGTCTAAAACCCCCACTCCAGCGTGATGAAGGAACAGCATTAATGCCCCTTATGGCCCTGAACATTAACTGTTTCAGGCTATTTAACGCCGCCACTCGTGTAGGCCAGATGTTAATCTATTACCTTTTAAGTGATCCCAAGGACGTTGATGACCAAGCATCAAGCTAAAGCCGAAACCCCTAGAGCAGCCGCGATTCTGGCTCGCTTCCTGTCGTCGGAATCCGCTGGCGGTCTCGTATTGATGGGTGCAGCTCTGGCCGCTCTCATTGTTGCTAACTCGCCTCTATCCCAGAGTTACTTTGCAGCCTTGCACAGCGTTTGGATGGGCATGTCTGTAGAGCATTGGGTGAATGATGGCCTGATGGCGATCTTCTTTCTGATGGTCGGTCTGGAAATCAAACGAGAGGTGCTGGCTGGTGGGCTCTCCACTTGGGGGCAGCGAGCCTTGCCTGGATTTGGTGCCTTGGGCGGCATGGTTGTTCCTGCGCTGATCTACATCGCAATCAACTGGGGTAATCCTGAGACCTTGGGGGGATGGGCGATCCCGGCCGCTACTGACATTGCATTCGCCTTAGGTGTTTTGTCGTTGCTGGGTAAGCGAGTCCCGACTTCGCTGAAAGTGTTTCTGGCTGCTTTAGCGATCATTGACGATCTGGGCGCGGTGGTGATCATCGCCTTTTTCTATACGTCGGGCCTTTCTATGCCGATGTTGCTGGCCTCGCTTGCGACCCTGGTCATTCTGATCGCAATGAATCGATTGGGCGTAAGGCGATTGTTCCCGTATCTCCTGATCGGTGGTGTGCTGTGGTACTTCGTGCTGCAATCGGGTGTACATGCCACGCTGGCGGGTGTCGCTGTGGCGCTGTGCATCCCCATGGGCAAGCCAGAAGAGGAAGCCCGATCTCCGCTGCTTTTCCTGGAAGAGAAGCTGCACATGTGGGTAGCGTTCGCTGTGGTGCCGATTTTTGGTTTCGCCAACGCGGGTGTTTCATTGGCCGGTATTTCAATGGAGAACCTGGTCGATCCGGTTCCGCTGGGTGTAGCGCTGGGGCTGTTGGTGGGCAAACAGGTCGGCATTTTCCTGTTGACTGCCCTGGCCATTCGTATGGGCCTGGCCAAGCTGCCGGAAGGCAGTACCTGGGTTCAACTCTATGGCGTAGCACTGTTGTGCGGCATTGGTTTCACCATGAGCCTGTTCATTGGCAATCTGGCGTTCGCCGGATCAGCTCTTTTGATTGATGAAGTCAAAGTCGGTGTATTGATCGGATCGATTCTGGCAGCGTTGGGCGGCGTCATCGTCCTTCGTCGCAGCAGCGTCCTGACGAGTGCTGCCGCAGCCAAATAATCTCTCTTGATATGACCACAGTATTTCTCGAAGCCTGGAAATACTGTGGTTTGGAAACCTGCGTCAGCGAAGCAACAAGGCAGGCTAGCGTTGATGCGGTTTTGATCCAGGTTACCGGAAATCTTTGACCTGCCTGAATACTCGGTAATCAAGGGCGTCATGCGTGTCTTCATAGACCGCCCAAGGGGCAGCTGAAGTCAGCAGCCTGGTCAAAACCACATCAGCACCAATAGCCGCCTGCGGTAGTGGCGATTTTTTCGTTCAGTGATCCGCCTCTCCCTTGATGGCCAAAACGCTGCAGGGCACCTGATACAGAACATGCTCCGTGGTACTGCCAATCAGCTTGTCCACCCCCTTGTGATGGGTATTTCCCATTACGAAGACATCCGCTCGAGTATGAGTGGCAAAGTCGGCCATCGCTTTGGTTGGCGGCCCTGCAATGAAGTGTTGCCGCTCAGGTGGCACGCCGTGGCGTCCAGCCAAGGCAATGAAGCACTTCTCAAGTGACCGGCGCACGTCGTTGCTGAAGCCTGGCATCGTCACGGCACCAGCACCTGCATCAGAGAAATGTGTTTGGGTCAGTTCATAGGCATACAGCATGTGCAATTCAGCATCACATTGCGTCGCCAATTCGTTTGCCGCCTGAATGACGCTGTCGTTGATTCCGCTGATCTGACCCTCTGGATGCGATGGATCAACCGCCGCCACAATCACCCGAGGAAGCGGACACCTGACTTCGCTGACCAGATGTATGGGGGCCGGACATTCGCGCAACAACTGCCAATCCAAAGGCGTGACGAATATGCGTTTGAGCGCTGATTCATGATGTACGTCCTTGATAATCAGGTCCGGCTGCATTGCAGCCACATGCCCAAGGATCTCTTGCAGTGGGTCACGGGTCAATGCAACTTCGGTGGTCACATTGATGCCCTTCCTGCGCATGAGTTCGGCCTCATCCGTCAATCACTGCAGGTTCTCTTGCCGGCAACGCTCACGAAGTTCTTCACTGTTGCTCATTAACCTCATAAGGTCGAAGTCTTCGATGAACACCGCGATATGCAGCGCTGCGCCTGTGGCATCGGCCAGTGCGATGGCCCGCTCCATTGCCGGCGAGTGACGCATGGTTGGACCTGCGATCAGAAAGAGTCGTTGATACTGCCTCATGTGACACCTCCAAACGTTCTGGGTTATCCGCTAGCGCCCCCAGCACTCTCGCTTGTCCCACCAATGGCGATCTCTTATCGCCTCAACTGCCTGGATCGACACTATCAATATACGCCAGCATTACCGGCTTATCAGTTTCCAGACCTTCGAACGGTGTAGCAGACCGTTCATCGAGATCGAGTAAGAGGCGGGATTGTTGGCGCACGCCATGCTCCTCACCCGGGGCTCGTAACCTGAATCAATACTTCGTAAAAAACGAACTATTCGTAATGAATAAACGATTTTTGTTGATGTAGAAGGCTCGTTAGGATGACTCCTCCAGCCTATTTCTGCTTCAAGCGGAGACAGTAAATGACCGCCATCAGCGTCGGCCAACCCTGGATGTGGGCCGCTTTCATCGTGTTCGTTCTTGCCATGCTGGCGCTCGATCTGTTCGTCTTCGGCGGACGCAAGGCGCATCGTGTTTCGGTCCGCGAAGCGCTGGCCTGGGTCATCGCCTGGATCAGTTTGGCGTTGGTCTTCGCCGGCCTGCTCTGGTGGTATCTGCACAGCATGTTCGGCGTCGAAGTGGCCCAGCGTACAACGCTCGAATTCCTGACGGGCTACCTGATCGAGCAGTCGCTGTCGATCGACAACATGTTCGTTTTCGTGATGATCTTCGGCTACTTCGCCGTGCCGCCAGAGTTGCAGCGCCGTGTCCTGCTCTATGGCGTGCTCGGCGCCATCGTCATGCGTGCCGGTATGATTTTCGCCGGTGTATGGCTGGTGCGGGAGTTTGCCTGGCTACTCTATGTCTTTGGTGCTTTCCTCATCATCACCGGCATCAAGATGCTGATCTTCGCCAACCAGCAGCCAGACCTCGAAAAGAACCCTTTGCTGCGCTGGCTGCGTAGCCATATTCGCATCACCGACGGCTTTCACGGCGAGCGCTTCTTCGTGCGTCAGAACGGCCTGCGCTGGGCGACGCCGATGTTCCTGGTGCTGGTACTGATCGAGGCCAGCGACCTGGTGTTCGCGGTGGATAGCATCCCGGCTATCTTCGCCGTCACCACCGACCCCTTCATCGTGTTCACCTCCAACATCTTCGCCATCATGGGCCTGCGCGCACTGTATTTTCTGCTTGCCGACATGGCCGACCGCTTTCACTTGCTCAAATATGGCCTGGCCATCGTACTGGTGTTCATCGGCGGCAAGATGCTGATCGCGCCGTGGTGGCACGTGCCGATCCAATGGTCGCTGACCACAGTCGGCGGCATCATCTTGATTTCGGTCCTGTTGAGCCTGACTTTAACGAAGAGCAAAACACGGGTCATGGGAGAGCAGTGATGAATCAGAGATGCTGGCGGTCGTGATCTGCTGCTTCTCACGAACGGTCTATCCTTCAAGACTTGAATCGAATTGATCAGGGCCCTGATGTATGAACGCTCTCTGGATCGCACTGGGCATTTTTGGGTGCCTGGTTGCTGCCTCGCTTCTCATGATGCAGTGGTACCCAAAGCTGGCCTCCCACCACAGGGATGAGGACACCAACTCCGTCATTCGCCTGGTAGCTAACATTTTTGTGGTGATGACATCGCTGGTCTTTGGCTTGATGATCAACTCTGCCAAAAACACCTTCGAGTCCATTGATGCAAACTTCCATGGGTACGCAACCAGCATGATCATTTTTGATCGGACACTGCGGGGCTATGGCGATGCGGCACAAGACACGCGCAATCGTCTGATTACCTATCTTCAGCGCGCTATCGAGACCCCGTATCGGGGAGACGAGGCGCTGCAGCATCGAAACAGCGAGGCGGCTAAATACCTGGATGACATAGGCAAGTCCTTGGCTGTTATAAAGCCCCCAGACCGCTACCATGAAACAATGCTTCAGGATATTCGTCAGCAATATCATTCGCTCATCGAGCAACGCTGGAGGATTGTCGAGCAGTCAGAGGGAGCGATTCCTGGCCCGCTTATAGGGATGCTTGTTGCTTGGTTGACGCTCATTTTTGCCAGTTTTGGCTACCGTGCGCCCCGTAATTCGATGGTGATCGGAATGTTCATCATCTCGTCGTTTCTCATTGCGGCTTCCGTTTACCTTGTGTTGGACATGGACGTGCCATTTCACGGTCCTATCCAGATATCCGACGAGCCGCTGCGCAGGGCGCTCGCCGTAATGCAACTCTAGGGGAGCGTCGCGGGCCAGCATTCTGAGTAGTGGCCTCAGGCGGACCACATCGAAGTCCGCTACCGCCTCTAAACCCCCAGCGGCGTTCTGGTGTGAGGCAAGGCTGCAGTCTATTCACGACTCACCGCCAACCAGTCTCACTCTGTGGCAGTCAGACGGCCCAAGTTTTTGACCGCTTGATGAGCGAACATCAATCGGCATCAGCGGCTGGCCGGACTCGTTGTCCATCAGCACAGAACGCGTCTCCTGCGGATCGAACAGGAAACGCTCTCCCCACTGCCGCATACTGACCAAAACCGGAAAGATCTCCCGTCCTTTTTCCGTAAGGACGTACTCCTTGTAGGCACTGCCGTCTGAGGCCGGTCGAACGTCGAAAACCCCGACCTCAACCAGCGTTTTCAATCGCGATGCCAGAATATTTTTGGCCACGCCCAAGCTCTTTTGAAACTCGCTGAATCGTCGAATGTCGTCAAAAGCGTCGCGGATGATCATGAGCGACCAACGATCCCCGATGGCCTCCATTGCTCTTGCTACTGGACATTCGCTGCTATGTGGTGAGGCGTCTTCGACCATCTTTTTGACCTTGCGGAATGTGGAGTTGCCGAGTCAGTGCCGCAGCTTGGCATGATGTGGTTGCAATTTAAAACCTGATGCGGCAACAATTGAATCTAGTTCTTAATTGAAACCAGTTTAACGCCATGGAAGTGCACATGACAGCAGATGTCGAATCAACCACCAAACGGTTCTCCAGACACCCTTCAGGATTGCTGCATTCGGATCCCGGAGAAAGCAGCAGGGCCGACCAGTCTCCAGGGCTTTCGCCGTCGCTGACCTTATTGTTTTCTGTCACCTGCGCGCTGGCAGTCGCCAACGTTTACTTCGCGCAACCGTTACTTGATTCAATGGCTCAGAGCCTGGGTGTCGCCTCATCAATGATCGGAGTAGTCGTGACGGCTACTCAGGTGGGTTACGCGTTGGGGTTGCTGTTCATCGTCCCGCTGGGGGATTTGGTAAACCGCAAGCGGCTGATTCTGACTCAGGTATTGCTGTCTGCGGTTGCACTCGCGGCGGTCGGCGCAGCACAGCAATGGCTAGCCCTGTTGAGCGCCATGATCGTGATGGGCTTACTGGCAGTAGTCGTTCAAGTACTTGTGGCATACGCCGCCATGCTTGCAACGCCCTCACAACGCGGGCATGCAGTTGGGACGGTAACAAGTGGAATTGTCATGGGCATTCTTCTGGCGCGGTTTACCTCCGGCCTGATTGCGGACATCGCGGGCTGGCGCGCGGTTTACTTCGTGTCCTCAGGTTTGATGCTGATCATCGCGGCGGTGCTGTGGAAAGTGGTTCCTGTCACGGCGCCGCCAAGGCACAAAGACGCCTACCTGGCGCTCATAAGTTCGGTCTTCAAACTGTTCATCACCGAACGCATTTTACGCGCCAGGGGCCTTCTGGCCTTACTGATCTTTGCCGCTTTTTCCGTGCTGTGGACATCCATGGTGCTGCCGTTGAGCGCCCCGCCGCTATCGCTTTCACATACCACCATCGGCATGTTTGGATTGGCCGGCGTCGCCGGTGCCCTTGCTGCCAGCAGAGCCGGTCGCTGGGCCGATCAAGGTCTGGGGCAACGAGTTACCGGCATTTCGCTGGGACTCCTGACACTGTCCTGGTTGCCCATCACGTTTGCCGAGACGTCCTTGATTGCGCTGGTCTGTGGCGTAGTACTGCTCGACTTCGCGGTGCAAGCAGTACACGTCACCAACCAGAGCCTCATTTTTGCTGCACGGCCCGACGCCCAAAGTCGCCTGGTCGGTGCCTACATGTGCTTCTACTCGGTCGGTAGCGCGCTGGGAGCCGCCGCTGCGACCCAGGTTTATGCGCTATGGGGCTGGATTGCAGTAAGCCTATTGGGTGCCTTGATCAGCGCTACTGCCTTGGTTTTGTGGTTTCTCACGTTTCATTTTTCAACGAACAATCAAGGAGGATCAGCATGAAAGCCAGGCACCTGCTACTCGCAATATCGATTACTGCCATATGGGGTGTGAATTTCTCAGTTATCAAACTTGGGTTCAGCTCCGTTGACCCATTCATTCTTGCCGGCATTCGCTTCACGCTATGCGCGCTCCAAGGCGCTGCCAGCCTGGCAGTCGAAACCCTCTCTCTAAAAACAAGCCGCTCTCCATAAAATGATACGTGTGCCGACTACATCGGAGGACGTTGCAATTTGACCCACTCCTGTACGGTTGGTCGTTGCCATTGGCGCTGCGCGTACTCCACCAGCGCGGGTGGTACGGAGTCACCATTGAGTATCAGCCGGTTGAGCATCAAGGCCAGATCCACATCGGCGATCGACCATTGGCCGAACAGGTACTCGGGGTTGTCGGCCAGCAGCGATTGTGCGGCACCGAACAGCTTGCGCGCTGCCGACTCGGCAGCTGGCGACAAGGGGTTTGATTTGAGTCCATAAAACACAACCAATGTGGATCGTTCCTGCCGAATGGGCAGCAGGTCACTTCGCACCCATGCCTGTACTTGTCGTGCCTTTGCATGCTGCATCAGGTCTTGTGGGTAAACCGGCGGCTGGGGGAAAACGTCTTCCAGGTACTCAGTGATCGCCGACGATTCAGACAAGGCGAAGTCGCCGTGCACAAGCGTGGGTACCCGCTGGGTCTGTGAGAGGCAGGCATAGCCCTCTGACTGGTTTTCGGATGCGTCGAGGTCTAGCGGGATCATTTCAAATTCGATGCCCTTTTCGCGGAGCACCACGAAAGCCGACATGGCATAGGGGCTGGTTAATTGAGAGTCAACGTACAAGCGCAGGCGGGAATTATTCACAGGGTCATCTCCTTATGCAGAAGGAGGCACGCTACGAGATCCACAGTGACAAATAAAATTCATGATTTTCATGGGCGTATTCCTGACCGGAATACCTTGTTGCCGGCCGCCCTCGTCTGGCTCCCTTCAGATTGGGTGCACTCGGTTTTGAGGGTGTTGACCCCGCCAGACTTTCAAAAAATGCTCACTCCACCAACGAAACCAATTCCGGCTCAATCCCGCCCTTTTCCACCTCAACCACCGCCAACGTCACCGGCAACTTGAACCGTCGCGGCCCCGCACTGCCTGGATTAACGAATAACCGTTCGCCCCGCCACTCTATGCACGGCTTATGAGAATGCCCGGTAATCACCACCCTCGTACTCGCATCAAGCAGCGCCGGCACATCGGCAATGTCATGCACCAGCAAGATCTTCCAGCCCTCGATGTCGAATCTCAGGTGATCGGCGATGTGCTCCGCCCACGGTGCCGCCAGGTCATTGTTTCCACGCACGACATGCAGGGGTGCAATCGCCGCCAGTTGTTGAAGAATCTCCGGTTTGCCGATGTCACCGGCGTGAATGATCCGCTCACAGCCTTGCAACGCCGCGAGGGCTTCGGGGCGGAGTAGACCGTGGGTATCGGAGATTACGCCGATTTTCATGCAGGGCTCCAGGCCAGGTCAGGAATGAGCGTCGTTCACTTCAGCGCATTCCGGGGATCGTCATGGCTATCAACATACTCGAGCCCCAGCGGCCCTGTCCCGTAAACCTGTGAGATGTACTCCCCGGATTTCGCCCAGTGAAAGTGCGGCGTGTTTGCCGGCAGGATTACGACGCTCCCCGGCCCATAAGCAACCAGTTTGTCCGGATCAAAAACCGTACCGAACCCGATGTAGAAAACACCGGACATGACGGTATAAATCCGACTTTCAGGGTGGGTATGCGGCATTAATCTGGTGCCGTTGGGCACTTTGACTCGTACGACATAAGGCGCGGGTTTGCTGGGATCGCCGGCCACTATCGCGAGTTTTACTTCTTTCGGGAACGCGGGAAAGCTGCGCCATTCCACGTCCTCGTTGTGTACAGCGTCGACTTTATCGAGGGGTAAGGGTTGCGCCTGCACAAGCGGCGCGGTTGCGCTGGCGACAAGAAGGGCTGCCAGGGACGTGGTTTTGAGCATGTTCTGAATCATTGGAGACACCTTAGCGATGCTGTGGACAGTAGCGTCAGGCTGACTCTATGGGTGATTGGCATGGCTGATAATGGTGCGGTCGCGCAATACAGTTGATCCGCGGTGTAACCAATGATCTGACGCAATCCCGTTTGCCAGGTTGCGCCACATCATCACGATGACCATAGACGCGCCAGTTGCCCTATCAATGCCATCGATGTTCAACATCACCTCAATGAAGTTCTCTTAAAAATTGTGCGGCGTAACATGGGCTCCATACCAACCAACAACACCCCGGAGCACACGATCATGAAACGCCAAACCATCCTCAGCATCGCATTCTCGATCTTCGCAGTTAACGCTTTTGCCGCGACCTCTGCTCAACCCGTAGTCGCTGAAGGCGGCTCGGACCGACTGATTGAAAGCCGTGTGGCTGAAGGTGGTTCGGATCGCCTGATTGAAAACCGCGTCGCTGCCGATGGTTCGGATCGTTTGAAAGGCAACGAAGTCGCTGCTGATGGTTCCGACCGTCTGCACGGCAACACCGTCGCTGCTGATGGTTCGGATCGTCTGAAAGGTAACGAAGTCGCCGCTGATGGCTCCGACCGTCTGCACGGCAACACCGTCGCCGCTGATGGTTCGGATCGTCTGAAAGGTAACGAAGTCGCCGCTGATGGCTCCGACCGTCTGCACGGCAACACCGTCGCCGCTGATGGTTCCGACCGTCTGCACGGCAACACCGTCGCCTGATTGATTCGCTTCACCGCAACACCTCGAAAAGCCCGGCCTGATCAGCCGGGCTTTTTCGTGGGCGGTGATATTTTTGCCTGCAGGTACTTACGGAGGCTGAGGGTAATTCCTGTAGGAGCCGGCTTGCTGGCGATGACGTCCTTTCAGTCGACATCGCCTCGTCTGACACACCGCCATCGCCAGCAAGCCGGCTCCTGCAGGGATTGCTTGACCCGTTCAGACTCGCTCCCACAGTTGAAGTCAGTGCAGAGCATTGCAGAACTCAGCCGACGCTGCGGTTTTTAGCGCCCCATCACCGCACTCGCCAACAACGCCTCCAGCCCCATCGGCCTGGCGAAGTAATAACCCTGGGCCTGCCCTGCGCCTATTTCGCGCAGCAGCTCCAGGGTCGCTTGATCCTCTACCCCCTCGGCCACCACGCTCAGGTCCAGCGATTCAGCCATGCGCACGATGGCCCGGACGATTGCACGGCTGCGGGCGCTGGTGGTCAGTTCGAGGATGAATGACTTGTCGATTTTCAAGCCGCTGAATTGGTATTGATGAACATAGCTCAGGGATGAAAACCCTGCGCCAAAGTCATCGAGCACCACCGTCATGCCGTTATCGGCCAGTTGCTGCATGGTCTGGCGGGCAATCGCCGGCTCGGCCACCAGCGCACCTTCGGTCAATTCCAGGCAGATCCGCGAGGGCGAGACCTTGTGTTGCGCCAGCAGGGCAAGCACATCACTGGCGAAGTCCGGGCGCGTCATGCTGTAGCTGGAGCAATTGACGTGCACCGCCGGCCAGTTGGCGTGCTCGGGTTGGGCGAGGATCGCGGCGATGCTGGCCAGCATGTACAGGTCCAGTCGGCCGATCAGGCGCAAGCCCTCGACATCCGGCAAGAACTCGCCCGGCGCGATCACCCGCCCGCCCGGCTGGTGCCAGCGAATCAGCGCCTCAAGCGCCAGCAGTTCGCCGGTTTCAACGCTGACGATCGGCTGGAAATATGGCAGCAGTTCGTCGGTACGTTTGAGCGCGTTGCGCAAGGCCCCTTCCCGCTCGACCTGGTCCGAGACTTCACGGCGCACTTCCTGGTTGAACACTGCGTAGCTGTCGCGCCCCGCACTCTTGACCCGGTACATCGCCGCATCGGCATCGCGCAACAAGTCGGCGGGCTCGTGATGGAACTGATTGTCGGCGCTGACGATACCGATACTGCAGGACGAAAAAACTTCATGGCCATTGATGAAAAACGGCAGGTCGAACGCCACCAGAATCCGCTCGGCGATTTCAATCACCACCTCCAGCGGCGCCTCGGGCGCGAGCACCGAAAACTCGTCGCCGCCGAGGCGCGCCAACATATCGGTTTCGCGCAGGCAGCCGCGCAGACGGTGGGCAGCCTGCATCAACAGCAGGTCACCAAAATGATGGCCGAGGCTGTCGTTGACCATCTTGAAACGGTCGAGGTCGATGAACATCACCGCCAGGTGTCCGCCTTCGCTGCCGAAACGCGACCAGGCCAGATTGAGGCGCTGTTGCAGGTAGGTGCGATTCGGTAGCCCGGTCAGCGCATCGTGGGCGTTCTCGTGTTGCAATTTGGCATTGGCGTGGTCGAGTTCGCGGGTGCGGTTCTGCACCCGGGCTTCGAGCTTGAGGTTGGCGGCGTGGATCGCTTCGGCGGCGGTGCGGCGCGACAACGCCGTGTCGATGTGACGCGACACGAAGGTCAGCAGTTCCTGGTCCCGCAGGGTGTACAACACCTGCGAGGTATAGCTTTGCACCGCCAGCACACCACGCACCACATCGCCATCGAACAAAGGAATGCCCAGCCACGAATGCGATCGGACAGACGCCTGGGCCAATTCGATTTCACCGTTGGCGGCCAAGCGTTCAGCCTCGCCGACGTCGATCAGGCAAGGTCGGCGCTGGCGGATCACATACTCGGTCAGGCCCCGGCGCCCGCGCCGTGCCGCCGGGCAGATGGTCTGTCGCTCGTCCACGTAATAGGGAAAGGTCACTTCAGTGGTGGCGTCGTCAAACAGCGCGATGTAGAAATTCTGCGCAAACAGCAGGTCGCCGACGATGCCATGCAAGGTCTGGAACAACTCGGCCATGTCGCCAGGCTGGCTCGACAGCTCAGCAATCTGGAACAGCGCGCTCTGCAGGTGCTCGGCGCGCTCGCGCTCTGTCACTTCCTGGCGCAGGGCGTCGTTGAGCGCCGACAGTTCCAGGGTGCGGCGCATGACCGTTTGCTCCAGGTCCTCGCGGTGCAGAATGCGGTCCAGCGCCATGGCCACGTGGCGCGCCACCACCAGAAACAGCGCGCGGTCTTCAGCGCTGTAGATGCGGGAAACGTCGTAGACCTGCATCGCCAGCATGCCGAACACGTCGTCCGAAGCATTTTTCAACGGCGCGCCCATCCAGAACTCGGGACGATCACCCACGCAGTAAAAGCGTCCCTCCGCCTGGGCCGCGAGAATGCCGGCGGCGTCGATCAGCAACGGCTGGCCGGTGGTGAGTACCTGGCCGGTCAGCGACAGGTGCGAAGGGTCAAGGTATTCGTAGTGCGAGGACTCCACGGCATCCACGTCGATGATGTCGACGTAATACGGGTAGTCGATCTTGCCACTGTGCGGGTCATACAGCGCGAGATAGAAGTTCTCCGCGTCGATCAGGCTGGCCAGCAGCCGGTGCACGCCCACCAGGAAAACCGAGCGGTCGCGGGTCGAACTGGCCAGGTAGGTGATTTCATACAACACACGCTGGGTGATCTGCGCACGGGCAAGGGTGTTGGTCTGTAGCTGTACGCCCAGGCGCAGGGCAAACTCGGCGAGCGCCGGTTCTGCGGCCTGATCCGCTGGCGCCAGTAGCCAACCCAATTCACTCTCGCCTCTGCCGGTCGGCCAGCGGTGCAAATGCCGGGCCTGGCAAAAGGCTTCAAACGCTTCATTGTCGATGTTTACAGGCCACTGCGCCTGCGGGTCGCCTTGCCCGACCCAATGCAGTTGTTCACCAGCGCGATAAAACACCCACGCGTCGGTATGACTCCAGTTGCGCACCGAGCCCAGCAATTGTTCGATCATGTCCTCGCGGGCAGCACCGGTCATGCCGACAGTATCCGGGTTGCCTGTAGATTGAGGTGAAACAGCTTCGCAATCGGTCGATTGTGGGGAGTCGGTCAATGTACCAAAACTCATCAGCGCTCCCTGAGCCAAAACCTGGCGATCCTTACTGATTACTAGCAATGTGCCAGTGATCTTTCCGTTTAAAGCTTATGGTGGTTTTTTTCAATCACTTTATCGAGTGAATACCCAGTATGAGACGGGCAACAAGTTATTCGCGCACCAGACGCTGCTCAATGACGTTAGACGCTACTCAATGACTATGCCCAACTCCCAACGCTTGCGCCATGCGCACCAGATCTGCAAAGGAGCTAAAGGGCGGCAGTTGCCCGCCACCCGGCTGTAGAGCGCTGATGAATCCGCCTCACTTTTTGAGTGGTGTCACCAGAGGCGTGTTACCGGTGTCGACGACGAACACCGCCAACAGCTTTGCAGGTTCGGTGTCGCTGGCATTGGCGCTGACCAAGTGCACGGAACCCGGTTCCTCGACGAAGTTTTCGCCGACGTGGTAGATCTTTTCAGGCTCGCCTTTGACCTGGATGCGAAACGAGCCTTCCAGGACCGTTGCATAGATGAACGCCGATTGCGGATGGGTGTGGGACGGCGACGCGGCGCCCGGCCCATATTCGACGACCACGCCTTTCATGCTCTTGCCAGGGATGTTGGGGATGGGACGGTCGAACACGACGGTCACCTTACCGGGGGGCGGTTCAGCGGCCCAAGCGGCGCTGATCGAAAGCGTTGCAAAGACAGCGGCTAACAGCATACGAGTGACCATAACGTTTGCTCCTTGGTGGGTGTAGACAGGGTAGCGCGAAGGGTTAGCGGGACGAGGACTGCGCGAGCCAGTCGTCGAAATCGATCGCGCCCAGGCGTGCGTGCTTGCCGGCGGTCAGCGACTGGTCGTCGAGCACGGAGCCGAAATAGCGCGCGTTCACGTCCGGGACGACCTTGCGGTTGTCCCCGGTTGCCTGTAGGTAGCGCCGCACCAGTTCGTCGATCGGCAGGGCTTCGGGGCCTGCGACCTCGACCGTGCCATTGACCGGTGCCGCCAGCACGACATCGGCCAGCGCCGCTACAACGTCGTCGGACGCGATGGGTTGAATCAGCGCCGGCGAAGCGTAAATCGCATCGCCAACGGCGAACGACTGGGCAATGCCGCCGACAAACTCGAAAAATTGCGTGGCACGCAGCAGCGTGTAAGGCACATCGGACGCCTTGATCAGGTTTTCTTGCGCGACTTTGGCCCGAAAGTAACCGTTTTCGGGCAGCCGATCAGTCCCGACAATCGACAGCGCAACATGATGACCAACCCCGGCAGCCGCTTCGGCGGCCAACAGGTTGCGGCTCGAGGTTTCGAAGAAATCGAGAACGGCCTGGTCCTCCCACGACGGCGCATTGGCCACATCGACCACGACATCAGCGCCATCCATCGCTTCGGCGAGGCCTTCGCGGGTGATGCTGTTCACCCCGGTGCTTGGGCTGGCGGCGAGCGCGTCATGCCCGCGTTCACGGAGGATGTTCACAAGTTTCGATCCGATGAGGCCGGAGCCTCCGATGACGACGATCTTCATGGGTATTCTCCACGTGTCGACTGCAACCATTGCGTCGGCGTAGAGCAAGATTGCCTGCGCACGCAGGTAGAGTCCTTGCGCCTGTCTTGGGTTTTGCTTGGCGATCCCTTGGATTTACGTCCAAAGCAGCTATCGTTCGTCCAGCCAGAAGCGGTGCAGCGGGTTTCGAGCTGCCTTATTATCAGCGTACACATCGACAATCGCCTGGGACACGGAGTTGAGGGCGCAGCGCCAGGGGATGCTTACTTTGCAGTTCGCCTTTGATGACTTCGTGCTCAATCAGGATCGCCGGGAACTGACCTTGCGCGGGGACGTCGTGGCCGTCGGCCCGCAGGTCTTCGATCTGTTGCTGCTGTTCGTCAGCAACCCCGACCGGGTGGTCAGCAAGGATGAGCTGCTTGAAGGGGTGTGGAGCGGCCGGATCGTCTCGGAATCGACAATCACCAGTCACATCAATGCGGTGCGCAAGGCCATTGGCGATACCGGCGAGGAACAGCGCCTGGTGCGCACGGTCGCCCGCAAGGGTTACCGTTTCGTCGGGCAAGTCAGGGTCGACGAGAGCGGGCAACCACCCGAGGTTGACCACCGCCCGACCGCGCGCCCTTCGGCCCTCGCCCTGCCGGACAAACCGTCGATTACGGTACTGCCCTTCCACAACCTGAGCGGCGATCCGGAGCAGGAATACTTCGCTGACGGCGTGGTGGAGGACATCATCGCCGCCCTGTCGCGTATCCGCTGGCTGTTCGTGATCGCCCGCAATTCCAGCTTCACCTATAAAGGCCGGGCCGTGGACGCCCTGGGTGTCGGCCAGGAGCTGGGGGTTCGTTATGTGCTGGAAGGCAGCGTGCGCAAGTGCGCAAACAAGGTGCGCATCACCGGGCAGCTGATCGACGCAACCAGCGGAGCGCATATCTGGGCGGAGCGTTTCGAAGGCCTGCTCGACGATATCTTCGAGCTGCAGGACCGCATCACCGAAAGTGTCGTCGGCGCCATCGCGCCGCAATTGGAACAGGCCGAAATCGAACGCGCCAAACGCAAGCCGACGGAAAGCCTGTGCGCCTACGATTATTACCTGCGTGCCATGGCAAAACTGCACAGCGGCAGCCGGGAGGCCGTCGAGCAGGCGCTTCCGATGTTCTACAAGGCCATCGAACTCGATCCGGAATTTGCCTCGGCCTATGGCATGGCCGCCTGGTGCCACTTCTGGCGCAAGCTCAATGGCTGGATGATCGATCGTCCCAGCGAGATTGCCGAGGGCATTCGTCTGGCGCGTCTGGCGGTGTCCCTGGGGCGCGATGATGCGGTTGCCTTGACCCGTGGCGGCCATGCGCTGGCCCATCTCGCCGGTGAAGTGGACAGCGGCATCGCACTACTCGACAGGGCCCGCTTGCTCAGCCCCAATCTGGCTCCCGCCTGGTACCTGGGCGGCACCCTGCGCGCACTGCACGGTGAAACAGAGGCTGCCATCAGGGACTTGAGCCATGCCGTGCGCTTGAGTCCGCTGGACCCGGAAATGTTCCGGATGCAAGTCGGCGTGGCGCTGGCAAACTTCTTCGCCGGCCACTTCGATATCGCTGCCCAATGGGCGGAAAAGGCCCTGGGTAATTTGCCCAGCCTGCTGGTCGGCGCGGCGCTATTGGCTGCCAGCCTTGCCCACGACGGCCAAATGGATAAAGCGCAACTGGCCATGCGACGCCTGCGGGAGCTGGATCCGGCTATGCGCCTGGGCAACCTCAAGGACTGGCTGCCGATTCATCGGCCCGAGGATCTCGCGAGTTTCGCCAATGGACTGAGGCTGGCCGGATTACCGGAGTGACGCTGCCCGCTTGTCGCCCCTCACTTGATCTATAGACTCAACATGCCTACCTTTGAGTCTACGGATTCAAAGACAGGTAATAGCATGGCCGTCGTCGCGCAAGTGCAATCGTTCAGTAAAAGCCAGTGCGTCACCGGGCTGCGCGCCGCCGTGAGCATTCTGGAAAAGTGGCAGGCCAGCAGCGAACAGGCTTGTCGCATCCTGCGCATTTCCCGCAGCACCTACACCCGCGCGCGGCAGCGTGACCCGGACTGGGCGGTGGCGCTGGATGCGGATCAGATGCAGCGCATCAGTTTTGTGCTGAACATTCACGCCACGCTGCGCCTGGTGTTCGACAACCCCGATAACGTCTACGGTTTCCCGTCGATGGCCAATGACAACGAGTTTTTCAATGGCCGCAGCCCGCTGGAGATCATGGCCCAGGGCGACATGATTTCCCTGTACGAAACCTTCCGGCGCATTGATGTGCTGCGGGGCGCGCAATGGTGAAGGTGGCCGAGCTGGCGGTGTTCGCCGGCAAGCCGTTGCAGGCATATCGGCTGGTCAATTCGAAGTTTCCGCCGATTGCCTTGTTTGAGGATGTGGCGGACGCGGATGAGTTTGAGCTGCTGTTCGAGATTCAGGCGCTGACCAATCCGCGGCTGAAGAATGAAGTGGGTCAGCTGGAGTTGATTCCACGGCGTGAAATTCCGTTCGGCATTCCTGGCTGTTCTTATGCGACGGCGCCGTTTACCCACATCAACCCGGCGGGCTCGCGGTTCAGCGATGGCAGCTTTGGGGTGTTGTATTTGGCGGATTCGATGGACACCGCGCTGGCCGAGGTGAAGCATCACCAGAGCCTGTATTGGTCGAAGGTGCCTGACCTGAACTATGAGCGCTTTGTGTTTCGCGGGCTGACCTGTGGTTTTGTCGATGCGGGAATGAAAGACGCCACCCGCCTGCCGACGAACGATCCGGTGTATGCGCCGCACGACTACAGCCATTCGCAAGTGCTGGGCCGGGCTATCAGGAAGGCGCGTTGCCCCGGGCTGCGTTATCACTCGGTGCGTCTGCCGGGCAGTGTTTGCTGGGCATTGATGACGCCCAAACCGGTGACATCGATCATCCAGACAGCTCATTACGAGATGGTCTGGAACGGTCAGATCACCAGTGTGAGCCAGATCAGCGAGGCTTGAGGCGGGTGCCGGCCATTGGATTGGGGGCATGGCCTAGTGTTGGGACATAAGCCCGTGCAGTACGCCCACTCTCAAGCCGGGTTCGGAAGGTGTCATGTGCAAGACGCCGAACACTTTGAACGCCGCCAGCATCACCACCAGACCACCGGGCAAGATGCTCAGGCGATGGGTTTGCAAACCGGCCAGTTTGAGCTTTTTGACATGGCCGACTTCCAGCAGCCGCAATGACAGGCGCAGCAGGCCGCCATAGGTGATGCCGCTTTGGCCGTGGTCGTTCAGACCGTTTGCCTTAAGCACCTTGGCCAGCATCCGTGCCGTGCCGGAGGAACCAATCACTTGTTGCCAGCCCATCGCACGGTAGCGCCGGGCGACTTTTTCAAACGCCAGGGTGGCGACCCGCTCGGCTTCGAGCAGTGCCCTGGCGGTGATAAGGCCACCCGGAAAGTAACTGGCGCCGAAGGTGCCGCTGCCAATGGCGATGCTTTCGGTGACGAGGGGGTGTGCGCCCTTGCCCAGGATCAATTCGGTGGAGCCGCCGCCAATGTCCAGGACCAGGCGCATGCGCGCCGGATCGGGAATCGTATGGGCCACGCCGGCGTACACCAGTTGGGCTTCTTCATGCCCGGAAATCACGTCGATACGAAACCCCAGGTGCCGCTCGGCGCTGGCGAGGAACAGTTGCGCATTGTCGGCTTCGCGTACTGCGCTGGTGGCCACCGCACGCACTCGACCCGCTTCGAAACCCCGCAGCTTTTTGCCGAACCGAGCCAGGGCCTGCCAGCCCCGATCCAGTGCCAGTTCGTCCAGCGCCCCGCCTTGCAAGCCCTCCGATAAACGCACCGGTTCACGCAGGGTTTTGACTTCCTGAACGATGATCTGCCGGCTGCGTTTGACCGGCTGGCCGATCATCAGGCGAAACGCGTTGGAGCCCAGGTCAATGGCCGCAAATAGCGAGGTGTCGCTTTTCATGGTGGGGTTCCCGGCAAATTGAGCAGCCCGTGGGCGGGTCTTGTGACCACCGCCCATGGCGGTTTGCGCGGATGGTGCCATGGCTTCAGTGACACGCCGATGACAGCGGGATTAATTTCGCTGCCTTCTTTGCGTCACCAGTTCGTCACATACCCGGGGCTAGCATGGCGCCTTCCAACGTCGTCGGGAGTTCTGACCATGCTGTCAAGCAATGACAACCTGATGCAACGCATCCACCGCGAACTGCTCGATCACAGCGACGAAGAACTGGAACTGGAGCTGCTCGAGGACGACCACGACCTCAACGCACTGTTTGCCGATCACGTCGGCGACAGCCGCGAAAAAGAACAACGACGCCGCTACTTCAGCGAACTGTTCCGCCTGCAAGGCGAACTGGTGAAGTTGCAGAGTTGGGTGGTCAAGACCGGGCACAAGGTGGTGATTCTGTTCGAAGGCCGCGATGCGGCGGGCAAAGGCGGCGTGATCAAGCGCATCACCCAGCGCCTCAACCCTCGGGTGTGTCGCGTAGCCGCCCTGCCCGCGCCCAATGACCGCGAACGTACACAGTGGTATTTCCAGCGTTATGTTTCGCACCTGCCGGCGGCGGGTGAAATCGTGCTGTTCGACCGCAGCTGGTACAACCGCGCCGGTGTCGAACAAGTCATGGGCTTTTGCAACGCCGACCAATATGAAGAGTTCTTCCGTACCGTGCCGGAGTTTGAGCGGATGCTCGCGCGCTCAGGCATCCAGTTGATCAAGTACTGGTTCTCGATTTCCGATCAGGAACAGCACCTGCGCTTTCTCAGCCGCATTCACGACCCGCTCAAGCAGTGGAAACTCAGCCCCATGGACCTGGAATCCCGGCGCCGCTGGGAGGCGTACACCAAGGCCAAGGAAATCATGCTCGAACGCACCCACATCGCCGAAGCGCCATGGTGGGTGGTGCAGGCCGACGACAAGAAAAAGGCTCGCCTGAACTGCATTCATCACCTGCTCGGGCAAATGCCCTATGAGGAAGTGCAAGTGCCGACAATCGAGCTGCCGCAGCGGGTGCGTCAGGAAGATTATTCGCGCAATCCGACGCCGCCGGAAATCATCGTGCCCCAGGTTTACTGAGGCGCCCCTCGCCCGCCCGGCTCGCTGTTGATCCGGGCGGACATCCAGCCGTCATCGTTCTGTAATCTTGTGCAGGCCATACTCTGGCCATACACCGCGTGCTTTTTTTCTGCCGCCTTTCGAGGCGGCTTTTTTTTGGCCCGCTGCCCGCCCCTGCGTGGTAATCCCGCCGTTCCCGCCTGTATCAATCTTGCGACCAAAGCGTGGCGCACCTCAATCAACACTCGTTGTGTACGTAAGACGGTTCCTAGGACTGATCTGATTTACATTTTGAACATTAAATCCGTTTTTCAACTCCGCCCCAGCATCTACGCCGCCACCCGCCTTTCACCCGCTAAAAAACCATACAGAGCCACCACATCGCCACGATTGTGCCGGTGAATTTGCGCCCGCTAACGTCCAGCCATCACGGCTCAGTCAGCGATCATCACCCCGGACGTAACAAATCGATCTGGAGGATGGCAGCACTGTGCAAGGAGAGAAATTTTCAAGCGGACTGACGGAGAGAGAAAGGATGCATCTGACGCAAATGGCCGCGGTGCGTGGCGAAGATCCGAAAGGTGGCAGCCAATGAGCCACGAAGACATGTACTGCGTGGCGCAACTCACGACCCGGTTGATGCCCAATTGCAACACCGTGCGCAAGCTGGAAGTACCCGCTGACCTACCAGGCGTGGTGATTTTCCTGCACGGCGTGAATGACCCCGGGGCGTCGTATGAGTCGGTGGAAACCGGGTTGTGCCAGGGGGTGAATGAACGACTGGATCGGCCGGACCTGAAGGCGGGGCGGTATGGGGCGGATTACGCTGAGGCCCAAGAAGTACCGCTTGATGAACGGAGTGCGGATCAGAAAACTACGCTCGACGACCCTGACACTTATCTGTATCAACGCGACACCGACGATCCCAAAACCCGCAGCCTGATGATCCCGTTCTACTGGGGATATCGGGCCGCGCCGGACCACGTCAAGCGTGATGACGACGGCGATCCGTTCCGGATGCGCAACCAGTTTCAGGATATCCACGGCAATCGCCTGGATCGCCACTTTGCCAAGGCTGGCGGGTTTTTCGTCAACGCCACCAATAACCTGCAGGAGATGTACGGCGAGGGCTTCAAGGCCAACGTGAAAACCGGTGCCGTGGAGCGTTTGAGCCCCAACAATTACCTGCTCTTCGCCAACGCACCGCTGCGGCATTACTTTGTGTTCGCCGCGCACCGGCTGGCGATGCTGGTCCGTGAGATTCGCCGGGTATCACCTGATGAAACCATCAGCATCATGGGCCACAGCCAGGGCACCTTGATCGCCCTGTTGGCGCAGGCCCTGTTGATGGACAAGGGCCAGCGTTGCGCCGACACCCTGATTCTCGTGGACTCGCCCTACAGTGTGCTGCCCAAGGTCACGCCCAAAGACCATGACACCCTCGCCACGCTGATCCGGATCGTCAGCGCGGTGACACAAACGCCCCATGCGCAGCCACCGTTGTCCGCGCTCCGGGATATCAAGACCTATGGAGGTCGCAGCGGCCCGCGATGGTCGCCGACGCAAGGGACGCGGCCGGACAAAGTCGGCAACTTTACGGTTTTTCCCGAGCGCGACAATCGCGGCAAGGTGTACGTGTATTTTTGCCCGGACGACACCACTGTGGCGCTGGATGACGTGCAAGGCATCGGCACCTACGGCGTGCCCGACGCCACGCCCGACGGGCGACCGGCGATGATGGCGCTGCAATCGATGGGCTTTTATCAACGGCTGTGGACCAAACGCCAGCGTGACGGCGAGCCGGTGCTGGTGGGTAAATCGCCGCAACCCGAATTCCTGCGTGCCCCGGGCGAGCACCGTTATCCGGGGCAATCCTGGGGCTTGGGCATTGCCTCGCAGGCGTCGGTCCTCGAAGGCCAGGAACGCCTGATCAATGCCGAGGCCCTGCACCCGCCCCATGCGCCGCAGATGTTTGGCGGCGAAGCCATCCAGGGCAGCCCGACCACTGCCGGCCTGGACAAACCCGATGAGGTTGCCAAAAGCATCGCACTTGGCAAAGACGCCGCGACCTTTTTGTGGATCAGGATGCCCGTCGAATATGACGCGCCCAACACCACGCAGCAGGAAGCGCTGGCGCGGTTTAACGGGCTGTCCGAAGACCCGGAGGACCACACCCGCGCCGTCCGCAAAGGCGCGGCCCGCACTCGCACCAGTTCTTTTCACGAACGCGAGGAAACCCCTCGAGAAGCCCGGGCGCGCATGGAGCATGACCAACGTGAATGGGGGGCCAATTCCTATCACTCGGCGATCCTGCGCAGCCCGGAAAACCAGCGCTGGGTGACGGCGATGGACATTGCCATTGGCCAGGCGCATTGCCTTGATGACCCGCGGATGCGCGAGGTGTTGGTGGCGATTGCGGATTGGAAGATGGATGAAGAGGTATTCATGAGGACCAGTGCGTTACCCGGTTGGTCGCGACTCAGCGATGAGGCTCAGGCCTTAGCAACCGCCAGTTATATGTACTACGACAAAGGCATTTTCCCGCCCACCGATGTGGTCTCTCTAGTACCGCCCTCCCTGCTTGCCGACACCACTCAAGAAGGAGGTGCCGTGTGAGGGATGCTCAACACCAGCCCCGGACTTTACCGAAACTCAAACCCTACCTCTGGATCGCCGGCCTACTGCTGATCGTTTGGCTCGGCTTCGTCTGGTTGGTCCAAATCAAGGCACAGGAACTCAACATGGAACTTCGTGACATGAACCCGGTGATGCGCTGGGGAATCGCCGCTATTTTGGGGCCTTTGCTGCTGATCTTCAGCGTTCACTGGTGGGGCAACGCCGTGGCCAGTGAAAAGGCGAGGCTCGCTGCTTACAAAGCCAATGTCTTAGCGCAAATCGCCGAGCGGCAAGCCACGCAAGCGCGGACTTACGCGCTGGAAATACGGGGCGTGGGGCTTGGGATTCATCAGGACCATCAGTCTGAGATATGGCAATTCATCAAGAAAAAAAACGATAACTTTGCTTCGATTTATTCACGAGATCCCAAGGACTATAAGGCGTCACTAAGATCCAGACAAAACTCCAGAGATATCAAAATCCGCGTTGCCTTCAAACATTCGGCAGGCGAGTCAGTCGCATATTGGCCGATTCCAGTGTTTGCGCTGGGCCCTCCAGACCCCTATGAGAAAGGCTATCGTGCCGCCGGCCTGATTAACTCAGGTCGTAATAAGGCAACTCTGGGAGTTACCCAGTTTCTCTGGCAGGACGATGAAAGTACGACCCATGCGCAAGGCATGATCGAGCGACTGTTCCAGTTTTTTGATGACAACCCTCAAGTGCCCCAAGCGTTGATCGCGAGCCGGGACGGTGATGTGACACGAGATGTCTATCGCAAGCCCGGTACGCCTGGCTTGCAAAGCGTGCAGGTAGTCCCCACGGTGTACGAAAGCATGACCGGGCTGCTGGTCACCCGCTCGGATCGTGTGGATCGGTACATCCGCCGTTATGCCACTCATGAACGTGAAGATAACCAGAGCAAAGACACCGATCTGGGCAAACTATGGGCCTTTTATTGGGATCGTGATAAAGCTTTTTTGAAATGGTATGAAGCTCAAGAGCGCGCCAAGGGAGCCAAACTCTCAATCCCCCCGAGCACCATGTCCACCGCCTACTGGCAATCCCAACTCCCCACCCTCTGGCAAACCATCAGCAACCGCGGCCCCGGAGAGTTCGAACCTTCGCCATGGCTTCCCATCCGCTGGGCCCAGCATCAGGTCAAAGAGTTCGACGCCGCGCCGGTGCTGGGTTACCTGCATCGCCCGATCAAGGTCGCGATGCAGGACGAAAACGGCAAACGGCTCAAACCGGCGCTGCAGGCCAAGGCGCTGCAAGCCCGCTGGTTGCAGGCGCTGGATACCCTGCCTGAAGGGCATAAGCCGGTCCGTGTGTTCTACGACACCACCGACAATCAAGAGGCTGAAATCGCCCTGACCCTTGCCTTGCACGGCCTGAATACCGACGGCCATGGCATCGAGTTGGGAAATGTCGACGAGGGTTACAACATCGGGCGGCGCCTGGGCAACACAGGGGTGAGTAGCGCGCTGGTGGAGATCAACCTGGCGACCATCGCCAGTTATCTGGACGGCGGAGCCAGCGCGGTGGTCTACGCCGGTGCAGATGGCAGCCTGACGGTACAAATGATCCGACCTCCGAGCGAGGCCCGCAAAGAAAAAAACCGTCAGAACCGTGGTGCCGACCCGTTCAAGTTCGGCTCCCCCAGCGGCGGAGCTCCCAAACCATGAGCCATCGCGTCGTGCCTGGGGATCCAGTCCTGTCTCAGGCTTGTTGGAGAACTGCTGACATGAACCCGGTGAAAAATTGCCCCCACATCTCACCACGCTCACCTGTGAACGGGGGCGATCGATTATCCTGTGCCCGCCCCCTCTCACCGGAGACACCTGTGCAACCCTTGACTGCCCGAGAGGTTTACCAGCAATTGCGCGATGTCGCCCTGGGCCTGCGTCCGTTACAGCGCCTCGATCAACAGCCCGAACCTGGTCTGGTGCTGGTCGACATCGAAGGCTGGCGTTTGAGCCTGGATATCGACGGTGTTCGCCTGCGTCACTGCCTCCGCTGCCAGAGTGCGCAAGGTCGGGTATTCGATGCAGGACAACGCTTCGGCACCGACCCCGTGAGTTTGCTCAGTACCTGGGAGCTGGCGCAGATCGAGCGGCTATTGGCGCGACTGTAACACGTTGATTACACCGTCGGGCTTCGTGCCTTGGGCTCTGCTGTGATACATAAGACGTGGTGCGTATCCCGTGACCAAGAGGTTTGCTTATGTTCCACTGCCCCCGCCTGCCGCGACTGCTGAGCTGCGCCCTGTTCGGTTTACTCGCCAACACTGCTCACGCCGCCACCTCCCCGGCCCCCGATGCGTTGCGGCCGTTGCTGGCAACGATCAACGAGCGGCTGAATATTGCCGATCAGGTGGCGCTGACCAAATGGGACAGTGGCAAGCCGGTCCAGGATACGGCCCGCGAAGCACAGGTCATCGCCAACGCCCGCAAGCAGGCGGTGCAGCAGAAACTCGACCCGGACGAAGCTGCCGACCTGATCGCCGCCCAGATTGAGGCCAACAAACTGGTGCAGTACGGACTGCTCGCCATCTGGCAAGCCGCCCACAAGGCGCCCGATGTACCGCGACCGGACCTTAATCAGATCCGGCCCAAACTGGATGCACTGCAAGCCCGCCTGTTGCAGCAATACGCCGATTTCACACCCTATCGCGTCGACCCGGAATGCCCGAACTGGCTGGCCGAACAACGCGCCAGCCTGATCAAGGACGCCCTCCATGGCCAGGCATTGATCCGCGCAACCGGCGAGTTGTGCGTGATGGATCAATGACGGCCATGGTGTTCGAGGCATCCATTGACTGCGTCAATAGTCACCATTAACTCAATGAAGTTCTCTTAAAAATTGTGCGGCGTAACATGGGCTCCATACCAACCAACAACACCCCGGAGCACACGATCATGAAACGCCAAACCATCCTCAGCATCGCATTCTCGATCTTCGCAGTTAACGCTTTTGCCGCGACCTCTGCTCAACCCGTAGTCGCTGAAGGCGGCTCGGACCGACTGATTGAAAGCCGTGTGGCTGAAGGCGGTTCGGATCGCCTGATTGAAAACCGCGTCGCTGCCGATGGTTCGGATCGTTTGAAAGGCAACGAAGTCGCCGCTGATGGCTCTGACCGTCTGCATGGCAACACTGTTGCTGCTGATGGCTCGGATCGTCTGAAAGGTAACGAAGTCGCCGCCGATGGCTCGGATCGTCTGAAAGGCAACGAAGTCGCCGCTGATGGCTCCGACCGCCTGCACGGCAACACCGTAGCCGCTGATGGCTCCGACCGTCTGCAAGGCAACACCGTCGCCTGATTGAATTGCTTCACCGCAACACCTCGAAAAGCCCGGCCTGATCAGCCGGGCTTTTTCGTGGCCGGTTTTTAAGCGAATCTATGCCTCTTTTCTGCGTAAGATGCTGACGAGCCTACTACACCCACCAATCTGATAACCCGCATCAGGCAAGCTTTGAACAACAACAATAAACAGGAGTTGAATATGTCTGAACTGCAACTGCACCCCAAAGCCGCAGAGTCCTTGAAGCTGTGGCACACGATGATCAGTACCGGCGACTTGCAGTCCTTGCCGGCGCTGCTGGACCCGCAAGCGGTGTTCCGCTCGCCGATGGCGCACACGCCGTATCCGGGCGCGCCGGTGGTCTCGATGATTCTCAATACCGTATTCCAGGTGTTCGAAGACTTCACGTATCACCGTGAACTGGCGACTGCCGACGGCTTGAATGTCATCCTCGAGTTCAGCGCCAGGGTCGGTGAGAAGCAACTCAAGGGCATCGACATGATCCGCTTCAACGAGCAGGGCAAAATCGTTGATTTCGAAGTGATGGTCCGTCCGCTCAGCGGCTTGCAGGCACTGGGTGAAGAAATGGGCAAGCGCCTCGGCGCCTATCTGGCCGCCAGCAAAGCCTGATCGCTGTGCAACGCCGGTCGAAGCTTGGGCACCACCTGCAACTCGACCGGCTCACAGAGAAACGCACTGCAGCGCGAACGCAGCCAGCGCTGGCCCGAATCCCCATGCGCCGCAGCGCGCCAGACCATCGAAAGCTCGTGGACCGGCAATTGCAGCGGTGCCGGCTCGGCCCTCATTCCCGCCACCGGTGACATCGCCTTGGCCACGTAATCCGGCACGATGGCCAGCATGTCGCTTTGCCCCAGCAACCCCGGCAACGCACTGAACTGCGGGACGCTCAGCACCACTTTGCGCTGGCGGCCCAATTGGCTCAGGGCGTGGTCGGTGTGATCCGTGGTATTGCCTACGGAAGACACCACGACATGCGGACGCCGACAGAATTCGTCCAGCCCCAGCGGCCCCGGCCGCGTGTCAAACCGCAGCAGCGTCGGGCGGATCGGCCGCAAACCCTTGCGTCGCGCGCTGGCCGGCAGGTCGTGGGTGTGGCTGATACCCACCGAGATGTCGCCGTTGAACAGCCTTTGTGACATCTGCTGCTGATCGACACGAAGCAAAATCAATTTGATGTTCGGCGCCTCGATTTGCAGTTGCCGCAACAGCCGTGGCAACAGCGCGTATTCGACATCGTCGGACAGACCGATATGAAACGTCGTGTCGCTGGTGCGCGGATCGAACGATTGGCAACGGCTCAGCGCGGCGGCGATGCCGTCCAGCGCCGGCGCCAGGTTGGCGAAAATTTCCTCGGCCCGCGCGGTCGGTTCCATCACCCGTCCGCAACGAATGAACAGCGGGTCATCAAACAGCACGCGCAATCGGCCCAGGGCACCGCTGATGGTCGGTTGCCCAAGGAAAAGTTTTTCGCCGACGCGGCTGACATTCCGCTCATGCATCATCGTTTCGAAAACCACCAGCAGGTTGATGTCGGCACGACGCAGGTCATTTCTGTTCATGAGATTCGCTACCCGGCACACGGCCATTGAGTTCGGGAAGGTGCCTGCACAGGTTATGACCGAGCCTGCAGAACGTCTGTCGTACATGGGGACAGAACGATCATGCGTTAGGTAAGCGCGTTGATACTCCGGTATAGCGCCACCTGAAAAAATCAATGGAATGAATGATTTGCGCTGACACACGCCAAGCGCGATCCGAGCCTATGGCGGTTTTTTCGGGTTTTTTGTCCTAACGTGAGGCAAGCCCCTGCTTCTAGGATACTGAACCGATTCTCCGCCCCAGCCCGAAGAAAACGAGGCGCGCATGATCGAAATTCCAAACAAACAGTCATCCCACCCGCGCACGCCTGCCTTTGCACAAGGAACCTGCAGCAAGATGCTGTACAACATAGGCCAAAGGACTTCTCGCCTCATGCTCGGTCTCAGTCTCAAGCCCATGGAGAACCTCCTGGTGTGGCTGATGGGCTTGATCGTGGCGTGCGGGATACTGATCAACACCGAAACCCGAACCGACCTCACCACCACCACGCTCTATATCGCGTTGTTGCTGATGGCGATCAATTTGCTGTCGATCAGCGCGGTGATCGCGGTCGCCTTGTTCTGCATGCTGGTGCTGACGTCGATGTGCCTGTATCAGGGCGGGTTTCAGCGCTGGGAAACGACCACCGACCTGCTGCACAGCCTGGCGGTGCTGGCGGCCATTATTTATCTGGCGCTGCGCAGCAAAAAGATCTCCGACAACCTGCGCCACAATGAAGTCTATATGGTCGGTGCCCAGTGCCTGACCCAGACCGCTTGCTTCGGCTTTCGCGCAGACCTCGGCAGAATGGGCTGGTCGGAGCAGGCGGCACGAATTCTCGAATACCCGGCGAGTACGTCGCCCTCGGTGGCCTTGTTCCTGAAGCGAACCCACCCCGATGACCTGCCACTGGTACTGGCCGGTTTCGAAAAGGCTGCACGCCATGAAACCCTGATCGAGGTCAAACACCGCCTGCTGATGCCGGATGGTCGGATCAAATATCTGCACCTGTTCGCCACCCCACTCTTCACGCGTGAGGGCAACTTCGAGTACCTGGGCGCGCTGATGGACGTGACCGCCAGCAAAGAGGCTGAAGAAGCGCTGTGTCGTGCCCAGACTCAATTGGCCCACGTTACCCGCGTGACCTCCCTGGGCGAACTGGCGGCCTCCATCGCCCATGAGGTCAATCAACCGCTGGCGGCGATCACCAGCAGTGCCGAAGCCTGCCGCAACTGGCTCAGTCGTCCGCAGCCCGATGTGCTTGAGGCACGCCAGTCACTCGAACGGATCATCGCCAGTTCGAGCCGGGCGAGTGAAATCACCCGTCGGGTCAGGGCGTTGTCGCGCAAGTGCGATCCGTTGCGCCAGAACGAGTCGCTCAACGAAATCGTCAGTGAGACCCTGAGCCTGGTTCGCTATGAATTGGCTCACCACAAAATCAATCCGAAAATCGAACTGAGCGCATTCGGCGGACAGGTCAGTGCGGATCGCGTGCAACTGCAGCAAGTCATCATCAATCTGATCATCAACGCCTGCCAGGCCATGGAGGCGGTCAGCCCTTGCGAACGGGTGCTGTGCATCCGCACCTGGGTGCAGGGCAACGAAGTGCTGCTGGAAGTCGCCGATCAAGGCCCTGGCATTCCTGCCGACGTCTTGCCGCAGTTGTTCACCCCATTCTTTACCACCAAGGCAAACGGCCTGGGCATGGGCCTTTCCATTTGTCGTTCGATCATCGATTACCACGAAGGGCGAATCTGGGCCACCAGCGCAAATGGCCAGGGCAGCTCGTTTCTGTTCGCCCTGCCAATACGTGTCGCCAATGACCAGGGCTTCGCCGCGGCCATTTAATACACAGGTATGAGTGCCGCCGGTCCGACTGGCAATTAATGTAGCGTCCCTCGGCAGGAACACAGCGCCGGGCGGTTGCGCGTCCAACCCTTGGGAATCAGCAATGAACGAACAACATCCACTCAACAAAATCACCCAGAACGAGTCCATGGTTTTCATCGTTGACGACGATGCACCACTGCGCGAATCCCTTGGCAGTCTGTTGCGTTCCATCGGCCTGCGGGTCGAGTTGTTCGGTTCGGTTGCCGAGTTCATGAAATACCAGCGACCGGACACGGTCAGTTGCCTGGTGCTGGATGTGAGGTTGCAAGGCAGCAGTGGCCTGGACTTTCAAAACGACCTGGCCATTGCCGGCATCAACGTCCCCATCGTTTTCATTACGGGACACGGCGATATCGCCATGACGGTGCGGGCCATGAAAGCCGGTGCGGTGGATTTCCTGACCAAGCCCTTCCGCGAACAGGACCTGATCGATGCGGTGTGCGCCGCCCATAGCCGGGATAAACAACGTCGCGAGTCCGAGCGCCATGCCGATGAATTGCGGGCGCGTCACCAGACACTGACCGCCCGGGAACAAACGGTGATGGCACTGGCGGCCTCGGGTTTGATGAACAAACAGATTGCCGGGGAAATCGGTTTGAGCGAAATCACCGTGAAGATCCATCGCGGCCAGGCCATGCGCAAAATGGGTGCACGCTCCTTTGCCGATCTGGTGCGCATGTCTGAGGTGATCTCGGCCCAACCCGCGATCAGGTGACTATACCCACGTATGCTGTGCGCCCTTTCAGGACAGCGTATCTTGCAAGGATGGCGCAGAGCCTTTTCAGTGTTCTGCGCTACCAGGCAGGACACCACTATGCATGACGAGGCAATGATTGCCGTTGTCGATAACGATGAATCCGTTCGAATGGCGTTAGACAGTTTATTGCGATCCAGTGGTTACACGGTTCGCACTTACGCGGGGGCGCACGAGTTTCTTTTCTCCGATGGCCCGGTCATCACGTCCTGTTTGATCTCCGACATACAAATGCCGGAAATGGACGGCATCACCATGTACGAGCAACTGGCGGCCCGGGGCATTCATATTCCGGTGATTTTCATCACCGGCAACCCCTATGCACAGCGTCCGCCCGGTAAAAGCGCGCAGACACCGATTGCCTTTTTTCCCAAGCCTTTCTCCACTGAAAAGTTGCTCGCCTGTATCGAAACTGTGCTGAATCAACGTAACTAACTTCGGCGATTTAAAGCCGCTAATACCTTGGTATAGCCCGCTCATACTTACTCATACTCGCGCTGACCCTATGTAGCAGTGTCAGATTTAAACCTCTCGAATACCATCTGTTCCAGATCAAGCCAAACCGTCTGCGCCGCGTTGTCTAGCCACTTCGCGAATGTACAGCCATAGCGGTGGTGCTTACATCGCCACCACTTTTTCACGCCCTCGATTGTTCTTCAGGAGCAAAACAATGAAACAGCAAATTTTGATTATTGGTGCAGGTTTCGGTGGTGTATGGAGCGCATTGAGCGCTGCCCGCCTGCTGGACAAGCACGATCGAAATGACGTCGAGATCACCGTGCTCGCGCCTCAGGCCGAGTTGCGCATCCGCCCGCGTTTCTACGAGCCCGACGTGCACACCATGAAAGCGCCGCTGGACGATCTGTTCAAGGCCGTGGGCGTGAAATTCGTTCAGGGTTCGGCCGAGGAGATCGATGAGAAAACCAAACAGGTCAGCTACACCAACATCGCTGGCATCCAGGGCAAGCTGAGCTACGATCGCCTGGTGCTGGCCGCCGGCAGCAAGCTGAACCGTCCGCCGCTCGAAGGTCTGGAGCATGCGTTCGATGTTGATGAAATCGAATCCGCCACCGAACTGGAAACGCACATCAAGGCGCTGAAGGACAAGCCGGCCAGTGCTGCCCGCAACACCGTAGTGGTCATCGGCGGTGGTTTCACCGGTATCGAAACCGCAACGGAAATGCCAGCGCGCCTGCGTGCCGCACTGGGTGACGACGCCGACATCCGCGTGGTTGTAATCGAACGCGCCCCACAGCTCGGTTCAGCCCTGGGCGACGGCATCCGTCCATCCATCGTCGAGGCCTCGGAACATCTGGGCATCGAATGGATCGTCGGCGCCACGACGGCCTCGGTCGACGCGGGCGGCGTCACCCTCGCCGATGGCCGTCGCATCGAATCCAGCACCGTGATCTGGACCGTGGGTTTCCGCGCCCACACGCTGACCGAGCAAGTGCAAGGCACCCGCGATCATCAGGGCCGCCTGCATGTGGATCAGAACCTCAAAGTACGCGGTCACGCCGATGTCTACGCCGCCGGTGACGTGGCCTATGCCGCCACCGATGACCTGGGCAACTTCGCCGCCATGTCCTGCCAGCATGCGATTGCCCTGGGCCGTTATGCCGGCAACAACGTCGCCGCCGAGTTGCTGGGCGTCGAGCCGATGCCATACAGCCAACCCAAGTACGTCACCTGCCTGGACCTGGGCACCTGGGGCGCCGTGTTTACCGAGGGCTGGGATCGCCAGGTGAAACTGGTGAAACAGGAAGCCAAGGAACTCAAGAGCCAGATCAACTCCGTGTGGATCTACCCGCCGGCAGCCGACCGTGCCGCTGCGCTGGCCGCCGCCGATCCGCTGATTCCAGTGGCATAAGGTTCCAGGCTGCGGGTGATCGATATGTACGGTTTTTTTGAAGATCCGTATCGGGTGCTGAAGCTGTCCTGCGTGCTATTGATCGGCGGGTTGTTCGCTCTGATCATCGGCGCGGTTCTGGCCTACGGCTATGACGCGTATCTGTCACTGCCCGGCCTGGTGATGGCCCATGCCTTGACGATACTCGGCCCGACAGCCATCAAGCTGGGCTATGTGATGCGCTTGTTGTCATTCAATCGTCTGCGACGAAACCCGGTGACAACGCAGCAGGGTTTCACCGGTTGAAGCGAAGTTAAACGTCTGTACCCCGGCCAGCCCTCTCCTTGCTGGACCGGGACATTTCCCAACCGCCCGCCACTGGTTTTTCTGGCGGGCGTTTTTTATCAAGTCAGATCCACTGCAAACCTCAATAAACATTTGCTCCAAAGGACAGATGAACTGCGCATTTCAGTAGCGCTTTTGCACAACAACAGAAACATCCCTCACAGAGAGTTTGCCCGGCATCACCGATGCCTTGCGAGTTGCCGTTCGATAGCAAAAATCTGGAAGAACAAATGTCTATCATCAAACGTTGCAAAAAACTTTTTTTGTCAGATGCCCTGGCCTGGCTGGCCGCCATCGCGGTGGGCAGCATGATCTTTATTACCAACTCGTACCTTGATCTGGATATTGCACCGACGCTGTTCTACATCACGCTGGTGTTCATGTCGGCGAACTTTTTTTCTGTTCCGGTTTTCCTGGCTGTCGCCTTCGGTTGCGTGGCCATCCTCACCACCAGTTTCCTGGTCGACGCAGGCTACCGCGATCACAAGTTGATCGCCGGGTTTGTGCGTTGCCTGATCGCGCTGACCACCATCACCTTGCTGGCGCTGCGCAGCAAGCGCGCGACCGAATCATTACGCCGCAAAGAAGCGTTCTTTCTGGGCGCACAAAAACTCAGTCACACCGGCAGTGTCGGCTTTACCATTGATGACGAAGCGATCGTGTCGTGGTCAGACGAAGCCTCGCGGATTTACGAGTTCCCCCTGGGCGAAATACCGACGCTGGCGATGGTCCGCGGGCGCACTCATCCCGATGACCTGGCCGTTATCGACAGTGTTCTGGAACAGGCCGCACGCCAGAAAAGCCTGATCGAAGTGGAGCATCGTCTGGTCATGCCCGATGGCCGGATCAAGCATGTGCAGATGATCGCCAACCCGCTGTTCAAGCATGGCGGACGCGTTGAATACGTCGGCGCCTTGATGGACGTGACCGCCTCCAGACACTCCGAAGAAGCGCTGCTGCACAGCCAGGCAAAACTCGCGCATGTGACACGCGTGACCTCCATGGGGGAACTGGCCGCCTCCATCGCCCATGAAATCAACCAACCGTTGGCGGCGGTGATCACCAGCGGCGAATCCTGCAAACGCTGGATCAACCGCGCGGAACCGAACCTCGATGAAGCACGCCGCTCGCTGGACCGGATCATTCAGAATTCGGCCAGGGTTTCCGATGTCATCACTTGCATCAGGGCGCTCTCGCGCCAGAGTGAGGTGCAGCGCCAGATCGAAGTGTTCGACGAAATCGTCAGCGACTCACTGACCCTCATGCAACATGACATTTGCATGCAGCAGGTTCGCCCGCACACACAACTGGGCGCCCCCGGCGCGCGCATTCAGGGCGACCGCATACAACTGCAGCAGGTGATCATCAACCTGATCGTCAATGCCTGTCAGGCCATGGCCAATGTGCATGACCGGGCACGAACGCTGCGGATCCAGACGTCGGTACAGGACAACGAAGCGGTGCTTGAAATCACCGATTCCGGCACCGGCATTGCCGAAGACATTCTTCCGTCACTGTTCGATCCGTTCTTCACGACCAAACCCACCGGCCTGGGCATGGGGCTCTCGATTTGCCGTTCGATCATTGAATTTCATGGCGGGCGCATCTGGGTGTCCAGTGAAGTGGGTGTGGGCACGCAATTCCTGTTTGCGATTGCGCTAATGCCCGTGAGTCACGATGAATAACGTTCATCCACACATGCCGCCATGCGGCGATTGGGAGACCTCGCAGTGTCTATCGATGAAGCAAGCCGCCATTCTGATCACGCCCAACCGCGAAACATTGTTTTCGTGGCCTACCCGCAAATGGGTCTGCTGGACCTGACCGGTGCCCAGACCGTGTTCTGGGTGGCCAACCATGCCATGACCGAACGCGACCTGCCCGGCTACGCGCTGCACACCGCCAGCCTCACCGGTGGTGAAATCCAGACGGCAGAGGGCCTGGTGGTGCAAAGCCGAAAGCTGAGCGAGTTTGACGATAACCCGGTCGATACCCTGATCGTCCCCGGCTCCCCGAGCATTCGCCAGATCGTTGCCCAAAGCACAGCGCTGGCGGACTGGCTGCGCGATGCTTCAGTCACCGCCACGCGCACGGCGTCAGTGTGCAGCGGTACTTTCTTGCTGGCCCAGGCCGGTTTGCTCGATGGCCGGCGCGCCGCGACCCATTGGGTGATGGCCGAGTGGTTCGAGCGCATGTACCCCGAGGTCGAACTCGACCAGGAAGCGATCTTCGTGCAGCAGCAGTCGGTGTGGACCTCTGCGGGCATCAGCGCGGGGATCGATCTGGCTCTGGCACTGGTCGAGGCTGACGGCGGTCGCGAAGTCGCGATGCAGGTCGCCCGGCACATGGTGGTGTACTACCGCCGACCGGACAATCAGGAGCAGTGGGGCTCATTGCTGCAATCGCAATTCCAGGCCAGTGCCTGACCGACAGGCCTTGCGTCAGGCAAGGCTTGCCCCGTCTTATTTTCGTTGCAGCAGCCACTGCAACAGGCTGGTTTTCTTGACTCATACCCAGGTATGACGACCGTAGCCCCATGTGCTACGCCACTGTCTTGAGGTAGGAGTGTTATGCGGCGCGCACCGATTTACGCTGGTCACCTTGAATGAATCAACTCATCGCGCCGACGCGCTGACCTGAGGACGGTTGTCATGAACGCACTGCAAAAGCTGTACATCGCCAGTCATCCGCTGCGCATCAGTCGCTATGGTGCGCATACGTCCCTGTCCATTTCCGAGCGCGTCGAAATCATCGACGCCTTGACGCAGACGCTGAGCACCACGCTGGGCATTCTTGCGCAGCTCAAACGGGGTCAGCAGAAACTGCAGAACGTCAGCTTCCTGCCGGTGCAACAGCTGTTCCGACGCCTGGTGCGCGCCAATGCCGACTACGCCCAATTCCTGGCCAGTGGCATCGCCGACCTGGGCGGATACGCCGAGACAGCAGCCCTGTACAGCCTGAATGACACCCACGACCCGCAGTGTTTTGCCGACTGCCTGAGCGGGATTTGTCAGGGAACTCGCCGACTGCGGGCCGTCGATGTATTGCTGCGCGACTACTGCGAATGCGCGATCGCCAACAAGGACAACGCCAGCAAACGGTTTTTTGAAGAATGCACGCGGCACAACGCGCGTTTCCTGGCGCTGATCGAAGCCAACCTGGCCGATGGACAGCCTTGGTGACAGCGTTTCTTTAATTATCGAAAATCAACCAGCAAACATACCCAAGTATACTATTCCGCTTTCTTGGAGCGCGTATCTTGCAAGTATGGCGGGCGCCACTTAGCGCCACTCGCAATGACGCAAGGTTTCTACATGTTCAACTCAGCTATTATTTCAGTTGTTGATGATGACGAACTAATTCTTATCTCGCTGGACAGTTTATTGCGTTCTTACGGCTACACGGTGAACACCTATAACAGTGCCTATGCGTTTCTTGAATCCAGTGGCCCGGAGCAGACTGACTGCCTGATCTCGGATATTCAGATGCCCGGCATGTGCGGGGTGCAAATGTACGAAGCGCTGGCGGCACGAAATGCTCATATCCCCACGCTGTTCATCACCGGAATGCCGGGCCTGCCGCCACAGTTCAGCGCGCGCGTGCGAAAACCCGAAGGTTATTTTTCCAAGCCGTTCAATACCGATGCGCTGCTGGCCTGTATAGAACGAGCCCTTAAACGCCGGGCTTGATGTTGACCATTTGGCCAATAAATTTTTAACACTTTGGTATGGCCAACTCAAACCCAGGTAGGCACTTACTTACCGTTTGCAGCACTGTGCTGTAGCGCCAAAACAAATAACATTTTCTTTATCAGTTTTCGATTAGTTAAGACTTCCACTCCACCCACTCAACTAAAACCTCAACTTAAAGAAACCGTGCCATGTCAAAAAACAAACTGACTTCGATCAACGGCGCTCCGGTCGTCGACAACTTCAATATCCAGACCGCTGGCCCTCGCGGCCCCGCACTGCTGCAGGATGTCTGGCTGCTGGAAAAACTCGCCCACTTCGACCGTGAAGTGATCCCTGAGCGGCGCATGCACGCCAAAGGTTCCGGCGCCTACGGCACCTTCACCGTGACCCACGACGTAACGCGCTACACCAAGGCTCGGCTGTTTTCGGAAGTGGGCAAGCAAACACCGATCTTCACCCGTTTCTCGACCGTGGCCGGTGAGCGCGGCGCCGCCGATGCCGAACGCGACATTCGTGGTTTCGCCTTGAAGTTCTACACCGAACAAGGCAACTGGGATTTGGTCGGCAACAACACGCCGGTGTTTTTTTCCGCGACCCACTGCGCTTCCCGGACCTCAACCACGCGGTCAAACGCGACCCACGCACCGGCATGCGCAATGCGCAAAGCAACTGGGATTTCTGGACGTCGCTGCCCGAAGCCTTGCACCAGGTGACCATCGTCATGAGTCAGCGCGGCATTCCGCGCAGCTACCGGCACATGCACGGTTTCGGCAGCCACACGTTCAGCCTGATCAACGCCAGTAACAAGCGGCATTGGGTCAAGTTCACCTTCAAGAGCCAGCAAGGCGTGGAAAACCTGAGTGACGAACAGGCTGAAAAGCTGATTGGCCGCGACCGTGAAAGTCATCATCGGGATCTGTTCGACAGCATCGAGGCGGGCGACTTTCCACGCTGGACGTTTTACATCCAGGTCATGACCGAAGATCAGGCTCACGACCACGGCGACAATCCGTTCGACCTGACCAAGGTCTGGTCACACAAAGACTATCCATTGATCGAAGTGGGTTACTTCGAGCTCAACCGCAACCCGGAAAACGTCTTCGCTGAAGTCGAACAAGCGGCGTTCTCGCCATCGAATGTGGTCCCGGGTATCGGCTTCTCGCCGGACCGGATGCTGCAGGCACGCCTGTTTGCCTACGGCGATGCCGCGCGTTATCGCCTGGGGGTCAATCATCACCAGATTCCGGTCAACGCCGCCCGTTGCCCGGTGCACAGCTTCCATCGCGACGGTGCCATGCGCGTTGACGGTAACTACGGCGGCCAATTGGCGTACGTCCCCAACAGCGATGATCAATGGGCCGACCAACCGGACTGGCGTGAACCGCCGCTGAAGATCTCCGGCACTGCCGGGCATTGGGATCATCGCGTGGACGAAGACCACTTCGAACAACCCGGCAACCTGTTCCGCCTGATGTCGGAATCGGAGAAACAGGCGCTGTTCGAAAACACCGCGCGTTCGCTCAGTGGTGTTTCGCAGCAAGTGCAGCAACGGCATATCGCCCATTGCAACCTGGCTGATCCGCTTTATGGGGCCGGGGTTGCCAAGGCGTTGGCCGATCTGGACCGGTAAAGCCGAACCTGTAGGAGCAAGCTTGCTCGCGATGGCGGACGGTCAGCCAACATCATCGCTGAATGACCCGCCGCGATCGCCAGCAAGCAGCTCCTGAAGGTTTTATAGCGTCAGGTGAGGACGCAAACCGAAGGTTGATGGCATCATCACCCGCTTCGAAGGTTTCGATGCCGACGGTGAAAGGGTTGTCCCGCTATCAGGCGCACCCTGGCCGAAACTGCCACCGTCCTGTTCCATTAAGGAAGCGACCTGATGCGTATCACATCACTGCCGGCCTGCGCGTTGGCGCTCTGTCCGCGTGTTCAGGCTCAGCGCCGATGACGGCCATCGTGCGGCCGCGGCAGCTGCTGATTATCTTGGGTCTGTTGTTGGCGCTGGTGTTCTGGTTGTCCCTGGCCCTCGGGCCGGTCAGCTTGCCGCTGGGCGATACCTTGCTCGCCGGGCTGCGCTTGCTCGGCTTGCCCATTGACGGCGGCGACACGCAACAGGCGGAGCTGATCCTCGGTCAGATCCGCTTGCCCCGCAGCTTGCTCGGCATCGCGGTCGGTTCGGTCCTGGCGCTGTCGGGTGTGGCGATGCAGGGGTTGTTTCGCAACCCGTTGGCGGATCCGGGGCTGGTCGGTGTGTCTGGCGGTGCGGCACTGGGCGCGGCGTTCGCCATCGTCGGTGGCAGCATGCTCGGGGGCCTGTCGCCGGCCATCGAGCCGTATCTGCTGTCGTTGTGCGCCTTCATGGGTGGCCTGGTCGTCACGGCGGTGGTGTATCGCTTTGGCCGCAGCAACGGCCAGACCAACGTTGCCACCATGTTGTTGGCCGGCGTGGCGATGACGGCCATGGCCGGGGCGGGTGTCGGCCTGTTCACTTACCTCGCCGACGACGCCACCTTGCGTACCCTGACTTTCTGGAACCTCGGCAGCCTCAACGGCGCCAGCTACCCGCGTTTGTGGCCGTTGCTGATCGTGGCAGTGGGCGTGGCGTTGTGGTTGCCCCGTCGCGCGGCGGCCCTCAATGCGATGCTGCTGGGCGAATCGGAAGCCAGGCACCTGGGGTTCAATGTCGAACGGATCAAGCTTGAGCTGGTGCTGTGCACGGCGCTGGGCGTCGGCGCTGCAGTGGCAGCAGCAGGCCTGATCGGCTTTATCGGTTTGGTGGTGCCGCACCTGATGCGTCTGCTGGTCGGACCCGATCATCGGGTGCTGTTGCCGGCCTCGTTGCTCGCCGGCGCCAGCCTGTTGTTGCTGGCCGATCTGGTCGCCCGCCTGCTGCTGGCACCGGCCGAATTGCCGATCGGCATCGTCACCGCACTCATCGGTGCCCCCTTCTTCCTTTATCTGCTGGTACGGGGGCGCACCTGATGCTGCGGGCCAATAACTTGCTGGTCCGGCGCGGCAGTCGCACCGTACTGGCCGACATCGATATCGCGTTGCGTCCAGGTGAAGTCCTTGGCGTGCTGGGGCCGAACGGCGCGGGCAAAAGCACCCTGCTCGCTGCCCTGTGCGATGAGCTGCCGATCAGTGAAGGCACGGTCAGCCTCGACGAGCGCAAAATCGCCGACTGGCCCGGTCAGGAGCGGGCCAAACGCCTGGCGGTGTTGCCCCAGAGTTCGAGCCTGAATTTTGCTTTCTCGGTCAATGAAGTGGTGGGCATGGGCCGTCTGCCCCATGCCAGCGGTCGCGTGCGCGATGCTGAAATCGTCGCCGAAGCCCTGAGCGCGGCCGATGCCTTGCACCTCGCCGGGCGCAGTTATCTGGCCTTGTCCGGTGGCGAACGCCAGCGCGTGCATCTGGCGCGGGTGCTTGCACAACTGTGGCCAGGCGCCGAGGGGCAGATCCTGCTGCTCGACGAGCCGACTTCAATGCTCGATCCTTTGCACCAGCACACCATCCTGCAAGCCGTGCGCGACTTCGCCGAGCGCGGTGCGGCGGTGCTGGTGATCCTGCACGACCTCAACCTGGCCGCGCGGTATTGCGATCAGTTGCTGCTGTTGCAGGATGGTCGACCGCACGCCTATGGCCCGCCGGACGAAGTGCTGACCGCCGAGGCAGTGCAAGCGGTGTACGGGCTGCAGGTGCTGATTCAGCAACACCCGGAGCGCGGCCATCCCTTGATTATCGCGCGCTGATACCCGCCCCCACCCCGGTGCCCGAGGGGGCCACCGTCTGATTAAGGAATACCGATGCGCATTCTGCTGCTATGCCTGATCAGCCTGCTGGCTGCCTGCCAATCCCGTTACGTCGCCCCGCCACCCGCGCCGATCGCACCGCAAGGCCGCGATCATGCTGACTTCGGAGTGATTCGCGAACTCGCCACCGGGCGCACCCTCACCCCGCAAGCGCTGGTCGAACGCTTGGCGGCTGCGCCACGGGTGCTGGTCGGTGAGCAACACGACAACCCTGATCACCATGCCCTGCAACTGTGGCTGCTGCGCCAACTGGCGGCGCAGCGTCCGCAGGGCAGTCTGCTGATGGAAATGCTCAACCCCGACCAACAGGCGAACGTCGATGCCGCGCAAGCCGCGACCCGCGCCGGACAGCCACCGGCCGATCCTTATCAGGCGCTGTCCTGGCAAGCCCATTGGGATTGGGGCGTTTACGGCGCCGTGGTGACTTACGCCCTGGGCCAACCTTACCCATTGCTGTCGGCTAACCTGGACCGGAAGCAGATCATGCAGATCTACAAACAGCGTCCGACCCTCAACGGCGAAGCCTCCACCTCTGAACAGGTGCAAGCGACATTGCTGGAGGACATTCGTGAATCCCATTGTGGCTTGCTGCCCGAGACGCAGATGCCGGCAATGCTCGCCGTGCAGCAACAGCGTGACCGGCGCATGGCCGAGCGCTTGATGGCGGCGCCGACACCTGCGCTGTTGCTGGCCGGGTCGTTCCATGTACGCAAGGATCTGGGTGTGCCGCTGCATATGAAGGACCTTGGTGCTGGTGAGGGTAATGCGGTGCTGGTGCTGGCTGAGGCGGGCAGGACTGTGAGTGCCGACAGCGCGGACTACGCGTGGTACACGGCTGCGCAACCCGAACAGGATCATTGTGCGGATATGCGTCGGTGAGGTTGGTAGGGATTGGGGAAATCTGTCAGAGATGGCTTGACTGGTAGAGCGTCATTGCCAGCAAGCCACCCTCTACAGTAGGTATTCGTACGAACCAGGGCCGGCAGGTCGTTACCGTAGCAATGGTTACGCCCCTGCCTCCGGCCCCACCCACCTAAGGCGCCTGAAAACCCTGCAAATACGCCAACAAATCATCAATCTTTTCCCGATCACTGATCCCCCAGAAAATCATCCGCGTACCGGACACCACGGCCTTCGGGTCCTCGATATAGGCCGCCAGTGTTTCCCGCGTCCAGACGATGCCCGATGATTTCATCGCATCGGAATACTGGTAATCCGTGGTACTCCCGGCCACCCGCCCAAGCACATTGTTGAGCTGCGGCCCAAAAAACGCCCGCGCCGATTCCCCGACCTGATGACAGCCACCGCACACCCGCTTGAACAGTTTCCCGCCCGCCTCGGCATCCCCGGCTGCGTTCGCTGGCACGTTGAACAGTCCGAGGCTCAGGACGAGAGCCAACATCGTCGTTTTATTCATGTACAACTCCCGACCCGCCGTCGCCCATCACAAAAAATGGCCGCCATTTGAGCATGACTTGGCAACTCATCCGAAGCTTTTCAGCCAGCGGTTCAATGCCCCCCCGGGCAAACTTGAGTATGAGTCTTTAACACCTTGATGTTCGCGTGGACAACCTATGCATAAGTGACGTGTTTTCTCAGCCAATTAAGATGGCAGGCATGAATATCGGAGCTGCATTACCCGACATTCATGCCAACCCGAACGTTGCGTGAACAATCCCGTGACTCACCAGGTGAACATGATGAACACCCCTAAACTTGCACTAGGAATTGCCCTCTTTTCGGCCCTCGGTTTTGTCGCGGCGAACAGCCAGGCTGCAGAAGCAGGCGCCACGACGAGCGGCGCCGGCACCGCTGCCCACAACGTTGCCGAAGGTGCGAACGACCGCATCAAGGAACGACAACTGGCCGAAGGTGGAGCAGATCGCCTGCAAGAACGCCGACTCGCCGAAGGTGGCGCCGACCGGCTCAAAGAACGTCAGCTCGCCGAAGGCGGCGCCGATCGCCTTAAAGAACGGCAACTGGCCTCGGACGGTTCCGATCGACTGAAGCAAAACAACGTGGCGGCCGGCTACAACTCGATGCGCGGCACCCGCGTAGCCGAAGGCGGCTCGGACCGTTTGCGGCAGAACCATTACGCCGATGGCAGCAATGGCTACGACGCCAGCTCCGACGTCATGCCCTACTTCTGCATGGAATGTCGCTGAGCAACCCTGCAATCACCGCAATCCAAAAGTGGGAGCGAGCCTGCTCGCGAAGACGGAGGAACATTCAACATCACTGCTGAATGACCTACCGCTATCGCGAGCAGGCTCGCTTCTACAAGGTTTGTGGTTTGACTTCAGTCCTTGAAGTCAGTGGACAGCGCCAGCTCGTTCCACTCGGCCAGCTCCTCGGCAACAAAACGGTTTTTCGCTTCAATGCGCGCCACAGTATCGCTGCCCAGGGCCAGCCGTTGCGGCGGTTTCGGTGCATTGACCAGGGCCAGCATGGCCTCGGCGAACTTCACCGGATCACCTGGCTGCGCATGGTTCGCCGCTTCGGCATGCTTGCGCATCGCACCAACGGTTGCATCGTAGTCCGGCAGTTCCAGCGCAGTTTTCACCAGCGACTGCTCGTCGAGGAAATCAGTGCGGAAAAAGCCCGGTTCGACCACCGTGGCGTGGATGCCCAGCGGCGCCAGTTCCTGATGCAGCGCCTCGGTAATGCCCTCCACCGCAAACTTGGTGGAACCGTAGACCCCCCAGCCCATGTAGGCCTGATAGCCGCCAATCGACGAGATATTGATCACATGCCCTGAGCGCTGGCGGCGCATGTGCGGCAGTACCGCGCGGGTCACGTTGAGCACGCCGAAAACGTTGGTGGCGAACAGGCGCTCAGTCTCGCTGGCGCTGGTTTCTTCGACCGCGCCCAACACGCCGAAACCGGCATTGTTGATCAGCACATCGATGCGGCCAAAACGCTTGATGCCTTCAGCGACAGCCTGATGCGCTTCCTCTTCACGAGTGACGTCCAGGCGCACGGCCAGCAAGTTGGGATGATCGCCCAGTTTGGCGATGACTTCTTCAGGTTTACGGGCAGTGGCAATCACCGCGTCGCCGGCACGCAGAGCATGTTCTGCGATGAGGGTACCAAAACCACGGGAAGCTCCAGTAATCAACCAAGTACGCATTTCAACTCCTCCTGTCAGCGACCCGAGCGTTATTGCCGGGCCTTCTTGATGAGTTGACGCCACTTTAAAACTCCATTACTGATGTGATAATCCCAGCAATTTTGCATGGCTTTGTGAAAGGCACTCACAAATGAAAGCACCTTCGGCGGCAGACCTCTCAACGTTCCTGAGCGTGGCCACTCACCTGAATTTCAGTCGGGCTGCGGTGGAACTGGGACTGACGCCTTCGGCGCTGAGCCATTCAGTGCGCACCCTGGAAAACCGCCTCGGCGTACGGCTGTTCAATCGAACCACCCGCAGCGTCGGCCTGACCGAGGCGGGAGAACGTCTTTTCGCGCGATTGAAGCCGGCGTTTCGCGACATCGACGACGCGCTCGAGGACCTCAACAGTTTTCGCGACAAACCCTCCGGCAATCTCAGGATCACTGCCGGTCGCCAGGCCGCGGAATTGGTGCTGCTGCCCTTGGCCGCCCGTTTCCTGCAAGCCTATCCGGACGTGAAACTTGAGATCGTCGCAGATGACGGTCTGGTCGACGTGGTGGCAGAGGGTTTTCACGCCGGGGTGCGCTTCGGCGAGCGCCTGGAGGCCGACATGGTGTCGTTGCCCATCGGCGCCTACATGCGTTCAGTGGTCGTGGCCTCACCGGCATTCTTCAAACAGCACGCTGTGCCGAAAAAGCCCGCAGACTTGCGTGGCCTGCCGTGCATCCGCCATCGTTTCCCCAGTGGTTCGCTGTATCGCTGGGAATTCGAACGGGGCGGGATCACCCAGGAAATCGAAATCGACGGCCCGCTGACCCTCGGCGACGTCAGCCTGATGGTCGGCCCGGCATTAGAGGGCGTCGGCTTGGCTTACATATTCGAAGACATGGTCAAGGCGCCTATCGCCGACGGCCGCCTGGTCCAGGTGCTGGGCGACTGGTGCCCCTTCTACCCGGGCCTGCATTTGTACTACCCGAGTCGACGGCATGTGCCGGCGACGCTCAAGGCCTTCATCGAATTTGCTCGCGCCGCCCGGGCGTAACCAGGACGCAGCCTCGCGTCGCCCGACAGCTGCTACAGGAGGATTTGCATCAGTGCACTCCGTAGCCGCTGTCGAGCCTGCAACCGCAGTTGGATCAGGCCTTGAGATACTCCAGGGTCTGCGCCGTGGTCCACAACGCGTTGGCGATGTAGCGGTAGTTGATCAGCGCCGCCAGGTAGCCATCGCCTTCCGGGGTGGTCGGGCCGGCGGTGGCGTCACGGACCACGGCCACTTCAAAACCCTGCTCCAGCAGTTCACGCAAGTGCGACTCGACGCACAGGTTCGCCGCCATCCCCGCCAGAATGATCTGCGACACGCCATGCTTGCGCAGTTGCAGCGCCAGGTCGTTGGTTTCCGGGCCGTAGACTTTGTGCGGCGAAGCGATGATGGTTTTGCCGTCGAGGATGTAGGGTTTGTACTCAGGCATGAAATCGGCGCCGGAGTTTTCAAAACCGTCGAGCGTCAGCGGCCCCTTGCGATCAAACATGCAGATGCTGTGCATGACCTTTTCCAGCGGCCCGCCAAACTGCCATTTGTGGTCGCACGGATAGTAGTAGTGCGGAGAAACGGCGACAGTGATGCCCGCGTCTTTGGACGCGGCAAACAATTGGCCAAGGTGTTTGACCACGTCATGTTCGACGACACTCTTGCCGAAAACGCTCCAGCTCACGCCTTCGGGGCTGAGGAAGTCGATCTGCGGGTCGATAACCACCAGCGCTGCTCGGGACAGATCAAGCTGCATGCCCGGATTCGGCAGCGCTGGCTCTGACGGGTCGGCGTACGGTGGGGCGGTGCGAATCGGGTCGTTGCTCATGACGGGGCACTCCGGTGAGGGTCGAGAAATATCGCTCTGCGCCATGGCACCCGGGAGGGGTGTTGTTTACCATCGGCGAGAACTTCATCCTACGGTCGCGCCCTGCCCTGCTTTTGTCAGGACGTACCGCGTCTTTACCCGGACGTCTCTGATATGGACATTCTTTCCGAGTTCTTTGAACGCACGCACCTGCAGGGCCGACTGTTCTTCACCGGCACCGTGGACGGCACGCTGGTGCTCGACAAGCCGCCAGGCATGGCGTTTATCCATGTGATCAGCCGTGGCGGTATGGACATGGTGCAACCGGGTCTGCCGAAAATTTCCATCAGCGAACCGAGCGTGCTGTTCTGCCCCAGCAGTTGCCGTTACCAGTTGCGCTCAAGTTCGCCAGACGGCGCCGAGCTGATCTGCGCATCGTTCCAGTTCGGGCGCAACTCGCTGCAACCCGTCCCGCTCGGGCTCAAGGAAACCCTGGTGTTCCCGTTCAGGACCCTGGAAAACCTCGCACCGATAATCAGTGGCCTGATCGGCGAATTCGAGGACCAGGCCCCCGGCCGCAGCAAGGCGCTGAACCTGTTGCTCGAATACATTTTCGTACTGCTGGTACGGCGTTCGGTGGCGGAAGGAAAGATCTCCAGCGGCCTGCTTTATGCCTTGCAGGAGGGTCGCCTCGGACCAGTGTTCAATCATATTCACCAACAACCAGAAGCCCTGTGGACGGTCGAGAAACTGGCCAGCCTGGCGAACATGTCGCGCTCGAAATTCTCGGCGTGCTTCACCCGGATCATGGACATTTCACCGATGGGCTACGTCACGACGTGGCGCATGAAACTGGCCCAGGACCTGTTACGCGAAGGGGTGCAGATCAAAGTCATCGCTTCGACCGTCGGCTACAGTTCGCAAGCCTCGTTCTCCCGGACCTTCCTCAACGTGGTGGGCGTGCCACCGGCGCAATGGCTCAAGCGCGACACCCGCAGCGCCCATCAATCACCGATCACCGCGCGGGTGATCCGGGCGGCTGAAGACTTTCAACCCTGACAGAGAGAAAAACCCATGATCACCTGCTACCTCAAATATGTGCTGGACCCGTACAAGCTCGAAGCGTTCGAGCACTACGGCAAGTTGTGGATACCGCTGGTGGAGAAATTCGGCGGCCAGCATCACGGCTACTTCCTGCCGTCCGAGGGTGCCAACAACATCGCCATGGCCATGTTCACCTTCCCGAGCCTGGCCGCGTACGAACACTACCGCCAGACATCGATGAACGACCCGCAATGCATCGCCGCGTTCAAGTACGCCGAAGAAACCCGCTGCATCCTCAGCTACGAGCGCAGCTTCTTCCGGCCGGTGTTCGGTACGCAGGCCTGACACTGGCGAGACGCGCCACTCGACAAGAAATCGCCATTCGGATTAACGGTATGACTGGCCCTGCCGATAACGTCGGGCGTCGTGCCGTTTGCCGACGCTTCATGGACCGGTTTGTCTTGTCAGGGGCTGCACATGCGTCATCTCAAATACCTCACCTCACGCCTTAGCCGGCAGAAAATCGCGGGGGTCACGTTCCATCTCGACCCTGGTCATCAACACGAACTGGCGGCAGTGCTTGAGCGATTTTTCAACCAACCCGCCCAGTACGCGCTGCTGGACATTCCCGAAGCGACCCGCAGCGTTTTCCTGCTCGAAGGCGAGCGCAAATGGGTGTTGAAACACAATCGCCTGACCCACTGGAAAAAGCAGCTGCAGAACTTTCTCGGGCTCAAGCGGGTTTTCGGCCTGCATGACCTGACCAACGAATTCATCAACCTGTCGGCGGTGTCGAGCAAGTCGACATCCTCGCCAAGGGTCGCGGCGTTCGGCCACGTCGGGCGTTTTCCGTTTTTGAAAGAAGAGTATCTGCTGGTCAATTTTTTCGACGACCATTGCAGCGTCGATGACCGCTTGATTGCCCAGCCTGAGCAGGCTGTTGCGTTGCTGCTGGATATTCTGCCGTTGTTCGGCCGGATGCTCAGCGAAGGGTTCGTGCACATGGACCCTCACCCCAAGAACATTCTGATCGGTCCCGACGGCGAACTGAGGCTGATCGATTTCGAATGCTGCGCGCACTCGGTGCTGGATCATGATTTCAGCCTGGGTTTTCTGCTGGGCTATTTCTACCGGTACTGGTTCAGGAAATTCATCTTGGTTGAGGACTACGATGCCGCTTACGAGCGCTATCTGGCGCAACAACAGCCGGAGTTGAATCGCAGTGTGTTCCAAGCGGTCTACGAACGGTTTCGCGACCGCGATGTGTCACGCAGCACGCGTTATCGCGTCCTCACCAGCGCCGATGCCCAGGCCGAATTTCTGCAAGGCCTGCGATAAACCCGGGCCTCAACCTTGCTTCAGATCGAGGCAATAGGTGTAGTAGCCGGGATCGCGCACATAGCCCAGGGACTCATACAAACGCTGGGCACTGACGTTGTCGGTGGCGGTTTCCAGGGTCATGCCCTTGGCGCCGCTCAATCGCGCAAAGTCGCGGGCGGTGTTCATCAGCAGCGTGCCGACGCCTTTGCCCCGGGCGGCAGGTGTGGTGAACAAGTCGCCGAGCAACCAGGTACGGTGCGCGTCGATGGAGGAGAACGTCGGGAACATTTGCACGAAACCCAGTGCTTCGCCGCTACTGTCCATGGCAAGGAAGATCGCCGACTCGTCCCGGGCAATGCGCTCGGCGATGAAATCACGGGACTGTGGCAGGTTGGAAGGCTGAAGGTAGAACCCCCGGTAGGCATCGAACAACGGGGCAATGATTTCGATATGGGAGGCGTCGGCGCGCAGGGCCTGGATAGGCATGAGGGTGCTCCATTGCGGTCTCAAGGATTACAGCCTAGCAACCGCAACGAAAAAATGCCTGAAAGCACCGCCACCCCCTGTGGGAGCGAGCCTGCTCGCGAAGGCGGCGTCCGGCCCGTTGGTGCGCTCGTCCTGTCATGCCGACCAACAACTTCATGGAGGTAACGCGGGTTTCAAGCCATGATGCGCTGACTGGTCATGCAAGGAGCCTTTCCGATGTTTCGTTTACCCGGTCTGTGTTTGCTGTGCCTGAGCCTTGCGACACCGTGTCTGGCCGACGAGTCGACACCCGAGCACATGGTGTATCTGCGCAGCGTCGACCCTGGCATTGAGCAGGACATCCGCTATGCCAGCGCCCATAACTTCACCGGTCATCCGCTGGACGGCTACCGGGCAGCCGAGTGTCTGTTGTCGGCGGATGCAGCCAAAGCGCTGGCCCGGGTACAAGCGGCTCTGAAAGCCGAGGGCTACGGCTTGAAAGTCTTCGATTGCTATCGTCCCAGTCGTGCCGTGGCCGACATGGGACGCTTCGCCACCGAACCGGGCGACCCGCGCAAGGCCGAATTCTACCCACGGCTAGACAAGCAAGACTTCTGGCGCCTGGGTTACGTGGCGCGAGTGTCCAACCATTCCAGGGGCGGCACCGTTGACCTGACGATGACAGGCCCGGGGGCACTGCCCGCCGCCACCTGGACACCCGCCGCCACTCCGGTCGATTGCACCGCCGACTACGGCCAGCGCTGGCACGACGGTGCCGTGGACATGGGCACCGGCTTCGATTGCTTCGATGAACGCGCGCATACCGACTCCTCATTGATCAGCGCGGCGGCGATGGAAAATCGCCAGCGGCTCAGCCGTGCCATGGAGAAAGAAGGTTTCACCGGTTACGCCAAAGAGTGGTGGCACTTCACGTACAGCCGGGCCCCGTCATTGAAGACCGTCATGGACTTCCCCATTACCCCGCTTGCACCCTGAACAACCTGATCAAAGCCTGGTCGCTGCTGATGCTATTGGTGCCCGGTGCAACCATGGCCCAGGGCCTCGACGACAGCCGGCAATGGGACCTCCCGGCGCGTTGATCAAGCAATCACTGCAGGAGCCGGATTGTTGGCAGGCGTCTGTGGTGACTGTCTCTCTGCCATCGCCAGCAAGCCGGCTCCTACAAGGGAATGCGGGGATTCAGAAGCTGATTTCGGCAGCCGGGATCACGTCGATTCGTGCCACTGAACCCGTCAAATGCGCCCAGTCTTTATTGTGCTCGGCAATGATGTCTTCGGCGGTGAGGTTACCGTTGTCGACCGTGGAGTGAGCATCCGCCGCCAGCACCACGTCATACCCCAGCTTCAGCGCCTGACGCACCGTCGCGTTGACGCAATAATCGGTTTGCAAGCCGCAGATCACCAGACGCTCGAAGTCCTGCTCAGGCAGCAGCTTTTGCAGGTTGGTCTGGTAGAAGGAATCCCCAGTGGTTTTACGCACGCGCTGGTCCTTTGACGAGATCTCAAGCCCTTGAGCCAGTTGCCAGCCAACCGCCTCATGGGCAAAGGGGCTATCCTTTTCCTCGTGCTGGATAAACACCACCGGAGCACCCGCCTTGCGCGCCCGCGCAGAAAGCTCGTTGATGGTGTTGATGACGCGCCCGATTTCGAAGCATTCGTACTCGCCTGAACACAGGGCCTGCTGGACGTCGATGATTAACAGTGCGGTGGTCATGATTCCTTCCTTAGAAAAGTCAGAGAGGCAAGGGACGAACATAAATCCGTCCCTGCTCGAACACAACCCTCAGTAACCCAGCGACAAGCCGGTATTACGCCGTGGATCGTTGGCCCCGCAGGAACGGTTCTTGCCCACCGGTTTGCCGTCCAGCGACGGCGCGCCAACGAGGTTGCTATCAGCGACTTGGCAAAAGGTTCGTACTTCATGAGTCGGTCTCTACTTGTTTTTAACCAGGAAAACCCGTCAAAAGCAGTCGCCAAGTATGGTCGGGATTGCGCATTGCGCCTCCCTCCAGAAGCAGTATCCTTAACGCCTGTTCAACAATCCCGCGGGGCTTGCGCCATGACTTACACCTGCACCACCCGCAAGAATCCGATTTCGATTATCGCGCCGTGCCATCGGGTGATTGGTGCGTCGGGGAAGCTGACGGGGTTTGCCGGGGGACTGGAGGCGAAGGCGTTGTTGCTGACGCTGGAAAGGAGGACGCCGGGGTTTTATCAGTCACATTGACTCTCCACTGGCGGCCCGACCAACGTTTGAGCTTTAACCTGCGCTGTACCGTATGCAGCAACGTACCGATCCGGATGACAAGGCGCTGAAAAGCACGATGTAAATGACCAAGCCCGAACGAGTGAATGAACCTTCGCCGGCCAGGAATACTCCACCAAGGATCACCACCTCGTCCTTCTTTGTTGACGTAAATCCGTAACGACAGACCGATCACATCACTAACAAGGATATTAAACATGATCGCTCGCTGGCGCTGGGTGCTACACCAACTGACCAAGCGGTTGTGGTTCAGAGCGAGTCTGTTTTCTTTGCTGGGCATAGCAACTGCGTTATTCGCTGTTGCCTTCAAGGACTACATTCCAGAATCATTGCCCACCCGAATTGGCGCCGACGCCGTCGACAAAATCTTAGGTATCATCGCCTCAAGCATGCTCGCCGTGACCACTTTTTCGCTAAGCACAATGGTGACTGCATACGGTGCAGCCAGCAGTGGAGTAACGCCTCGTGCCACCACACTGGTGATGGAGGACACCACGACTCAAAATGCACTCGCCACCTTCATTGGGTCATTTCTGTTCAGCCTGGTAGGCATCATCGCTCTGAGTACCGGAGCTTATGGCACGCAAGGAAGGGTTCTGCTATTTGCAGTGACCATTGCCGTCGTGATTCTGATTGTCTACACGCTTTTGCGCTGGATCGATCACCTGTCCAAGCTTGGCCGGGTGGGTGAAACCATTGATCGTGTCGAACAGGCAACAATCAACGCCATAAAAAACAGAGTCCAATGGCCGCATCTGGGCGGCGCTGCTTACCCACCCGAGTGGATGATCCCAGCCTCGGCGCAAATAATCTCAAGTCATCAAACCGGGTACGTCCAGCATATTGATGTAAACGCGTTAGGCGCCATCGCCAAAACCTGCGAAATAAAGATCTTTCTGGACGTCCTTCCTGGAAGTTTTGTACACCTGGACATGCCGATCGCTAGAACCGTGAGCTTGAAAAAGGAGCGTACAGAGGCGTTGCACGTCAGCAGTGAAAAAATCCTGGCTGCGCTTACCATCGGCGTACGTCGGACGTTTGAGCATGATCCACGGTTCGGCCTGTCGGTGCTTTCCGAGATTGCCTCACGCGCATTATCGCCAGCAGTTAACGACCCTGGAACGGCGATCGACGTCATTGGGCGCGGGGTCAGAAGCCTGACCTGTTGGAGCATACCCCAAGAGCCTGCGGCAAAAATCGATGAAAATTGCGAGCAGGTTTACCTGCACAGGCTGATGATAGATGACCTGTTCGATGACTTTTTCGCACCCATTGCCCGAGACGGCGCGGGCTTGATCGAAGTAGACCTTCGCTTGATGAAGGCCCTTGTCAGTCTCGCGCACATACACCCTGATATGTTCGGCGGTCCCTGTACCAAGCATGCGGATCTGCTGGTCAAGCGCGCGAACCTTGCACTGGCACTGGAAGAGGACAAGAAGGCGCTTGGCGCAACGGCTCGACAACTGATGCGCTAGATCAACCTGATTTTCGCGAGGTTGCACCACTGTCCGGGACCTGCAAAAACCCGCGAGCCAACTGCTGATACAACTCGGGGCCCATCCGAGCACTGACCGCTTTGGCAATGAGCGCGACAGCCATGAGACTGATCACCATCCCGTGACTGTCGATCATCTCCATCACGATGATTGCGGACGTGATGGGCGACTGCGTGACCGCAGCCAGGAATCCAGCCATGCACAGGGCAATGATCGGCTGGGCAGCCAGGCCGAAAAGTTCGGCGGCATTAGCCCCAACCGCAGCGCCTACCGCCAGCGACGGGGCAAAAATGCCACCGGGGATCCCGGAAAAATAAGTCACCACGGTCGCCAGAAATCGCGTGATCGGTGCATGCCATGGCAGGCTGATATCGGACACGATGACCTGTGAGGTGACGCCATAACCGCTGCCAAATGACATCCCTGCACTAAGCCAACCAAGAATGGCCACGATCATTCCGCAAGCGCCAGCGAACCAGACGGGGTGCATACGTCGCCATTGCCAGACTACAAACCGATGGTGGCGCTGGGGCCACAGCAACATTCGGCTGAACAACCCACCCAGGAGACCACAGCCAACACCGGTGACTAGCACCGGGACAATGATGTCGAGGTGAATGTCTTGAACGTCAAAATGACCGAAATAGTGGTAGTTACCTTGCAAGGCTATCGCGACCATACCCGACAGAATGATCGTACTGAGCAAGACCCCACTGGTGCGGGTTTCCAACTTGCGACCCAACTCTTCGACCGCAAAGGCAACACCGGCCAGCGGAGTATTGAACGCTGCGGCAATGCCTGCAGCGCCGCCAGCGAGGATGAGGTCCTCACTGCGAATGATTCGGGCATTGGGCAAATAGCGGTGAAAGAAATGCATGATCGAGGCCGCGACTTGCACCGAAGGGCCTTCGCGCCCGGCCGAAAAGCCTCCGGTCAGCGCCAGAGTGCCAAGGCCTATCTTGGCGAAGGCGATCCGCAGCGACACCAGTTTATCGACTGGCTTCCCTTGGTGGGCAAGACGGGTGGCGGCGATCACTTGAGGGATGCCACTGCCTTGGGAGCCCACAAAGAAGCGGGTGGTCATCCACACCACCAGCATGCCAATCAGCGGTGTGTAAAAAAACGGCAACCACGGTCGCTCGGCTGCCTGTTGAGCAAATTGCGTGAGAGCCAGGTCGGCTAACCGGGCGAACATCACCACCAACAGGCCCGCGAGTGTTGCGGCGACCCAAAGCGTCACCCGTGTACGCCACCGAATCGAGGCAAAGCGACGGCGTATCAAAAGTAGCGGTTTGATCACTTGAGGGGATTCCAGTTGAAGTTCTCGTCAACGAAGTGAAACAAGACTAACCGCATTCGTTATGAGCTCCAACCGGAGCCGGGCAAATGATTACAAAACAATTCACCCGTAGCCCCGCATATCGGTAGCCAATTCCGGTTTGTTTTTCTAAGACATCCCATTCGCATCGGTACGCACCAAGTCGAAAACCGGCAAAAAGAGAGCCAGGTAAGGGGTCACATTTTTTCGCCTTTTGATACCTGTGAGCATCCAGTATGGCGACGCTCTGCTCGGCCTCATGTTCCAGTTGGTGGATGGACTGACTTTTATTGAGATAGCCGTAGAGATAGATCTTTAGCACGATCGCCGGACGGTAGGTCGGAGGCCCCGTTGCAACACGATCAACACCTCCAAACCAAAGTCCACACAGAGTGAAAACCTGCCGCTTCAATCAAGCTGCGCCCGGTACTCCTTCTCGTATTGTCCCGCCAGCGTCTCTTTCTGTTTGTCGTCGAGCAGCTTGCCGGCCATCTGGAAGAACTTCTGCTCCTCCTCCTTGAGGTGGTGATGAACCTTGTCCGACAGTTTCTTTGCAGTCGCCAGCCAGGCCGGGCTGGACATCTCGGTCTCGTCCAGTTCTTCCATCATTTCATCCATCTCGTGGTGTTCGGCAATCGCATGGCGGCTGAGATCGACGCCGTTGTCGAACTCCATCAACGGCATGTAGAAATGCCGCTCTTCAGCGGTTTCATGGGCCTGCAGTTCAGCCTTGAGCTGTTTGTACGCTTCGACCCGCTCGGGGGTGTCGCCGCTGGTTTTGATCAGTGCCTTGGCATAGGTCCGTTGGCGTTCGTGGCTTTCGCGCAAGGCTTCAAAAATATTCACGGCGTGTCCTCATCGGTCGCGTTCGGGATGACGCGTCTTAATCAATGACATCTGCGCGCCAGCGACGGTTCCACCCGGTTGCGGTGATGGAACATTGGCGGCGACCACGTTAGGCTGGGCGTTCACAGCCATAAGGACATAGCCATGACGTTACGAATCGAGTGCTCGCCAACCCCCACGGAAGAGGAACGCCAAGCCATTTTGCTGCCGTTGCGCGCCTATAACGCGTCGAAAGCCGACGGCGCCATACCCGAAAACATTGCCCTGCTGGTACGCGACGAAAACGACCAGATTCTCGGCGGACTCTACGCCCGATTGTTTTATCAGTGGTTGTTCATCGACTTGCTGTCGGTGCCGGAACAGGCCCGTGGACAGGGCATGGGCACCCAGCTGATGCAGATGGCGGAAGACCTGGCGCGGGAACGAAAATGCATCGGCCTGTGGCTCGATACCTTCGAATTCCAGGCGCCGGATTTCTACAGGAAATGCGGCTACAGCGAGATCGGTCACATCGCCGACTACCCGCCGGGGCACAAGCACTTCTTTTTCCAGAAGCGCCTCCAGTACGACAATTAACCTGTAGGAGCCGGCTTGCTGGCGATGGCGATTTCATCGACGCCATCGCCGGCAAGGGGTTTGCGTCACGCCATCAGATCACAGGCAGGTGGCCAACGCCGCCAACCGGCGCTTGGCGACGAAGTCGTCTTGTTGCGCGTAGTAGCTCAACACGGTGCCCGAGGCGTCGGTGGTCACGTCCACGAAAGACTCCGCCGAACGGGTGTAAACGGTGGTGCCGCCCTTCTCGGCGGGCTCCAGGTACGCCGCAGCGTCGACACCGAATACCGCTTCGTCCTGCCAGGAAAACTGCACGCACTGGGCAACGTCTTTTGCCGGCTTGTCCGAGTTCAGGGTTTTGTACGGGGCCTTGGTGCGAGCATCGTTCATTGCCGAGCCCGCGCATCCCGCCAGCAAGGTAACGGCCAGCGCCACCATCAGAATTCGCATTGCATTCACTCATCAGGAAAAAGCCGACTGTATCACCGTGGCACTGCCTATCGTTCTGCTTTACTTCATTTATACCGCGACACCGCGCGACGATTCGCGCACCCTGTCGCGCCATACGCTGCATCGCACCTTTGACTGGAAACCCCATGACCCCCAACGCCGAATTTTACAAACCGACCACTGAATACGCTGACAAACTGATCAGCCAGATCGGTCAGACGCCCTCCTGGATCGCCAAGCGAATCGGCGTCACCGACAAACGCATTCGTTACATCCTCGACGGCGAGCGCACCGTCAAAGGCGAAACCACACCGATCCAGATGACCTACACCGAGCAGTTTGCCCTGGAGTGTCTGGCGGCAGCGGCCAAGGCCAGCAAGAAACAGTCTTCGTAATCCGTTCTCAAGGAGTGACCATGGCGGCATCCGAGTTGAAACACGAACAGGCACTGAACACGTTTCTCGATGAACGTCCCGAACTGCGCGTCGAACTCGACAACCTCAATCCGTTGCTCGCCCAGGCCAAAGGCGAGACCCTCGCGCAGTTTCGCGACGAGCGCTTGCATGAAGCCTTCGAGGCCGAAGCCGAGCGCCTTGGTTTGTTTGCCTGGGAATTGACCTTGCAACTGACCGCTTCCACACCGCAGGATTACGAAGCCCAGCGCCTCGAGGTGCACCGGGAAGTCGCGGAGATGGCCGGCATGGACTGGCTGGACTATTGCGATTTATACGGGATCAAACCCTGACCAACGCTCAAGGACACCATCGCCCATGCTGCCTTCCGCCACCCGGCCCCACGCCAGCCCCGGCCACCTGCACACCCAGAAATGGCGCGGGCGTATCGGCCTGAGCCTGGTGGCCATGCTTTCGGTGTTGGCCGGCATGACCGACGCAATCGGTTTCATGGCCAGCGGCGATTTTGTTTCGTTCATGAGCGGTAACACCACCCGCATGGCCGTCGCCATCAGCGACGGTGACCTGGGCTTGACCGTACGTCTGGTGATCCTGATCGCCACGTTCATCCTTGGCAATGCACTGGGCATTATTGTCAGCCGCCTGGGCCGTCGCCGAGCCCTGCCCCTGCTGCTGAGCATCGCCACGCTGCTCTGCGCTGCTGCGGCCTGGCCATACGAGACGCAATTGCCCGCGTTGCTGGCGGCAATCATCGCCATGGGCATGCTCAATGCTGCGGTGGAAGAAGTGAATGGCTTGCCGGTCGGCCTGACCTACGTCACCGGCGCTCTGTCGCGCTTCGGCCGTGGACTGGGTCGCTGGATGCTCGGCGAACGGCGCAATGGCTGGCGGGTGCAATTGATCCCCTGGACCGGTATGTTCGCCGGCGCCGTACTGGGTGCGGTGCTGGAACATCACTTCGGGCTCAAGGCGCTGTTTGCCAGTGGATTGCTGGCGGCAGTATTGGGTCTGTTATCGCTGAAGATCCCCCACCGCTGGCAGTTAGGCTACATGCCGCGCTAAGTTTTTGCGTCGCCTGTCCGGCCGCCATCGCGGGCAAGCCAGCTCCCACAGGGAATGCGTCGATCACCAAATTGCAGATCTGCTGTAGGAGCTGGCTTGCCAGCGATGAGGCCCGCACAGACAACATCGATTTAGCCCCCCCGCCGATAAAGCTTTATCATGGCCGCAGTTTCGCTGATCGAGTCCGTCATGAAGTTCGCCATCACCGTATTTTCCGCCGCCCATGCGCCCTCATCGCGCCGCGCCCTGCTCTTTGCCCAAGCGGCGCTGGCCGGCGGGCACGAGATTGTCCGGCTGTTTTTCTATCAGGATGGCGTCTATAACGCGTCCGGCAGCGTAGTGACACCCCAGGATGAACTGGACGTGCCCAAGCAATGGCGCGCCTTCATCAGCGAGCAAAAACTCGATGGCGTGGTGTGCATCGCCGCCGCCCTGCGCCGGGGCGTGCTCAACGGGGAAGAAGCCAAACGCTATCAACGCGATGCGGTCGCCGTTGGCGCGCCGTGGGAATTGTCCGGTCTCGGCCAGTTGCACGATGCCGTGCAGGACGCCGACCGCCTGATCTGTTTCGGAGGCGCATAAAATGGCCAAATCCTTGTTGATCATCAGCCGCCAGGCCCCATGGTCCGGACCGGGCGCCCGTGAAGCGCTGGACATCGTGCTGGCCGGCGGCGCTTTCGATCTGCCGATCGGTTTGCTGTTTCTCGATGACGGCGTGTTCCAGCTCGCGACGCAACAGAACGCCAAGGCCCTGCAACAGAAAGACCTGAGCGCCAACCTGCAAGCCCTGCCGATGTTCGGCGTTGAAGAACTGTTTGTCTGTGCCGACAGCACGGCGCAGCGTGGCCTGGACCCGAGCGCGCTGTCGCTGGAAGAAGCCCGGGTGCTCGCTGCCCATGAAATCACCGCCCTTATAGACCGTTACGACCAGGTGATCACCCTCTGATGCCGACTTTGCATGTGTTGTCTCATTCCCCTTTCGGTGACGAACGCCTGAGCAGCTGCCTGCGCGTGATCGGCGCCAGCGACGCGCTGCTGCTGTCCGGCGACGCGGCCTATGCCTTGCAACCGGGCACCGCGCCGTTCAAGACGCTGAATGCGCGCGGCCTGCCACTCTATGTTCTGGCCGAAGACGCCCAGGCCCGCGCCATCGACGTTCCGGACTGGGCCACTGCCATCGATTACCCGGCCTTCGTCGAACTGTCGATCCGCTACGACAAGGTCAACAGCTGGCTATGAATGCATTAACGGTCGGCGCCCGCGCCATCGAACTGGACAAGGACGGCTTTCTGGTCGAGCTAAGTGACTGGTCGGCTGAGGTCGCCAGTGCCCTGGCGGCTGCGGAAGACATCGAGTTGAGCCCCGAACATTGGGAAATCCTCGAGCTGCTGCGCAGTTTCTACGCCGAGTTCCAGTTGTCGCCCGCCACCCGCCCGCTGATCAAATACACCGCATTGAAGCTCGGTCCGGAAAAAGGCAACAGCCTGCACCTGAACCGACTGTTCAATGGCACCCCCGCCAAACTCGCCGCGAAACTGGCGGGCCTGCCCAAACCGACGAATTGCTTATGATCCGGAGCGTTGTGGTAGATAGATCTATCTGATGGGCAGCGGAAGGCTGCAGCAGTAGCCTTAAGTCAATCCATTCAGACAGCATACCAATTGGTTGGTCGTTGACAGGGTGATAGCCGGAGCTTGTGGGGCACCAATGATTGCGTAATCGCCGGACAACCTTAGCAAGGGTTTCCGATTCAGCTGTGGGGCGTCTGACGTACATCTGCAAGTTTTACCAATTCGCGCTCCGGCCACCAGTCATTTACTGCGTTTGATAATGCATAAATTTTTCTACCATTTGATCGGCAGTGAATGTGGCCGGTCGCTGACGTGGCGGGAATTGCTGGAAGGTTGCGAGGAACTGCTGAACCCGCACCAGCGCCGGCATCGCGACGATGCCGACTTTCTTGTCCCACCACTGGTTGTAGTTGTTGGAGTCAGTGTCCGCTCGCTCGAACGGATCGCGGCGCAGGTTGAAGACCTTGGGGATGCGCAACTCGACGAAAGGATCACGCCATACATCAAACTGGTGCGCCCGTTGTTCGGCGAACACCAGCTTCCAGTCACCGTCACGCACTCCCAGCAACTTGCCATCGTCGCTGAAGTAGTAGAAATCGGTGCGCGGGCCCTTGTCTTCCTTGCCCTCCAGATACGGCAGGAAGTTATAGCCATCCAAGTGCACCTTGAAGTTCTTCACGCCGGCCTTGTAGCCCTTGAGCAACTGCTCCTTGACATCGGGTACCCCGGCAGCAGCAAGCAGGGTCGGCATCCAGTCCTGGTGCGACATGACCGTGTTGGAAATGGTATCGGGCTTGATGTGGTTCGGCCAGCGAACGATGGCAGGCACGCGGAAACCGCCTTCCCAATTGGTGTTCTTTTCACCACGGAACGGCGTAATGCCTGCGTCGGGCCACTGGTTAAAGTGCACGCCGTTGTCAGTGGAATAGATCACGATGGTGTTGTCGGCGACGCCCAGCTCATCGAGCTTTTTCAGCAAAGTGCCGACCTGGCCGTCATGTTCGAGCATGCCGTCGTTGTACTCGCCCTGCCCCGACTTGCCCGCGACCTTGTCGCTGACGTGGGTGTAGTAGTGCATGCGGGTGGAGTTGAACCAGACAAAGAAGGGTTTATCCGCCTTGACGGCCTTGTCCATGAAGTTGGTTGACGCCGCGAGGAATTCTTCGTCGATGGTTTCCATGCGTTTTTTCGTCAATGCGCCTAGATCTTCGATCTTGCCATCGACACTGCTGCGAATCACACCACGGGGACGGAACAGCTTGTCCATCGCGGGGTTCTTGGTCCAGTCCGGATCTTCGGGACCTTCTTCGGCGTTGAGGTGATAAAGATTGCCGAAAAACTCATCGAAGCCATGACTGGTTGGCAGATATTCGTCGCGGTCACCCAAATGATTCTTGCCGAACTGGCCGGTGGCGTACCCGAGCGGCTTGAGCAATTCGGCGATGGTCGGGTCTTCCGGCTTCAGGCCCACGGTTGCGCCAGGAATGCCGACCTTGGTCAAGCCCGTGCGCACGGGGTGCTGGCCGGTAATGAAGGCAGCGCGCCCGGCGGTGCAGCTCTGTTCGCCGTAGTAATCGGTGAACATTACTCCTTCCTTGGCCAGGCGGTCGATGTTCGGCGTCTGGTAGCCCATGATGCCGTCGCTGTAGCGGCTGATGTTGGTGATGCCGATGTCGTCACCGAAAATCACCAGGATGTTCGGCTTGTCTGCAGCCATCACCTGTGACGACAGGCCTGCCACTAACAATGCGACCGCGCTGCACCAGCGCTTGAGCCTGGAGCTTACATTCATCATCTCTATCTCCTTTTTAGTTGGTTGTTGTATCTGTCAGTCCAGACGCACTGCGCCCGGCGGTGTCCATTGGCCGCTCAGCACCTCGGCTTTTGGCCAATAGGTCCGGATGGTCACCTCGAATTCGCTCTTGGGCGCCGGGAGCCAGTTCGCTTCCTTGTCCCTGCCGGGCGAGTCGTGCTGCACATACAGCGTGAGCGAGCCGTCGACGTTGTACTGCATGCTTTTGCTGTTCTTGGTGCCGAGGGAATAACGCTCGAGCGCATTGGGAGCGAAGAAGTGCTGCGGGTCGTACATCGTCAGCGACCAGAAGCCATCCGCCGGCGGCGTCTTTCCCTTGGGGAAGGTCAGGGTGTAGCGATGGTCGCCATGGAGGCGCTGGCCCCTCCCGTCCACTTCGAGGAAGAAGTAGCGGGTTTCCTCGGGCTGGTTGGTGTACATGTTCGACTTGGCCGTTGCAGTGCGCGTGAGGTAGTCGTTGCCCCAACGCGCGACGTTAGTCGGCGAGTTCCAGCCGTTGGGGAGGCGCGAGCCATTGGTCTGGAAGGAGAACAGCGGCGACACGACCTTGTCTTCGGTATCGCGGGCGGCCTTGACCATGGCGCCCTTGACCGCAGGGTCTTTGGCGGCGGCGTCGAGCAGCGATTTCATCATGGCGTAGCGGCTTTCTTCGCCGGCCAGCGGTGGCACCTTGGCGAGCACTTCAGGCAACTGATCGAAGAATGTCTCCGGGTTTACCCAGCGCACTTCCGCAGAAGTTTTTTGCGGCGCGGGGAAATGCGGCGTGGCCTTCCAGTCCTTGGTGACGGTCTTGCCGGTGTACTGGCTCAGCGGATAAACCACCATCTGGTTGAGGGTCGACTGAATGGCCTTGCGGTCTTCGGCACTGTCGTCAAGAAAGGTGCGCGGGCCAACGGCGACCAGCTCGGTGGGCGACTTGATGACCTGGGTAATACCGTCGGGCACGGTGCCCTTCCAGTTCGGCCCGACGACAAGATAGTTGCCGGGTCGCGTGCCGTACTGTTTGCCCAGTTTGGAGAATTCTTCACTGCGCGCGTCATACAGCGCATACACCCAGTATCGATCACCAAAATCCGGTACCTGTAACACCATCGGATCATCGTCGGTGGCGCCATAGCCAAAGCCATACACCACGTCCTGGTTGGGGTGGGCGATCCAGTGCTGCTCCGGGGAAATGTAATCGGTGAGCATGCTGATGTAGCCGGTCGGCGCCGCCGGCAGAATGCCACCCACCAGACCCGGTTCCGGGGCCCTGGAAAAGGATGCGCGACGATTGAAGGCATTGATGATCGGCCAGCCCCACAAGTAAGCGTCCTGGGCAATGACCGTGGCGCTGGACGGGGTGATCACGGTGCCGGCCGGGACGCCAGGGACCTCGGCGGCAGGTTTGCCGGCGGAGTTTTCTCCAGCCTGGGCGGTGTTTGCCAGCACCACGGCCATGGCAAGGGCCAGCAAGGAATAGCTGAAGGTGTTCGTCATTGGATTAAAGCTCCTTTGGGATGAAAAAAACCCGGCTCAACAATGAGCCAGGTATCTCGGCAATGACTCCGATAAGCGTCGATTCACTTTCACCTGAGCGAGCTCGCGAGAGACGTCAACGATAACGCGGGGTCCCTGAACGCCCGCGTTGTCTGATCGACCATCGCGAGCATGGTCGCTCCTACAGGGGGATCAGTTTTTGGCTCGTGGCAGCAGCCAGGCGGCCAGCGCCGGCAGCAACAGGATGGCGCCCAGCATGTTCACCAGGAACATGAACGCCAGCAGGATGCCCATGTCGGCCTGGAACTTCAGGTTCGAGAAAGCCCAGGTGGCAATCGACAGGGTCATGGTCACGGCGGTGAAAACCGACGCTGTGCCACGTTGCTTGAGCGCTTCGACGAAGGCCTCGCGCAATTCCTTTCCACCGTCGTGCATCTCGTGCTTGATCCGCTCGAACAGGTAGATGCCGTAGTCCACACCAACGCCCACCCCCAGTGCCACTACCGGCAAAGTATTGACCTTGACGCCGATGCCCAGCAGCGCCATCAGCGCGTTGCACAGCACCGTGACCAGCGCCAGCGGGATGATCACGCATAGGGTTATGCGCAGCGAACGGAACATCCACAGGCACAGCAGCGTCACCGAAGCGAACAGCGCACCGTTGACCAGTTTGTCGCCGGCGTGCACCACTTCGTTGGTCGCGGCCATGACGCCGACGTTACCCGAGGCCAGCTGGAACGTGATCTGGTCGTTGTCATAGGCGGCCTTGAACGCCTTGATCTTGTTCATCAGGTTGCTGATGGTGTCGGCCTGGTGATCCTTGGTATAGATGGACACCGGGATCGCGTTGCACGCGCTGTTCATGTACTCGGTGCCGACCCGGGTGGCGAAGCCGACGCCCTGAGCGATTTGCGCGGTAGGCTCGGGCAACACTCGCCATTTCAGATCGGTTTCGGCATAGGCCTGAGTGATGTTGCCGACGAAACCGGCCAGGCTGCGCACCGAAGACACACCGTCATCCTGGCGCAGGTACAGGTCCAGCTCGTTGATCGGGTCGAGCACCTCGCGCTTGACGCACGGTGTCTCGTCACCCTTGGCCTTGACGATCACCTGCAGCAGGTCGACGCCGATGGCGAAGTCCCGGGTGATGCTTGCCACGTCCTGGTTGTAGCGCGAATCCGGGCGCAGTTCCGGTACACCGGCACCGATGTCACCGACATGCAGGTGTCGCGCCTCAAGCAGGCCCCAACCCAGCAACACCGCCGCACACAGCAAGGCCCAGGCCGCACCGCGACGGGTCGCCAGTACTCCGAGGCGCTCCCACAAGCCGGCGCCGAGGGTTTCCTTGCCGCGCAGCGTTTGTGCATCGGACGCCGACAGACGCATGAACGACAACAGAATCGGCAGCAGCATCTTGTTGGTGACGATCATCACCGACACGCCGAGGGTCGCGGTGATCGCCAGCTCGCGGACCATCTCGATATCCACCAGCGCAATCACCATGAAGCCCAGGGCGTTGGCCAGTAGCGCCACGGCGCCGGGTACGAAAAGCTTTTGGAAGCAGTTGCGCGAAGCTGTGACGCCGTCCGCACCGTTGAGGGTTTCCAGTTTCCAGGCGTTGGTCATCTGCACCGCATGGGACACGCCGATGGAGAAAATCAGGAACGGCACCAGGATCGACATCGGGTCCAGCGTCAGCTTCAGCAGCGGCAACAGCCCCATCAGCCAGACCACCGGGACCATCGCACAGATCAGCGCCCAGCCGGTCAGCATCAGCGAACCGCAGTACCAGTACAGCAGCAGTGCGCTGATGACGAAGGCGATGATGAAGAACACCAGCACATCGGAAGCGCCTTCGGCGATATCGCCGATGGACTTGGCGAAACCGATGATGTGGATACTGATGCCGTTGCCCTGGTTGTCCTGGCGAATTTTTTCCAGCTTGTTGGCCACGTCCTGCAAGTCCAGGCGCTGGCCGGTGACCGGGTCGGTCTCCTGCAGGTTGGCCACGACCATAGCCGAAGACAGGTTATTGGAGACGATGCGTCCGACCCAGTCGGACTTCAGCGTACGCTCGCGGACCTGTGCGATCTGCTGTGGAGTGCCGGAGTAGCTGGAGTCGACCAGATTGCCGCCGGTGAACCCGTCCTCGACCACTTCGGTGTAACGCACGTTGGAGGTGAACAGCGAAGTCACCGAACTGCGCTCCACGCCATTGATGAAGAACACCTCATCCGAGACCTTGCGCAGCACCGCCATGGCCTCGGGGGTGAAGATTTCACCCTTGTCGGTCTTCACCGACACCAGCACCTTGTTGGCACCACCGAAATCCTTCTGGTATTCAAGGAAGGTTTTCATGTACTCGTGGTGCAGCGGGATCATCTTGAAGAAGCCCGCCTCGACCTTGAGGTTCGTCGCGCTGTAGCCCAGCGCCGCGGTGATCAGAATGAACAGCGCCAACAAGGCTTTGCGCTGGTGGAAAATCCAGTAGGACACTTTGCCGACGATGCCTTGGGCAAAAGCATTGCGCGCCAGTTCATCGGCATCCGTCACGTATTTTTCCTGAATGCTCATGGGTTACTCCTGACGCTCGGTCACGTTCGCCGCCAGCGGCGTCACGCCCCGGTCACCGACCGCGAGCACTTGTCCATCGTCCAGCTGTATGGCCTTGGCCAGGCTGGCCTGGGTGGACGGCAGTGTTTTGAAGCTGCGGCCCTGGTCATCGCTGGTCAGCAGCAAGCCGCTGTTGCCGAACACCAGAATGCGTCCGGACTTCAACTCGACCGCGCCATTGAAGGCGAAGGTGGTGGCCGTGTCCCGGCGGGTCCAGGTATGGCCACCATCGCTGGAGAGCCATAGGTTGCCGCGCATGCCGTAGATCAGCAGATCGCCGTTGTTCAGTTGCAGGGCGCCGAACAGGCTGCCGGCATAGGGGCTCTCCAGCGCCTGCCAGGTTTCGCCGTGGTCTGCGGATTTCGCCAGGGTGCCGCTCTCGCCCACCAACAGGTACTCACCGTTGACCAGGGGGATGACCCGCGAGATGTGCCGATCGAAATCAGTGTCCAGAATGGGCAAGCGCTCCCAGGTCACACCGTCGTCCTTCGACAGCAGGTACAGGCCGAACGCGCCCCAGGCGGCCATGCGCCCTTTCCCCAGAGCCACGACGCCCAACAGCGCTTCGTCATTGGTATCGGCCTCGACGACCGTCCAGTGCTCGCCGCCATCGACCGTGCGCAATAGCGCGCCGCCATGACCGACGGCGACGCCGACCTGAGAATTGGCGAAAGCCACGCCGGAGAGTGTCCGCGTTGTCGCCGTGCGCACGCTTTTCCAGGCTTGTCCGTGCTCGTTGGCGATCAATACGACGCCACGTTCGCCGACGGCGACAAGGTGCTGGCCGCTGTCGGCAATGTTGAGCAGCAAGACGTGATTCGGGCTGATCTGATAATCGAGTTTGGGCGGCTCGGCGCACACGGAGGTGGCCAGCAGACACACGCCCACACCCGCCAGAAGATCCAGGTGGCGTAAAGACATAACAAAGATTCCGATGTGCAGGCGAGCGGCCAGGTGGCCGCTCGCAGCAAGGTTAACGACAGCGAGTCTCGATCACTTGCCCATGCGGCGCAGCGCGTCGGGCTGGAAGTCGACGAAACGGCCCTTGATCCCGAATTTCCATGGGTTCGGTTCTTCGTTGGCCAGGCCCGCCAGGTAGTAGCCACCGTTGCTAAGGTCGTGCCAGATGTTGGCGCGGTACCACGGCACTTGCGCATCGTAGAACTGGATCAACGGGTGCACACCGATGCGCCACAGGGTGCCACGGGTGTCGTAGGCGTCGCTGGCCAGTACGGTCCAGGAGTCTTCATCGAGGTACATCACACGCTTGCCATACACATGCTTGGCATCCGGGCGCAGGGTGCCCTCCACGACCCACACGCGGTGCAGTTCATAACGCATGAAGTCCGGGTTGGGCGTGTTGGCGGTGAGGATGTCCTTGTACTTGACCTGTTTGGAACCGAGCTTGTAGTCGTTGTACGGCACATACATCTCGCGCTTGCCCACCAGTTTCCAGTCGTAGCGATCCGGTGCACCGTTGTAGCCGTCAAAGTCGTCGGTTACACGCAGGCCTTCTGTACCGTCGTTGACGTTGTCATATGCCAGGTCCGGCGCGCGGCGTACGCGGCGTTGACCGACGTTGTAGATCCACGCCGAGCGTACTTCCTTGACCTGGTCGATCGGCTCCTGCACCAGTTGCACGGTGCCGGCCAGGGTGGCCGGAGAAATGAAGCGTGCCGAGTAGTTGAGCAGGCGGTTATCAGATGGCTTGTCCATGTTGCTGTCGAAGACGCGGTTCTCCTCGATGCGCAAGGCGTAGTAGTCGCCGCCACCGCGGACCGGGAAGGACGCGTACGTGCGCTGCAGGCCACCGCCGAGGTAACGCACGTTGTGATTCCAGATCGCTTCCAGACCATTTTTTGGAATCGGGAAAGGCGTTGTCGAACCGTTCAGGTTGCTCACGCCAAAACCGTTGAGTTCGGCGTGTACCGCTTCCTGCTTGACCTTGTCGGCGACGGCCGCCGGCACCATGGCCGTACGGTGGGTCGGATAGACCGGCATGGTGAAGGTCGGGTACTTGGTCAGCAGCGCCTGCATGCCCGGGGAAATCTTGTCCTTGTACTGCGCCATGTTGGCAGCGGTAATGGTGAACAGCGGTTTCTCGTTGGCGAACGGATCAATGTAGCCCTTGTCCGGGCTCCAGCCAGCCGGCGGTTGCGCCATGCCCCCGGTGTACGCAGGGATGGAGCCATCGGCGTTGCCGGCCATCTCGCCACCCAGCGGCGTCAGGTCCTTGCCCAGGCGGGCGGCCTGGTCGGCAGTGATCTGGGCATGCGCCATTCCGCTCAGGGCGAGCAGCAAGGCAGACGCCATGCCGCTCAGGCGCGCGGCATGAAGAAAGTTGTTCATCGGACTTACCTCTTATTGTTCTGTCAGAAGCTGTAGCTGTAATTGGCGGAGTAGAAATCGCGGTCATGCAGCGGGTCGTATTCAGCGCTGTTGTCGAAACTCACGTAGCTGAAGTCGAGCTTTTGCTGCTTGTTGTAATCGAAGGTGATGCCCAGGGCGCTGGTGATCCGGCCTTCGTTGAACTGGCCGTCCATCGAGACGCCGTCGACGTCCTGGCCGACAAAGGCATAAGGCGAGGCCGTGATGCTGGTGCCCAGGAAGTTGTTGTAATCCAACTGGCCGCGCAGGCGATAACCCCAGGCGAAGTCGGTGACATAGCCTTTGTTCTTGCAACCGGCCGGACTTGTGTTGACCAGACTGGCCACCGGGCTGGTACAGGTGTTGCCGCCGGCAGGGATAGACGGTGACGAGCCCAGGCCATAGATGAAGCCACGGCCGTAGCGGCGCTCATCGTCACTCTGTGGAATGTTGTTCCACTGGAAACCGGCCTCGGCCACCACGGTGAGGTTTTCAGCTTTGAGCACGTTAGGGAACACGTTGACGCCGTTGATCTGGAACTGGGTTTTCTCGTAGCGATCCCAACCGGCGGTAAACGAGGAGCTCTGGACTTTGACCAGTTGCAGCAACTCGCCCGCCGGACCGACACCGGCCAGCGCGCCGTTGAGCAAGTCGGCGCCGTTGATTTGCGCCGGCTGATTAGGCGAGTAACTGAGTTCCGAACCAATCGACCAGCCCGCCAGGGTCGTAGTGAAACTCAGGCCGTACAGGCGGATGTCTTCCGGGTATTCCCAGCTTGGCCCCACGATCTCACCCCGGGCATTGCGCGCAACAGCGCCTGGCTGACCGGCATTGGGGAACTCCGATAACGAGAGCGTCGTCGAGCCGGTGCTGCGCAGCCCCAGGTACGGGGTCCGTGAATGATAATTGAGGTAGTACAGGCCGAGTTCGCCATCGAGCGCATCGATGGGGAAGCGGAATGCCACGCCCCACTGGCCACTGTCACGGGGTTCCTTGCCCTTGATTTCCGGCAGATAAGCGCCTGCGGCGATCTTGGTCGCCGACGAGGGACTGGTACCGCCCAGGAACGTGCCCACTTGACAATCGCCGAAGTCCTGGCCGATCGCGCTCTCGGTCACCGACCAATAATGGCCGCAGCCCTCGATGGCGGTGGCTTCGTACTTGAGCTGGTAGAAAGCTTCCATGGAAATCCCGGCCGGCAGACCGATGTTCATGTAAGCCATCCACACCGGAATCAAGGCTTCCTTGAGTTCAGTACCCGGGCGGCGCAAGGCCGGCACGTCGAGTGGATTGATCTGGTTGATGCCCTGTATGTAGGCGCTTTCACCCCAGTTGACCACCTGGCGCCCGAGCCGGACCTGAACCGGAGCGTCATCGACATACCAGGTGTTGTAGGCGTAGGCATCGAGCAGATAGACGCCGCTGAATTTTTGCAGGTCGACATAACCATCGTCGTTGAGCGGCTTTTTGCGATAGCCATTGGAGGCACTGCCGTAGTTGACATCTTCGTCCTTGAGCGCCTCGTCGTACCAGCCTTTGACCCGGACCAGGCCACCCATGTCGCCATTGCGCAGCGACAGGTCAGTGACAAACTTGGCGATGGTCGAGACGCGGTCGCCCTTGTCGTAGTTGAGGTTGCCGGCATCCACCGAGCCGCCGTTACCGCCGGACTTACCCACCAGTGCACCGTTGGCGCCGCTGTAGAGGTCGTGATCCTGGTTTTCCGCGCGCCATTGCGAGCCCACAGACAGGGTGGTGTTCCACTCCCCCTCCCAGCCGTTTTCCAGCTGGAACGGCATCGCCTGCACGGCGCCGGCCGATACGCAGGAAATGGCCAGGGCAAGCGGTTTCACGTAAGTACGGACGTTATTGTTTTTGTAGTGCATGCAGATCTCCGCCACCGCCCTTACCTTGCGGAGTCAGTCTTGACCCCTTGGCTGAGCGTTCTTGTTTGTTTGGTCAAGCATGCAGAGAGACGGCCCCGAATCATTTGTCATTTCACGTCATAAGTTTGTCATTTGCCGTCAGTGGTCGAATTAAACTGTTCGCCCGCGGGAAATACGAAGACGATGGTATTGCCCCCCTGGAAGGGTTGTGTACGACCCGTCAAGGCACTCGTTTCCTGCAACAAGAGGCTCAAACCCCGACCATGACTGCCTTGATCAAAACCACTTCACTCACCGGTTTCCCTGAGCTCGTCAGGGACCTGGGCGGCAACCCCGATGAACTGCTGCGCCAGATGCAGATCGACCCGAAGCTGCTGGCCAACGGTTCGGCGGTGATTCCGTATCGGGCGATGATCAACCTGCTGGAGCTGAGTGCCGAACAGTTGCAATGCATTGACTTCGGCCTGCGCCTGGCCGAGCGACAAAGCATCATGATCCTCGGTCCATTGGCGGTGGTCGCGCAAAATGCGCGCAACATCGGCGAGGCGCTGTCGGAGATCACACGCTTCCTGCACACCTACAGCCCGGGCGTGCTGGTGAGCCTGGACACCGAGATCGACGTCGTTCATCCGTATCTGATTTATGAGTTGCGCCTGCGTCCCGCACCGCGCCAACGCCAGATCATCGAGCTGTCGCTGGGCGTCATGTTCAAGGCTTTGCAGATGCTCTACGGGCCGGGATTCCGTCCGCATTCAGTGATGTCGCGCACCGAAGCACGATTGCCGCAAAGTCGTTATCAACGTTTCTTTGGTGCCCGCACTTACTTCGGCCAGGCGCACAACGCCCTGGTGCTGTTCCCGGAATGTTTGAGCAAACCTATCGACCAGCACAACGTTCAATTGCACGACACCATGATGGAATACGTCAGCAATATGGGCGCGGCCAATCGACTGGACATCGGCAGTCAGGTCGAAGCCTCGATCCGTCGCTTACTGCCGACCCAGCGCTGCGCCCTGCCGCTGATCGCCGAACAACTGGGAATGCGCGAACGCTCGCTGCAACGACGCCTGGCCGATAGCGATCTGGTTTTCGAGGAGCTGGTCGAGCAGGCAAGACAAGAGTTGGCCGAGCTGTACCTGGCCGAAGCAAACATGCCCATGGCGCAGATTGCCGGCCTGCTCGGTTATGCCGAACAGAGTTCGTTCAACCGCGCCTGCAAGCGCTGGTACGGCGTTCCGCCACGGGTACGCCGCACGCAATTGCGCGTCGCCCCGATGGACGACGCGCGGACCCGGGCGATGAAGCCTCAATCATAGGTGATGATGATTTTGGCGTGCTCATCCGGCTGGGCCAGGTCGTCGAAAGCACCCGCCACCTGATCCAACTTCACGCGACCGGTGATCATCGGCGCGCCCTCGAGCTTGCCGTCCGCCAGGGCATGCAAGGTGTGGGCGAACTCTTCTGCTGTATAACCGAAGGAGAAGTGCACGTTCATTTCCTTGCCGATGCCGATCAGGGGTTCGATGCGGTCGCTTTCCATGCACACGCCGACCACGATCAGCCGCGAGCGCGGGGCGGCGTTCTGGATCACCTGCTGAATCAACCCGGGAATGCCCACGCATTCGAACACCACGCAAGGCTTGGGCTGCGGCCCCAGGCCCAGCAGTGCCATCGGGCCATTGATGTCGTACCCTTCGGGCGCAGCCACTTGCAGCCAGGATTGGTACGGTGACTGCTCGGCCGGGTTGACCACGACATCGGCCCCCATTTTCTCTGCCAGGGCACGTCGCCCGGCGGAAAAGTCCGAGGCCACTACCGGGCCGATCCCACGGGACTTCAACACCGAGATCAACGCCAGGCCAATCGGTCCGCAACCGATCACCACCGGCACTTCGCTGCCATCCAGGCGTGCTCGGTTCACCGCGTGTGCGGCCACCGTCATGGGTTCGGTCAGCGCCGCGATATCCGGCGGCAGATCCCCCGGCACCGGCATCAGCATCTGTTCGGCCAGCACCATCTGCTCGCCATAACCGCCCGGGTAACGGTTGGAGAAGCCGATGTGGTGGAAGTGCTGCGGCGTGATCACGAACGGCAACGAACAGACCCGCGTCCCGACCTTGAGCTTTCTGTCGCTGTCTGGCCCGTGATCGAGGATCTCGGCGCAGTACTCGTGGCCGAACACCACGTCTTTGTGGTCATCGAACGCAATCGGGATATGGCCGCGCTTGAAGTTGGCCAGCACGTGCTCGCAGTGATGGAACATGTGCAGGTCCGAGCCACAGATTCCGCAGGCGAGCGTCTTGACCAGCACTTCGCCCTGTCCCGGCGTAGGCGCAGCGATCGAGTCGACCAGCAATTGCTTGTCGCGCATGACAACAGCTTTCATGAAAAACCCCCTTCAGATTGGGTCGCAGCAGCCGGCGACCCGCAGGTATCAGCTCAATTGCCCGACTTCGCGAAGCCACGCTTCGGAACGGCGCAAGCCCTCATCCAGACTCATCTTCGGCGCGTAACCAAGCAACCGACGAGCCTTGTCGATGGAAATGCCGCCGGTGCGCGAGAACATGTACATCGTGTCGGGCGTCACTTCATCGTGGCGGCGCAACAGGCGATTAACGCTCCAGATCAGCCACGTAAGCGTCACCGCCAGCCCCAGCGGCAGGCTGCGCGGCGACCCGCTGCGGCCGGCCCAGCGCCAGTGATTGCCAAAGAACTCGCGGCAGCTGACCGACTCGCTTGAACTCACATGGAAGATCTGCCCGATCGCCTGGGGCAAACCGGCCGCCAGCATCACGCCGTCGAGCAGGTCTTCGATGTACACCGGCGTCCAGCGACCTTTGCCACCGTTAGGCAGGATCAGTGCACCGGCCTTGGCCATCTTCAGCGGCTCGCTGAGCCAGGCCCTGGAGCCTGGACCGTAGACGTCGCCCGGACGGACGATGGTGCAGTCGATTTCGCCCGCCGCGTGGGCCGCCAGCACGACGTGCTCACTCGCCCCCTTGGCCACGCCATAGCGATATTGCTCACCGATGACCACATCACTGCGTTCGTCCGCCTGCTCGGGGTATTCCCAGCCCAGGGCGGCGATGGAAGAAAACTGCACGAAGCGCCGGGCGCCGCTTTTGATCGCGATATCCAGGCAATTGCGCACACCGCGAACCGACACCTCGCGGTACTGTTTCCACGGTGCGGCCAGAGACACCACCGCAGCGGTGTTGATAAACAACTCGCAACCGCGGGCATGCTCGGCCCACTGCTCCGGGCGAGTCAGGTCGCCGGCGACCACGCCGTTGGCCGCGTCGGCGCGCAGGTCCATGCCCCGAACCTCGACCCCGAGCGCCCGGTAGCGACGCGCCAGGGCCTGGCCGATGAAACCGCTGGCACCGGTAATGAAAACCGAACGTGGCACGTCAGGCGTTTGCCCTTCGATGCCGGTCGGCATGGCAGGATGGCTCATTGAGCACTCTCCACAAAGTAAAGGGATTGACGGGCGCTGCTGCGCCCGCCGGGAGTGCTCAACCGACGGTGTAACCGGCGTTGCCCGGACGGATGTAGCGGGCCGGCTCCAGGCCGCGCTCTTTCACCAGGCGATCAATGATTTGCATGATGTCGGTGGCGTCCATGACATTGACGAAGTTGCCGTCCTGATCGAAGTTGATGTTGGCGCCGTAGACCACCATGAAGGTGTCGGTAGGCTCGGTGTTATCAGCCGGCACCATGAAGGTATGGATCGAGCCACCCGGCTCATAGAGGTAGCAACCGGCGGTCTGCGGCTGGTCCGGGTATTCGACGTAGTGCCACTTGCCCGACATCGTGAACAGATGAACGGGACCGGTGTGGTAATGGCAAGGCAGGCGCACGCCCGGCTGGAAGATGACGCGCAATGTCCATACACCCAGGTTCGGGTCCAGGTACAGCGGCTGCACATCAACGCCCGGGAAGTACGGCGCCATGGCGTCCTTGTAAATCGGCAACTCGTTGGTATTAATCGTCAGCAGTTCTTTGTGATCGAAGAAAGGCGTAGGCATCGGCATTGTTATTATCCTCATGCAGGCGGTTGCGGATGACGGGCTATTGCGTCCTGTCGCCATACTGATGTTTTGCCCCAGCCAAGAATTGTCATTTGACGTCTGCCGTTTGGCATTTGCCGACACGGCGCCAGGCCCAACTCCGAACCCGAAGCTAACGCAATGCAGCGGGCAAAGATGCTTGTTCGTGCGTATATTTCTTCACACTTCACGTCAGTTTTTTATCATTCGACGTCAGCATTGATACGCTTTTTGCCGCCTCCGCTGCCCTTATAAACAAGGCTTTACATTTGTTCTGCAGCGGTGATAACTAAAAAAAGAATCGATCAAACAGATTCGAACTTTCGTGACAACCAGGAAGGCCCATGAAGAAAATAATACTGGCGGCATCCATGCTTTCTTTTGCAATTCCTGCCTTTGCACAAATACCGGATAAAGTTGCCGAAGAGGCCTTTGTCTATGGCTATTCGATTGACGAGGCCTACAAGTTTTTCTACGAAACCGCCGTCAAGCCCCAAACCCCGCTCAACCGTTTCCAGAACATCCGCCACCTGGCCGATGACACCTACACTGCGCACCCGACCATCAACAACGACACCCTGCACCTCATGGGATGGCTGGATGTGGCCGCAGAACCTGTGATCATCAGCGTGCCCGACATGGACAAGGGCCGGTACTGGGTGCTGCACACCATGGACATGGGCCACTACACCACCTCGATGATCGGCGCACGCACACGGGGCACCAAGGGCGGCCATTTCATGTTCGCCGCCAGGGACTGGAAAGGCGAAGTGCCGCCGAGCGTTGACGAAGTGATTCGGGTTGAATCCAACCTGGTGAAAGTCATGGGCCGGATCATGGCCACCGGTCCCGACGACGAGAAAGTCGCACTCAAGTACATGGACGACTGGAACGTACGCACACTATCGGCGTACCTGGGTGAACCGGGACCTGCGGAAAAACAACGCACTTATCTCGACCCGGCCAAGACCAATTGGCTGCAACGGGTCAACGCCGTCCTGTGTGACGGCACCATGGGGACCGCCGACAAGAAGTGGCTGGATCAGTACAAAGTCATGGGGCTTGCGCCGTGCAATGAAAAGTTCACCCAGGATCAACTCGCCGCCGCGAATAAAGGCGAAGAGTTAGGCATGAAACACATCAAGGAACTGGCGCCGAAAATGACCAACGCCGGCAAGTTGCTCGGTACGCGCGAACAACTGGGCGACGGCGATCGCGACCTGTTCGCCGAAGGCACCTACCTCGGTCAGTGGGGCCTGCCACCGGATGAAAGCGTTTACCTCAAATCGGAAACTGACAGCACCGGCAAGCATCTCAGCGGCGCCGACGGCCAGAAGTACCGCATGCACTTCAAGGCACCGGACGTCAGCCAGTTCTGGTCGTTCACCGTGTATGCCTCGGACAATCGCCTGATGGCGCACAATGCCCTCAATCGCCACAGTCGCGGAGACCGCACGTTGAAACCCGACGCCGACGGCATGTACACCATCGAAATGAGCGCCAAGGGCGACGCGAGCAACCCCAACTACCTGCCCATTCCAGAGAAAGATGCCTACATCATCATGCGCATGTACGGCCCGAGCAAAGAGGTGCAGCAAGGTAGCTACAAGTTCCCGGCCATCGAAAAAGTCGACAAATGATCGCGACGACTGCCCGTGAATCGTCGAGTCCACCGGGCAGTCTGGCCTGAAGCGAGTCGTCGACTAAGCTTTTGGCGGTATCGTTCGACAGGTAACAACGGATTGAAAAAATGACAGGCATGCGAAAGATTCTGCTGATCGGTACAGTGCTGAATACAGTCAATGTGTTCGCCGCAACGCCAGTGACTCCCGACAACTATGCCCGCGCCGAAGTGGACGAGTCCTTCAAAAGCGTCGTTTCCGATGTAGGGGCGAATACCTTCCGTCAGGACAAGTACCTGAAAAGTGAAAACTCCAACCTGAACAACCGTGCGATGAAATTCAACAACGACGACACCGTGACGGTTCACTCGGGCCAAAAGAGAAATGCGGTGAAGTAGCCAATTGGCCGCCAACACCGTGACACAATTGGTATCTGGGCATGCGTATCTATCGGCCCGGTGAAAGCGTAGTGAGCGGCAAATACACCATCGCGCAGCCGACAGAAATCAAATAATCGGCAAGTCAAACAGGGCAGCGACTCCCGCAAGTCGCGGCCCTGGCATCCATCAATTCACACGTACAGCCGCTGGCGGCGTCCACTCACCGCTGAGCACTTCGGGTTTGGGCCAATAGGTGCGGATGGTCGTCTCGAAATCGCTTTTCGGCGCTGGCAGCCAGTTGGCTTCCTTGTCCTTGCCCGGCGAATCGTGCTGGATATACAAGGTCAGCGAGCCATCGGCATTGGTCTTCATGCTCTTGCTGTTCTTGGTACCCAGGGAGTAACGCTTGAGGTCGTTGGGCGCAAAGAAATGCTGCGGGTCGTACATCGTCAACGACCAGAAACCATTGGCGGGCGGTGTCTTGCCTTTGGGGAAAGTGATGGTATAGCGGTGGTCGCCATTGAGACGCTCGCCCTTGTCGTCCACTTCGAGGAAGAAGTAGCGCGTCTCCTCGGGCTGGTTGGTGTACATGTTCGATTTAGCAGTGGCCGTACGGCTGAGGTAATCGTTGCCCCAACGCGCGACATTGGTCGGTGAGTTCCAGCCATTGGGCAGGCGCGAGCCATTGGTGCGGAAAGCGAACAGCGGTGTAATGGCCTTGTCTTCGGTCTCGACTGCCGCCTTGATGATCGCGTCCTTGATCGCCGGGTCTTTATTGGCCGCTTCCAGCAGAGCCTTGATCATCGCGTAACGGCTCTCTTCGCCGGCCAGCGGTGGCACCTTGGCCAGGACTTCCGGCAACTGGTCGAAGAATGTCTCCGGGATCACCCAGCGCGACTCGGCAGACGTTTTCTCGGCCTGCGGGAAATGGGGCGTGGCTTTCCAGTCCTTGGTCACGGATTTGCCGGTGTACTTGCTCAACGGGTAGATGACCATCTGATTGAGCACAGGCTGAATGGCTTTGCGGTCTTCGTCGCTGTCGTCAAGGAACGCCCGTGGACCGGCAGCAACCAGTTCGGTGGGTGACTTGATTACTTGAGTGATACCCTCGGGCACCGTGCCCTTCCAGTTCGGCCCGACCACCAGATAGTTGCCGGGCTTGGTGCCGTATTGTTTACCCAGTTTGGAGAACTCTTCACTGCGTGCATCGTAGAGCGCATACACCCAGAAGCGATCACCGAAGTCCGGCACCTGCAACACCATCGGGTCGTCGTCGGTCGCGCCATAACCAAAGCCATACACCACGTCCTGATTAGGGTGCGCGACCCAGCGTTGTTCCGGCGAAATATAGCCAGTGAGCAGACTGACATACCCTGTCGGTGCTGCCGGCAAAATGCCGCCGATCAGTCCAGGTTCCGGTGCCTTGGCAAAAGAGGCGCGACGGTTGAAGGCGTTAACGAGCGGCCAGCCCCACAAATAGGTGTCCTGCGCGATGATCGCGGCACTTGAAGGGGTAATCACGGTGCCTGCCGGGACGCCCGGAACCTCGGCAGCCGGCTTGCCGGTGGAGTTCTCGCCAGCCTGGACACTTCCTGCCAGAACAGCGCCCATGGCAAGGAGCAACCAGGAGTAGGTGAATGCATTTTTCATCGGGTTCAAGCTCCGTTTGAGTAATCGGTAAACGTCCCCCCTCGTTCCAAGTGGGAATGAACCAGGTGATAACCCACCGGCCCGACCGATAACTCTAGTAGGATTTTGGCAGCCTGAAAGAAAACACCCGTTCACAGACAGCGCTATAGAGCATTTTAGAAAGAAGCAACTGTGTCCGCTACGGGGCGGCTGATGCTCTTGCCGACCGGCAGCAATGGGTCAGTCTGAATGTCGCGTCAGAAGAAAAAAAAGCCTCAGGGCACATTACAGAGTCATTTATACGGCCCCTAAAGCTGCCTTCTGAGCCAACTCCAGTGATTTTTGGAAGACCGCTATAATGGGTCGATTTCAGCCTCTAGCAAGACAGCAATCGGCCAGGAGTGGTCAAAAATTGAGAGGCGCGCTCGGTCGCTACGCACAAAAAACCGAAAAAAGTTCAATTAGGTAAGTGTCTGATTTATGGGAAATAAAATGCCTTTAACAGTGAGTAAGGTTCCGGAAGGCGTGACCGACTATCCAGCGCTGACCCTTCAAACCCCAGCCGAACATCCATTCGCCCAGTTCGTGCGAATCCTCGGCAAAGGCAAACGCGGCGCCCGCGACCTGACTCGCGAAGAAGCCCGCGCCGCCATGGGCATGGTGCTCGATGAACAGGTCGAAGAAACCCAGCTCGGCGCCTTCCTGATGCTGCTGCGGCACAAGGAAGAAAGCGCCGAAGAGATGGCCGGGTTCACCGAAGCCCTGCGCGAACGCCTGCAAGCGCCGGCACTGGCGGTGGATCTGGACTGGCCGACCTACGCCGGCAAGAAACGTCATTTGCCGTGGTATCTGTTGGCCGCCAAGTGCCTGGCGCAGAACGGCGTGCGGATTTTCATGCACGGTGGCGGCGCACACACGGCCGGTCGGCTGTACAGCGAGCAATTGCTGGAGGAGCTGAAGATCCCGTTGTGCCGCAACTGGCAGCAGGTCGGCACGGCGCTGGACAACGGCGGTCTGGCGTTCATGCCGCTGGTGGACTGGGCGCCGCAGCTGCAACGGATGATCGACCTGCGCAACACCCTCGGCCTGCGTTCACCGATCCATTCGTTGGCGCGGATCCTCAATCCGCTGGGCGCCCGCTGCGGCTTGCAAAGCATCTTCCACCCCGGCTATCAGGCCGTGCACCGCGATGCCAGTGGCCTGCTTGGCGACACGGCCATTGTGGTCAAGGGCGATGGCGGCGAGATCGAGATCAACCCGGACGCCGACAGCCACTTGTACGGCACCACCGGCGGCGAAAGCTGGGATGAGGAATGGCCGCAACTGTCGAGCCAGCGCCACGTCAAACCGGCCGGCCTCGACCCGGCGCATCTCAAGGCCGTCTGGCGCGGCGATGTGGTCGACAGCTACCCGCAAATGGCCCTGATCTCGACCATGGCCCTGGCCTTGCGCGGCCTCGGCCAAAGCCGTGAGCAAGCGTTCGAAACGGCCGAGAAATACTGGGCGTCTCGCGACAAATCGATTTAACCGATCATTGACGCCCGATCTTTGCGCTTTTTGTTCGAACTCATGGGCATAGACTCCTCTCCAACGCTTATCGGTTGAGGAGTCACGGACATGGGTTTATTAGTCGAAGGTCGCTGGCAGGACAAATGGTACGAAAGCAGCAAGGACGGCGCGTTCCAGCGTGAGCAGGCGCAGCGCCGTAACTGGGTGACCGCCGACGGCCAGCCCGGCCTGAGCGGTGTCGGTGGCTTTGCCGCCGAGGCGGGCCGCTATCACCTTTACGTGTCCCTCGCCTGTCCCTGGGCCCACCGCACGCTAATCATGCGCAAGCTCAAGGGCCTCGAAAGCCTGATTGATGTGTCGGTGGTCAGCTACTTGATGCTGGAAAACGGCTGGACCTTCGACAAGGCCCACGGCTCAACCGGCGACACACTCGATCACTTCGACTTCATGCACCAGCGCTATACCGCCGACACCGCCAACTACACCGGTCGCGTTACCGTGCCGGTGCTGTGGGATAAACAGCAGAAGCGCATCGTCAACAATGAATCGGCGGAGATCATCCGCATGTTCAACGGCGCATTCGATGAGTTGACCGGCAATGACCTGGACTTCTATCCGCAGCCTCTGCGGGGCGAAATCGATGCGCTGAATGAGCGGATTTATCCAGCGGTGAACAACGGCGTGTACCGCGCCGGGTTTGCCACGTCACAGCAGGCTTATGAACAGGCGTTTGATGAGTTGTTTGCCGAGCTGGATCATCTGGAACAAGTACTGGACGCCAACCGCTACCTGACGGGCGAGTACCTGACTGAGGCAGACATTCGCCTGTTCACCACGTTGATTCGTTTTGACGCGGTGTATTACGGCCACTTCAAGTGCAACCTGCGGCGCATTGCCGATTATCCGAACCTGTCGATCTGGCTGCGGGAGATGTATCAGTGGCCAGGGATTGCCGAAACGGTGGACTTCACCCACATCAAGCATCACTACTACGGCAGCCACAAGACCATTAACCCGACGGGCGTCGTGCCTAAAGGGCCGGAGCAGGACTTCACCACTGCCCATGATCGGGAGCGGTTGAGCGGCAAAGGGGTTTGGCGCAGGGCCTGAAATTTACGCAGGCTTTGAAAGCCCCATCGCTGGCAAGCCAGCTCCCACAGTGATCTATGTGATGTTGAAGATGGTCGCTTCAACACAAAACCTGTGGGAGCTGGCTTGCCGGCGATGGGCACACCCGGTTCAGAGTTGCCCCTGAGCCCCTTCAAACCAGGCCAGCTTCTCGCGCAGTTTCACCACTTCGCCCACGATCACCAGCGTCGGTGCATGCACTTCATGCTCCGCCACCAGACGTGGAAGGTCGGCCAACGTGCCGGTAAACACCCGCTGATTGACCGTGGTGCCCTGCTGAATCAACGCTGCCGGGGTATCCGCGCCGCGACCATGCTTGATCAACTGCTCGCAGATGCTCGGCAAGCCCACCAGACCCATGTAGAACACCAGGGTTTGCGCTGGCGCAACCAGGTCGGCCCACGGCAAGTCGGTGGAGCCGTCCTTCAAGTGCCCGGTGACAAACCGCACTGACTGCGCGTAATCGCGGTGGGTCAGCGGAATCCCGGCGTAGGCCGCGCAACCGCTGGCCGCCGTGATCCCCGGCACCACCTGGAACGGGATGCCATGGGCTGCCAGTTCCTCGATCTCTTCACCGCCACGGCCGAAGATGAACGGATCACCGCCCTTCAACCGCACCACGCGCTTACCTTGCTTGGCCAGATCCACCAATTGCTGGTTGATCTGATCCTGCGGCACCGCATGATCAGCGCGGCGCTTGCCGACGTACACCCGCTCGGCATCGCGACGGCACAATTCCAGAATTGCCGGCGCGACCAGGCGGTCGTACAGCACCACGTCGGCTTGCTGCATCAGGCGCAAGGCGCGAAAGGTCAGCAGGTCCGGATCGCCCGGCCCGGCACCCACCAGATACACCTCGCCGGTGGTCACCGGCGCTTCACCATCGATCTTGGCTTGCAGCAGGCGTTCGGCTTCACCGCCCTGCCCGGCCAGTTGACGATCGGCAATCGGCCCCTGGAAAACGTCTTCCCAGAAACCGCGACGCTGCTGTACATCCGGAAACAGCTTTTTAACCTGATGACGAAAACGCGCCGCCAGGCCAGCGAGCTGACCGTAGGTCGAAGGAATCCAGGTTTCGATCTTGGCGCGGATCAAACGCGCCAACACCGGCGCATCGCCGCCGCTGGACACGGCAATGATCAAAGGCGAACGGTCGACGATCGCCGGGAAGATCACGCTGCACAGTGCTGGCGCATCCACCACGTTGACCGGCACGCAACGCCGATGAGCGTCGGCGGAAACCTGCGCGTTCAGCGTCTCATCGTCAGTGGCGGCAATGATCAGCCCGCAACCGTCCAGATCCGTTTCGGCATAACCACGCACCCGGCACTCGCCACCGCTGGCGGTAACCAGTTCGCGCAATTGCGCTTCGATTTCAGGTGCAACCACCCGCAGCAGCGCACCGGCATCGGCCAGCAGGCGGGATTTGCGCAAGGCAATCTCCCCCCCACCGACGACCAACACACGACTGCCGCGAAGGTTGTGAAACAGCGGCAGATAGTTCATTTAGCCGATGACCTCAAGGCCACCCATGTACGGCTTGAGTACCTCTGGTACACGAATCGAACCGTCAGCCTGCTGGTAGTTTTCCAGCACCGCCACCAGGGTACGGCCGACTGCCAGGCCGGAACCGTTCAGGGTGTGCACCAGTTCAGGCTTGCCGGTTTCCGGGTTACGGAAACGCGCTTGCATACGACGGGCCTGGAAATCGCCACAGTTGGAGCACGACGAGATTTCGCGGTACTTGTCCTGGCTCGGAATCCACACTTCCAGGTCGTAAGTCTTGACCGCGCTGAAGCCCATATCGCCGGTGCACAGCGCCAGGGTGCGGTAAGGCAGTTCGAGCAGTTGCAGGACTTTCTCGGCGTTGGCAGTCAGGCCTTCCAGCGCTTCCATCGACTGCGACGGCTCGACGATCTGCACCATTTCAACCTTGTCGAACTGGTGCTGGCGGATCATGCCGCGAGTATCACGGCCCGATGCGCCGGCTTCACTGCGAAAGCACGGGGTGTGGGCGACAAACTTGATCGGCAGTTGCTTGGCGTCGACGATTTCACCGGCAACGATGTTGGTCAGCGACACTTCAGCGGTCGGGATCAGGTACAGATCGGCTTCGCCTTCGCGCGCGATCTTGAACAGGTCTTCCTCGAACTTCGGCAACTGACCGGTGCCTTGCAGCGCCGGTGCCTGGACCAGATAAGGCGTGTAGGCCTCTTCGTAGCCGTGCTCGGTGACGTGCAGGTTGATCATGAACTGCGCCAGGGCGCGATGCAGACGCGCGATCGGCCCACGCAGCAGGGCGAAGCGGGCGCCGGACAGCTTGGCGGCGGTTTCGAAGTCCAGCCAGCCGAACCTCTCGCCCAGGGCCACGTGGTCCTGAACCGGGAAATCGAAGGCAGTCGGAGTGCCCCAACGGCGTACTTCGACGTTGTCGTCTTCGTCTTTACCGACCGGCACCGATTCGTGCGGCAGGTTGGGGATGCCCAGCAGGATCGAGTCCAGTTCGGTCTGGATCGCATCCAGTTCGACTTTACCGGCACTCAATTCGCCCGCCATGCGCTCGACGTCCGCCATCAGCGGCGCAATGTCTTCGCCGCGCTGCTTGGCCTGACCGATGGATTTGGAGCGCGCGTTACGTTCAGCCTGCAGTGCTTCGGTGCGGGTCTGGACGGTCTTGCGCTGTTCTTCCAGCGCTTCGATGCGCGCGACATCCAGGGCATAGCCACGGGAAGCCAGGCGGTCCGCTACGTCCTGAAGGTTGCTACGTAACAGTTTGGAATCGAGCATGTCGGTCTCTCGTTATCAAAGTTTGGTCAAGGACAGGCCGGCCCAGGTGGCGAGCAGCCCGCCGAATACGCTGATGGCCGCATAGCCCAGGGCCAGCGGCACCTGCCCGCTTTCCAGCAGGCGCACCGTATCCAGTGAAAAGGATGAAAAAGTCGTCAGCCCTCCGAGGAAGCCGACAATCAGCCCGGCGCGCACCTCTATGGGCACCTCCGGGCGAATCAAAAACAGACCGTATAGAACGCCGATCAGCAAACAGCCCACGATATTAACGGCCAGCGTCGCGGTATAGAAGTGCCGCGGCCAATTAGCGCTGATCCAGTTGCCGGTGGCAAAGCGCAACAGTGTGCCGGCCATCCCGCCGACTGAAACCGCAATGATCAAGGGAACCACTATTTTCTCCGTTGCCGCGGGCTTAAATGGTCAAGTTTCGCCAGGTGATTGAGTTTTTCGCCGATCTTCAACTCAAGACCTCGCGGTACAGGTTGATAGAACGGAATGGGCTCTAGTTCTTCCGGGAAATAGTCTTCTCCGGCGGCGTAGGCATCAGGTTCGTCGTGGGCATAACGGTACTCGTCGCCGTAGCCCAATTGCTTCATCAGTTTGGTCGGCGCGTTCCGCAGGTGCAGCGGCACTTCCAGCGAGCCGTGTTCGGCGGCAGCGCGCAGTGCGGTCTTGAAGCCCATGTACACCGCGTTGCTTTTTGGCGCGCAGGCCAGATAGGTGATGGCCTGAGCCACCGCCAATTCGCCTTCGGGGCTGCCGAGGCGCTCCTGCACTTCCCACGCCGCCAGGCACAGGCTCAGCGCACGCGGGTCGGCATTGCCGATGTCTTCGCTGGCCATGCGCACCACGCGCCGGGCCAGGTACAGCGGATCGCATCCGCCGTCGATCATGCGCGCGAACCAGTACAACGCGCCGTCGGGGTTGGAGCCGCGCACCGATTTGTGCAGCGCGGAAATCTGGTCGTAAAACGCTTCGCCGCCCTTGTCGAAACGGCGACGGGTATCGCCGAGCAGGCTTTGCAGCAGATCGGTACCGATCTCGCTGTTGTCCTCGGCCAGGTCGGAGGCATTTTCCAGCAGATTGAGCAGACGCCGGCCATCGCCATCGGCGGCCGACAGCAGCATCTGGAAGCCTTCATCGCTGAGGGTCAGGTTGCGCTTGCCCAGCCCCCGCTCTTCAGTCAGTGCGCGGTGCACCAGTTTGCGCAGCGCGGACTCGTCGAGGCTTTTCAGCACATAGACCCGTGCGCGCGAGAGCAAAGCGTTGTTGAGTTCGAACGAGGGGTTTTCGGTGGTCGCGCCGATGAAAATCAGCGTGCCATCTTCGACATACGGCAGGAATGCATCCTGCTGGGACTTGTTGAAGCGATGCACTTCGTCGACGAACAGAATCGTCCGTCGACCATATTGCGCCGCCTGCTGCTTGGCGATTTCCACCGCTTGGCGGATTTCCTTGACCCCGGCCAGCACCGCCGACACCGTTTCGAAATGCGCCTCCGAGACTTCCGCCAGCAACCGCGCCAGCGTGGTTTTACCCACCCCCGGCGGCCCCCAGAAAATCATCGAGTGCAGGGCACCCTGCTCCAGGGCTTCGCGCAAAGGCTTGCCGCGAGCGAGCACGTGTTCCTGACCGACGTACTCATCCAGATTGGTCGCGCGCAAACGTGCGGCCAAGGGCTGAGCGATCGGGGCACTGCGAAACAGGTCCATCACGTACTTTCAAAACCTCGCTATTAACACAGCATCCCCTGTAGGAGCCGGCAAGCCGGCGCCTAAAAAGGTTTGGCGTTTTATTCCTGGATCACATCGGCACCCTTGGGGATGTCGAACTTGAACTTGGATGCCGGAATCGGCTCGTTAGCCTTTACGCCGGTAAACAGGATATTGGTGCGCTGGCCGACGCTGTCGATCAGCTGCATGTCATTCACCAGACCGTTGCGGAACGACAGACGCAGGCTGTCGAACAGGGTGTCCTTGGTTTTCGGCTTCAGCGTGAAGTCGATCACGCCGCCGGCTTCCTTGGCGCTGATGTCGAAGCTCTGGCTGATCTTGGACACGTCACCGGACAACAGCAAGGCTGGGGTCTGGGTCAGGCGCTGATCAAGATTCTTGATGGTGGCCTGCTCCAGATCCGGGTCCCACAGGGTGACCTTTTTGCCATCAGAGACCATGGTCTGCTCGGCTGGCGCATTGGTGTGCCAGTAGAACAGCCCCGGGCGCTGCAGGGACATTTCACCGGCAGTTTCCTGCAATTGGGTACCCGTGCCGTCGAGGGTCAGTTGGGAGAAACGCGCGGTCAGGGTCTGGGATTTTTCCAGCAATTGAGTCAGGCGCGCCACGTCCTTGTCATCGGCGTGAGCCTGGAGCGTGGTCAAAGCCAGTACCGGCAGCAACAGCATGCGGATCAGACGCATGGGAGTCCTCATAACATTCGTGGGAGTGCGGACGGCGCCTCAGGGCGCCGCCCCTTTTCAATTCCGGTCAGTCGCGCACCGGGCCAGGGGCCAGGACTTCACGCGAACCGTTGGTATTCATGGACGTCACGACGCCGGCCATTTCCATGGCTTCGATCATGCGTGCGGCGCGGTTGTAGCCGATTTTAAGTTTGCGCTGAACCGCGGAAATGGAGGCACGGCGGCTTTCCAGAACGAACTGTACCGCTTCGTCGTACAGCGCGTCGGCTTCAGGATCATCACCGTCGCCACCACCGCTGCTGCCTTCAAAGCCACTGCCGGCCTCTTCGACACCGTTGAGGATGTCGTCGTTGTATTCCGGCGCGCCACGCAGCTTCCAGGCCTCGACCACGCGGTGAACCTCGTCGTCGGAAACGAAGGCACCGTGAACGCGAATCGGCAGGCTGGTGCCCGGCGGCATGTACAACATGTCACCATGGCCCAGCAGTTGCTCGGCGCCGCCCTGGTCGATGATGGTCCGGGAGTCGATCTTGCTCGACACCTGGAACGCCATACGGGTCGGAATGTTGGCCTTGATCAGACCGGTGATCACGTCAACCGACGGACGCTGGGTCGCGAGGATCAAGTGGATACCGGCCGCACGGGCCTTCTGGGCGATACGGGCGATCAGCTCTTCGACCTTCTTGCCGACGATCATCATCATGTCGGCGAATTCGTCGACGACCACAACGATGGTCGGCAACTTTTGCAACAGCGGCGCCTCGTCATGGATGCTTTCGCGCTTGTACAGGGGATCGCTCAACGGTTCGCCGGCGTCCTGGGCTTCCTTGACCTTGGCGTTGAAGCCGGACAGGTTTCGCACGCCCATCTTCGCCATCAACTTGTAGCGACGCTCCATTTCGGCAACGCTCCAGCGCAGGGCGTTGGCCGCGTCCTTCATGTCGGTGACCACCGGGCACAGCAAGTGCGGAATACCTTCGTAGATCGACAGCTCGAGCATTTTCGGGTCGATCATGATCAGCTTGGCGTCTTCCGGGCCAGACTTGAACAGGATCGACAGGATCATCGCGTTCACGCCCACCGACTTACCGGAACCGGTGGTGCCCGCCACCAGCAGGTGCGGCATCTTCGCCAGGTCAGTGATGACCGGCTTGCCGCCGATGTCATGACCCAGTGCCAGCGTGACCGGCGATTTGAAGTTGTCGTACTCGGGGGTCGACAGCACTTCGGAGAAACGCACGATCTGCCGGTCTTCGTTGGGAATTTCGATACCGACCGTGGTCTTGCCCGGAATCACTTCCACCACCCGCACACTGGTCACGGCCAGGGAACGCGCCAGGTCCTTGGCCAGGTTGGCGATGCGGCTGACTTTCACACCGGCGGCAGGCTGGATTTCGTAACGGGTAATCACCGGGCCTGGATGGATCGAATCCACGGTGACTTCGACGCCGAATTCCTTGAGCTTGATTTCCAGCAAGTGTCCAACCGCGGCCAGGGATTCAGGCGAATAATTGAGTTGTTTCTTTTCTGCCGGGTCGAGAATCGAGATCGGCGGCAAGGTGCCTTCCACGGCGCTGTCGACGAACAGCGGCGCCTGTTTCTCTTTTTCGACTCGCTTGCTGGGTGCGGCGGGCTTGACCGGCGCTGGCGCAATAACCGGCGGCACCTGTTTCTCGCGGTCGGACATGTGCTTGCTCAGGGCCTGCTCACGCTCGATCAGGCGCTCTTTGACCTTGGCCTGCTCGCGTTTATCGGTGACGGTCGGCGCAACCACGTCGTGCACGCGGTCGTCGACTTCACGCAGTTGCGCCACCAGTTGCTTGCGCTCGGTACGGGCCGCCCACCAGCGATTGGCTGCGCCCTGGAACAGTTCGAAGAGGTCAAGGGTGATCTTGCCGGTGATGTCCATCACCTTGAACCACGACAGGTCGGTAAACACCGTCAGGCCGAACAGGAACAGGGCGATCAACAGCAGCGTGCTGCCCTGAATGTTCAAGGCGTTTTTCGCCAGGTCGCCCAGGCTTTCGCCCAGCGCGCCGCCAGCGCCGGCTGGCAGGCCGGTCGCAGCGTGGAAATGAATATGGGCCAGCGCCGCACCGGACAACACCAGGAACACCAGGCCGATCAGGCGCCAGGAGAACAGCCAGCCGCTCCACTGCCACGGCTCGTGGCGTTGACGGAAGATCTGGTAGGCCTTGATCGCCAGCAACATCGGGAAGATGTAGGCAAAGTAACCGAGCACCATGAACAGGATATCGGCGCTGTAGGAGCCCGCCGGGCCGCCGAAGTTCTGAACATCGTCGATCTTGCTGTTATGGCTCCAGCCCGGATCGTCCTTGCCGTAGGTCAGCAAGGCCATCATCAGAAACAGGCACAACGCGCCAATGGCGATCAATGCACCTTCCTTGAGGCGGTAGTGCAATTGCTGACGCCAGAGCGGCACGACTGTTTTGGGTGCTTCGGTGGATTTCTTCAAAACGCTACTATTCCTGCGCCCGAGGCGCGTCCATCTGTTGATTGACTATAAAAAACTGCCCAATCCAGGCAGGTAAAAAGTTGACAGCCATCACTGAGACTACTTTTAACACTGCCCTCCGGTTTTTATAAACACGAAGTGCAATGCTTATTTTGTTACAAACGCTGTTACAGCCAGGCATTGTACGGGTTTGTACGCTCGATGCCATGCTTGTGATCCTTGGGTGTAGCATAGTCAACAGCACATTACATGCGACTCAATTTGAGCACGCATTCTCTTTTGTGACAAAGGCTTATGAGGTGTTTTTATGAGCGAAGCGAAGCATCACCGCCTGATCATTCTGGGTTCCGGCCCCGCCGGTTACAGCGCAGCCGTGTATGCCGCCCGCGCCAACCTCAAACCCGTTGTCATTACCGGCATACAGGCAGGTGGCCAGCTCACCACCACCGTCGAAGTCGATAACTGGCCAGGCGATGTCGAAGGCCTCACCGGCCCGGTGTTGATGGAACGCATGCAAAAACACGCCGAGCGCTTTGCCACAGAGATCGTTTACGACCACATCCATACTGCCAAGTTGCAACAGCGCCCGTTTGAACTGACTGGCGACAGCGGCACTTACACCTGCGACGCGCTGATTATTGCCACCGGCGCTTCCGCGCAATACCTGGGGCTGCCGTCGGAAGAAACGTTTGCCGGCAAAGGCGTTTCCGCCTGCGCGACCTGCGACGGGTTCTTTTATCGCAAGCAAGTGGTCGCCGTGATTGGTGGCGGCAATACAGCGGTTGAAGAGGCGCTGTATTTGTCGAACATCGCCAGGGAAGTTCATCTGATCCACCGCCGGGACAAGTTGCGCTCCGAGAAAATCCTCCAGGACAAACTGTTCGAAAAAGCCGCCAACGGCAATATCCGCCTGCACTGGAACCAGAATCTGGATGAAGTGCTGGGCGATGCCAGCGGCGTGACCGGCGCCCGCCTGCGTGACAGCCATACCGGCGAGCTCACGGAACTGGCGGTGGCCGGGGTGTTCATCGCCATCGGCCATAAACCCAATACCGACCTGTTCGTCGGCCAGCTGGAAATGCGCGACGGGTACCTCCTGATCAAGGGCGGCAGCGAGGGCGATGCCACCGCAACCGCCATTGCGGGCGTGTTTGCCGCCGGGGACGTAGCCGATCACGTCTATCGCCAGGCCGTCACCTCGGCGGGGGCTGGCTGCATGGCGGCGCTGGACGCGGAAAAATACCTCGACGACATTCCCGTTGTTTAACGGCACACTTGAAGGCGGGCCAATGGCCCGCCGCCCTCCCCTTCTGCAAGCTCGAACGCCATGCTGACTTGGTTACAACGCAACACCCTGACTTTCCCGTCGCTGGAAAAAGCCATGCGCGACCCCAACGGGTTGCTGGCTGCCGGTGGCGACCTGTCCGCCGATCGGCTGATCCAGGCCTATCGTCACGGCTGCTTTCCCTGGTTCTCGGAGGGTCAGCCAATCCTCTGGTGGTCGCCCGACCCACGCACGGTTTTGTTTCCCGACGAACTGCACGTTTCCCGCAGCCTGAATAAATTGCTGCGCCAGCAACGTTATCAGGTGACTTTCGATCGCGATTTTGCCGCCGTGATCCACGCCTGCGCAGCCCCCAGGGAATATGCCGACGGCACCTGGATCACCGAGGCGATGCAGGACGCCTACATTGAGCTGCACCGCCGCGGGTTCGCGCACTCGGTGGAAGTCTGGGACCAGGACGAACTGGTGGGCGGCCTGTATGGCCTGGCGATGGGGCAGATGTTTTTCGGTGAATCGATGTTCAGCCGCGCCGACAATGCCTCCAAATATGGTTTTGCCACGTTGGTGCGACACCTGAAAGACTCGGGTTTTGTCCTGATCGACTGTCAGATGCCTACCGATCATCTGCACAGCCTCGGCGCGCGAGCCATTCCCCGCAGCGCGTTTGCCGGTTATCTGGCGCAATATCTGGATCAACCCAGCCGCGCAACCTGGGTTTGCTGAGCGACTTTTGCGCGCGTGGCTTACACTTAATCGAAAGCATTATCCCGAGGGTTGATCATGACCGAGTTGGCGCGTTTGAAGTTCTATGCCACTCAGCCCCACTCTTGCAGCTATCTGCCTGAGGAGCAGGCCACGACCCTGTTCCTTGACCCTAGCCAGCCCATGGACGTGCATGTCTACGCAGACCTGTCGGAAATGGGTTTTCGTCGCAGTGGCGATCATCTTTATCGGCCCCATTGCCAGAACTGCAATGCCTGCGTGCCCGCGCGCATCCCCGTAGGACAATTCACCCCCAACCGTCAGCAGAAGCGGATTTTCAAGCGCAACGCCGACTTGCAAGTGCGCCCGGCCAAGCCGGGTTTCAGCGAAGAGTATTTCGATCTCTATCAACGGTACATTGAAGAACGCCACGCCGATGGCGACATGTACCCACCCAGCCGCGATCAGTTTTCCACCTTCCTGGTACGTGACCTGCCGTTTTCCCGTTTCTACGAATTTCGTCTCGACGGACGGTTGCTGGCGATCGCCGTCACTGACCTGCTGCCCAACGGGCTTTCGGCGGTCTACACCTTCTATGAACCCGCGGAAGAACGACGCAGCCTGGGGCGCTACGCGATCCTCTGGCAAATCGCCGAGGCCCGGCGCCTGGGACTGGAGGCGGTCTACCTGGGCTATTGGATCAAAAACTGCAAAAAAATGAGCTACAAGACGCAATACCGCCCCATTGAGCTGCTAGTTAACCAGCGCTGGGTCGTCCTGAACTAGAGCACACCCTAAACCCCTTGGCTTGACCCCCACTTTTCGGGCACAATGCACGCCGCTTTTGCCTGGCGCAGTTGCACCGGGCCATTCACTGGACACCGAGGGCTTTACTGCATGTCGAAAGAAGACAGCTTCGAAATGGAAGGCACTGTCGTCGACACCCTGCCCAACACCATGTTTCGCGTGGAGTTGGAAAATGGGCACGTCGTAACCGCGCATATTTCCGGCAAGATGCGCAAGAACTACATCCGTATTCTTACCGGTGACAAAGTGCGCGTCGAGCTGACGCCCTATGACTTGAGCAAAGGGCGCATCACTTACCGCGCTCGCTAATCAAGTCAATACAAAACGTCCGGCTGATGCCGGGCGTTTTTGTTTGCCTGCGATTTGATAGACAGCAAAAAGGCGCCAATCGGCGCCCTTTTGCTTTATTGCGGCTTAACGTCAGGCCATCTCGGCTGTGGTCTCGAAATCGAAGGTCAGCTCGCCGTCCTTGATGTCGATGTGCACCACACCGCCATGTTCGGCCAGTTCGCCAAAGAGAATCTCCTCCGCCAGTGGACGCTTGATCTTGTCCTGGATCAGGCGAGCCATTGGTCGAGCACCCATTGCCGAGTCGTAACCACCGGCCGCCAGCCAGCTGCGGGCAGCATCGGTGACTTCCAGCAATACACGCTTGTCTTCGAGCTGCGCCTGAAGTTCGGTAAGGAACTTGTCCACCACGCTTTTGATGACCTCATGGCTGAGGCGACCAAACTGGATAATGGTGTCCAGACGGTTGCGGAACTCCGGCGTGAAGCTCTTCTTGATCACTTCCATCGCATCGGACGAGTGGTCCTGATGGGTGAAACCGATCGAAGCACGCGCTGCGGTTTCGGCACCGGCGTTGGTCGTCATGATGACGATCACGTTTCGGAAGTCCGCCTTGCGCCCGTTGTTATCGGTCAGCGTACCGTGGTCCATCACCTGCAACAGCAGGTTGAAGACTTCCGGATGCGCCTTCTCGATCTCATCGAGCAGCAGCACGCAGTGAGGCTGCTTGGTGATGGCTTCGGTCAGCAGACCGCCCTGATCGAACCCGACATAGCCCGGAGGCGCACCGATCAGACGCGATACGGTGTGCCGCTCCATGTACTCGGACATATCGAAGCGAATCAGCTCGACACCCAAAGCCTTGGCCAATTGGCGCGCCGCTTCGGTTTTACCGACACCGGTTGGCCCGGCGAACAGGAACGAACCAACAGGTTTGTCAGGCGACTTCAGGCCGGCACGGGACAGCTTGATCGCAGTTGCCAGCGAGTCAATCGCTGCATCCTGACCAAACACCGTCAGCTTCAGGTCGCGTTCAAGGTTGCGCAGCAGCTCTTTGTCGGAACTGGTGACATGCTTTGGCGGGATCCGCGCGATTTTCGCGACGATGTCCTCGACTTGCGGCACTTCGATGCGTTTCACACGCTTCTCGACCGGTTGCAGGCGCTGATACGCACCCGCCTCGTCGATGACGTCGATGGCCTTGTCCGGCATATGACGGTCATTGATGTAGCGCGAAGCCAGTTCGGCGGCCGCGCGCAGGGCTTCATCGCTGTATTCGATATTGTGATGGCTCTCGAAACGACCCTTGAGGCCACGCAGAATACCGATGGTGTCTTCCACCGAAGGCTCCGACACATCAACTTTCTGGAAGCGCCGGGCCAAGGCACGGTCCTTCTCGAAAATCCCGCGGAATTCCTGGAAGGTGGTCGAACCGATGCAACGGATATCACCGGACGACAGCAATGGCTTGAGCAGGTTCGAGGCATCCATTACGCCACCGGACGCGGCGCCCGCACCGATGATGGTGTGGATCTCGTCGATGAACAGGATCGCCTGCGGGCGTTTTTTCAGTTCATTGAGCAACGCCTTGAAGCGCTTCTCGAAATCACCGCGGTATTTGGTCCCGGCCAGCAACGCGCCAAGATCAAGGGAGTAAACCACGCTGTTGGCCAGCAGGTCCGGCACCTGGTTGTCGACAATGCGCTTGGCCAGGCCTTCGGCAATCGCGGTTTTACCCACGCCCGCCTCGCCCACCAGCAGCGGATTGTTTTTACGGCGACGCGCCAGGATTTGCGCAACGCGTTCGACTTCCAGCTCACGACCTACCAACGGATCGATACGACCCTGGCGCGCGAGTTCATTGAGATTGCTGGCATAAGCATCCAGGGGATTGCCTGAAGATGAAGACTCACCGCCCTCGTCGTCCTGCATATCCTGCTCACCTTCAGAGTGATCGCCGTGCCCTGGCACCTTGGAAATGCCATGAGCGATGTAGTTGACGACATCAATGCGCGCAACGCTCTGCTGTTTCAGCAGGAACACTGCCTGACTCTCTTGCTCACTGAAGATCGCGACCAGCACGTTGGCGCCAGTCACTTCGCGTTTGCCCGAGCTCTGTACGTGAAACACAGCACGTTGCAGTACACGCTGGAAGCCCAGGGTTGGCTGGGTTTCACGATCCTCGTCATGCACGGGAATCAATGGCGTGGTGGAGTCGATGAACTCCTGCAGGTCATGCTTGAGTTTGTCGAGGTTTGCGCCGCACGCACGTAAAACAGTGGCGGCAGCCTCATTGTCCAATAGGGCCAGCAGAAGATGTTCGACGGTCATGAATTCATGACGCTTCGAACGGGCCTCCTTGAAGGCAAGATTGAGGGTGACTTCGAGCTCGCGGTTTAACATAGCTTCACCTCATACCCAAGTGGTCGGCGATTAACCGTCCTTCTCGATTTCACAGAGTAGCGGATGCTGGCTTTCCCTGGCGTACTGGTTGACCTGCATGGCCTTCGTCTCGGCGATGTCGCGGGTAAACACTCCACATACTGCCCGTCCTTCTGTATGAACGGCCAGCATGACCTTGGTCGCCAGCTCGCGATTCAGGTTAAAAAACACCTCGAGCACTTCGACGACGAAATCCATCGGTGTGTAGTCATCATTGAACAAAACCACCTTGTACATTGGCGGCGCCTGTAACGCAGGCTTGGCCTCCTGAACAGCAATGCCTGCGCCATCGTCGTCGCGTTCCTCCGGGAGATCTTTCTGGAGAGTCAGGCGATCCTGATTGAATGTTAGTCGAATCTGGCTGATTGCATGCATGGAAAGAAAGGTTCGTCTGTTGTTCAAATACAGTGGTGGGGGCGGCTATCAGCGTTTTCAACTCCGACTGCCGGGTCAACTTGACTATCGGCAAAAGGGTGTTACAAACAATAGAGCCCACAGTGGGTAAAAAAGGTCCGCGGAGTCAACTTTTTTTAAAGAAGTGACTGCGGATGAACTGGATGATACTCCAGTGATGGAGTCTGTTGCAGAGGGATATGGGTATGTCAGGCGTCAAGGTCAGTGGCAAGGTCAAATGGTTCAACAATGCCAAGGGTTACGGGTTCATCAATGAGGACGGCAAGACAGAAGATCTGTTTGCCCACTACTCGGCCGTCCAGATGGAGGGTTATAAAACCCTGAAGGCCGGGCAAGCTGTGGTATTCGAAATCATCCAGGGACCCAAGGGCCTGCATGCGGTCAATATCGGCAACCCTGTGGATGCCTCGAAAACCGTGACTTCCACCGCACAATCGACCGTTACAGCCTAAGACCGCACCACCCTCCAGTCATATAAAAAATCGCCCGGCTCAATCACTTGAGCCGGGCGGTTTTTGCATGCCTGTCGTTCGCTTACATGTGCGAGATCAGTGCATCGCCGAAACCGGAAGAAGAAACCAGCTTGGCGCCATCCATCAGACGTTCGAAGTCATAGGTCACGGTCTTGGCGGAAATCGCGCCGTTGGTGCCCTTGATGATCAGGTCGGCCGCCTCGGTCCAGCCCATATGGCGCAGCATCATTTCGGCGGACAGAATCAGCGAACCCGGGTTGACCTGGTCCTTGCCCGCGTACTTCGGTGCGGTGCCGTGGGTGGCTTCGAACATGGCCACGGTGTCGGACAGGTTGGCACCTGGCGCGATACCGATACCACCCACTTCCGCCGCGAGTGCGTCGGAGAGGTAGTCGCCGTTCAGGTTCAGGGTCGCGATCACATCGTACTCGGCCGGGCGCAGCAGGATTTGCTGGAGCATGGCGTCGGCGATGGCATCCTTGACGATGACGTTCTTGCCGGTTTTCGGGTTCTTGAACTGCATCCACGGACCACCGTCGAGCAGGGTCGCGCCGAATTCTTCGGCAGCCACTTCGTAGGCCCATTCCTTGAAGGCACCTTCGGTGAACTTCATGATGTTGCCTTTGTGCACGATGGTCAGCGAATCACGATCGTTGTCGACCACATATTGCAGGGCCTTGCGCGCCAGACGCTTGGTGCCTTGCAAGGAAACCGGCTTGACGCCGATACCGCAGTTCTCGTCGAAACGGATCTTGGTAACGCCCATTTCTTCTTTAAGGAACTTGATGACCTTGGTGGCTTCCGGCGTACCGGCCTTCCACTCGATGCCGGCGTAGATGTCTTCGGAGTTCTCGCGAAAGATGGTCATGTCGACGTCGCCCGGCTTCTTGACCGGGCTAGGCACGCCTTCAAACCAGCGCACCGGGCGCAGGCAGACGTAGAGGTCGAGTTGCTGACGCAGCGCCACGTTGAGCGAGCGGATGCCGCCACCGACCGGCGTGGTCAGCGGGCCTTTGATGGAAACCACGTAATCCTTGACCGCATCCAGGGTTTCCTGAGGCAGCCAGGTATCCTGATCGTAAACCTGAGTCGCTTTTTCCCCGGCGTACACTTCCATCCAGGAAATCTTGCGCTCGCCGCCGTAAGCCTTTTTCACAGCAGCATCGACAACCTTGATCATGACCGGACTGATGTCGACACCAATGCCGTCACCTTCGATGAAGGGGATGATCGGGTTGTTAGGAACATTGAGAGAATGGTCTGCATTGACGGTGATTTTGTCGCCGACGGCCGGAACCTGAATCTTCTTGTAACCCATGCTGAACTCCATTGATTGGATTGAACATCTGGCTTGGTTCGAGCGTAACCCAGTTGAATCGGCGCGCAAACCCTATGTTCCATCCATCTGCCGCAAAGCCCTACAACTCGCGCGCTACAAGCCTGAAAGCAAAGGGAAAAGCGCCAAACTCCAGCACGACGAATGACGATGCGCGCCACTCGCCCCTGCGACCTTTAGACCAATGGACGAGAATCGTTGCGTATGAACCATCGGCAGATTGCCAGCTACCTATGTATAATGCCGCCGCTGACCAAAGGGTCACGACGACTGAAAGGCTCTATGATGAGGCTTTCAGCTCGACAGGCCGGCCTGTTACCGCAGTCCGGCTGCCTGACGCCCTATTGATGCACCCAACATCACAGCAACGAAACCTCGATATTCGGCTCATGGATGACTTTGAACGAACGCGCTTACCCGGCGCCCCTCGAGTTTCTGCGCACGCTTTAGCAAAGAAGAGAGAGTTAATCCGAATATGCCCACCCGCTCGAAGATCATCTATACCTTCACCGACGAAGCCCCAGCCCTCGCCACCTATTCACTGTTGCCTATCGTAGAGGCGTTCACCGCCTCGGCTGATATCGCCGTGGAAACCCGCGATATCTCTCTTGCAGGGCGCATCCTGGCCAGCTTCCCCGAGCAACTGGGCGACAAAGCCGTAGCCGACCACCTCGCCGAACTGGGCGACCTGGCCGTTACGCCTGAAGCCAACATCATCAAGCTGCCGAACATCAGCGCCTCGGTTCCGCAACTGCAAGCCGCGATCAAAGAACTGCAAGCCCAGGGCTACGCCCTGCCGGACTACCCGGAAACCGTGACCAGCGACGCTGACAAAGAAGTCAAATCGCGCTACGACAAGGTCAAGGGCAGTGCCGTGAACCCGGTTCTGCGTGAAGGCAACTCCGACCGTCGTGCGCCGCTGTCGGTCAAGAACTACGCTCGCAAGCACCCGCATAAAATGGGCGCCTGGGCTGCGGACTCCAAGTCCCACGTCGCACACATGAGCACCGGTGATTTCTACGGTAGCGAAAAAGCTGCCCTGATCGACGCCGCTGGCGCCGTGAAGATCGAACTGATCGCTCAAGACGGCACCACCACCGTCCTGAAAGAAAAGACCACCGTTCAGGCTGGCGAGATCCTCGACTGCGCCGTCATGAGCAAAAACGCTCTGCGCGCATTCATTGCCGCTGAAATCGAAAGCGCCAAGGCACAAGGCGTGCTGCTGTCGGTTCACCTGAAAGCCACCATGATGAAGGTCTCCGACCCGATCATGTTCGGCCAGATCGTTGCCGAGTTCTATAAAGACGCACTGACCAAGCACGCTGACGTGCTGACCCAGATCGGCTTCAACCTGAACAACGGCATCGGCGACCTGTACGCTCGCATCAAGGCCCTGCCGGCCGAGCAGCAAGCGCAGATCGAAGCTGACATTCAGGCGGTCTACGCCGTTCGCCCTTCCCTGGCGATGGTCAACTCCGACAAAGGCATCACCAACCTGCACGTGCCGAGCGACGTTATCGTCGACGCCTCGATGCCGGCCATGATCCGTGACTCGGGCAAAATGTGGGGCACCGACGGCCAGCTGCACGACACCAAGGCTGTGATCCCGGATCGCTGCTACGCCACCATCTACCAGGCGGTCATCGAAGACTGCAAGGCAAACGGCGCTTTCGACCCAACCACCATGGGCAGCGTACCGAACGTCGGCCTGATGGCGAAAAAAGCCGAAGAGTACGGTTCCCACGACAAGACGTTCCAGATCAAGACCAACGGCGTGGTCCGCGTGACCGACACCAATGGCACTCTGCTGCTGGAGCAGTCGGTTGAAGCCGGCGACATCTTCCGCATGTGCCAGACCAAAGACGCGCCGATCCAGGACTGGGTCAAACTGGCCGTCAACCGTGCTCGCGCCAGCAGCACCCCGGCGATCTTCTGGCTGGACCCAATGCGCGCCCACGACGGCGTGGTGATCGAGAAAGTTCAGGCTTACCTGAAGGATCACGACACTGCCGGTCTGGACATCCAGATCATGGCGCCGGTCGACGCAATGAAGTACACCCTGCAGCGCACCCGCGAAGGCAAGGACACCATTTCGGTGACCGGCAACGTACTGCGCGACTACCTGACCGACCTGTTCCCGATCATGGAACTGGGCACCAGCGCCAAGATGCTGTCGATCGTGCCGCTGATGAATGGCGGTGGCCTGTTCGAAACCGGCGCCGGCGGTTCGGCTCCGAAGCACGTTCAACAGCTGCTGGAAGAAAACTTCCTGCGCTGGGATTCGCTGGGTGAATTCCTGGCACTGGCCGCGTCCCTGGAACACCTGGGCGTGACCTACAACAATCCAAAGGCGCTGGTTCTGGCCAAGACCCTGGACCAGGCCACCGGCCAGTTCCTGGATAACAACAAGTCGCCATCGCGCAAAGTCGGCAACATCGACAACCGCGGCAGCCACTTCTACCTGGCGCTGTACTGGGCTCAAGCCCTGGCTGCCCAGACCGAAGACACTGCACTGCAAGCGCAATTTGCGACCCTGGCCAAGACCCTGACCGAGAACGAAGCAACCATCGTTGCCGAGCTCAACGCCGTTCAGGGCAAGCCAGTCGACATCGGCGGTTACTACCACGCCAGTGCCGAACTGATCAGCAAGGCCATGCGTCCAAGCGCCACGCTCAACGCGGCGATTGCTGCGCTGGTGTAAAGCTGCAAGGAAACACCACAAACCCCGGCCCCGTGCCGGGGTTTGTGTTTGCGCCTTTTATGGATCTACACAAAACCCTGTAGGAGCTGGCTTGCTAGCGATGGCGGCCTACCATTCAACATTAGTGGTGACTGGCCTACCGCTATCGCCGGCAAGCCAGCTCCTACAGAGTATGTATTTCAACATTCAGAATCGAGGGCAACACATGGACTGGAAACCCCACATCACTGTCGCCACCATCGTCGAGGACAACGGCCGCTTTCTGATGGTTGAAGAACACAAGGCCGGGCGTAACGTACTCAACCAGCCCGCCGGCCACCTTGATCCGAACGAAACCCTGACCGAAGCCGCCGTACGCGAAACCCTCGAGGAAACCGGCTGGGACGTCGAAGCCACTGGAGTGGTGGGAATCTATCTCTACACCGCCCCAAGCAACGGCGTGACTTACCAACGAGTCTGCTTCATCGCCAAGCCACTCAAACACCACCCGGACTATCAGCTGGACGACGGCATCGTCGGCGCCAAGTGGTTGACCCGCGACGAATTAATCGAGCAGCGCGACAACTGGCGCAGCGAGCTGATCATCCGCTGCATCGACGACTATCTGGGCGGCCAGCACTTCAGCCTCGAATTGATCCGCCCTTCTCTTTAGCCTTGCGGGCCTGAGCCTGCTAGAATCGCGTCCTTTTTCAAGACACTCATTGAATCCCTATGCGTGATCCAGCCCCTTCTGACACAAAAAAGAAGCGCGTCATTGTCGGCATGTCCGGCGGCGTGGACTCTTCCGTTTCCGCCCTCCTGCTGATTGAGCAGGGTTATGAGGTGGAAGGCCTGTTCATGAAGAACTGGGAAGAAGACGATGGAACGGAATACTGCACCGCCATGGATGACCTGGCGGACGCCCAGGCCGTGTGCGACAAAATTGGCATCAAGCTGCACACCGCCAACTTCGCCGCCGAGTACTGGGACAACGTGTTCGAGCATTTCCTGGCCGAATACAAGGCCGGACGCACGCCGAACCCGGACATCCTGTGCAACCGCGAGATCAAGTTCAAAGCGTTCCTCGACTACGCCATGATGCTGGGCGCCGACCTGATCGCCACCGGTCACTACGTGCGTCGCCGCGACATCGACGGCCGCACCGAACTGCTCAAGGGCCTCGATCCGAACAAGGACCAGAGCTACTTCCTGCACGCCGTTGGCGGTGAGCAGATCGCCAAGACCCTGTTCCCGGTCGGCGAACTGGAAAAACCGCAAGTGCGCGCGATTGCCGAGAAATACGAACTGGCGACCGCGAAGAAGAAGGACTCCACCGGGATCTGCTTTATCGGCGAACGCCGCTTCAGCGACTTTCTCAAGCAGTACCTGCCGGCGCAACCGGGCGAAATCAAAACCACCGAAGGTGAAATCATCGGCCGTCACCACGGCCTGATGTACCACACCATCGGCCAACGCCAGGGCCTGGGCATCGGCGGCTTGAAAGACGCCAGTGACGAACCGTGGTACGTGCTGATCAAGGACCTGGAGCACAACGAGCTGATCGTCGGCCAGGGCAACGATCACCCGTGGCTGTTCTCCCGCGCCCTGCTCGCTTCGGATATCTATTGGGTCAACCCGATCGACCTGAGCCAGCCGCGCAAGCTGACCGCCAAAGTGCGTTATCGCCAGAGCGACCAGCCTTGCACCCTGGAAAAGACCGCCACCGGCTACCGCGCGACGTTCGATGATCCGCAGCGCGCGGTCACTCCCGGTCAATCGGTGGTGTTCTACGATGGCGAAATCTGCCTCGGCGGCGGCGTCATTGAAGTGGCTGAGCCATGGACCAGTAAAGGTCAGGCCCAATGACCCCGACCCAGGAACAACTGACCGCGCTGGGCGGCGTGTTTCTCGCCGCCGTGCTGGTCGACAAGATCGCCAAGACCGGCCAGACCAGCGAAGCAGGCCTGACCTGCATGCTCGGCAGCCTGTTGATCCGCGATCCCAAGGACACCCTGGAAGTCTACGGCGGCGACGACCTCAATCTGCGTGAAGGTTATCGCGCGTTGATCGGCGCCCTTGAACGCGACCCGAGCGCCCTGCAGCGCGAGCCACTGCGCTACGCGCTGGCCATGCTCGGCCTTGAGCGCCAACTGGCCAAGCGCAGCGATATGCTGGACATCATCGGCAAGCGTCTGCCGCAAATTCAGTCCCAGGTCGAACATTTCGGCCCGGCCCACGAAAACGTGGTGGCCGCCTGCGGCGCGCTGTACCAGGACACCCTGAGCACCCTGCGCCAACGCATCCAGGTGCACGGCGACATGCGCAATCTGCAGCAACCGAGCAATGCCTCGAAAATTCGCGCCTTGCTGCTGGCCGGCATTCGTTCGGCACGCCTGTGGCGGCAATTGGGCGGGCATCGCTGGCAGTTGGTGATCAGCCGCCGCAAATTGCTTAAAGAGCTTTACCCTTTGATGCGTAACGAATAACTCGCATCGACAGATCCAGACTTAGCACTACGCGTAATACGCCGGTCAGTTGGCGACGGACCGGCGGATTTTTTCATGTATGATACGCGCCCCATTTCGTTGCCCGACTGTCCGAGAACACCCCATGCAGCTTTCTTCGCTCACTGCGGTTTCCCCTGTTGACGGCCGCTACGCCGGCAAAACCCAGGCCCTGCGCCCAATTTTCAGCGAGTACGGCCTGATCCGTGCCCGCGTCCTGGTTGAAGTGCGCTGGCTCCAGCGCCTGGCCGCTCACCCTGCCATCAGCGAAGTGCCGGCGTTCTCCGCCGAAGCCAACGCGGTGTTGAACACCCTGGCGGAAAACTTCTCTCTGGAGCACGCCGAGCGCGTCAAAGAGATCGAGCGCACCACCAACCACGACGTCAAAGCCATCGAATACCTGCTCAAAGAGCAAGCGGCCAAGCTGCCGGAACTGGCCAAGGTCAGCGAATTCATCCACTTTGCCTGCACCAGCGAGGACATCAACAACCTGTCCCACGCCCTGATGCTGCGCGAAGGCCGTGATGACGTGATGCTGCCGCTGATGCGCCAGACCGCCAACGCCATCCGCGAACTGGCGATCCGTTTCGCCGACGTACCGATGCTGTCGCGCACCCACGGCCAGCCAGCCTCGCCGACCACCCTGGGCAAAGAACTGGCGAACGTGGTTTACCGCCTCGAGCGTCAGATCGCTCAAGTCGCTGCCGTGCCGCTGCTGGGCAAGATCAACGGCGCTGTCGGCAACTACAACGCTCACCTGTCGGCCTACCCTGAGATCGACTGGGAAGCCAACGCCCGCGCCTTCATCGAAGACGAACTGGGCCTGGACTTCAACCCGTACACCACGCAGATCGAACCGCACGACTACATTGCCGAGCTGTTCGACGCCATTGCACGCTTCAACACCATTCTGATCGACTTCGACCGTGATATCTGGGGCTACATCTCCCTGGGTTATTTCAAACAGCGCACCATCGCTGGCGAAATCGGCTCGTCGACCATGCCGCACAAGGTCAACCCGATCGACTTCGAAAACTCCGAAGGCAACCTGGGCATTGCCAACGCACTGTTCCAGCACCTGGCGAGCAAGCTGCCGATCTCCCGCTGGCAGCGCGACCTGACCGACTCCACCGTACTGCGCAACCTCGGTGTCGGCTTCGCCCACAGCGTGATCGCGTACGAAGCCAGCCTCAAAGGCATCAGCAAGCTGGAGCTCAACGAGCAGAAGATTGCCGCTGACCTGGACGCGTGCTGGGAAGTATTGGCCGAGCCGATCCAGACCGTGATGCGTCGCTACAACATCGAAAACCCGTACGAAAAGCTGAAAGAACTGACCCGCGGCAAGGGCATCAGCCCCGAAGCACTGCAGACTTTCATCGACGGCCTGGACATGCCAGCCGCGGCCAAGGCCGAGCTGAAATTGCTCACCCCGGCCAACTACATCGGTAACGCTGTAGAGCAAGCCAAACGCATCTGATCGACCGCTGGACCCCTTTAAGACGCCCGGCCGCGCCGGGCGTTTTTATTCCCGTATGAAAAGTGCTTTTTTTCAATAGGTTACACATGAATCCTGACACTCCTCTGCAACTTCTGGGCGGCATCACGGCACGGGAATTCCTGCGCGACTACTGGCAGAAAAAACCACTGCTGATCCGCCAGGCCATTCCTGATTTCGAAAGCCCGATCGACGCTGACGAACTCGCTGGCCTGGCGCTGGAAGAAGAAGTCGAATCGCGCCTGATCATCGAGAACGGCGAGCGTCCATGGGAATTGCGTCGCGGCCCGTTTGCCGAGGACGAATTCAGCAAATTGCCGGAACGCGACTGGACCCTGCTGGTTCAAGCCGTCGACCAGTTCGTACCGGAAGTCAGCGAACTGCTGGAAAACTTCCGTTTCCTGCCGAGCTGGCGCATCGACGACGTGATGATCAGCTTCGCCGCGCCAGGTGGCAGCGTTGGTCCGCACTTCGACAACTACGACGTGTTCCTGCTTCAGGGCCACGGTAAGCGCAACTGGAAAATCGGCCAGATGTGCGACTCCGAGAGCCCGCTGCTGCAACACGCCGACCTGCGTATCCTCGCTGATTTCGAAGCGACCGATGAGTGGGTCCTGGAACCAGGCGACATGCTGTACCTGCCGCCACGTCTGGCCCACTGCGGCGTTGCCGTTGATGACTGCCTGACCTACTCGGTCGGTTTCCGCGCCCCGAGCGCCGCTGAAGTGCTGACCCACTTCACCGACTTCCTCAGCCAGTTCCTGCCGGACGAAGAGCGCTACACCGACGCCGACGCCCTGCCTGCTGCCGATCCACACCAGATCCAGCACGATGCCCTCGATCGCCTGAAAAGCCTGCTGGCCGAACACATGAGCGACGAGCGCCTGCTGCTGACCTGGTTCGGCCAATTCATGACCGAGCCGCGCTACCCGGAACTGGTGGTCGGCCCTGAAGACCTCGAAGAAGAGGACGTCCTCGGTGCGCTGGAGCAAGGTGCCGTACTGATCCGCAACCCGAGCGCGCGCCTGGCGTGGTCGGAAGTCGATGACGACCTGCTGCTGTTCGCCAGCGGCCAGAGCCGTTATCTGCCGGGCAAACTGCGCGAACTGCTGAAGATGATCTGCGCCGCCGACGCCCTGCATGTCGACAACCTCGGTGACTGGCTAAGCGACGAAGACGGCCGCGGCCTGCTGTGCGAACTGGTCAAACAAGGAAGCCTGGGGTTCGCCGATGAATAAAATTCACGTACGTGTCGCAGACTGGCAAAAGGACAACGCCGAGATTCGGCGCATTCGTGAAACGGTGTTCGTCGCTGAGCAATGCGTACCACCTGAACTGGAATGGGACGCCGACGACGCAACCGCCGTGCATTTCCTTGCGTTCGAAGGCGACTTCCCCATTGGTACCGCACGCCTGCTGCCCGACGGTCACGTCGGACGGGTCTCGGTGCTCAAGGACTGGCGCGGCTTGAAAGTCGGCGATGCGCTGATGCAAGCCGTGATCGGCGAAGCCGAAGAGCGCGGGCTCAAGCAACAGATGCTCAGCGCCCAGGTTCAAGCCACGGCGTTCTATGAGCGCCTGGGCTTCAGCCTGGTCAGTGAGGAGTTCCTGGAAGCAGGGATTCCGCATGTGGACATGGTTCGCCATTCGGCTTGATACCGAGGAGCCTGCTCGCGAAGGCGCCAGTAAAAGCACCGCAAAACGCCCCGACATCGCGAGATGCCGGGGCGTTTTGCTGTCTACGATTCAACTTGCCCCACCCGGAGCCGACAAACTGGCAATATCAACACTTTGAAGTTGGCGGAGATAACGGATATGTCCCTACGCACCCTGCTCACCACACTGCTGGTGACCTGCAGTTTTTCGGTCATGGCAGCCACCGAAATCGTGCCTTTGAATTACCACACCAGTGCCGACATGCTGCCCGTGGCGCAGGATTTCGTCGGCAAGGACGGCACCGTCAGCGCCTACGGCAATCAGCTCATCGTCAATGCCGATCAACGCAAGATCGACGAACTTAAGGCCCTGGTTAGCCAACTCGACACCGCCCCCAAACGCCTGCTGATCACCGTCGACACCAACGAAAATAACGTACAGGGCGACCAGGGTTATTCGGTGAACGGCGCCAAGCCCAGCCAGACCCGCATCATCAGCCGCAGCACCGCAAGCCGTGACGGCGGGATTCAACAAGTCCAGGCCACCGATGGCATGCCGGCACTGATACAGGTCGGCCAAAGCGTGCCACTGACCAGCACCCAGTCGGACTCCTACGGCGACCTGCGCAGCCAGACCGAATACCGCAACGTCACCCAGGGTTTTTACGTCACCGCCAACGTCACCGGCGAAATCGTCCACCTGTCGATCAGTACCAACCGTGACCGCATGAGCCAGGAACGTCCCGATGTAGTGAACGTACAAAGTACCGACACAACCGTCACCGGGCGCCTGGGCGAATGGATCCTGTTGGCCGGCGTGAATCGCCAGACTCAGGCCGACAAACAGGGCGTAGCCCGCAGCTACTCGACTCAAGGGCGCGATGACATGACCCTGCGAGTGAAAGTCGACACTTTGGACTAAGTCACCGAAAACTGACTGATTAGTCGTATTAGACCAAAGATGTAGTGCCTGAAAAAAAGCACTACAAAACGTTTGACGAGCCAAAAAAGCAAAGGCATGATGGCCTCGCTCCCGCTAATCAGGGGCCCTGGCAAGGGCCTTCGAGGCGATGTTCGCACCTACCCCGCGAACCGCTTCGTGTCTGTACCGCCCACAAGGTGTGTTTGACGAGGTTGCCGACTGGAACGAAGTTGTCCCGAGGGACGGAAGCGTATTTAGGTAAACCCGGCATCACACTGAAGTTCGCACCAAGGCCCACGACGCCCGAATGCGCCCGCCAGTTCGCCCTTACCTGCTCACTTCCCCTCGAGCCCATCGTTCATCCCGTCGCCTCCCCCGCCGAACCCGACTTGACCACCTAAGCTTCTGGTCAGCGAGCGCAGGAATTTTCCACCGCAGAACAACTTTTCATAAAGACGCGACGAGGTTTATCTCCCATGGCACTGACACGCGAACAGCAAATTGCAGCCCTCGAAAAAGACTGGGCTGAAAACCCGCGCTGGAAAGGCGTGACACGCACTTACTCCGCTGCTGACGTCGTCCGTCTGCGTGGCTCGGTTCAACCTGAGCACACCTTTGCAAAAATGGGCGCCGAGAAGCTGTGGAACCTGGTGACCCAGGGTGCCAAGCCAGCCTTCCGTCCTGAGAAAGATTTCGTCAACTGCATGGGCGCCCTGACCGGCGGCCAGGCCGTGCAACAAGTCAAAGCCGGTATCCAGGCGATCTACCTGTCGGGCTGGCAAGTGGCTGCGGACAACAACTCCGCCGAATCGATGTACCCGGACCAGTCGCTGTACCCGGTGGACTCGGTTCCAACCGTGGTCAAGCGCATCAACAACTCGTTCCGTCGTGCCGACCAGATCCAGTGGAAAGCCGGCAAGAACCCGGGCGACGACGGCTATATCGACTACTTCGCTCCAATCGTGGCTGACGCCGAAGCCGGTTTCGGCGGCGTACTGAACGCCTACGAGCTGATGAAGAGCATGATCGAAGCAGGCGCCGCCGGCGTTCACTTCGAAGACCAACTGGCTTCCGTGAAGAAATGCGGCCACATGGGCGGCAAAGTACTGGTTCCGACCCAGGAAGCCGTGCAGAAGCTGACCGCTGCTCGTCTGGCTGCTGACGTTGCCGGTACTCCGACCATCATCCTGGCTCGTACCGACGCTAACGCCGCTGACCTGTTGACGTCCGACTGCGATCCGTACGACCAGCCATTCGTGACTGGCGAACGTACCCAGGAAGGCTTCTACAAAGTGCGCGCCGGTCTGGACCAGGCCATCGCTCGCGGCCTGGCCTACGCGCCGTACGCCGACCTGATCTGGTGCGAAACCGCCAAGCCAGACCTGGACGAGGCTCGTCGCTTCGCCGAAGCGATCAAGAAGGAATACCCGGACCAACTGCTGTCGTACAACTGCTCGCCTTCCTTCAACTGGAAGAAAAACCTGGACGACGCGACCATCGCCAAGTTCCAGCGCGAACTGTCCGCCATGGGCTACAAGCACCAGTTCATCACCCTGGCCGGCATTCACAACATGTGGCACAGCATGTTCAACCTGGCGCACGACTACGCCCGCAACGACATGACTGCCTACGTGAAGCTGCAGGAGCAGGAGTTCGCTGACGCTGCCAAGGGTTACACCTTCGTGGCTCACCAGCAGGAAGTGGGCACCGGTTACTTCGACGACATGACCACTGTGATTCAAGGTGGCTCGTCTTCGGTCACCGCACTGACCGGTTCGACCGAAGAAGAACAGTTCCACTGATCTGCTTCGCCTGAGTCAACGGCCGTTGCGGACTGATTAAAAACCGCAACGCCGCGCATCTGACGCCCCGACTGGTTCGGGGCGTTTTTTTTTGCACGTGAATCCTCCAGCCCCCACCCCTGTGGGAGCGAGCCTGCTCGCGAAAGCGGCGGATCAGACAAAAACGATGCCGACAGACCTGGCGCTATCGCGAGCAGGCTCGCTCCTGCAGTGGATCGCGGTCAGACAGACAAAACACATGGGGCCACTGTGCTACCTGCGCCAGAAAAATCTGCCGAAACCCACCCCGCCGCTACTTGCAGTAACGCGCATATAAGGCAACTTTCTGCGCACTTGCGGAATAAACAGTTTAAAAACCAACCCAATCAATATTGATTATCATTTAGCTGGAATTATGTTCGTTACATTCCCTACAAAACATAATTGACGAAATGCCGGCTAATGCCCATTGGTCAAGGGCTACAGGGCCTCGAGGGCTCGCTATGTCCTTATTCCTGTAAATAATTTCGCTATAGGAATTTTACTTGCCGGGTGTTTAGCCATAAAATCAGCGGGATTGATTGCTGCGACATATCGTCACTGCTTTGTTTCTTTTCAAGCTCAGAGACCTTTGCTCTCTGTTAAGGATTACCAGCATGCCCGAAGCGACAGGACTCATGGCCCACAACTGGGGCTTTGCCATTTTCCTTCTAGGCGTCGTCGGCCTCTGTGCCTTCATGCTGGGCGTCTCCAGCCTCCTCGGGTCAAAAGCCTGGGGCCGCAGCAAAAACGAACCGTTCGAGTCCGGCATGCTACCTACAGGTGGCGCCCGCTTGCGGCTCTCAGCCAAATTCTATCTGGTCGCGATGCTCTTCGTGATCTTCGATATCGAAGCCCTCTTTCTCTTTGCATGGTCTGTGTCCGTCCGCGAAAGCGGCTGGACCGGATTCGTCGAAGCTCTCGTTTTCATAGCAATTCTGTTGGCAGGTCTTGTCTACCTATTCCGAGTGGGCGCCCTTGACTGGGCTCCGGAAGCTCGGCGCAAGCGGCAAGCGAAGCTGAAACAATGAGGCTTTGGCAATGCAATACAATCTCACCAGGATCGACCCCGATGCTCCTAACGAGCAGTATCCGATTGGCGAACGGGAAACCGTTTCCGATCCGTTAGAAGATCAAGTCCACAAAAACATTTTCATGGGCAAGCTCGAAGACGTGCTTAACGGCACGATCAACTGGGGGCGCAAGAACTCCCTGTGGCCGTATAACTTCGGTCTTTCGTGCTGCTATGTGGAAATGACCACCGCCTTCACGGCGCCCCACGACATCGCGCGCTTTGGCGCCGAAGTTATCCGGGCATCGCCGCGTCAGGCGGATTTCATGGTTATCGCCGGTACCTGCTTCATCAAGATGGCGCCGATCATTCAGCGTCTCTACGAGCAAATGCTCGAACCTAAATGGGTCATTTCCATGGGTTCGTGCGCCAACTCCGGTGGCATGTACGACATCTACTCCGTGGTTCAAGGGGTGGACAAGTTCCTGCCCGTGGACGTCTACGTGCCTGGCTGCCCGCCCCGCCCTGAAGCTTTCCTGCAAGGCTTGATGCTGTTGCAGGAGTCGATTGGCCAGGAGCGTCGCCCACTTTCCTGGGTCGTTGGTGATCAAGGCGTTTATCGCGCCGAGATGCCTTCCGAGAAGGAAAAGCGCCGCGAACAGCGTATTCAGGTAACCAACCTGCGCAGCCCCGACGAAGTCTGATCCAGATCTGCTTCTTTAATAGAACGAGAAACTGGCTTCATTCTTTACGTTGACCGAAAGCGATAAATAACCATGACTACAGGCAGTGCTCTGTACATCCCGCCTTTCAAGGCAGACGACCAGGATGTGGTCGTCGAACTGAACAACCGTTTTGGCCCGGAGGCGTTCACCGCCCAGCCTACCCGCACCGGCATGCCGGTGCTTTGGGTTGCCCGCGCCAAACTCGTCGAAGTCCTGACCTTCCTGCGTAACCTGCCCAAGCCGTACGTCATGCTCTATGACCTGCACGGCGTGGACGAGCGTCTGCGCACCAAGCGTCAAGGGCTGCCGAACGGCGCCGATTTCTCCGTGTTCTATCACTTGATGTCAATCGAGCGTAACAGCGACGTCATGATCAAAGTCGCCCTGTCCGAGAGCGACCTCAGCCTGCCGACCGTCACCAGCATCTGGCCGAACGCCAACTGGTACGAGCGTGAAGTCTGGGACATGTACGGCATCGACTTCAAAGGCCACCCTCACCTGACGCGCATCATGATGCCGCCAACCTGGGAAGGTCATCCGCTGCGCAAGGACTTCCCGGCGCGCGCCACCGAGTTCGATCCGTTCAGCCTGACCCTGGCCAAGCAACAGCTTGAGGAAGAGGCCGCGCGCTTCAAGCCTGAAGACTGGGGCATGAAACGTTCCGGCCCGAACGAGGACTACATGTTCCTCAACCTCGGCCCGAACCACCCTTCCGCGCACGGTGCGTTCCGCATCATCCTGCAGCTGGATGGTGAAGAGATCGTCGATTGCGTTCCGGACATCGGTTACCACCACCGTGGCGCCGAGAAGATGGCCGAGCGTCAGTCCTGGCACAGCTTCATCCCGTACACCGACCGTATCGACTACCTCGGCGGCGTGATGAACAACCTGCCGTACGTGCTCTCGGTCGAGAAACTGGCTGGCATCAAGGTGCCAGAGAAGGTCGACGTCATCCGCATCATGATGGCCGAGTTCTTCCGGATCACCAGCCACCTGCTGTTCCTGGGTACCTACATCCAGGACGTCGGCGCCATGACCCCGGTGTTCTTCACCTTCACCGACCGCCAGAAGGCGTACACGGTGATCGAAGCCATTACCGGTTTCCGTCTGCACCCGGCCTGGTACCGCATCGGTGGCGTCGCCCACGACCTGCCGCGCGGTTGGGAAAAGCTGGTGAAAGACTTCGTCGAGTGGATGCCAAAGCGTCTGGACGAATACCAGAAAGCCGCACTGGACAACAGCATCCTGCGTGGCCGGACCATCGGCGTCGCCGCCTACAACACCAAAGAGGCCCTGGAATGGGGCGTCACCGGTGCAGGCTTGCGTTCCACCGGTTGCGACTTCGACCTGCGTAAAGCGCGTCCATACTCCGGTTACGAAAACTTCGAATTCGAAGTGCCGCTGGCCGCCAATGGCGATGCCTACGATCGCTGCATCGTGCGCGTGGAAGAAATGCGCCAGAGCATCAAGATCATCGAGCAGTGCATGCGCAACATGCCGGAAGGCCCGTACAAGGCGGATCACCCGCTGACCACGCCGCCGCCGAAAGAGCGCACCCTGCAGCACATCGAAACCTTGATCACGCACTTCCTGCAAGTTTCGTGGGGCCCGGTCATGCCGGCCAACGAATCCTTCCAGATGATCGAAGCGACCAAGGGCATCAACAGTTATTACCTGACGAGCGATGGCGGCACCATGAGCTACCGCACCCGGATTCGTACCCCAAGCTTCCCGCACTTGCAGCAGATCCCTTCGGTGATCAAAGGCAGCATGGTCGCGGACTTGATCGCGTACCTGGGTAGTATCGATTTCGTTATGGCCGACGTGGACCGCTAAGCATGAACAGCACGCTTATCCAGACAGACCGTTTCACCTTGAGTGAAACCGAGCGCTCGGCCATCGAGCACGAGTTGCATCACTACGAAGACCCGCGCGCGGCGTCGATCGAAGCCCTGAAGATCGTCCAGAAGGAACGTGGCTGGGTGCCGGACGGCGCTCTGTACGCCATCGGCGAGATCCTCGGTATCCCGGCCAGCGACGTTGAAGGTGTGGCGACGTTCTATAGCCAGATCTTCCGTCAGCCGGTCGGCCGTCACATCATTCGCGTCTGCGACAGCATGGTCTGCTACATCGGCGGCCACGAGTCCGTGGTCAGCGAAATCCAGAGCAAGCTCGGCATCGGCCTGGGTCAAACCACCGCCGACGGTCGTTTCACCCTGCTGCCGGTCTGCTGCCTCGGCAACTGCGACAAGGCGCCGGCGTTGATGATCGACGACGACACGTTCGGTGATGTGCAGCCAGCAGGCGTTGCCAAATTGCTCGAGGGCTACGTATGACCCTGACTTCTTTCGGCCCGGCCAACCGCATCAAGCGTTCGGCCGAGACTCACCCGCTCACCTGGCGTCTGCGTGACGACGGCGAAGCTGTCTGGCTCGACGAGTACCAGGCCAAGAACGGCTACGCCGCTGCGCGCAAAGCCTTCGCCGACATGGCTCAGGACGATATCGTCCAGACCGTGAAAGACGCCGGCCTCAAGGGTCGCGGCGGTGCAGGCTTCCCCACTGGCGTGAAGTGGGGTCTGATGCCCAAGGACGAATCCATCAACATCCGCTACCTGCTGTGCAACGCGGATGAAATGGAGCCGAACACCTGGAAAGACCGCATGCTGATGGAGCAACTGCCCCATCTGCTGATCGAAGGCATGCTGATCAGTGCCCGCGCACTGAAAACCTACCGTGGCTACATCTTCCTGCGCGGCGAATACACCACCGCCGCCAAGCACCTCAACCGTGCCGTGGAAGAAGCCAAGGCTGCTGGCCTGCTGGGCAAGAACATCCTCGGTTCGGGTTTCGACTTCGAACTGTTCGTGCACACCGGCGCCGGGCGTTACATCTGCGGTGAAGAAACCGCACTGATCAACTCCCTCGAAGGCCGCCGCGCCAACCCGCGCTCCAAACCGCCCTTCCCTGCCGCCGTTGGCGTATGGGGCAAGCCGACTTGCGTGAACAACGTTGAAACCCTGTGCAACGTCCCGGCGATCATTGCCGACGGCGTGGACTGGTACAAATCGTTGGCCCGCGAAGGCAGCGAAGACATGGGCACCAAGCTCATGGGCTTCTCCGGCAAGGTCAAGAACCCGGGCCTGTGGGAACTGCCATTCGGTGTCACCGGTCGCGAGCTGTTCGAAGACTACGCCGGCGGCATGCGCGACGGCTTCAAGCTCAAGGCCTGGCAGCCAGGCGGCGCCGGTACCGGTTTCCTGTTGCCGGAACACCTCGACGCACAAATGTATGCCGGCGGCATCGCCAAAGTGGGCACCCGTATGGGTACCGGCCTGGCCATGGCGGTGGACGACAGCGTCAACATGGTGTCCCTGCTGCGCAACATGGAGCAGTTCTTCGCTCGCGAATCCTGCGGTTTCTGCACCCCATGCCGCGATGGCTTGCCATGGAGCGTCAAGCTCCTGATGGCCATCGAGAACGGTGAAGGCCAGCCAGGCGACATCGAGACCCTGCTGGGTCTGGTCGGTTTCCTCGGCCCAGGCAAGACCTTCTGTGCTCACGCACCGGGCGCCGTGGAGCCGTTGGGCAGCGCAATCAAATACTTCCGCCATGAGTTCGAAGCCGGTATCGCGCCAGTCAGCGCCGCCGTCCCGCCTCTGGCAAGGCCGATCGTAGTCGGCGCGTAAACGCTTAAAAAAGCGAAGGGTCCGTGCCCTTCGCTTTTCGTGTGATGACGCCTTTAACGGCTGTGTTGATTCACGCGGATAACAAGATTCCATTAGCCACGCCCGCTGACACCGGGCCAACGAAGAACTTTGAACCATGGCCACTATCCACGTAGACGGCAAAGCGCTCGAAGTCGATGGGGCAGACAACCTGTTACAGGCATGTCTGTCTCTGGGCCTCGATATTCCGTATTTCTGCTGGCACCCTGCCCTTGGCAGCGTTGGCGCTTGTCGCCAGTGCGCGGTCAAGCAGTACACCGACGAAAACGACACCCGTGGTCGTATCGTCATGTCCTGCATGACCCCTGCCACCGACAACACCTGGATCTCCATCGATGATGAAGAGTCCAAGGCGTTCCGCGCCAGTGTTGTTGAATGGCTGATGACCAACCACCCTCACGACTGCCCGGTCTGTGAAGAAGGCGGTCACTGCCACCTGCAAGACATGACGGTAATGACCGGCCACAACGAGCGCCGTTACCGCTTCACCAAGCGCACCCACCAGAACCAGCAACTGGGCCCGTTCATTTCCCACGAAATGAACCGCTGCATCGCTTGCTACCGCTGCGTGCGCTTCTATAAGGACTACGCCGGCGGCACTGATCTCGGTGTATTCGGCGCTCACGACAACGTGTACTTCGGTCGCGTTGAAGACGGCACCCTGGAAAGCGAGTTCTCCGGCAACCTCACCGAGGTCTGCCCGACCGGCGTGTTCACCGACAAGACTCACTCCGAGCGCTACAACCGTAAGTGGGACATGCAGTTCTCGCCGAGCATCTGCCATGGCTGCTCCAGCGGTTGCAACATTTCCCCGGGCGAACGCTACGGTGAACTGCGTCGTATCGAAAACCGTTTCAACGGCTCGGTAAACCAGTACTTCCTGTGCGACCGTGGCCGTTTCGGCTATGGCTACGTCAACCGTGAAGACCGTCCGCGTCAGCCGCTGCTGGCCAACGGCACCAAGCTGAGCCTCGACGAAGCGCTGGATAAAGCCGCCGACCTGCTGCGCGGTCGCAACATCGTCGGCATCGGTTCGCCGCGTGCCAGCCTCGAAAGCAACTACGCGTTGCGCGAACTGGTCGGTGCCGAGCACTTCTACTCCGGTATCGAAGCTGCCGAGCTGGAGCGTATCCGTCTGGTCCTGCAAGTGCTCAAAGACAGCCCGCTGCCAGTGCCGAACATGCGCGACATCGAAGACCACGATGCGATTTTCGTCCTCGGTGAAGACCTGACCCAGACGGCCGCCCGCATGGCGCTGTCCCTGCGTCAATCGGTCAAGGGCAAAGCTGAAGACATGGCCGACGCCATGCGTGTTCAGCCCTGGCTCGACGCCGCCGTGAAGAACATCGGCCAGCACGCGCTGAACCCGCTGTTCATCGCCAGCCTGGCTGAAACCAAGCTCGACGACATCGCCGAAGAATGCGTCCACGCCGCTCCCGACGACCTGGCACGCATCGGTTTCGCCGTGGCCCACGCCCTCGACGCCAGTGCTCCAGCCGTTGAAGGCCTGGACGCTGAAGCCCTCGAACTGGCCAAGCGCATCGCCGACGCCCTGCTCGCGGCCAAGCGCCCACTGATCATCGCCGGTACTTCCCTGGGCTCCAAAGCCTTGATCGAAGCCGCCGCGAACATCGCCAAGGCCCTGAAGCTGCGCGAGAAGAACGGCTCCATCAGCCTGATCGTGCCTGAGGCCAACAGCCTCGGCCTGGCCATGCTCGGTGGCGAATCGGTCGACGCCGCGCTGCAAGCCGTCATCGACGGTAAGGCCGACGCCATCGTCGTGCTGGAAAACGATCTGTACACCCGCACCGACAAAGCCCGTGTCGATGCCGCCCTGACCGCTGCGAAAGTGGTGATCGTGGCCGACCATCAGAAGACTGCCACCAGCGATCGCGCGCACCTGGTTCTGCCGGCCGCCAGCTTCGCTGAAGGCGACGGTACGCTGGTCAGCCAGGAAGGTCGCGCCCAGCGCTTCTTCCAGGTGTTCGATCCGAAGTACATGGACGCGAGCATCCTGGTTCACGAAGGCTGGCGCTGGCTGCATGCCCTGCGCGCGACCCTGCTGAACCAGCCGATCGACTGGACGCAACTGGACCACGTCACCGCTGCGGTCGCCTCGAGCACCCCGCAACTGGCGGCCATCGTCGACGCTGCGCCGTCCGCCGCGTTCCGCATCAAGGGCATGAAACTGGCCCGTGAACCGCTGCGTTACTCCGGTCGTACCGCCATGCGCGCCGACATCAGCGTGCACGAACCGCGTACCCCGCAGGACAATGACACCGCGTTCGCATTCTCCATGGAAGGTTACTCGGGCTCGGCCGAACCGCGTCAGCAAGTGCCATTCGCCTGGTCTCCGGGCTGGAACTCGCCGCAAGCCTGGAACAAGTTCCAGGACGAAGTCGGTGGTCACATCCGCGCTGGCGACCCGGGCACCCGCCTGATCGAAAGCAACGGTGACTCGCTGAACTGGTTCGCCAATGTTCCGCGCGCGTTCAACCCGGCCCAGGGCACCTGGCAAGTCGTCCCGTTCTTCCACCTGTTCGGCAGCGAAGAGAACTCTTCGAAAGCCGCTCCGGTTCAGGAACGCATTCCGGCTGCGTACGTCGCACTGGCCAAGTCCGAAGCCGACCGCCTGGGTGTCAATGACGGCGCCATGCTCAGCTTGAACGTCGCTGGCCAGACCCTGCGTCTGCCGCTGCGTATCAACGAAGAGCTGGGCGCTGGCCTGGTGGCACTGCCTGCGGGCATCGCCGGCATTCCGCCAGCGATTTTCGGCAAATCCGTTGACGGTCTGCAGGAGGCAGCTCAATGACCTTGTTCACTCCTGAAGTGATCGACGTGATCATCGCGGTCCTCAAGGCCGTGGTGATTCTGCTGGCCGTGGTGGTTTGCGGCGCCCTGCTCAGCTGGGTCGAGCGTCGTTTGCTCGCCCTCTGGCAGGACCGTTACGGTCCGAACCGCGTCGGTCCGTTCGGCGCGTTCCAGATCGCTGCCGACATGATCAAGATGTTCTTCAAGGAAGACTGGACGCCTCCATTCGCCGACAAGATGATCTTCACCCTGGCACCGGTAGTGGCCATGAGCGCCCTGCTGATTGCCTTCGCGATCATCCCGATCACCCCGACCTGGGGCGTGGCGGACATCAATATCGGCATCCTGTTCTTCTTCGCCATGGCGGGCCTGTCGGTCTACGCGGTGTTGTTCGCCGGTTGGTCGAGTAACAACAAGTTCGCCCTGCTGGGCAGCTTGCGGGCCTCGGCACAGACCGTGTCGTACGAAGTGTTCATGGGCCTGTCGCTGATGGGCATCGTGATCCAGGTCGGCTCGTTCAACATGCGCGACATCGTTGAATATCAAGCACAGAACCTGTGGTTCATCATTCCGCAGATCTTCGGTTTCCTGACCTTCTTCATCGCTGGCGTGGCCGTGACTCACCGTCACCCGTTCGACCAGCCGGAAGCGGAACAGGAACTGGCCGACGGTTACCACATTGAATACGCCGGCATGAAATGGGGCATGTTCTTCGTCGGCGAGTACATCGGCATCGTGCTGATCTCGGCGCTGCTGGTGACCTTGTTCTTCGGTGGCTGGCACGGTCCGTTCGGCATCCTGCCGCAGATCCCGTTCATCTGGTTCGCACTGAAAACCGCGTTCTTCATCATGATCTTCATTCTGTTGCGCGCTTCGATTCCGCGCCCACGGTATGACCAAGTGATGGATTTCAGCTGGAAGTTCTGCTTGCCGCTGACCCTCGTCAACATGCTGGTGACCGCTGCGATCGTGTTGCTCAACACGCCCGCCGTCGCGGCTCAGTGAGGATAGAGAATCATGAAGTACATAATTGACATCGTGCATGGCTTCTTCACCCAGCTTCGCAGCCTGGTGATGATTTTCGGCCACGCCTTCCGCAAGCGCGACACGCTGCAGTACCCGGAAGAAGCCGTGTACCTGCCGCCGCGCTACCGTGGCCGTATCGTCCTGACCCGCGACCCCGACGGTGAAGAGCGTTGTGTAGCGTGCAACCTGTGCGCCGTGGCGTGCCCGGTCGGTTGCATCTCGCTGCAGAAAGCTGAAACCGAAGACGGTCGCTGGTACCCGGACTTCTTCCGCATCAACTTCTCGCGCTGCATTTTCTGCGGCCTCTGCGAGGAAGCCTGCCCGACCACTGCGATCCAGCTGACACCGGATTTCGAAATGGCCGAGTTCAAACGTCAGGACCTGGTGTACGAGAAAGAAGATCTGCTGATCTCCGGCCCCGGCAAAAACCCTGATTACAACTTCTATCGTGTTGCAGGTATGGCGATTGCCGGGAAGCCGAAAGGCTCCGCGCAGAATGAAGCCGAACCGATCAACGTGAAGAGCTTGCTGCCTTAAGGAAGAAAGATGGAATTCGCTTTCTATTTCGCATCGGGTATCGCTGTGGTGTCCACGCTTCGCGTGATCACCAACACCAACCCTGTGCACGCCCTGCTCTACCTGATCATTTCGCTGATCGCCGTGGCCATGACGTTCTTCGCCCTCGGCGCACCGTTTGCCGGTGTCCTGGAAGTGATCGCCTACGCTGGCGCCATCATGGTGCTGTTCGTGTTCGTGGTGATGATGCTGAACCTGGGCCCGGCCTCGGTTCAGCAAGAGCGCGTCTGGCTCAAGCCCGGCATCTGGCTCGGCCCGGTCATTCTCGGCGCCCTGCTGCTGGCTGAACTGCTGTACGTGCTGTTCGCCCACCAGAGCGGTGAAGCCATCGGCCACACCACCGTAGACGCCAAGGCCGTGGGCATCAGCCTGTTCGGTCCTTACCTGCTGGTGGTCGAACTCGCCTCGATGCTGCTGCTCGCCGCAGCCGTCACGGCGTTCCATCTGGGCCGTAACGAAGCCAAGGAGCAATGACGATGCCTGCTATCCCTATGGAGCATGGTCTGGCGGTCGCCGGCATCCTGTTCTGCCTCGGCCTGGTTGGCCTGATGGTCCGCCGCAACATTTTGTTTGTGTTGATGAGTCTTGAAGTGATGATGAACGCCTCTGCACTGGCCTTCATTGTTGCCGGTAGCCGTTGGGCGCAGCCGGATGGACAGATCATGTTCATCCTGGTGATCAGCCTGGCAGCCGCCGAGGCCAGTATCGGCCTGGCGATTCTGTTGCAACTGTATCGCCGCTTCCACACGCTCGATATCGACGCTGCCAGTGAGATGCGCGGATGAACCTACTCTTTCTGACTTTCGTATTCCCTCTCATTGGTTTCCTGCTGCTGTCGTTCTCCCGTGGACGCATCTCGGAAAACCTGGCCGCATTGATCGGCGTGGGTTCCATCGGTCTGTCGGCAATCGTGACCGCCTACGTGATCTGGCAATTCAACGTCGCCCCGCCAGAAGGCGGTCACTACACCCAGGTGTTGTGGCAGTGGATGGCGGTGGAAGGCTTCACGCCGAACTTCGCGCTGTATCTGGACGGCCTGTCCGTGACCATGCTCGGTGTGGTCGTCGGCGTCGGCTTCCTGATCCACCTGTTCGCGTCCTGGTACATGCGCGGTGAAGCCGGTTACTCGCGCTTCTTCGCCTACACCAACCTGTTTATCGCCAGCATGCTGTTCCTGGTGCTGGGCGATAACCTGTTGTTCCTGTACTTCGGTTGGGAAGGCGTGGGCCTGTGCTCGTACCTGTTGATCGGTTTCTACTACAGCAACCGCAACAACGGTAACGCCGCACTCAAAGCCTTCATCGTGACCCGTATCGGTGACGTGTTCATGGCCATCGGCCTGTTCATCCTGTTTGCCCAACTGGGCACGCTGAACGTTCAGGAACTGCTGGTGCTGGCACCGCAGAAATTCCAGGCCGGCGACTTCTGGATGGTCATGGCCACCCTGATGCTGCTGGGCGGCGCTGTCGGTAAATCCGCGCAACTGCCACTGCAAACCTGGCTGGCGGACGCGATGGCCGGTCCTACCCCGGTGTCGGCACTGATCCACGCCGCGACCATGGTGACCGCGGGTGTCTACCTGATCGCCCGTACCCACGGCCTGTTCACCCTGGCGCCGGAAATCCTGCACCTGGTAGGCATCGTCGGTGGCGTGACCCTGGTACTCGCCGGTTTCGCAGCCCTGGTTCAGACCGATATCAAGCGCATCCTCGCCTACTCGACCATGAGCCAGATCGGCTACATGTTCCTGGCCCTGGGCGTCGGTGCCTGGGATGGCGCGATCTTCCACCTGATGACCCACGCTTTCTTCAAGGCCCTGCTGTTCCTTGCTTCCGGTGCGGTAATCGTTGCCTGCCACCACGAGCAGAACATCTTCAAGATGGGCGGTCTGTGGAAGAAACTGCCACTGGCCTACGCCAGCTTCATCGTCGGCGGCGCGGCCCTGGCGGCCCTGCCTCTGGTGACCGCAGGCTTCTACTCCAAGGACGAAATCCTCTGGGAAGCGTTCGCCAGCGGCAACAACGGTCTGCTCTACGCGGGTCTGGTTGGCGCGTTCATGACCTCGCTGTACACCTTCCGCCTGATCTTCATCGCGTTCCACGGTGAAGCGAAGACCGAAGCCCACGCCGGTCACGGCATCGCCCACTGGCTGCCACTGTCGGTGCTGATCGTGTTGTCGACCTTCGTCGGCGCGATGATCGTTCCACCGCTGCACGGCGTGCTGCCGCAAAGCGTCGGCCATGCCGGCGGCGAAGCCAAGCACAGTCTGGAAATCGCCTCGGGCGCCATCGCCCTGGCCGGTATCCTGCTGGCCGCGCTGCTGTTCCTCGGCAAGCGTCGCTTCGTGACGGCCATCGCCAACAGCGGCATCGGCCGTTTCCTCTCGGCCTGGTGGTTCGCTGCCTGGGGCTTCGACTGGATCTACGACAAACTGTTCGTCAAGCCGTACCTGGCGATCAGCCACATCCTGCGCAAAGACCCGCTCGATCAGACCATCGGTTTGATCCCGCGCATGGCCAAAGGCGGTCACACCGCCCTGAGCCGTACCGAGACCGGTCAACTGCGTTGGTATGCCGCCTCGATGGCTGCGGGTGCCGTGCTGGTAATTGGCGCCGTCGTGCTGGTAGCGGTCTGATATGAACCTTGCGAATTTGCGAAAGGAAACGAGCCCGTCATGATTCTGCCTTGGCTAATCCTGATTCCCTTCATCGGCGGCCTGCTGTGCTGGATGGGTGAGCGCTTCGGCTCTACCCTCCCGCGCTGGATTGCGCTGTTGACCATGTCCCTGGAACTCGCGCTCGGCCTCTGGCTGTGGGCCCATGGCGATTATTCATTTGCACCGGCACCCGGCGCCGATCCGGCCTGGGTGATTGAGTTCAAGCACATCTGGATCCAGCGCTTTGGCATCAGCGTGCACCTGGCCCTCGATGGCCTGTCGCTGCTGATGATCCTGCTGACCGGTTTGCTGGGTGTCCTCTCGGTACTCTGCTCGTGGAAAGAGATCCAGCGTCACGTGGGTTTCTTCCACCTGAACCTGATGTGGATCCTGGGCGGTGTCGTCGGCGTGTTCCTCGCCCTCGACCTGTTCATGTTCTTCTTCTTCTGGGAAATGATGCTGGTGCCGATGTACTTCCTCATCGCGCTCTGGGGTCACAGTTCTTCGGACGGCAAGAAAACCCGGATCTACGCGGCGACCAAGTTCTTCATCTTCACTCAGGCTTCCGGCCTGATCATGCTGGTGGCGATCCTCGGTCTGGTCCTGGTCAACTTCAACGAAACCGGCGTGATCACCTTCAACTACGCCGACCTGTTGAAAACCAAGATGTCGATGACCACCGAGTACATCCTGATGCTCGGCTTCTTCATCGCCTTCGCGGTCAAGCTGCCCGTCGTACCGTTCCACTCGTGGTTGCCTGATGCTCACGCCCAGGCACCGACCGCCGGTTCCGTCGACCTCGCCGGTATCTTGCTGAAGACCGCTGCCTACGGCCTGCTGCGTTTCGCCCTGCCGCTGTTCCCGAATGCCTCGGCCGAGTTCGCGCCGATCGCCATGACCCTGGGTCTGATCGGGATTTTCTACGGTGCGTTCCTGGCCTTCGCACAAACCGACATCAAGCGTCTGATCGCCTTCTCGTCCGTTTCCCACATGGGCTTCGTACTGATCGGCATCTACTCCGGCAGCCAACTGGCGCTGCAGGGTGCAGTCATGCAGATGCTGGCGCACGGTCTGTCGGCCGCGGCACTCTTTATCCTGAGTGGTCAGCTGTACGAACGCACCCACACGCGCGACATGCGTGAAATGGGTGGCCTGTGGTCGAAGATCGCTTACCTGCCGGCCCTCAGCCTGTTCTTCGCAGCAGCGTCCCTGGGCTTGCCGGGTACCGGTAACTTCGTCGGTGAGTTCCTGATCCTGATCGGCAGCTTCGCCAGTGCCCCGTGGATCACCATCATCGCCACTACCGGCCTGGTGTTCGGTTCGGTCTACTCGCTGATCATGATCCACCGTGCGTACTTCGGTCCGGCCAAATCGGACGCGGTACTGCACGGCATGGACGGTCGCGAACTGATCATGGTGGTCGGTCTGGCTGCATTGCTGATCTACCTCGGCGTGTACCCACAACCGTTCCTCGATACCTCTGCCGCTACGATGCATGGCGTGCAGCAGTGGCTCGGCACCGCCTTCACTCAACTCGCTTCGGCCCGGTAAGAGCGCTATGGAATTCACGACTCAACACTTTATCGCGCTAGCGCCGCTGTTGATTACCAGCCTCACCATTATCGTGGTGATGCTGGCAATCGCCTGGCGCCGCAACCACTCGCAGACCTTCCTGATTTCCGTGGCGGGTCTGAACCTGGCACTGCTGTCGATCCTGCCTGCCCTGAAAGTCGCGCCCCTGGCCGTGACGCCGTTGCTGCAGATCGACACCTTTGCCTGCCTGTACATGGCGCTGATCCTGGTCGCCACCCTCGCCTGCGTCACCCTCGCCCACGCCTACCTCGGCGATGGCGGTTCGGGTTACCCGGGCAACCGTGAAGAACTGTACCTGCTGATCCTGATGTCCGCCGCTGGTGGCCTGGTTCTGGTCAGCGCGCAGCACCTGGCCGGGTTGTTCATCGGTCTGGAACTGCTGTCGGTGCCGGTCTACGGTCTGGTGGCTTATGCCTTCTTCAACAAGCGCTCGCTGGAAGCCGGCATCAAGTACATGGTGCTGTCGGCCGCCGGTTCGGCGTTCCTGTTGTTCGGCATGGCGCTGCTGTACGCAGACTCGGGTTCCCTGAGCTTCGTCGGCATCGGTCAGGCGCTGGCGGCTACCGGTCTGCCTAGCTCGCTGGCGCAACTGGGCCTGGGCATGATGCTGATCGGCCTGGCGTTCAAGCTGTCGCTGGTACCGTTCCACCTCTGGACGCCAGACGTTTACGAAGGTGCTCCGGCGCCGGTTGCTGCGTTCCTCGCCACTGCTTCCAAAGTGGCTGTGTTCGCGGTGATGGTGCGTCTGTTCCAGATCTCGCCAGCGGCGAGCAGCGGTGTGCTGAGCGACGTGCTGACCATCATCGCCATCGCGTCGATTCTGTTCGGTAACCTGCTGGCGCTGACCCAGAGCAACCTCAAGCGTCTGCTGGGTTACTCGTCCATCGCCCACTTCGGTTACCTACTGATCGCCCTGGTGGCGAGCAAGGGTCTGGCCGTGGAAGCCATCGGCGTGTACCTGGTCACCTACGTGATCACCAGCCTCGGCGCCTTCGGCGTGATCACCCTGATGTCCTCGCCGTACAACGGTCGTGACGCCGATGCCCTGTACGAATACCGCGGCCTGTTCTGGCGCCGTCCATACCTGACCGCGGTAATGACCGTGATGATGCTGTCCCTGGCCGGTATCCCGCTGACCGCGGGCTTCATCGGCAAGTTCTACATCATCGCCACTGGCGTCGAATCGCATCAGTGGTGGCTGGTCGGCTCGCTGGTACTGGGCAGCGCCATCGGCGTGTTCTACTACCTGCGTGTGATGGTCACCCTGTACCTGATCGAACCGAACCTGCGTCGCCACGATGCGCAACTGCACTGGGAACAGAAAGCAGGCGGCGTGATGCTGCTGGCCATCGCCCTGGTCGCGTTCTTCCTCGGCGTCTACCCACAACCGCTGCTGAACCTGGTTCAACAGTCGGGCCTGGCGGGTTGATCGCTTAAGCGACATTCGGCAGTAAACAGAACGGCACCTTCGGGTGCCGTTTTTGTTTTTGTGGGATTCGTGTTCGGTCACCAGCAATTAGTTGTCAGGGCTGGCCTCATCGCGAGCAGGCTCGCTCCCACAGGGGATTCTGTGGGCACTCACATCGTGAACACCGCCGATCACATGTGGGGCTAGCCTGCTAGCGATTGCGGTAGATCAGGCACAAAAAAACGGCACCTTACGGTGCCGTTCGCTTCTTACAGGTCAGCCTTACTTACGCGCTGCCTCCCACGATTTCAGCAGTTCGGCATAGCTCACGGTCTCGCCCTTCGGCTTCTCGTTTTCCAGTTTCGGCTTAGGTGCGCCCGGCTGGTCGAACCAGTATTGCGCCTCGCGCTCAGGGTTCATCTTAGGTGCGCAGGTAGCCTGGGCCTTGGAGCGCTCCAGACGGGTCATGATTGCGTCCTGATCCTTGGCCAGACCGTCGAGTGCCTGTTGCGGGGTTTTTTCGCCGCTGGCGGCTTCGGCAATGTGGCTCCACCACAACTGCGCGAGGCGAGGGTAATCAGGCACGTTGGTCCCGGTCGGGGTCCATTGCACGCGGGCCGGGCTGCGGTAGAACTCCACCAGGCCACCGAGTTTCGGTGCCAGGTCGGTCATGGCTTGCGAGTTGATGTCCGACTCGCGGATCGGGGTCAGGCCGACGATGGTTTTCTTCAGCGATACGGTTTTCGAAGTCACGAACTGAGCGTACAGCCAGGCCGCGAGTTTTTGCTTCTCAGGCGTGGACTTCATGAACGTCCAGGAACCCACGTCCTGATAGCCCAGTTTCATCCCCTCTTCCCAATACGGTCCACGCGGCGACGGTGCCATGCGCCATTTCGGCGTGCCATCGGCGTTCATCACCGCCAACCCCGGTTTGGTCATGTCGGCGGTAAAGGCGGTGTACCAGAAGATCTGCTGGGCGATGTTGCCCTGGGACGGTACGGGCCCGGATTCGGAGAAGGTCATGCCCGCCGCTTCCGGTGGCGCGTACTTCTTCATCCAGTCCACGTACTTGGTGGTGGCGAACACGGCCGCCGGGCCATTGGTGTCGCCGCCACGGGTCACGCTGGAACCCACCGGGTGGCAATCCTCGACGCGGATACCCCACTCGTCCACCGGCAAACCGTTCGGCAAGCCCTTGTCGCCGCCACCGGCCATGGAGAACCAGGCATCGGTGAAGCGCCAGCCCAGGGACGGGTCTTTCTTGCCGTAGTCCATGTGCCCGTAGACGCGCTTGCCGTCGATTTCCTTGACGTCTTCGGTGAAGAACTTGGCGATGTCTTCATAGGCCGACCAGTTCACCGGTACGCCCAACTCGTAGCCGTACTTTTCCTTGAATTTGGCTTTCAGGTCCGCGCGTTCGAACCAGTCGGCACGGAACCAGTACAGGTTGGCGAACTGCTGGTCGGGCAGCTGGTAGATCTTGCCGTCCGGTGCCGTGGTGAACGAGATGCCGATGAAGTCCTTGAGGTCGAGGGTCGGCGAAGTGAAGTTCTTGCCTTCGTTGGCCATCAGGTCAGTGATCGATTCGGTCTTGCCGTAGCGAAAGTGCGTACCGATCAGGTCCGAGTCATTGACCCAGCCGTCATAGATGTTCTTGTCCGACTGCATCTGGGTTTGCAGTTTTTCCACCACGTCGCCTTCCTGCAGCAGGTCGTGGGTCAGCTTGATCCCGGTGATCTCGCTGAAGGCCTTGGCCAGCACCTTGGATTCATACTCGTGGGTGGCGATGGTTTCCGAGACAACCTTGATGCTCATCTCGCGAAACGGTTCGGCGGCCTTGATGAACCACTTCAACTCTTCGAGTTGCTGATCGGCCGTCAGGGTGGACGGCTTGAATTCAGCGCCGATCCATTTCTTTGCCGCGTCTTCGTAGGCATCGGCCCAGGCCGAAGCGCTCAAACCGCTGAGTGCCAGCATGGCTGCCAATGAAATGCTATGTCGCAGCTTATTGTTTTTGTCGAACATAGAGACCTCCTTATTGAATTTCGGAGCAACATTGCCGAGCGATTCGACTAGCCCCAACGCATCACAGCCAACAGCCACACCAGGGACAACGCGAACGCTACCCAGATGCTCCAGTCGGTCACGCCGATTACCAGCAAATGCAGGTAGGCGCTGCCGAGAAGACCGATAAACAAGCGATCGCCACGGGTGGTGGCAATCGGTAAAAGACCACGCCGAAGCACACTCGGCGAGCGCAACTCCCAAGTGGTCATGCCCACCAGGATCAAACCGATAACAGCAAAAAAGGCCGCCGTCGGGACGGTCCAGCTCATCCATTCCATCATCAGCTCCTCATACCCGGCCCAGGGCAAAGCCCTTGGCCACGTGGTTGCGAACAAACCAGATCACCAGCATGCCCGGCAGGATGGTCAACACTCCCGCCGCCGCCAGCACCCCCCAGTCGATACCGGATGCCGAGACGGTACGGGTCATGACCGCCGCAATGGGCTTGGCGTTGACCGACGTAAGGGTCCGCGCCAGGAGCAGTTCGACCCAGGAAAACATGAAACAGAAAAACGCCGTGACACCGATGCCGGAGCCGATCAGCGGGATAAAAATCTTCACGAAGAACTTGGGGAAACTGTAGCCGTCGATGTAGGCGGTCTCGTCGATTTCTTTCGGCACGCCGGACATGAAGCCTTCCAGAATCCACACCGCCAATGGCACGTTGAACAAACAGTGAGCCAGCGCGACGGCGATGTGGGTGTCGAACAAGCCGATCGACGAATACAGCTGGAAGAACGGCAACAGGAATACCGCCGGTGGCGCCATACGGTTGGTCAGCAGCCAGAAAAACAGGTGCTTGTCACCGAGGAAACGGTAGCGCGAAAACGCATACGCCGCCGGTAACGCCACGCTCAGGGAAATCACCGTGTTCAGGCTCACGTAATACAGCGAGTTGAGGTAACCGGTGTACCAGGCAGGATCAGTGAAGATCACTTTGTAGTTGTGGAAAGTGAAATCCTGGGGAAACAGTGTCAGCCCGCCGAGGATTTCGGTGTTGCTCTTGAACGACATGTTCAGCAGCCAGTAAATCGGCACCAGCAGGAACAGGATGTAGGTCAGCAGTGGAATCAGCTTTCTCTTGCTCATGATGGCCTCAGCGGTTGGCGTCGGAGTGAGTCATGGCGGTGTAGAACAGCCAGGACACCAACAGGATGATCAGGAAGTACACCAGCGAGAACGCTGCCGCCGGCCCCAGGTCGAACTGGCCGATCGCCATTTGGGTCAGGGTCTGGCTGAGGAACGTGGTGGCATTGCCCGGTCCGCCGCCGGTGAGCACGAACGGCTCGGTGTAGATCATGAAGCTGTCCATGAAGCGCAACATCACCGCGATCAGTAGCACGCTCTTGAGCTTGGGCAACTGGATGTGCCGGAACACCGCCCAGGCCGAGGCCCGGTCAATGCGAGCGGCCTGGTAATACACGTCGGGAATCGCCCGCAACCCGGAGAAGCACAGCAGCGCCACCAGTGAAGTCCAGTGCCAGACGTCCATCACCAGCACGGTGACCCAGGCGTCCATGGTGTTGGCTGCATAGTTGTAGTTGATGCCCATGGCATTGAGGGTCGAACCGAGCAGGCCGATGTCGGCCCGGCCAAAGATCTGCCAAATGGTGCCGACCACGTTCCACGGGATCAGCAACGGGATCGCCAGGATGATCAGCACCACCGACGACCAGCGGCCCTTGGTCGGCATGGTCAGGGCAATCGCAATGCCCAGCGGGATTTCGATCAGCAGCACGCAGGCCGAATAGATGAATTGGCGTAGCAGCGAGTCGTGCAGCCGCGGATCGAGCAGCACTTGCTTGTACCAATCGGCGCCGACGAAATAGCGGCTGGACTGGTCGAAGATGTCCTGCACCGAATAGTTGACCACGGTCATCATCGGGATCACCGCACTGAACGCCACCAGCAGGAACACCGGCAACACCAGCCACCAGGCCTTGTTGTTCTGCACCTTGTTCATGGCTGCACCTCATTGCTGGCCTGTGCTTCCAGCAGGAATTCGTCGCCGTAGACCATCAACCACTGCGCCGGGAAACTGATGTAGGCCGTGCCTTCGGGCACTGGCTTGTCTTCCGCCAGACGTACTTTCAGCGGTACGCCATCGAGGCTCAGGGTCATGATCTTGTAGGTGCCGAGGTCTTCGACGTGTACGACCTGTGCCCGCATTGCGTCATCAAACGGCTCATCCCAGACATGCACGAACTCAGGGCGAATGCCGACCTTCAAGGTTTTCCACTCGGTGTCGGCGATGCGTTTTTGCATGGCCCCGGACAGCGGCAAGTGCGTCGAGGCGAAGCCGACGCCGCCCGGTTGTGGCTGGACCTCAATCAGGTTCATGCCCGGACTGCCGATGAAATAGCCGACAAAAGTGTGGCTCGGCCGTTCGAACAACTCCCGTGGCGTGCCGAATTGCACGATCTGGCCGCCGTACATCACCGCGATCTTGTCGGCGAAGGTCGACGCCTCTAGCTGATCGTGGGTGACGTAGACCATGGTGATGTTGAACTGCTCGTGAATCTGCTTGAGTTTGCGCCGCAGCTTCCACTTCAGGTGCGGGTCGATCACCGTCAGCGGTTCATCGAAGAGGATCGCCGACACGTCATCGCGCACCAGACCACGGCCCATGGAGACTTTCTGTTTTTCATCGGCGGTGAGGTTGCGGGCTTTTTTGCTCAGCAGGGTTTGCAGGTCGAGGACTTCGGCGATCTCCTGCACCTTGGTGTGGATCTTTGCCTCGGCCATGCCCTGGTTGCGCAAGGGGAACGCCAGGTTGTCGAACACCGTCATGGTGTCGTAGACCACCGGGAACTGGAAAACCTGGGCGATGTTGCGTTTTTCCGGGGTCAGGTCGTTGACCGCTTTACCGTCGAACAGCACATGCCCCTGGGACGGGCTGAGCAAGCCGGAAATGATGTTGAGCAAGGTCGACTTGCCGCAACCCGACGGGCCCAGCAAGGCAAAAGCACCGCCCTGCTCCCAGATGTGGTCCATCTCGCGGATCGCATAGTCCTCCGGTCCAGCCGGGGTTTTGGTGTAGCTGTGGGCGAGGTTCTGCAAACGGATTTCGGCCATCAGGCAACCCTCGCGACACGCCGGCCCGGCGCCTGGACCAGCCGCCCCTGCGCATCGAACACAAACAGTTTATGGGTCGGGATGTAGATGCGGATTGGCGCATCGACGTCGTATTCGTGAACGCCCGGCAAGTGCAGCACCAGCAGGAAATGCTCGTTGCGCACGTGCAGGAAGGTTTCCGAGCCGCTGATCTCGGCGACTTCGACAGTCACCGCCAGTTCGAGGTCATCGTCGTTGCTCGGCACCAGCGAGATGTGGCTGGGACGCACGCCGAAGCGGAACTCGCCCTCACCGACCGGACGCAAGTCGACGTTCAACGGGAAGTGAACGAAGTTGGCGAAACTCACTTCGTTGTCGGCGATGCGCCCCGGCATCAGGTTGATCGGCGGCTCGGAGAACAACTCTGCCGCCAACACCGTCTGCGGTTGGTGATAGACCTCGGATGACTTGCCACTCTGGATCACCCGGCCTTCATGAAGAATGGTCGTGGTGCCGCCCAGGGCCAATGCTTCGTTGGGTTCAGTGGTGGCATAAATCGCGATGGTGTGGCGCGCCTTGAACAGCTCGCGCATTTCCTGGCGCAGTTCTTCGCGCAGTTTGTAATCGAGGTTGACCAGCGGCTCGTCGAACAGGATCAGTTCGGCGTCCTTGACCAGCGCCCGGGCCATGGCCGTACGCTGTTGCTGGCCGCCGGACAGTTCGAGGGGGTAGCGCTTGAGGAATTTCTCGATGCGCAGCATCTTCGCGGTTTCCAGCACTTTGCTCTGGATCACTTCGTTGGACGCACCGGCCTGGCGCAGCGGCGAGGCGATGTTCTCGAAGACGGTCATGGTCGGGTAATTGATGAACTGCTGATACACCATCGACACGTTGCGCAGGCGCACCGGGCGTTGCGTGACATCGACGCCGTTCATCAGGATCCGGCCGGAGTCCGGCTTGTCCAGCCCGGCCATCAGACGCATGAGACTGGTCTTGCCGGACAGCGTGCGCCCCAGCAAAACGTTGAAGGATCCGGGTTCGAAACTCAGACACGCATCATCGATCCAGGTCTGGCCCTCGACGGTGCGGCTGACGTGCTCCAGGGTTAATGACATGGCTCGGCCTTTTTTATTTTTGGAGTCAAGCGACCGGAGCTATAGAGCGACTTTCGTGCCAAAAATCTCAAAGGGTTGATTCAGTTGGGAAATCCTGAAAATCACGAAAAAATTGCGTTCGTAGCTGAACACAAATGAACAATCGGAAATGAACAATTGAACAGTTCACCCATTGACAGTGAACAATAGTGAACAACACTCTATGGACTGTTCACGGCTCCTGCAAAATCGTGGAGTGTCAGGAACGTCACGTGAGAGATTCAGCGTGATGCGCAAAAAACCATAAAAACAATAAAAGCTAGCTCAGAGACTGACTGCCATGGCCGTACCCGCCTCGCCGCTGTCCCACGACACCATCATCCAGGACTCCTGGACCCGATGCCGCGCCTTCGGCCTTGATCACCAGAACGCTCCCGCATTCGACCAGCTTGCGGCGCAGGACATCAAGCAGTTGGTCGAGAGCCAGCATTCACTGGTGCAAACCACCCACCAGGAAGTGCTGCCGTACTACGAGAACATCCTCAGCAACTCCAACTGCCTGATCATGCTCGCCGACAATCAAGGCCAGGTGCTGACCTCTTGGGGCACCCAGCGGTTTATCGAGCCAAGCCTGACCCGCGGCTTCAGCGCCGGCGCCAGCTGGATGGAACGCTGCAGCGGCACCAACGCCATCGGCACGGCGCTGGTCTGCGAGCAGGCGGTCCACATTGAACACGATGAACACTTCCTCAAAGCCAACCGCTTCATGACCGGTTCCGCCGCGCCCATTTTCGATGCCGAGCGCAAGGTCATCGCGGTGCTGGACGTGTCCAGCGACAGCTACCTGCCGCCCTCCCACACCCTGGGCATGGTCAAGATGATGAGCCAGACCGTGGAGAACCGGCTGATCCTCAATCTGTTCCACGGCCAGCATTTCCAGCTGACGTTCAACACCGGCCTGAACAACCTCGACAGCCAGTGGGCCGGGCTGCTGATATTCGATGAAAGTGGGCAGGTGCTGTCCGCCAACCGCCGTGCCGACAATTTGCTGGGTATGCGCCTGTCGCGGTTGAGTGTTGAGAGCCTGTTCAAGGTCTCGCTGCTGGAACTGCTGAATCAACCCGAAGGCCTGCCCTTCTCTTTGCAAGCTTCCGGGCGCAACCGCTTCCAGTGTCTGCTGAAAAGACCCAAGCAAGTGCCGATTCAGCCACTCGTGTTCGCCGAACCCGCCGTGACTGCGCCAGCACCAGCGGCGATCAGCCTCGGCACCCTGCACTTTGGCGACAGCCGCGTGGAAAAAGCCGTGCGCCAGGCCGAGCGCTTGCTGGAAAAAGACATTCCCTTGTTAATCCACGGCGAGACGGGCGTCGGCAAGGAAGTTTTCGTCAAAGCGCTGCATCAGGCCAGCTCTCGCAACAAACAGGCGTTCATTGCGGTGAACTGTGCGGCGATCCCCGCCGAACTGGTTGAGTCCGAATTGTTCGGCTACGAGAAAGGCGCGTTTACCGGGGCCAATCAGAAAGGCAGCATCGGCCTGATCCGCAAGGCTGACAAAGGCACGCTGTTCCTCGATGAAATCGGCGACATGCCGCTTCCGACGCAGGCGCGCTTGCTGCGAGTGCTGCAGGAACGTTGCGTGCAACCGGTAGGCAGCAGTGAGTTGTTCCCGGTGGACATCCGCATCATTTCCGCGACCAACCGATCGTTGCGCGAGCAGGTGCAGTTGGGGCGTTTCCGCGAGGATCTGTATTACCGCATCGGCGGCCTGACCCTGGAACTGCCGCCCTTGAGAGAGCGCAGTGACAAAGAGGCGCTGTTCAAACGCTTGTGGGAGCAGCATCGCGAACCCTCGCAATGGGCGGGCTTGAGTCGTGAGGTGCTGGCATTGTTCAGCCGCCACCCGTGGCCGGGGAATTTAAGGCAGGTCAGCAGCGTGATGCAGGTGGCGCTGGCAATGGCCGAGGAACAACCGGTGCGGCTGGAGCATCTGCCGGAGGATTTTTTTGTCGATCTGGAGATGGAGCCGGTGGGGACGCCGCAGCCGCTGGCGGTGGATCTTGACGATGCCGATGAGTTGAATCGGCAGTTGCAGGCGGTGGGGGGGAATATTTCGCATCTGGCGCGCAGGCTTGGCGTAAGTCGCAACACCCTCTACAAACGGCTGCGCCATTCGGAAAGCTGACCGCTACGCGGTCAATCGCTGGCAAGCCAGCTTCTACAGAAATCATGTCGTACACCAAATTGGCGAACGACACGATTCTGTAGGAGCCGGCTTGCTGGCGATGACGTCAGCTCAAACACCGCCATCCAAAAACAAAACCCGCACAAGGCGGGTTTTGTTTACAGCGGATCAAGCAATCAGTCAGCCAGACGCCAGGTCGTGCCACCCTTGCCATCTTCCAGCACCACGCCCATGGCGGTGAGCTGGTCGCGGATGCGGTCGGATTCGGCCCAGTCCTTGCCGGCACGTGCCGCCAGACGCGCTGCGATCAGCGCTTCGACTTCAGCTGCATCCACGCGCCCTTCGGCACCGGCTTGCAGGAAGTCGTCGGCTTCAAGCTGCAACACACCCAGCACGCTGGCCAGTTCTTTCAGGCGTGCCGCCAGACCGGCCGCTGCATTGAGATCGCTCTCGCGCAGACGGTTGATCTCACGCACCATCTCGAACAGCACCGCGCAGGCTTCCGGCGTGCCGAAGTCGTCGTTCATCACCATGGTGAAACGCTCGACAAACGCTTCGCCGCCAGCCGGTGCCACGTTCGGCAGGCCTTTCAACGCGTGGTAGAAACGCTCAAGCGCGCCCTTGGCGTCCTTGAGGTTGTCTTCCGAATAGTTGATCGCGCTGCGGTAGTGGCTCGACACCAGCAGGTAACGCACGACTTCCGGGTGGTACTTGTCGAGCACGTCGCGAATGGTGAAGAAGTTGTTCAAGGACTTGGACATCTTCTCGCCATTGATACGGATCATGCCGCAATGCATCCACGCGTTGGCGTAGGTCTTGCCGGTGGCCGCTTCGCTCTGGGCGATTTCGTTTTCGTGGTGCGGGAACTCGAGGTCGCTGCCGCCGCCATGAATGTCGAAAGTCTCACCGAGGCAGCAGGTCGACATCACCGAGCACTCGATGTGCCAGCCCGGACGCCCGGCGCCCCACGGCGATTCCCAGCTCGGCTCGCCCGGCTTGGTGGCTTTCCACAGCACGAAGTCCAGCGGGTCCTGCTTGGACTCGTCGACTTCGATCCGTGCGCCAATGCGCAAGTCTTCGATCTTCTTGCGCGACAGCTTGCCGTAGCCCATGAACTTGGCGACGCGGTAGTACACGTCGCCATTGCCCGGGGCGTAGGCATAACCCTTGTCGATCAGGGTCTGGATCATGCTCAGCATGCCCGGAATGTGATCCGTGGCACGCGGTTCCATGTCCGGCTTCTTGATGTTCAGGCGCGCTTCGTCTTCGTGCATCGCCGCGATCATGCGCTCGGTCAAGGCTTCGAACGACTCGCCGTTCTCGTTGGCCCGGTTGATGATCTTGTCGTCGATGTCAGTGATGTTGCGCACGTAAGTCAGGTCATAACCGCTGAAGCGCAACCAGCGCGTCACCAGGTCGAACGCGACCATGCTGCGGCCGTGGCCCAGGTGGCAGTAGTCATACACGGTCATCCCGCAGACGTACATGCGCACCTTGTTGCCATCGAGCGGCTTGAAGACTTCTTTGCTCTTGGTGAGCGTGTTGTAGATCGTAAGCACGTTTATTCCTTGACGCTAAATCACTGGCCCCACGAGTCACGCAGGGTCACGGTACGGTTGAATACCGGCTGACCTGGTTTCGAATCCTTGATATCGGCAACGAAGTAGCCTTCGCGCTCGAACTGGAAACGGTCTTCCGGCTGTGCATTGCCCAGCGAGGGTTCAGCACGACAACCGGTGAGTACCTGCAGCGAGTCAGGGTTGATGTTGTCCAGGAAACTGGCGCTGTCTTCAGCCTTCTCCGGGTTCGGAGAGCGGAACAGGCGATCGTACAGACGCACTTCGCACTCGACGCTGGCAGCCGCCGGCACCCAGTGCACCACGCCTTTGACCTTGCGGCCTTCAGGGTTCTTGCCCAGGGTGTCCGGATCGTAGGAGCAACGCAGTTCGACGATGTTGCCATCGGCGTCCTTAATCGCTTCGTCGGCGCGGATCACGTAGCTGCCGCGCAGGCGCACTTCGCCGTTCGGTTCCAGGCGCTTGTAGCCTTTTGGCGGCTCTTCCATGAAGTCTTCACGGTCGATGTAGATCTCACGGGCGAACGGCAATGCACGTACACCCATGTCTTCTTTCGGGTGGCATGGCAGTTCGAGGTGCTCGACCTGGCCTTCCGGGTAGTTGGTGATCACGACTTTCAGCGGACGCAGTACGCACATGGCGCGCGGGGCGCTCTGGTCGAGGTCGTCGCGGATGCTGAATTCGAGCATGCCGAAGTCCACCACGCCGTCGGAACGGTTGGTGCCGATCATTTCGCAGAAGTTGCGGATCGATTTCGGCGTGTAGCCACGACGGCGGAAGCCCGACAGCGTGGACATGCGCGGGTCGTCCCAGCCATTGACGTGCTTTTCATCGACCAGTTGCTTGAGCTTGCGCTTGCTGGTGATGGTGTAGTTCAGGTTCAGGCGGCTGAACTCGTACTGGCGCGGGTTGGCCGGCACTGGCAGGTGCTCGAGGAACCACTCGTACAGCGGACGATGGCTTTCGAACTCCAGGGTGCAGATCGAGTGGGTGATGCCTTCGATGGCGTCCGACTGACCGTGGGTAAAGTCGTAGTTCGGGTAGATGCACCACTTGTCACCGGTCTGGTGGTGATGCGCGTGACGGATGCGATACATGATCGGATCACGCAGGTTCATGTTCGGCGAGGCCATGTCGATCTTGGCCCGCAGTACACGTGCGCCGTCCGGGAATTCGCCGGCCTTCATGCGGGCAAACAGGTCCAGGTTTTCTTCGACGCTGCGGTCGCGGAACGGGCTGTTCTTGCCTGGCTCGGTCAGGCTGCCACGGTATTCCTTGGCTTGCTCAGGGGTCAGGTCGTCGACGTAGGCGTTGCCGGACTTGATCAGTTCTACCGCCCAGTCGTGCAACTGGTCGAAATACTGCGAGGCGTAGCGCACTTCGCCGGACCATTCGAAGCCCAGCCATTTGACGTCGCTTTCGATTGCATCGATGTATTCCTGGTCTTCCTTGGCCGGGTTGGTGTCGTCGAAACGCAGGTGCGTGACGCCGCCGAACTCCTGGGCCAGGCCGAAGTTCACGCAGATCGACTTGGCATGGCCGATGTGCAGGTAGCCGTTGGGCTCAGGCGGAAAACGGGTGACGATCTGCGTGTGCTTGCCCGAGTCCAGGTCTGCCTGGATGATCGGCCGCAGGAAGTTGACCGGCACGGCTGGGCCGGTCTTGGCATTCGAGGTAGGGTCGACAGTGGGCTTGCTCATAGGATCCTTGAACGTACAAGTGCGTGGCCGTAATGAAGGCCGGACAAAACAAAGCCGCTATCATAGCCGATGCCGTCAAGCACCTGACAGAGCGCACCTGCAAACGGTCGCATTTAATGGGCCGTAAATGAAAAACAGCCTCGAAATTCGCGTCTGTCACGCTAAACTGCGCACCTTGGCCGTGACTGGCTGAACCGGTTGCGGGACGAAATGTCCCGAACCACGAATTCCTTAGATACGCTTTCCTCAAAAGAGACCCGATCATGACCCAAGTCAAACTGACTACCAACCATGGCGACATCGTCCTCGAACTGAACGCCGACAAGGCCCCGATCACCGTGGCCAACTTCGTCGAGTACGTTAAGGCCGGTCACTACGAAAACACTGTTTTCCACCGTGTGATCGGTAACTTCATGATCCAGGGCGGCGGTTTCGAACCTGGCATGAAAGAAAAGAAAGACAAGCGTCCAAGCATCCAGAACGAAGCCGACAACGGTCTTTCCAACGACAAATACACCGTTGCCATGGCCCGCACCATGGAGCCGCATTCGGCTTCCGCGCAGTTCTTCATCAACGTGGCTGACAACAGCTTCCTGAACCACAGCGGCAAGAACGTTCAAGGCTGGGGCTACGCGGTATTCGGCAAAGTGACCGCCGGCACCGACGTTGTCGACAAGATCAAAGGCGTGGCCACCACCTCCAAGTCCGGCCACCAGGACGTACCAGCAGACGACGTGATCATCGAGAAAGCCGAGATCATTGAGTGATATTGCTGATTTCAGACTTGCATCTGGAAGAGGAGCGCCCGGACATTACCCGGGCGTTTCTGGATTTGCTCGCCGGACGCGCCCGCTCGGCGAGTGCGTTGTACATTCTGGGCGACTTTTTCGAGGCGTGGATTGGCGACGACGCCATGACCCCGTTCCAGCGTTCCATCTGCCAGGCCCTGCGCGAATTGAGCGACAGCGGCACGGCCATTTTTCTGATGCATGGCAATCGCGATTTCATGCTCGGCCAGGCCTTTTGCAAACAGGCCGGCTGCACATTGCTGAAAGACCCGAGTGTCGTGCAGTTCAACGGCGAACCGGTGCTATTGATGCACGGCGACAGCCTCTGCACCCGCGACGAAGCCTACATGAAGCTGCGTCGCTACCTGCGCAACCCGATTACCCTGTTCATTCTGCGGCATCTGCCGTTAAGCACCCGGCATCAGCTGGCGCGCAAGCTGCGCAGTGAAAGCCGTGCGCAAACGCGGATGAAGGCCAATGACATTGTCGATGTCACGCCCGAAGAGATTCCACGGATCATGCAGCAGTACGGCGTGAAAACCCTGATCCACGGCCACACCCACCGTCCCGCCATCCACAAGTTGCAACTGGGTGAACAGGCGGCGCGGCGCATTGTGCTGGGGGATTGGGATCGTCAGGGCTGGGCGTTGCAGGTCGATGAGCAAGGGTTTGCGCTGGCGCCGTTTGATTTCATAAATCCGCAACTGACACTACCGAACGCCTGACCCCTTCTGTGGCGAGGGAGCTTGCTCCCGCTCGGCGGCGCAGCCGTCGCAAAACCTGTGCATACGGTCTGGATGACAGACTGTGTCGCCAGTCTTGGGGCTGCTTCGCAGCCCAGCGGGAGCAAGCTCCCTCGCCACAACAGCGTTGTATCAATGCCCTGCAGAAGCCGCCGGCCCGGCCTTCGCCGTGAACGGCGGTTTGGCCAGCCAGACAATCAATATCAGCCCCAGGAACATCCAGCCCAGCAAGGTGAAGTAATCCACCGTGGACATGATGTATGCCTGGCTGATCACCATCTGATCCAGCTGCGTATAGGCCTTGGCCCCTGCCCCGCCCAGTTGCGTCAACGTCTCGCGGGTCGCCGGGTCGAACGGGGTGATGCTTTCGGTCAGGTACGCATGGTGCTGGTCGGCGCGGCGAATCCAGATCCAGGTGGTCAGCGATGCCGCAAAACTGCCGCCCAGCGTTCGCAAGAAAGTCGCCAGGCCCGAGCCGTCAGCAATCTGGTGCGGGGGCAAATCCGACAGCAGGATCGTCAAGGTGGGCATGAAGAACAGTGCCACGCCGATCCCCATGAACAGCTGCACCATGGCGATGTGCTGGAAGTCCACTTCATTGGTGAACCCGGCGCGCATGAAACAGCTCAGGCCGATGGCCAGGAACGCCAGCCCCGCCAGCAAGCGCATATCGAACTTCGGCGCGTACTTGCCAACAAAAGGTGACAGCAACACCGGCAGGATACCCAACGGCGCCACGGCAAGACCGGCCCAGGTTGCCGTGTAGCCCAGCCGCGTTTGCAACCATTGCGGCAGGATCAGGTTGATCCCGAAAAACCCGGCGTACCCCAGAATCAACACGATGGTGCCGTAGCGGAAGTTGCGATAGGCGAACAGCCGCAGGTTGACCACCGGGTGCTCATCGGTCATTTCCCAGATCACGAAGAACGCCAGGGCAACCACCGAAATCACCGAGCCAATGATGATGAAGTTCGATTCAAACCAGTCGGCATCGTTGCCCTTGTCGAGCACGATCTGTAAGGCGCCGACGCCAATGATCAGCGCGATCAGCCCGATGTAATCCATCGGTTGGCGGCTGGTGACCACCGGACGTTTTTTCATCTGCTGGGTCACCACCCACGCAGCGAACAGGCCAATCGGCACGTTGATGAAGAAAATCCACGGCCAGCTGTAGCTGTCTGTGATCCAGCCGCCGAGGATCGGCCCGGCAATCGGTGCGACCACCGTGACCATCGCCAACAGCGCCAGCGCCATCCCTCGTTTCGCCGGGGGGTAGACCGCAATCAGCAGCGTTTGGGTCATCGGATACAACGGCCCCGCCACCACCCCTTGCAGAACCCGAAAGCCCACCAGCTCGGGCATGGAAGTGGAAATCCCGCACAGAAACGACGCGAGCACGAACAGCAGCGTCGCCCAGATAAACAGCTTCACCTCGCCGAAACGGCGGCTGAGCCAACCGGTCAGCGGCAGTGCGATGGCGTTGCTCACCGCGAACGAGGTGATCACCCAGGTGCCCTGCTCCGCACTCACGCCCAGGTTGCCGGAAATCGTCGGCAGCGCCACGTTGGCGATGGTGGTGTCGAGCACCTGCATGAAGGTCGCCAGCGACAGGCCAATGGTGCTGAGCAGTAAGCTGGGCGGGGTGAAAGAGGCGTTATTGCTCATCGCGAATCCTTTGGCACTCAAGTTGCGCTGCGCTCTTTACCGGCGCAACTGACCTTTGTGGGGGCGCTGTGATGATGGATTGACGAATCAGCGATGCGCGGTTTTGCTGACTGCGGCGCTGTTGTCGTGAATCAACTGCGTGATCATGACGTCAGCCTCGGCCAACTGGCGGTCGTAGATGCTGGTGCTGAACGACGCCTTCTGTGGCGGCGTTTGCGCCAGCACCGGGCCGCTCTGATCGTGCAGGTCCACATCGACGATGGTCGACAGGCCAACCCGCAGCGGGTGTCTGGCCAGCTCTTCGGCGTTGACATGAATCCGCACCGGCACCCGTTGCACGATCTTGATCCAGTTCCCGGTGGCGTTCTGCGCCGGCAGCAAAGCAAACGCACTGCCGGTACCGGCGCCCAGGCTGTCGATGGTGCCGCTGTACTTCACGTCACTGCCATAGAGGTCGGCTTCGATTTCCACGGGCTGACCGATGCGCATATCGCGCAGTTGGGTTTCCTTGAAATTAGCGTCGATCCACAACTGATTCAGCGGGATCACCGCCATCAGCGCCTCACCCGGCTGTACCCTTTGACCGAGTTGCACCGAGCGTTTGGCCACGTAACCGGTCACCGGCGCGATCAGCGTGCTGCGGGCATTGTTCAGGTAGGCCTGACGCAACTGCGCGGCGGCGGCCATCACGTCCGGATGCGAGGACACCACGGTGTCATCGACCAGCGCGCTGGTGGTCTTGAGCTTCTGCTGGGCGTTGGCCAGGGCGTTTCGCGCCGAGGTCAGGTCGTCGCGGGCGTGGGACAGTTCCTCTTGGGAAATCGCCCCGCCGACGGCAAGGTTTTTCCGCCGGTTGAAGTTGTCCTGGGCTTTCTGCACTTCAGCCTGCTGGGCGTTGACTTGGGCTTTCATGCCGTCAACGTCGCTGTACAAGCCGCGAACCTGACGCACCGTACGCGCCAGATTGGCCTGGGCACTTTGCAGCCCGACCTGCGCGTCGTTGGGGTCGAAATTCACCAACACCTGGCCCTCCTGCACCAGATCCCCGTCATCGGCGCCGATGCTCACAACGGTGCCGGTGACCAGCGGAGTGATTTCCACCACGTTGCCGTTCACATAGGCGTCGTCGGTGCTTTCGCTCCAGCGGCCGTAGAATTCGTGATAGGCCCAGACGCCCGCGCCGCAGAGCAAGACGACCACGGCAAGCACCAGCAACATGATCTTGCGCTTGCCCGCGTTGGGGTTGGCCGGGGTGTTTTCCGGGGTTTGAGTTGTATCGGCAGTGGCCATGACAAGTACCTTGAATTAGTGAGTCAGCGTGGCTGGAGCGGTGTTGGCCGAGGCAATGGCCTCAGGCTGAAACCCGCCACCCAGCGCCTGTATCAGTTGGATCGACAGGTCGATCTGCTCGGCATTCAGGTTGGCCAGCTGACGCTGGGCCTGGAGCAATTGCTGCTCGATGCTGAGCACGTCCAGGTAGTTACCGATGCCGGAACCGTAGCGCTGGACCACGGTGTTGTAAGAATCCTGGGCGATGTCGGTGGCGTGTTGCTGCGCGGCGATCTGCCGGCCGATATCACGCAACTGGTTGATGCTGTCACTGACATCCCCCAGTGCTCTCACCAGGCTTTTGTTGTACTGCGCCACCGCCAGGTCGTAGTCGGCGTCGCGGGAATCGAGGTCGGCGCGCAGGCGGCCACCGTCGAAAATCGGTACGGAAATGGTCGGCGCAACATTAAAGAAGCGGCTTGCCGAACCGAACATCGCATCACCCAACAACGATTCGGCACCCGCCGCCGCACTGAGGTTCAGGTTTGGATAGAACTGCGTCTTGCCGGCGTCGATGTTCTTGCTTGCCGCCTCGACCCGCCAGCGCGCGGCCACCAGGTCCGGACGACGCCCCAGCAACTCGGCCGGCAACACCGACGGCAACGCCACGGCGCCAGGCTTGAGAATGTTCGGCCGGGTGATTTCATTGCCACGATCCGGGCCTTTGCCCAGCAGCACGGCCAAAGCAATTTTGGCGCTTTGCAGGCGCTTTTCGGCGTCGATCAAATTGGCTTGCGAGGTGGCTTCCAGGCTTTCGGTTTGCTGGAACTGATACTGGCTGTCGATCCCGGAGCTCAAGCGGCGCTGGCTCAGGTCGAGCATTTGCCGGGTGCGCTTGAGGTCTTCGGCGGACAGGTCATAGACAATGTGCGCCTGCCCCAGATCGCTGTAGGCGCGGGCGACGTCGGCGGACAAGGTCAGTTGCGCGGCCTGCTGGTCGATTTCGGCGGCACGGGCCTGGCCGAGCGCAGCTTCCCAGGCGTCGCGCTGACCGCCCCAGAGATCGAAGTTGTAGTTGAAACTGGCACTGATGTTTCGCACGGTGGCGTAGTTGTCGCCTTGCCCCAGCGGGTCTTGGTCACGGGCCAGTCGCGAGTGGCTGACACCGGCGCTCGCATCAAGGGTGGGCATCCGCGCGGCATCGGCGGCGTAAGCGGCGGCGCTGGCCTGATGGGCGCGCGCGTCGGCGATCTGCATGTCCGGGCTGTCGCGCAGGGCTTCACGGATCAGGCCATCGAGCTGCGGATCGCCAAGGCTTGTCCACCAGTCACTTTTCGGCCAGGCCGCGGGCGACAGCGTCACGCCGCTGAGGGATTGCCCGGCCTTGAGGCTTTTCGCATCGAGGCTGACGCCTTCGGTGTTCAGACCGCTGTAACTGGCGCAACCGGCCAGGCTCATGGCCAACAGCACCAGGCTCAGGCCGGTGCGCAGGGTTTTACTGTTCATTATTGCCACCTAAGCGCAGCAGGGTGATCGAGTCACCGGCTGCTACCAGAATTTTCTTGAGGATCAGCTCCAGGGTTTTCAGTTCATCCGGAGTAATGGCGCCAGCCAGTTCATTCATCGCTTCAGCGCCGATGTGCGGCAGGCGATCCGCCAAGGCCTGACCTTGTTCGGTCAGCACCAATCGCACCTGCCGGCGATCTGCCTCGGAGCGTTGGCGAGCGAGGAAACCTTTCTGTTCCAGACGATCGAGCATGCGGGTCATCGAGCCGCTGTCCAGGGACAAGTGCCGACACAGCTCGCCCGGCGAATCGACGCCGAACTGGGCCATGATGATCAGCACCTTGAACTGCGCGGCAGTGATGCCGTGGGGTTCCATGTGCGTGTCGATGATCCGGTCCTTGAGCAGCGCAGCGCGCCCGAGCAGGAGACCGAGATGGCAATTGTGGAAATCGTCTGGCGCGAAATGTTTCATCAGGACACCAATTAGCTGCCTAGGCAGTGAATGTATGTCGAGATGTTACTGCTTAGGCAGTGAATGTCAACGTAATAGTTAGCAAGCTTTGTAAATAGTTGACCGGTGGTGTGGGTTTTTTGGATTTTTAGTGCATATCCGTTGCTGCGGTCACGGCGACTTAAGGTTCCGCCCTTACGGCGGGTCACTTGGAAGAGCCCCAAGTAACCAAGGGCTCTTGCCCCTTTCGTTCGGTGCCTCGCTGTGGCTCGGCATGCCCTCGCTCCGGTCCTGCTCCGTGGGCCCGCCGCCATCGGCCATCCATGGCCGGGGGCGGCTAACCCGGCATCCATGCCGGGTTGCCCACTACACAGAACCTCCACTCGGCCTCACGAGGGGGCGAGTACCGCCACAGCACCGCGAGGCGGCCTACCGGCCGGCCTGTTTAACTGGTTCGTGCGCATCTCCCCCTGTAGGAGCCGGCTTGCTGGCGATGGCGGTCGTTCAGACGACCTCGTTACGCCTGACATAGCGCTATCGCCAGCAGGCTGGCCGCACAGTTGGATTGGGGCATTTGGTAATGATTGGGTGATTGGCCGGGCGCTATCGCCAGCAAGCCGGCTCCTACAGTTTGGAATGTGGACCGACCAGACAAACAGGCCGGCCGGCCCTTTTGATCCACCCGCCCCCTCGGCAGGCTGAGTGAATGCCGGAGCGAAGGAACCCCGAGCCCCAGCGAGGGGCCGTGCGTAAGGGGCGAGCGTTTTTTGCTTACTTTTTAGGCGCTTGTAAAAAAGTGAGTCGCCGTAAGGGCGAAACCCTAAGCCGCCGTTACCGAAGAAACGGATATGTACCCAATCAACCAAGAACCAGGTCAGCTCCAAGGCCGCCTGGTCTAAAAATCCCGCTTATAGAAAATATCCAGCGAACTCGCCACACCACCCGCCGCCTCGAGATAAACCCTCTTGCTCAGCTTGTAACGCAAGGCAATGGTATTAGCCGGCTCAAACACCCCAACGCCATAGCGCAAACTGAGCTTCTCCGAAAGATTACCACTCGCCACAACACTGGTGGCGTTACCACTGCCCTCAGTATCAAGCTGAAAATCCTCGATCCCCAGATTCTTCGCCAGGCTGCCAGTAACACCCGAGCTGCCCATCAACCCCAACCCAAGCGCCGCCTGGGCAAGCATGTTGTTGTCTTCACCGTTGGTACTCAATGGTCGCCCCAGCACCAAATAAGACAGCGCCTGCTCCTGGCTCATGGCCGGTTCGGAGAAAATCTGCGTGGTCGGCTGTTCGGCGCTGCCGCTCAAGCGAATACCGGCGATCACGTCGTCAGTCTGGCGAATCGCTTCGATGTCCAGGTACGGTTGATCGATCGGTCCGGCGAACAGCAGCCGCGCCCGACGCACCGACAGGCGCTGGCCGTAGGCGCGGTAACGGCCGTCGTTGAGCCACAGTTCACCACGGGTGTCCATGTTGTCGCCGATGTGCACATGCCCCTGCACATTCGCGGTCAGGCCAAACCCGGCAAAACTGAGTTTTTCCTCGCCAACCACCACGTCGATGTCCATTTTCATCGCCAGTGGCGGTTTGCCCTCTTCGGTCTGATAGCCGACGATCACCGTGTCATCGGAGACCTTGACCGTCGATGGCGGCAACTCGCGGATGGTGATGTCGCCCTTGGGCACCTGCACTTTGCCCACGATGGCCAGCTCATCACCCTTCATCGAGATTTTCAGGTCCGGCGCCACTTCGACCTTGGCGTACGGTTCGACGCTGACCGGCAATTTCGAGCCTTTGAGCGCCAGATCCACCACCAGCGCCTGACCCCACGCAATGTTGCCGTTCAAACTGCCCTGCCCGGTTTTGCCGCTTTTCCAGCCACCGTCGAGTTGAACGGTTTCCCCGGCGATCAGCGCTTGCAAGCGCAAACCCTGAATTTCCATCGGCAACTCCGGGCCGGAAACCTCGCCATCGCTGAGCAACAAGCTGCCGTTGACCAGCGGCGCCAGCAACCCACCGGAAATCGTGCCGCTGCCATTCAAGCGCCCGGTGAGTTTCTCGACCATGGGCACGAAGGGACGCGCCACCGACAAGTCCAGACCACTCAAGCGGAATGATCCGCTCAGCGGCTTGTTTTTCAGCAACGGGTTGATCTGCGCCTGCACCATCAGTTCGCCGAGTTTGCCGCCGACAAAACCAAGGTCCGTGTCGATGCGCTTGGGCGTGAGTCTGCTGGTGAGTTTCAGGGTCTGGTATGGGAAGTCCAGCCACTGGTCTTTCTCGCGAACACGCAACGTACCGCCGCTGGCATCGATGCTGATCACACCGTTCGGGCCGCTGGCCGGCAGGTCCAGCTGCACGTCGGCGTTGAGCCGCCCCTGCCAGGCAAAGTCTTTCGGCAGCCATTGCGCGAGACTTTCGATCGGGAACAGCTTGAGGTGATAGCGCAGCTTCGGATCAGGCATCAGACGCTGGTCTTCGCCGCACAGGCTGGCTTGGCCGGATGCCCAGCAATGGGCGCCGAAGTTGATTTTGCCGTCCGCCAAGCGCTCGAGTTTCGCCGGGCCTTGCAGCTTCCAGTCCTGACCACCGGCCTGGATATCGCCACTGGCCAGACGTCCACGCCAGTTACCTTTGTCCAGCACACCGTCCAGGCCGAGGGCCAGTTTCAGTTTCGGCCCTTGCAGGTCGAGGCTCAGCTTCTGGTTCTTGATGTCGCCCTGACCGCTGGCAGTCAACGTGCCCAACGCGGTATCGCCCGTCTGGATGCCGCTGCCCTTGAGGTCGATTTTCGCCCGTTGGGCGCTGTCGAGCGTGGCGTCGAGGTTCAGGCTTTGCAGGCGGTTGTCCTGAAAAGCCAATCGCGAGCCTTGCAACCCGAGCTTGCCCTGCGGCGCCTTGAGCGTGCCGGCGACATCGACCCGGCCATTGATCTGCCCGCGCAATTGCGGCCAGAGTTGAGCCAGGCGCAGCAACTTGATATCGATCTGGCCACTGAGCTTCTGTTGCAGGCTGCCTTTGCCATTGATGCTGTTGTCGCCGAGGCGAATCTGCAGGGCATTGAGGTTCCATTGCTCACCGGCGCCGTCGGCCTTGGCTTGCAGAACCGCCGGCTGGCCGCGCAGTTTGCCTTTCAGATCGAGGTCGGCGTTGAGGCTGAGTGTTTCATTCTTCATCTCGCCTTTGCTGCGCAATGGCCCGGCCAGGGTGCCCGGCAACTCCGCGACCCAGTACGCCGGGTTGATCGCCGACAAGTCCAGCGCGGTGTCCCAGGCAATGCCATCGGCAAATTGCAGGTTCAGGTGCCCATCGGCCTTGCCCTGCCCGGCGATAAGCTGGAGTTGCTGCAAATAGATTTTCGTCAGGTCGCCGGCGAACGGGCTGGTCAGGCTGAACGCCCCGGCCGGGCCGTCGAGCGCCGCCTTGAAGTTGCCCAGATACTTACCATCGGTGTAGGAGACTTCACCATTGAAGCTGCGCAAGGCGACTTGCGGTTCGTCGATCAGCGGGTAGAGGCGGTGCCAGGGGAAATCCAGCCAATCGACTTTCGCCTCGGCGCTCAGGCCTTTGCTCCAGTCCAGTTGTCCGCTCAGTTTCAGGCTTTGTTGGTCGTTGGCGGTCAGGTCCAGTGCGGCGATCTGCGCGCCATTGGCGTCGACCTTGCCTTGCAGCGCCAGCGTTACCGGGCCTTCTTCGGCCGGCAACGTGGCATTGCCGACCAGCGCATAGCCGTTTTTCAGGTCACCGGAGCCGGTGAGTTGCAGTTGATTGAGTTGCAGGGTGTCCGGCAGATCGGCACTCGGTTTGAAGCCGTCAGCGGTGATGCGCACCTTGGCCGGCAGGTTTTCCACCAGTGGCTGCAGCTCGCCGGACAGTTGCCCGTCGAGATAGCCACTGCTGTCGGCTTTCAGGTTCAGGGTTTTCAGCAGGTCGCCATCAATCTTCAACGCCAATGTCCAGGGTGCCGGGGTTGACAGGGTCAACTGTCCTTCAGCGTCGAGCGGCCAGTTTCCTCCGGGTAGCAGGTGCCCCCTGAGGTTCAGGCTCAGATCGTCACGCTGCAGTTTCACCGAGTCGAGCTGCATGCCCTTTTCTGTCCAGTGCGCCGCCAGTTGCAGGCCCTTGAGCTGTTCACTGCCGTTGAACAGCAGGCGGCCGACCTGGATGTCGCCCAGCTCAAGCGCGACCGGCAGCTGCAAGTCCGGAAGGCTGATCGGCCCACTGCTGGCTTCTTCGCTCGGCGGAAATTGCAGGCTGACCTGATCAGCCTGCAATTGATCGATGCACAAGGTCCTGCGCGTCAGGCACAGCGGCGACCAGGCGAAGATGACTTTGCTCAGTTCAACCCGGCTGGTGTCTTGCTGCCACAACACGCGGTCGGCGCTCCACTGACCGCCCAGGCGCCCCTGGAAATTGTCCAGGGTCAGGCCCGGCACAAAGCCGAGCGCCCAACGGCTGCCCGTCGCGGTCCCCAGCACCGTAACCAGCGTCAACAGCAGCAACATCAACAATGCCGCCATCGCCAGCAGCGTTACTTTCAAGCCACGTTTCAAAGCTCAGGCCCCATGGAAAAGTGCAACCGAATGCCGCCATCGTCGTCCAGCGCATGGGCCAGGTCGAGGCGGATCGGCCCCACTGGCGACACCCAGCGCACGCCGATGCCGACCCCGGTCTTGAGGTTCGGCAGTTCGAGTGTATTGAAGGAGTTGCCCTGATCGACGAAGGTCGCAACCCGCCATTTATCCGCGACGGAGTATTGGTACTCGGCGCTCGCGGCGACCATGTAGCGGCCGCCGATGCGGTCACCTTCGTTGTTTTCCGGGGACAGGCTCTGATAGTCGTAGCCGCGCACGCTCTGATCGCCACCCGCGAAGAAGCGCAGTGACGGCGGTATTGATTTATAACCGTTGGTGGCACTGCCGCCGACCTGTACGCGACCGAGGAAGCGGTGTTTATCGAAGACCGTGGTCAGGCCTTTGACCAAGGCGGTGCCGTACAGCAAGTTGTTGTCCGAGCCCAGGCCTTCCTTTGCCACCTTGCTTTCGAATTGCAGGCGATAGCCGTTGTGCGGGTCGATGCGGTTGTCGCTTTTGAGGTACGAATAGCTGACGCCTGGCATCAACAGGGTACTGAGGCCGGAGTCGTCACCGAGCCGGTATTCCTCGCGCTGCCACTTGAGCGAGACCACTCGCTGCCAACCGCTGGGCAACTTGCTGTGCCATTCCGGGCCGACGGTCAGCAGCTTGCTGAGGCTGTCCTTGTCGGCGATTTCTTCGCTTTGGTAACCCCCGGCGAAACGCAGTTTGTCGGTCAGCGGCGGGTCCAGCGGAATGTCGTAGAACAAGCCGACGTTTTGCCGAGGCGCCGAGACTTCGGTTTCCCATCCGTAACTGTGGCCTTGCGGATTGACCCAGTGCCGGGTCCAATTGGCCTTCACTCGCGGGCCGACATCCGTGGAATAACCCAGACCCAGGCCCATGGTGCGTGGTTTGCGGGTCTCCAGTTTGACGTCCACCGGGATCACATCGTTCTTGGACGCTGTCGGTGCCGCATCGACCCGCACGCCCTCGAAGTAACCACTCGATTGCAGCGCCTGGTTGAGCTCGGCGATCAGCTCGGAGTCGTAGGGTGTTCCGGCCTTGAACGGCACCATGCGTTGCAGCAGGTCTTCGTCGAACGGCGTGTCGCCTTCAAACTTGACCTTGCCCAGTGTGTAGCGCGGGCCGCTGTCATAGATCAGCTCGATATCGGCGACGCCGGCACGGGGGTCGACCGACAGTCTCGAACGGGTGAAATGCCCGCTGAAGAAGCCGTAACGCGAAGCCTGATTCTGGATCAGCCGCTTGGCATCATCGTACTGGCCATGATTGAGCACCGCGCCGGTTTGCAGCGCGTGGTTTTGCGGAACGCGAAAGGATTTCAGGGAGGCCGCCGGTCCGTCGACGCGGATGATGACGTTGCGCAAATGCACCGGTTCACCGGGGTCGATGTTGAGGATCAGGCGCGGTTTGTCGCCGCCCTTCACGTCACTTTCGATTTGCGGCTGGTAATAACCCAAGGCCTGCGCGGCTTTGCGCGCCTGCTCCTCGGCGCCACGACTGAAGCGCAACAAGGCTTCTTCGTCACGATCGCCGAGGCTGCCGATATAGCCCTCTATATTAGCCTTGAGATCATCGTTGGACGGTTTGATCCGCACATCCAATTCACTTTGCGCCAGTGCCGCACAGCTGGTAATCAGCATCAGCACGCCACTGGTAATTCTTCCTGGAAACTTCATAGGCGCGGATGCTATCACGAGCTTGGGAGCGTGATAGAGCCTGGAGGGCGCGGAAAGTTCGACCTTACGCGGTTGCGCTCTGCACGACCTGTGGGTTGGCGTGAAAAAACACATGCTCACGAATCGGTCCTACGGCCACCTCACCAATTTCCTCATAGCCCTGGCGTTTGTAGAACGCCAGATAACGCGGATTACCGGTGTCGAGGATCACGCCCTGAGAGTTTTCATCCACCGCGCACCAGTTGTGCACCGCTTGCAGCAATTGCTCGCCGAAGTGCTTGCCCTGGAATTGCGGGTGAATGCCCAGCAACGGCAGAACGTGCACCGAGTCGGACGGCGAGCACGCCGCCACGGCATCGTGATATTCGAGGTAGCGACGCGTGCAGCGAAAGCCGGTGCTGAGCACCATGCGCAAGCGCCACGCCCAACTTTCGGTGATGCCCAACCGACGTTGCGGCGGCGCGATCAGGGCGATGCCGATCAAGCGGTCATTGACCAGCAGGCCGATGGCCGGCAAATCCTGCAGAAAGTGTTGCTTGACCAGTTCGCGCACGGTGGCGCGCACCCGCTGTTCATAGCCGGGGCGCTCGGCCTCGAACAGGTAGCCGAAGGTCGGCTCGTGCCGATAAGCCTGGTACAACAATGAGCGGGCTTCGCGGGAATAGCCGCTGTCGAGCATATGAATGTCGGCGATGGCGGTCTGGGTTTCAGGCATGACGGTGATTCTCCCCTGGGCGCGTACAAATGGCGGCGCTCTTGTTGGTACGAACCGGTTGCGGGTGGCACAGTTCCCCAAAGGTATAGACCAACTCGGGACATTCCTCGATTTTGCCAGCCTCACAGGCAACACAAATCCCACAGACCAAAATGATCTGTCCCACACTGGCCCATCTCCCCCATGTCAGCTAGCATCGCCCTTTTGCCAGGACTGCCGACCATGAAGATTGTCTCCTTCAACATCAACGGGCTGCGCGCCCGTCCCCATCAGCTGGCGGCGCTGATCGAAAAGCATCAGCCAGATGTGATCGGGTTACAGGAAACCAAGGTCCACGACGACCAGTTCCCGCTTGAAGAAGTCAAAGCCCTGGGCTATCACGTGAATTTCCACGGCCAAAAAGGGCATTACGGCGTTGCCCTGCTCTCGCGCCAGGAGCCGCTGGTCCTGCACAAAGGTTTCGCCACCGATGAAGAAGACGCACAGCGGCGCTTCATCTGGGGCACCTTCGCCGACGCAGATGGCGTGCCGGTGACCATCATGAACGGCTATTTCCCACAAGGTGAAAGCCGCGACCACCCGACCAAATTCCCGGCCAAGCAACGTTTCTACAGCGATTTGCAGCAACTGCTGGAAAGCCAGTTCAAAAACGAACAGCCACTGGTGGTCATGGGCGATGTAAACATTTCTCCGGAAGACTGCGACATCGGTATCGGCCCGGACAACATGAAGCGCTGGCTGAAAACCGGCAAATGCAGCTTCCTGCCGGAAGAGCGCGAGTGGATGGCCCGCCTGAAAAACTGGGGCCTGACTGACAGTTTCCGTCATCTGAACCCGGAAGTGGCGGATGTCTTCAGCTGGTTCGATTACCGTAGCCGCGGATTTGAAGACGAGCCTAAGCGTGGGCTGCGCATAGACGTGATCCTGGCCTCCCACGGTTTGTTGCCACGGGTCAAAGCCGCCGGCGTCGACTATGAACTGCGCGGCATGGAAAAACCTTCGGACCATGCGCCGATCTGGCTTGAGTTGAGCTAAAAAGCAAAAGATCGCAGCCTGCGGCCGCGCCTACAGAATCAGCAGATATGTTCTGTAGGCGCGGCCGCAGGCTGCGATCTTTTGACTGTCATCTTTTAGAAACCTCACTGACTTATTCTCCCGACACCTCCTTTGGCTATGTAAGGTGCTGGCATGACGCTGCGCGTATTGTTCCTGTTGATGCTGTGCCTCGGATTGCCGCAAACGGCCGCGGCCGGCGCGTTGCCGCTGCCCGACCATGGCCCGGTGCTGCGCATCCAGGGTTCCAACACCATCGGCGCAGCGTTGGGCCCGGCGTTGGTCGAAGGGCTGCTGCGCGAACAGGGCCTGCTCAAGGTTCACAGTGAAGCGCCGGACAAGGCCAATGAAATGCGGGTTGTCGCTGAGACCGCTGAAGGCCGTCGGGTGGAAGTGGAACTCGCGGCCCATGGCTCCAGCACCGGTTTCAGTGCGCTGAAAAACGGCAGCGCCGACCTCGCCGCGTCCTCACGCCCGATCAAGGACAGCGAACTGCTGAGCCTCGACTCTTTCGGCGACCTGAAAAGTCCTGGCGCTGAGCAGGTCATTGCCATCGACGGCCTGGCAATCATCCTTCACCCGCAAAATCCGCTGAACCAACTGGACACCGTGCAACTGGCGCGGATTTTCAGTGGCGAGGTCAAAACCTGGGAAGAACTCGGCGGCAGCGGTGGGACAATTCATCTTTATGCGCGGGATGATCAGTCCGGCACCTACGACACCTTCAAGGAATTGGTTCTGAGCCCTCGTGGGAAAAGTCTCAGCAGTACAACGAAACGCTTCGAATCCAGCGAACAGTTGTCCGATGCCGTCAGTGCGGACCCGCAGGGTATCGGTTTTATAGGTTTGCCTTACGTACGCCAGGCCAAAGCGGTAGCGATTGTCGATGGGCAGTCACAGGCCATGCTGCCACTCAACAGCCTGATCGCCACGGAAGATTATCCGCTGTCGCGCCGCTTGTTTTTTTACCTGCCGCCCGCCGGGAAAAATCCCTGGGCGCAAGCGCTGGTGACGTTCGCCCAAAGCAGCAAAGGCCAGGCGATTGTTGCTGCCAACGGCTTTATCGCCCAGACCGTACAGGCCATGGCCGTCGCCCCGAATGCACTGATGCCCGAGGGCTATCAGGCACTCAGTCGTCACGCCCAGCGGCTGTCGGTGAATTTCCGCTTCGACGAAGGCAGCGCCACTCTGGACAACAAGGCGCGGCAAGACTTGACCCGGGTACTCGACTATATAGAGCAGCACGAAAAGACAGATCGGCAGGTGACACTCGTAGGGTTCGGCGATGCCAAGGATGACCCGGCGCGGGCCGATCTGTTGTCGAAACTACGGGCCATGGCGGTACGCCGGGAGCTGGTGAAAAGCGGTGTGGTGTTGCGCGAGATTCGCGGCTTTGGCGCCGAGATGCCGGTGGCGGCCAACAGTGCGGATGAAGGGCGGATCAAGAATCGGCGGGTTGAGGTTTGGGTGTATTGAAACACTGAAAAATGTGGCGAGGGAGCTTGCTCCCTCGCCACCAGTATTCACTCATCAGAAAAGATACCGTGGTGTCACTGCCCGCTACGCATCATTTCTTTCGGCACATACTTGCCAATCTCGAATTTGCCGATCGCCGCGCGGTGCACTTCGTCCGGGCCGTCGGCCAGACGCAGGGTGCGTTGCATGGCGTACATGTAGGCCAGCGGAAAATCGTTGGACACCCCTGCCCCGCCGTGCATCTGGATCGCCCGGTCGATCACCCGCAGCGCCACGTTCGGCGCCACAACCTTGATCTGCGCGATTTCGCTTTTCGCCACTTTGTTGCCGACGGTGTCCATCATGTACGCCGCTTTCAACGTCAGCAGCCGCGCCATGTCGATTTCCATCCGCGAGTCGGCAATCTTGTCGATGTTGCCGCCCAGGCGCGCCAGAGGCTTGCCGAACGCGGTGCGGTTCACCGAGCGCTTGCACATCAGTTCCAGCGCCCGCTCAGCCATGCCGATCGAACGCATGCAGTGGTGAATCCGGCCCGGGCCGAGGCGACCTTGGGCGATTTCAAAACCTCGTCCTTCGCCCAACAGGACGTTTTCGTACGGCACCCGCACGTTTTCGAAATGCACTTCGGCGTGACCATGGGGCGCGTCGTCGTAACCGAACACCGGCAGCGGGCGCACGATCTTCACGCCGGGAGCGTCCACCGGCACCAGAATCATCGAGTGCTGGGCATGGCGCGGCGCATCGGGGTTGCTCAGCCCCATGAAGATCAGGATCTTGCAGCGCGGATCGCATGCACCTGACGTCCACCATTTCTTGCCATTGATGACCCACTGGTCACCGTCGCGCACTGCACGGGCCGCCATGTTGGTGGCATCGGAGGACGCAACGTCCGGTTCAGTCATGGCGAACGCCGAGCGGATCTCGCCACGCAGCAGCGGTTCGAGCCAGCGCTGTTTTTGCTCTTCGTTGGCATAGCGCACCAACACTTCCATGTTGCCGGTGTCCGGCGCCGAGCAGTTGAACGGCTCCGGCCCCAGCAGCGAACGGCCCATGATTTCCGCCAATGGCGCGTATTCGAGGTTGGTCAGGCCGGCGCCGAGTTCGGACTCAGGCAGAAACAAATTCCACAGGCCCTCAGCCTTGGCCTTGAGTTTGAGTTCTTCCATGATTGCCGTCGGCTGCCAGCGGTCACCCTCGGCAACCTGGCGCTCGAACACGGCTTCGGCGGGATAGACGTAGGTGTCCATGAACGCTGTTACGCGCTCACGCAGTTCCTGAACCTTGGGCGAATAAGCGAAATCCATGAGCGAGATACCTTCTTGGGGGAGGTTGTTTTAGGTCATGTATCGATGCTAGAACAGCGCTGATAATTTACCTAGCCTATTCTCGGCGTGTATAAACATTCATCACCGATATATGATCGGCTGATCGTCACGGTCAGCCCATCCATACAATAAGAGAACCGCGTAATGAATCTGAGCAAGGTCGACCTCAACCTTTTCATCGTCTTCGACGCGATCTACACCGAAGCCAACCTGACCCGTGCCGGGCAGATCGTGGGCATTACCCAACCGGCGGTGTCGAACGCTCTGGCCCGGTTGCGCGAGACCTTCAACGACCCGTTGTTCGTGCGAACCGCCCAGGGCATGGTGCCCACGCCGATGGCGCAGAACATCATCGGGCCGGTGCGTAACGCCCTCTCGCTGCTGCGCATTTCCGTTCAGGAAAGCCGCATTTTCAATCCGCAGCAGGCGAACAAGACTTACCGCATCAGCATGACCGACCTCACCGAAGCGGTGATCCTGCCGCCGCTGTTCCAGCGCCTGCGGCGTCTCGCACCGACGGTGATCATCGAAAGCTTCCTGTCCAAGCGCCGCGAAACCACCAAGGAACTGGCGGCTGGCCGCCTTGATTTCGCCGTGGATGCACCGCTCAACACCGACCCGCAAGTGCGCCACGTCAAATTGATGGAAGATCGTTATGTCTGCGCCATGCGCAAGGGGCATCCGCTGGCGAGCAAGGAAAAGCTGACACTCGATGAATACCTGAGCCTGACCCATATCCATATTTCCAGCCGTCGAAGCGGTCTGGGCTATGTCGACCTGGCCCTGGGCAAGATGGGCATCCAGCGCAAGATCGCCCTGCGCTCCCAGCATTACCTGATGGCCTCACAGGTAATGCAGCAAACGGACATGGTCATGACCGTGCCGGAACGCTTCGCCCGCCGTAACGATTTGCACGCCTTCAACCTGCCGGTCAACGACGTGCCGCCCGTGGAAACCCACCTTTACTGGCACGAAAGCACCGACCAGGACCCGGCCAACCGCTGGATGCGCGAGCAGATGATCGAGTTGTGCCAACAGGTGACGGCGCATGAGAAGAAGCTCGAGAAGCTGTAGGACTTGATACCAAGGTGACTTCTTCGCGAACAGGCTCGCTCCCACAAGGATGATTTTTCGTACACAGATATTGAGTTCAATGAAGAACCACTGTGTGCGAGCCTGCTCTCGATGGGGCCAGCAAGAACAGCGAAAATCAATCCCCCTTGACGTAAACGTCAACCTGCCATTAGCTTAGCGCCATGACCTTTTGCGAGCGCTTCCATGAGCAGCCAGACCTACAGCATCTCCGACCTTGCCCGCGAGCTCGACATCACTACCCGGGCCATTCGCTTCTATGAAGAACAAGGCCTGCTCAGCCCCGAGCGCCGTGGTCAGGAACGCATTTACTCGCCCCGTGACAAAGTCAGCCTGAAGCTGATCCTGCGGGGCAAGCGCATCGGTTTCTCGTTGGCCGAATGCCGCGAACTGATCGAGCTCTACGACCCGTCCAGCGGTAACACCAAGCAACTGCACAGCATGCTGGCAAAAATCAGCGAACGCCGGGAACAGCTGGAGCAACAGTTGCTGGACATCGAACAGATGAAGCTTGAGCTGGATACTGCGGAAGAGCGCTGCGTGCAGGCGCTGGAGCAGACGCTCAAAAGCCAGGAATCGGTTCAATAACCCGACACAATTCCCTGTGGAATCGTCGCACCGCCGCTCCCACAGGATCTTTGTAGCCTCAAGACAAAAATCACAGGTCGATCCCCATGCCCCTCCCCACCCACGTACGCCTTGTCGAAGTCGGCCCGCGCGACGGTCTGCAAAACGAAGCCCGGCCCATCAGTGTTACCGACAAGGTGCAACTGGTCGACGCACTCACGGCTGCTGGCCTGGGCTATATAGAAGTTGGCAGTTTCGTGTCGCCCAAATGGGTGCCACAGATGGCCGGTTCCGCCGAGGTTTTCGCACAGATTCAGCGCAAGCCAAGCGTTACCTATGGCGCCCTCGCCCCCAACCTGCGCGGTTTTGAAGATGCCCTGGCCAGTGGCGTGAAAGAGGTCGCGGTGTTCGCCGCAGCCTCCGAGGCGTTTTCCCAACGCAACATCAATTGCTCTATCAGCGAAAGCCTGGCGCGCTTCGTACCGATCATGGATGCGGCCAAGCAGCACGGTGTGACGGTGCGCGGGTACGTGTCCTGTGTCCTGGGCTGCCCTTATGAAGGTGACGTCGCGCCGGAGCAGGTCGCACGGGTGGCCCGCGAGCTCTACGCCATGGGCTGTTATGAGGTTTCGTTGGGCGACACCATCGGCACCGGTACTGCTGGCGCAACGCGCAAGATGTTCGACGTGGTGTCGGCTGATGTTCCGCGAGAAAAACTGGCCGGGCATTTCCATGACACCTACGGTCAGGCCATGGCCAACATCTACGCCAGCCTGCTGGAGGGCATCTCGGTATTCGACAGTTCTATCGCCGGCCTCGGTGGCTGCCCTTACGCCAAGGGCGCCAGCGGTAACGTCGCCACCGAAGACGTGGTGTACCTGCTCAACGGCCTTGGCATCGAAACCGGAATCGACCTGGACGCGTTGATCCTCGCCGGCCAGCAGATTTGCTCTGTACTGGGGCGCCCAACAGGTTCTCGGGTGGCCAAGGCCCGCAGCGCACACTGAGTGGGGGGAATGTGTCCGGGTGTTACCGCTACCTCAGAAGCGTGGGCGCATTCGAGTAACACGGAAACAAAATGCAGGATTTAACCTGATGCGAAAAACCTTACAAAATCACAAACACTTGTTTTTAAAGGATTTTTAAAAGTTGGCACGGCTCCTGCTATCTCTATCGCACAACAAGAATAAAAAATTGCGGCAACCCTAATAAAAACAAGACGTAACGACTCTGACATAACAAAAACAACACGGCAGAGACGCAGCTAACAGATTTTTTTGGAGAAGATGTGCTTTTCAGGGTGCTTTTAGGAGTTACCCGCAACCGGGCAGAGAATAATAAAACTACCTTCAGGTAGCTCCCGAACTGGTTGGATCGCTCAGCGAGAAAGTAGATCAGCGCTCAAAAAAATACGTTTGCTCTTGATCCCGGATGGGGATCGCCAAAAACAGCGGTAAAGGGTAACGGTCACTAAAAACAAAAACAGACCGCCCCTCAATAATAAAAAAAGAGCACGCGCAACGAAAATTAAAGGGGAGCTTCGGCTCCCCTTTGTGCTGCCTGCGTTTTGGAATTCCTGCCTGCAGGAGCTGGCTTGCCAGCGATGAACGATGACGCGGTCTGCCTGATGGACCGCGGCGCCTGCATCGCCAGCAAGCCGGCTCCTACGGTATCGCTTTGAGCTCCTCGATACTGATCTCGCGCATGCGAAATTTCTGGATCTTCCCGGTCACTGTCATCGGAAACTCCTCGACGAACTTGAAGTAACGCGGCGTCTTGAAGTGCGCGATGCGCTCCTTGCACCAGGTTTGCAGTTCTTGCTCGGTGGCGCTGTGGCCCGGATGGAACTTGATCCAGGCGACAATCTCTTCGCCATAGCGCGAGCAAGGAATGCCGATCACCTGCACATCCGCAACCGCCGGATGGGTGAAGAAAAACTCTTCCAGCTCACGCGGATAAACGTTCTCGCCGCCGCGAATGATCATGTCCTTGTTACGCCCGGCGATGCACACATAACCCTCGTCATTCATGCTCGCCAGATCACCGGTGTGCATCCAGCCTGCCTGATCGATGGCTTGCGCGGTGCCTTCGGGATTGTTCCAGTAACCCAGCATCACGCTGTAGCCGCGTGTGCACAGCTCACCGATGGTGCCGCGCGGAACCAGGTTGCCGGCGTCATCGATGATCTTGCTTTCCAGCTGCGGCTGAGTGCGGCCGACGGTGGTCACACGCAGTTCCAGTTCGTCTGACGGACCGGTCTGCAACGACACCGGGCTGGTTTCCGTCATGCCGTAGGCAATCTGCACTTCGCTCATGTGCATTTCACTGATGACCCGGCGCATCACTTCGATGGGGCACGTCGCCCCCGCCATGATCCCGGTGCGTAGGCTCGACAGATCGAATTCGGCACGCTGCGGCTGATCGAGCATGGCGATGAACATGGTCGGCACGCCGTACAGCGCCGTGGCGTTCTCTTCGGCGACGGTGCCGAGCGTCAGCAGTGGATCAAACGCATCGTTGGGGTAAATCATGGTGCTGCCGTGAGTGATGCAGCCGAGATTGCCCATGACCATGCCGAAGCAGTGATACAACGGCACGGGGATCACCAGGCGATCAGCGGCGGTCAAGCCGAGGCTTTCGCCAACCATGTAACCGTTGTTGAGAATGTTGTAGTGACTGAGGGTCGCACCCTTCGGAAAACCGGTGGTGCCGGAGGTGTACTGGATGTTCACCGCCTGATCGAAATGCAGGCTGTCCTGGCGCTCGCGCAAGTGTTCGACCGACACACCGCCTGCCAGGTCAGCCAGTTGCGACCACGGCAGGAAACCACTGGGCGGCTGCGCATCCAGGCTGACGACGCCCCGCAACTCCGGCAGTCGTTCGCTGCTCAGCTTTCCGATGGATTGTTCCGCCAGCTCCGGCACCAGTCCTTGCAACATGGCGTGGTAGTTGGAGGTCTTGAAGGCCCCGGCGCACACCAGCCATTGGCAACCGGATTGCTTCAATACGTATTCGAGTTCGGAACTGCGGTAGGCGGGGTTGATGTTCACCAGAATCACGCCGATTTTTGCCGTGGCGATCTGCGTGATGCACCACTGCGCGCAGTTCGGCGCCCAGATGCCGAGGCGGTCACCGGTTTGCAGCCCCAATGCCAGCAGCGCTCTGGCGTGCAGGTCCGCGGCGTCCGCCAGTTGTTGCCAGGTGTAGCGCAACTGTTGATGGCGCACCACCAGCGCTTCCCCGGCCGGGTACTGTGCGACCGTGTTATCGAACGCCTGGCCAATGGTCATCGCCAGCAAGGCTTTGTCCTGGGAACCGCGGGTGTAACTGCGTTGCGGACTTGCACTGGGTTGATCCATGACGACCCCTATTGTCTTTATTAATGGGTTACCGACGGATACCTGTGGGAGCGAGCCCAGCTCGCGAGAGGCCAGAAAATCCAACAATGATGTCGACTGATCCGACGCATTCGCGAGCTGGCTCGCTCCCACAAAGTCGCTCCGCGTTCTATCTTGAACTGCCTCTACTCTCGCTCAAGTTGACGTTAACGTAAAGGGCGATTGACAGCCTTTCGTCACAGGCTTACGTTAACGTAAAGGTGAGAACTAAAGCACGGCTCTCCCCGCCCAACAAAAAGCCAAAAGGTGACCCATGAGCTACCCATCCCTGAACTTTGCCCTCGGTGAAACCATCGACATGCTGCGCGATCAGGTTCAGTCCTTTGTCGCCAAAGAGATCGCCCCGCGCGCCGCTCAGATCGACATCGACAACCTGTTCCCCGCGGACCTGTGGCGCAAATTCGGCGACATGGGCCTGCTGGGCATTACCGTGCCGGAAGAGTACGGCGGTGCCGGCCTGGGTTACCTGGCGCACGTGGTGGCGATGGAAGAAATCAGCCGCGGATCGGCTTCCGTTGCACTGTCCTACGGCGCCCACTCCAACCTCTGCGTCAACCAGATCAATCGCAACGGCAATCACGAACAGAAATCCAGGTACCTGCCCAAACTGATCAGCGGCGAGCACATCGGCGCCCTGGCCATGAGCGAACCGAACGCCGGTTCCGACGTGGTCTCGATGAAACTGCGCGCCGACAAACGCGGCGACAAGTACGTGCTCAACGGCAGCAAGACCTGGATCACCAACGGTCCGGACGCCAACACCTACGTGATTTACGCCAAGACCGACCTCGAAAAGGGCCCTCACGGCATCACCGCTTTTATCGTCGAGCGAGACTGGAAAGGCTTCAGTCGCAGCAACAAGTTCGACAAGCTCGGCATGCGCGGTTCGAACACCTGTGAGCTGTTCTTCGATGACGTCGAAGTCCCGGAAGAGAACATCCTCGGCGTGCTCAACGGCGGCGTGAAAGTGCTGATGAGCGGCCTCGACTACGAGCGCGTCGTGCTGTCCGGCGGCCCGACCGGGATCATGCAGGCTTGCATGGATCTGATCGTTCCTTATATCCACGACCGCAAGCAGTTCGGCCAAAGCATCGGCGAATTCCAGCTGATTCAGGGCAAGGTCGCCGACATGTACACCCAACTCAACGCCAGCCGCGCCTACCTGTACGCCGTGGCCCAGGCCTGTGAGCGCGGCGAAACCACGCGCAAAGACGCCGCCGGGGTGATCCTCTACAGCGCCGAACGTGCCACGCAAATGGCCCTCGACGCGATCCAGATTCTCGGCGGCAATGGCTACATCAATGAATTCCCGGCGGGCCGTCTGTTGCGTGACGCCAAGCTGTACGAAATCGGCGCCGGCACCAGTGAGATCCGTCGCATGCTGATCGGTCGCGAACTGTTTAACGAAACCCGCTAAAACGGAGCTGTCCATGGCTATCTTGCATACCCAGCTCAACCCTCGTTCAGCGGAATTCGCGGCTAATAGCGCGGCGATGCTCAAACAGGTCGACGCCCTTCACACCCTGCTCGCCCAAGTCGCGCAAGGCGGTGGCCCGAAGGCTCAGGAACGCCACACTTCGAGGGGCAAATTGCTGCCTCGCGAGCGCATCAATCGCCTGCTCGATCCAGGTTCGCCGTTTCTTGAAATCAGCCAGCTGGCGGCTTACGAGGTGTATGGCGAAGACGTGCCCGCGGCTGGCGTGATTGCCGGGATCGGCCGCGTCGAAGGCGTCGAATGCATGATCGTCGCCAACGACGCCACGGTAAAAGGCGGCTCGTACTACCCGCTGACCGTGAAGAAACACCTGCGCGCCCAGACCATCGCCCAGCAGAACCGCCTGCCGTGCATCTACCTGGTGGACTCCGGCGGCGCCAACCTGCCGCGCCAGGATGAAGTGTTCCCGGACCGCGAGCACTTCGGCCGAATCTTCTTCAACCAGGCCAATATGAGCGCCATGGGCATCCCGCAGATCGCCGTGGTCATGGGTTCCTGCACCGCGGGTGGCGCGTATGTGCCGGCCATGGCTGACGAAGCGATCATGGTCCGCGAACAAGCGACAATCTTCCTCGCCGGCCCGCCGCTGGTGAAGGCCGCGACCGGTGAAGTGGTCAGCGCCGAAGATCTGGGCGGGGCGGATGTGCACTGCAAGATTTCCGGGGTGGCCGACCATTACGCCGAAAGCGATGAGCACGCCCTCGCCATCGCGCGACGCAGCGTGGCCAACCTCAACTGGCGCAAGCAAGGCGAGGTTCAGCAACGCACGCCAATCGCCCCGCTCTACCGCAGTGACGAGTTGTACGGCGTGGTCCCGGCCGACGCCAAGCAACCGTTCGACGTGCGCGAAGTGATTGCGCGACTGGTGGACGGATCGGTGTTCGACGAGTTCAAAGCGCTGTTCGGAACGACGCTGGTGTGTGGTTTTGCCTACCTGCACGGTTACCCGATCGCGATCCTTGCCAACAACGGCATTCTGTTCGCCGAAGCCGCGCAGAAAGGCGCGCACTTTATCGAGCTGGCCTGTCAGCGTGGCATCCCGCTGTTGTTCCTGCAGAACATCACCGGCTTCATGGTCGGCCAGAAATACGAGGCCGGCGGTATCGCCAAGCACGGTGCAAAACTGGTGACGGCGGTGGCCTGCGCCAAGGTGCCGAAATTCACCGTGATCATCGGCGGCAGTTTCGGTGCCGGTAACTACGGCATGTGCGGTCGTGCCTACGATCCGCGCTTCCTGTGGATGTGGCCGAATGCGCGCATCGGCGTGATGGGCGCCGAACAGGCAGCCGGCGTGCTGGTGCAGGTCAAACGCGAACAGGCCGAACGCAGCGGCCAGGGTTTCAGCGCCGAGCAGGAAGCCCAGATCAAGCAACCGATCCTCGACCAATACGAAGAGCAGGGTCACCCCTATTATTCCAGCGCGCGCTTGTGGGACGACGGTGTCATCGACCCGGCCCAGACCCGCGACGTACTGGCCCTGGCCTTGTCCGCGTCGTTGAACGCGCCAATCGAACCGAGCCGCTTCGGCGTGTTCCGGATGTGATCGGGAGAAAATCATGAGCGACTTCAACACCCTCGAACTGCTGACCGACCCACGGGGTTTTGCGACTCTCTGGCTCAGCCGTGAAGAAAAGAACAACGCTTTCAACGCCGAAATGATCCGCGAACTGATCCTCGCCCTCGACAAGGTCGCGAGTGATGCCAGCCTGCGTTTCCTGATCGTGCGTGGTCGCGGCAAGCATTTCAGTGCCGGCGCCGACCTGGCCTGGATGCAGCAATCGGCCGAACTCGATTACCACACCAACCTCGACGACGCCCGGGAACTGGCGGAGTTGATGTACAACCTGGCCAAACTGAAAGTCCCGACCCTGGCAGTGGTGCAAGGCGCAGCCTTCGGCGGCGCGCTGGGCCTGATCAGTTGCTGCGACATGGCCATCGGTGCCGATGACGCGCAGTTCTGCCTGTCGGAAGTGCGCATCGGCCTGGCGCCGGCCGTGATCAGCCCGTTCGTGGTGCAAGCCATCGGCGAACGCGCCACCCGCCGCTACGCCCTGACCGCTGAGCGCTTTGGCGGGCAACGGGCGCGGGAACTGGGTCTGTTGTCGGAAAGCTGTCCGATTGCCGAGCTGGAGCAGAAAGTCGATCAGTGGGTCGACAGCCTGCTGCTCAACAGCCCCGCTGCCATGCGCGCCAGCAAGGACTTGCTGCGTGAAGTCGGCGACGGCTCACTGACCCCGGCATTGCGCCGCTACACCGAAAACGCCATCGCCCGCATCCGCGTCAGCCCCGAAGGCCAGGAAGGCCTGCGCGCCTTCCTGCAAAAGCGTCCACCGAGCTGGCAAGCCGAAACCACCAACAAGGAGCCGCGTTGATGAGCGCACCGGTTATTACGTCCCTGCTGGTGGCCAACCGTGGCGAAATCGCCTGCCGGGTGATGCGCACCGCCAAGGCCCTTGGCCTGACCACCGTGGCCGTGCACAGCGCCACCGACCGTGACGCCCGCCACAGCCGCGAAGCCGACATTCGGGTCGACCTCGGTGGCAGCAAAGCCGCCGACAGCTATCTGCAAATCGACAAACTGATCGCCGCCGCCAAGGCCAGCGGCGCCCAGGCGATTCACCCCGGCTATGGTTTTCTGTCGGAGAACGCCGGGTTCGCCCGCGCCATCGAAGCGGCTGGCCTGATCTTCCTCGGCCCACCCGCCTCGGCTATCGACGCCATGGGCAGCAAGTCCGCGGCCAAAGCCTTGATGGAAACGGCCGGCGTGCCGCTGGTGCCGGGTTATCACGGTGAAGCTCAAGACCTCGACACCTTTCGCGACGCCTGCGAGCGCATTGGCTATCCGGTGTTGCTCAAGGCCACGGCGGGCGGCGGCGGCAAGGGCATGAAAGTCGTCGAGGACGTCAGCCAACTGGCCGAAGCCCTGGCCTCGGCCCAGCGTGAAGCGCAATCGTCGTTTGGTGATTCGCGGATGCTGGTGGAGAAATACCTGCTCAAACCGCGTCACGTGGAAATCCAGGTGTTCGCTGATCAGCATGGCAACTGCCTGTACCTCAACGAACGTGACTGCTCGATCCAGCGTCGGCACCAGAAAGTCGTTGAAGAAGCACCGGCGCCGGGCTTGAGCCCGGAACAGCGTCGCGCCATGGGTGAAGCCGCCGTGCGTTCGGCGCAGGCCATCGGTTATGTCGGTGCCGGCACCGTGGAGTTTTTGCTGGATGCGCGCGGTGAGTTCTTCTTCATGGAGATGAACACGCGCCTGCAAGTGGAACATCCGGTCACCGAAGCCATCACCGGCCTCGATCTGGTGGCCTGGCAGATTCGCGTGGCGCGCGGCGAAGCGTTGCCGATGACCCAGGAGCAAGTGCCCCTGATCGGCCATGCGATTGAAGTGCGGCTGTACGCCGAAGACCCGGCCAATGACTTTTTGCCGGCGACCGGGTGTCTGGACTTGTATCGCGAATCCGCTGAGGGGCCGGGGCGCCGCGTCGACAGCGGCGTCGAAGAAGGCGATGAGATTTCGCCGTTCTACGACCCGATGCTCGGCAAGCTGATTGCCTGGGGCGAGGATCGCGAACAGGCGCGCCTGCGCCTGCTGAGCATGCTCGATGAATTCGCGATTGGCGGGCTCAAGACCAACATCAACTTCCTGCGGCGGATCATCGGCCACCCGGCGTTTGCCGAGGCGGAACTGGATACCGGTTTCATCCCGCGTTATCAGGAACAGCTGTTGCCGGCGCCAGCACCGCTCAGCGACGAGTTCTGGCAAGCCGCCGCCCAAGTATTTGCCCTGGGCCAGCGTCGCGCGCCGCGAGCTGATGACCTGAGTTCGCCATGGGTCAACGGCAACGGTTTGCGCGCCGGTTTGCCCGCAGAAATCACCCTGCACCTGAGTTGCGAAGGCCAGGATCGCGCGCTGACGTTGGGCGAGATCAACGCTCAACTGCGGGGCGAGTATCTGCTGACCGACCGCGAGGGTGTGCGTCGCCAGCAGCGGGCGATCCGTCGTGATGATTGTGTGTATTTGCAATGGGACGGTGAACTGCGCCGTATCGAGTCCTACGACCCGATCAGTGCCGTTGAAGCCAGCCACAGCCATCAGGGCGGCCTGACTGCGCCCATGAACGGCAGCATCGTTCGAGTGTTGGTAGAAGCCGGGCAAACGGTCGAAGCCGGGGCGCAATTGGTGGTACTGGAAGCGATGAAGATGGAGCACAGCATCCGTGCACCCCACGCGGGTGTGATCAAGGCGCTGTATTGCCAGGAAGGCGAGATGGTCAGCGAAGGCAGTGCGTTGGTCGAACTGGAAGAAGCGTGAAATGAAGATCGGTCCTACGCATTGCGTGGACCGATCTGATCAGAACCTGGCTGTTGCCTGAACCACCACGCCGATGATTCGGCACTCGCCGGTGTAAAGGGCTTTCGGATACGTCGGATTGAGCGGGACCAGGTAACGCTGCCCGCCCTCTTCGATCAACTTGCGAAAAATCGCCTCGCTGCTGTCCTGCCACTGCGCGATTACCAGTTTGCCCGGTACGGCGTCCACATCCGGGTCCACCAGGATCAACATGCCCTCGGCGATGCTGGGGCCCTTCGGCGCGGTCATCGCATCGCCCACCACGGTCAACCAGAAAGCCGCGCCTTGAGCGTGGTAGTCGGACAATTCGAAGCGGTACGGTGCCTGTTCGCCATCACGCAGCTTGCCGGTATCCCGCCAGTCGCTGACCGGGTAACGGAAGTACGGGTTGTACTTTTGCTTCAGGGAAACCTCGTCGTCCTGCGACTCCCCCGGCTCCCTGATCACCAGCGCCACTTCGAGGAACCCCAGGCCTAGGGCCTGCAAGACCCGATTCATGTCGTCGATGCCGGGCTGACGGCGTTTTGTCAGCCAATGCCCGACGCCACCCTGGGACATCCCGAGGCGCTCGGCGAGTATCTCTTGAGTGACTTTGAGTTCACTCATCTTGGCCTTGACCAATTCAATCCATTTATCCATGTGCGGCACGATACGTGGCAGGCTCCAGCCATCAAAACACAAATTGTAGTATTTAATTTATCGTCACAAATACAGATCGTACTAGGATGAGTTCACGGATCTGAATCTATCACGGAGCTTGCCATCACCATGAACCAACCCGCCAACGACCTGCCCGATCTTCAAATCGACACCTCGCTCACTTCACCAAAAGGCTCCGCCGCTGCACAGCGGGCACTGGACTATTACTTGAAACCAGCTGTTTCAGAGGAGCAGGTCGTGGAGCGCTTCTTCGACGTAAATCGCAATATCAAAAGTGAGGAAGCGCTGGTCCATGCGTCGGACCTGTTGCGATGTGCGGCGGCGACGGCTTCCGAGTCAGCCAGCCATCTGCAGGGTTCAAACCGGGACCTGGCGTTTTCGGCGGTGCACATGATCGACATGGCCAGAGCCATGGTGGACAGATCGTTGGAGTGTCACCAGAACGCTTGAAGCGAAGGTGAAAAAGAGAGGACGGGAAAGAATTTTCCAATCGCCAAGATAAAAACGTTTGACTTGCAAACGAGAATGATTATTATTGCAACAACTGGTCGAGAGATCAGTCGATGGACCAGGGACCTTAGGTCGGTCTCCTGGACTATCTCCTCATCAGGCTAATCACGGTTTTTGACCCGGCTTTTTGCCGGGTCTTTTTTTGCCAGTTTTCTGGCTTATAGCTTCAGGCTAATGAAGTCTTCAGGTGCCGCACATTCGATGGCGCGGATGATATCAAAAGAATATTTGTTGGCAAGAGAACCCTGTGATCATTGGGGCAAACTAATGGTAAATAGCACTTGAGAATCAATCGCACAATCTCTAAGCTGCGACCGCGTCAAGGAAGACGCCCCCGCTCCACCCCGCAATATCCCTCGGTTTCACCTCAATCTTGCGTGTAAAGTAGCCGCCATAAAAATCATATTCAGGAACCGATTATGACCGTGGCTAAATCCTCTTTCGACATCAGCGCCAACTTCGACAGCGGCAACATTCAAGTCATCGACCTTAGCGACCCGCTCAAGCCACTGCTGGCGATCCGCCCCGACACCAAAAGCAACCACTTCCAATGGTTCCACTTCAAAGCCAGCGGCCTGCACGTTGGCCAGGAGCATTGGTTTCGCCTGAACAATGCCAGCCAGTCTTCCTACAACAAGGCTTGGGATGGTTATCAGGCGGTCGCTTCCTACGACCACGTCAACTGGTTCCGCGTACCGACCATCTTTGAAGGTGACTGTCTGCGCTTCTGCCTTGAAGCCTCCCAGACCCACGCCTGGTTCGCCTACTTCGAACCCTACAGCCGCGGCCGCCACGACTGGCTGATCGAGCAGGCGCTGACCAAGGCCGGCACCGAACTGCTGGCAACCGGCAAAAGCGTCGAAGGTCGCGACATTCAGTTACTGCGCAAAGGCACCGGCGCCGAAGGCCAGCGCAAAGTGTGGATCATCGCCCAGCAACATCCGGGTGAACACATGGCCGAATGGTTCATGGAAGGCGTCATCGAACGCCTGGAACACCACGACGACCCGGTACTGAACAAACTGCTGGCCAGCGCCGACCTGTACCTGGTGCCGAACATGAACCCGGACGGCGCCTTCCACGGTCACCTGCGCACCAACGCCATGGGCCAGGACCTGAACCGCGCGTGGCAGAACGCCAGCCCGGAAATCAGCCCGGAAGTGTTTTTCGTACAGCAGCAGATGGAACAATACGGCGTCGATTTGTTCATCGACGTGCACGGCGACGAAGAAATCCCGCACGTCTTCACCGCCGCTTGCGAAGGCAACCCGGGTTACACCCCGCGCATCGAAAAGCTCGAAGAACACTTCCGCAACCACTTGAAGCGCACCACCAAGGACTTCCAGACCAAATACGGCTACACCCGCGACGAACCGGGCAAGGCCAACATGACACTGGCGTGCAACAGCGTTGGCCAGAAATACGACTGCCTGTCACTGACTCTGGAAATGCCGTTCAAGGATCACGACGATCATCCGAACCCGCTGACGGGGTGGTCGGGTAAACGCTCGAAGCAGTTGGGCAAAGATGTTTTGACGACGGTGGCGGAGATGGTTGATACCCTGCGCTGATTACCCTTCGAAATCAAAAGATCGCAGCCGTCGGCCGCTCCTACAGGATTCGGCTTATCTCTGTAGGAACTGCCGACGGCTGCGATCTTTTACCAGGCGGCGATTAACCGCGATCTTTACCCCGCAACATGCTGTTCAACACGTCATCACGCCGCACCCAACCGTGAAACAACGCCGCCGCCAGATGCACCAGCACGATCAGGAACAACAGGTACGCCAGGTAGCCATGGGCTTTGCGCAGGAACGCAAACACCTGCGCATTGGCCGACACGATCGAAGGTAACTGCAGTGAACTGCTGAGCATCACCGGTTCACCCGACGCCGAAATCATCGCCCAGCCCAGTAGCGGCAAGACCAGCATCAAGGCGTACAGCAACACATGGGATACCTTGGCCGCCAGCGCTTGCCAGCCCGGCAGGTCTGCCGGCAGCGGCGGCTGTGTGGTGGAGAAACGCACCACCAGTCGCACGATGACCAACAGCAAAATTGCAACGCCCAACGGTTTGTGCAGATTGATCAGCCATTCATGCCGTTCAGACACCGAGGCGACCATGCCCGCGCCGATGAACAGCATGGCAATGATCATCAGCGCCATCAGCCAGTGCAGCAGTCGCGCCAGGGGAGCGAAGTGGTTCGGTTGTGTGCTCATTGCTGGGCCTCCTGTTTGGCGGCGGGCAACTGGCTGACTTCACTGGTGCGACGCAGGTAGGAATTGGCGTAACCGGCTGAACGCGCGGCGAGCAGTGGGTCGTCGGAGCCTTCGATACCGGCGGGCAATACCAGTGGGTCGTAGTTGATGTCACGGCATTCGCCGTTGAGTTGCGGCTGGGTTTTATCCAGCACCAGGGTGCCTGCGTTCAACACTTTGCGCCCTTCAGGCCAGGCTTTGCTGGCGTCGTTTACCGGATCGCCGGGGTTGGCGAGGATGATGTTCAACTGCCAACGCAGCGGTCCGGCAGCGATGCGCTGGACCAGATCTTTCTCCAGGAAATCACTGCCCTCAGGCGCCGTGGCACCCGGTGCATCTTGCGCGACCGGCACCATGCTCCAGCGCACGGCCTGACGTTGTCCGGCAGCGTTCACCAGATAAAACGCGTTGACGCTGTTATAGGTCTCAGTGACGTAACTGGCTGAAGGCTTGGCGGTCTTGATCCAGGCCAGGAACGGCGCAGCTTCCGGGTGCGAACCGAAAAACGCCGGCACTGCCGCGGGGTCCGGTTTGCCGGTAGCGGGAAGCGGTGACTGGGCTTGCTGCAATTGATAGAACGCCTCGGGCGTGGCCACCGGGAACACCGGCATGCTGTTCATCCCGGTACGCCACTGTTGGCCGTTAGCCTGATTGAAACGCAACGCCATGCTACGGATCGGCACGGCGCCATCCGGCGCATAAGGATTGCCGGCCGGCAGAGCAAAACGTCCAACCACCGGTGTACGCGGGTCGTTGAACACTTGGGCGCTGGAGTAACTGCGCGCCTCGCCGCTGCTCTCGAAATAGCCGATCACGCACACACCTTTGGAGTGGTTGCGGCGGAATCCCGGGTGCACACCGTTGTTGGTCTCCAGCACATTGATCAGTTTTTTCGGCGTCAGGCGCTGTGGGTCAAGGGTGCCATTGACGTAGGCAAACGCCCCGGCGGCGGCGGCGACGACAACGGCGATGCCCGCCAGACGCATGATCAGGCTCGCAGTGCTCAAGGGTGGCCGGGTGGGCGGTGATGATCGATCTACCATGAATAACTCCAGGGCCATCGGCCACAGATGAGAAGAATCAAGCAGACGAACCGCGCGCAGGTTTATTCCAGCGCGCGGTGTTTATTTTTTCAGCCGTGGAATAACCTCGGGTACCGGGCGTCTTCCTAGTCCCAAGCGTAGTGACTAGTCAGAACTTCATGAACGATATCGACGAACAACTGAGAGAAATCATTCCCAGATTGCGCCGGTTTGCGCTGTCGCTGACGCGCAACGCCAGCAGCGCCGACGATCTGGTTCAAGCCAGTCTGGAGCATGCGCTGTCGAGTTGGGGCAGCCGACATGCCGACGGAGATTTGCGCGCCTGGCTGTTTGCGATTCTGTATCGACAATTTCTCGATGCGCACCGACGCACAAGGCGCTATGCGCGAATGCTCGAATTTTTTACCGGACGCGACGATGCGCAGCCTTCCGTGGAGCGCACCGTGATCGCCCAATCGACCCTGGACGCCTTCGACCGCCTGCCCACTGAACAGCGCGCCCTGCTGCTGTGGGTGTCAGTGGAAGGCCTGAGTTATAAAGAGGTCGCCGAGATTCTCGACGTCCCCACGGGCACCGTGATGTCCCGCCTGTCCCGGGCTCGCCAGGCCCTGCGCCAACTCAGTGAAGGTGAAATCACCCGCCCTGCCCTGCGGAGACTCAAATGATCAGCATGCCCCCGAGCGAGCGTGATTTGCACGCCTATGTCGACCACCAACTCAGCGAGGACGACCGACGTCTGGTAGAGACTTTTCTCACAAGTAATCCGCAGGTTTGCGCGCAAGTACGCGCCTGGCAGCAAGATGCCCAGCAACTGCGCGCGGCCCTGAGTGGCGCGCTGCAGCAACCGGCCAATCCGGCACTCGATCCCGCCATGATTCGCCAACGCCTGAAACGCCAATCGCGACGCCATCTGGCCAGCGCGGCCGTGTTGCTGATCGCCGTCAGCATCGGCGGCTTCAGTGGCTGGCAGGCCCGGGAAATGGCATTTGTCAGCACTCAGCTACCGATGACCGATGCGTTGCAGGCCTATCGTCTGATCGCCCAGCAAGGGATTTTGCCGGCCGACTACAAGGCCAGCGACGACGGCGACATGCAGGGCTGGCTCGACCGTTACTTCACCCAGGCCAATCGCTTGCCTGACCTGTCGGGGGCCGGCTTCAAACCGGCCAGCGGGCGCTTGCTCAGCACCGAACAAGGGCCGGCGGCGATGGTGGTCTACGAGAATCAGGGCGGGCAGAAAATCAGTTTTTACGTGCGGCCACCGGGTCCGAAAAATTACCTGCTGCCGAGGGGCAGTCGCAGCGATGGCGGTTTGCAGGCTGAGTACTGGTCGGGGGGCGGCTACAACTATGCGATGGTCAGCCCGACAGATACGCCGGCTGCGCAGTTGCTCAAACAGACCACGCAATTCTGACTCTCCCTTGCAGGAGCCGGCTTGCTGGCTCCTGCAAGGCTGTTTACCCCTGCCCAAACACCTGCGAAGGTCTGCGCAGCAGCGGATCGAACGGGTTGATCCGCGGCCCGATCAGCGCGGCTTCACGTTTGAGCATTTCCACCACCGTCGGCAAGCGATCGGGCCCCAGCCGGTCCGTCACGGTTGCCACACTCAACGCCGCCACCGCCCGCCCTTCACGGTCAAGAATCGGCACCGCCACCCCGGCCATGCCCTGCAACACGCCGGTGTTGCGCCCGGCATATCCGAGCGTGCGTACGCTCTCGACTTCCGCGCGCAGGAACACTTCGTCGTACAAATGGAAATCCTTCAACCGCGGCAGGTTGTAGTGGATCACCGTGTCCCGCTCTTCATCCGGCAGAAACGCCAGGATCGCCAGGCTGCCCTGGCCCACGCCCAGCGCCACGCGCCCGCCGATGTCACCGGTGAACGTGCGGATCGGAAACGGCCCTTCACTGCGGTCCAGGCAGATCGCATCGAAGCCACTGCGCGCCAGCAAAAACAATGAGTCGCCCAGCGAGGCCGACAGCCGCAACAGCGACGGCCGCACCAATTCACGCAAGTTGCCACTGTTGCCCGCGCGGGCGGCCAGCGCGAAAAAATCCAGGCTGAGGCGATAGCGCTTGCTGCGCGCATCCTGCTCAACCATGCCCTCGTCCATCAGGCTGCGCAGCAAACGGTGGGTCGTCGGTTGCGACAAGCCGATGTGTTGGGCCAGTTGTGTTACCCGCTCACCCCCTTCGACCGTATCGCCCAACGCACGCAGCACCGCAAACAGCCTTGAGACGGCGCCGACACCGACCTCATTTTTTGCTTCATTCCGCTCAATGGAATCCGACATGTAGTTTCTCGACAATTAATTTACTGATCGAATAAAACTGAAAATAATCATCGCCTCAGTGAAATAGGCCATTGAGCCCATCCTAGTCTTCGTCCTAATCTGCGTCCAGACAGGGGCGATTCGAACAACAGCGGCAGCCGACTCAAGTCGAGCGCCAACGCACCCCGCAACATCCTTTCGTATCTGCCCATACAAAAAAGCGCGCCTTCGGGCGACGCATAACAATCTCAGGTGGAGGCGCAGTCATGGCTTTTGTGCAACTTGAAAAACTCGGCAAACGCTACGGTGAAATCGACGCCGTGGTCGCCACCGACCTTTCGGTGGAAAAAGGCGAGTTCGTTTCCCTGCTCGGCCCTTCCGGGTGCGGCAAGACCACCACCCTGCAAATGATTGCCGGCTTCGTCGACGTCACCAGCGGACGCATCGTGCTGGATGGCCGCGACATCACCCACGCCAAACCCGCGAGCCGTGGCCTGGGCGTGGTGTTCCAGAGTTACGCGCTGTTCCCGCACATGACCGTCAAGGACAACGTCGCCTTCGGCCTGCGCATGCGCAAGGTGCCGAGTGCCGAGATCCAGCAACGGGTGGATCGGGTGCTGAAACTGGTTCGTCTGCATCAGCACGCCGAGCGTTACCCGCGAGAACTTTCCGGTGGCCAGCGCCAGCGTGTCGCCCTGGCCCGGGCGCTGGTGATCCAGCCGCCGGTCTTGCTGCTCGATGAACCGCTGTCCAACCTCGACGCCAACCTGCGCGAAGAGATGCAATTCGAGATCCGTCGTATCCAGCGCGAAGTCGGGATCACCACGCTGATGGTCACCCACGACCAGTCCGAAGCGCTGTCGATCAGTGACCGTGTGGTGGTGATGCAGGCCGGACGCATCACCCAGATCGATGCGCCCTACACCCTCTACGAACACCCGCGCACCGAATTCATTTCCGGGTTCGTCGGCAAGGCCAATCTGCTGCCCGGCGAACGTGACAACAGCGATGTGGTTCAAGTGTGCAGCCGTGGCGAGGGCGATCTGACCCTCAGTCTGCGTCCGGAGAAAATCGATCTGCGTGATGCCGGTCATGGCCGCTTGCAAGGCAAGATTGCCAGCCGCTTCTTTCTCGGCAGCCAGTGGCTCTACAGCGTCGCGACCCCTCTCGGTGAACTCTGCGTGGTGCGCCGCAACGATGGCTCGGCACCGCTGAGCGAAGGCACGGCGGTCGGCCTCGATTGGGATGCTGCACTGCTGCGCGTGCTGACTGTCGACGAGGTGACCGCATGAGTGCACTCGCCGCCATCCGCCAGGGGCGCCAGGGCTACCTGCTGTCGGCGCCGGCCCTGGCCTTGTACCTCGGTCTGCTGCTCATCCCGCTGGGGTTGACGCTGGTGCTGTCGTTCAACGTCTTCGACTACAACTCCGGCATCAACGGCAACGCCTTCACCGTCGAACACTACAGCAGCCTGCTGGGTGATCCGTACTTCTATGAAATCTTCCTGCGGACCCTGTGGATCAGCGCCCTGACCACCCTGCTCTGCGTGCTGATCGGCGTTCCCGAGGCTTACATCCTCAGCCGAATGGGCACCCCGTGGCGTTCGATTTTCCTGATCCTGATCCTCACCCCGCTGTTGATTTCGGTGGTGGTACGCGCGTTTGGCTGGAGCCTGCTGCTCGGCGCCGATGGCCTGGTCAACCAGACCCTGCAAGCCTTCGGCGGCTCGCCGGTGAAACTGCTCTATACGCCGTTCGCCGTGGTGATCGCACTGGTCCACGTGATGCTGCCGTTCATGATCATTCCGGTCTGGACCAGTTTGCAGAAACTCGACCCGGCCGCCGAACAGGCTGCGCTGTCGCTCGGTGCCAGCCAGTTCACTGTGATTCGCCAGGTGGTGCTGCCACAGATCATGCCCGGTGTGCTGTCCGGCACCCTGATCGTGTTCGGCCTCGCCGCCAGCTCTTTCGCGATACCCGGCCTGCTCGGCGGACGGCGCCTGAAGATGGTCGCCACGCTGATCTACGACCAGTACCTGTCGGAGCTCAACTGGCCCATGGGCGCGGCGATTGCCGTGGCTCTGCTGCTCATCAACCTGCTGATCATGCTGTCGTGGAACCGCATGATCGAAGGCCGCTACAAGAAGTCATTGGGATAATTCGTCATGTCCAGGAACGGTCCTTTCGCCCTGCTGTTTCATACCCTTGTGGTGCTGTTCATGATGGCGCCACTGGTGGTGGTGTGCCTGGTGGCTTTCACCCCGGAAAACACCCTGAGCCTGCCGACCACCGAGTTTTCCCTGCGCTGGTTCCGTGCCGTGTTCGAGCGTGCCGACTTTGTCGATGCGTTCTACAACAGCCTGATCCTGGCGTTCAGCGCCGCCTCGCTGGCGACGCTGGTGGCGGTGCCTGCCGCGCTGGCAATCACCCGTTTCGAGTTTCCCGGCCGGGACTTTCTCAACGGGTTGTTCCTGTCGCCAATCATCATTCCGCACCTGGTGCTCGGGGTGGCGCTGCTACGCCTGTTCGCGCTGATGGGTGTCAACGGCAGCTTCGCCTGGTTGATCTTCGCCCACGTGCTGGTGATCACGCCCTATGTGTTGCGGCTGGTATTGGCCTCGGCCATTGGCCTGGATCGCAGTGCCGAACATGCCGCGCAATCGCTGGGCGCAGGGCGCTTCACGCTGTTCCGGCAGATCACGCTGCCGATGATCCTGCCCGGCGTGGCGGGTGGCTGGCTGTTGGCGTTCATCAACAGTTTTGACGAGGTCACGCTGTCGATCTTTGTCACTTCGCCAGCCACGCAAACCTTGCCGGTACGCATGTACGTGTACGCCACCGAATCCATCGATCCGATGATGGCGGCGGTGTCGGCGCTGGTGATCGCACTGACGGCGCTGACCATGATTTTGCTGGATCGGGTTTATGGCCTGGATCGGGTTCTGGTAGGTAAACAATGAGGTCGCCATGGCGCTGCTGAAACGACTGGCCGAAGGCGACCGCCCGGCCCTGGATTTTACCCTCGACGGCCAACCGGCCAGCGGCCTGCTCGGCGACACCGTGCTGACGGCGGTGCTGACCTGTGGCGAACACTTGCGCGGCAGCGACTTCAGCGCCGAACCCCGCGCCGGTTTCTGCCTGATGGGAGCCTGTCAGGACTGCTGGGTACGCCTGGGCGATGGCCGCCGGGTGCGCGCCTGCTCGACCCTGCTTGAAGCCGGACAACAGATCAACCGCGAACCGGGGCGATCATTATGAAACCGGTGGTCATCATCGGCGCCGGTCCCGCCGGTATCCGTGCAGCTCAAACGCTGGTAGCCCATGGCGTGCGTCCGGTGCTGCTGGATGAAGCGGCGCGTGGCGGCGGGCAGATTTATCGGCGTCAGCCGGCCAACTTCAAGCGTTCAGCGGTCAAGCTGTACGGCTTCGAAGCGCGTAAGGCCAGTGCGTTGCACCAGACAATCGACACCCTGTGCGAACAGCTCGATTACCGTCCGCAAACGCTGGTGTGGAACGCCGAAGATGGCGCCCTCGATACCTTGCACGACGGCCACGCCGCACGGCTGGCGTTCTCAAAAGTGATCGTCGCCACCGGCGCCACCGACCGGATTCTTCCGGTGCCGGGCTGGACGTTGCCAGGGGTCTACAGCCTCGGCGCTGCGCAAATCGCCTTGAAATTCCAGGGTTGCGCCATCGGTGAGCGCGTGGTGTTCGCCGGGAGCGGTCCGCTGCTGTATCTCGTCGCCTATCAATACGCCAAGGCCGGTGCGAAAGTCGCCGCGGTGCTCGACAGTTCGCCCTTCAGCGCACAGGCACGTGCCCTGCCCGGTCTGCTGGCGCAACCCGCCACGTTGGCCAAAGGCATTTACTACCGAGGCTGGCTGACCGCCCACGGCGTCCCGGTGCATCAAGGTGCGACCTTGAACAGCATCGCGGGCGACCGGCGCGCGCAGTCGCTGAGTTGGTCCGACTCGAACGGCCAACATCAACTGGACTGCGACGCCGTCGCCTTCGCCCACGGCTTGCGTAGCGAAACCCAACTCGCCGATCTGCTCGGCTGTGAATTCGCCTGGAACCCGCTCAACCGCGCCTGGCTGCCGACGCGAGACAGCGCCGGACGCAGCAGCGTTGCCCAGGTGTACCTGGCCGGTGACGGCGCCGGCATCATGGGCGCCGATGCGGCGGAAATGGCCGGAGAGCGCGCAGCGTTAGCACTGCTCGAAGACATCGGCTACCTGATCGCCCCGCAACGCGCCGTGCAACTGGAACAGTCGTTGTCACGCATCGGTGATTTTCGACAAGGGCTGGAGCGCGCCTTTGCCTTTCCCGAACACTGGGCTGCCGATGTCGCCGATGACGTAATGGTCTGCCGCTGCGAAGAAATCCGTGCCGGCGATATTCGTGAAGTCGTGCGCGAAGGCCATTGGGAAATCAATCGGGTCAAGGCGCACTGCCGGGTCGGCATGGGGCGCTGCCAAGGCCGGATGTGTGGCGCCTCGGCGGCAGAAATCATTGCCTGCGAGAGCCAGCGTGATGTGTCCGAGATCGGTCGGTTGCGAGCGCAGGCGCCGATCAAGCCATTACCTTTTGGCCTGGAGGTCGAAGCATGATCGACGTCGACGCAGTGATCATCGGCGGCGGTATCGTCGGCGCTTCCGCCGCGCTGTTCCTTGGCCAGGCCGGTCAGCGTGTCGCGCTGCTGGAAAGGGATTTTTGCGGTTCGCACTCCAGCGGAGTGAATTACGGCGGCGTGCGCCGGCAGGGTCGTCCATTGTCACAGTTGCCACTGTCGCAACGGGCCCATGCCATCTGGGCGCAGTTGCCGCAATTGATCGGCATTGACGGCGAATATCAACGCAGCGGCCATCTGAAACTGGCACGCAGCGTTGATGATTTACGAGCGCTGCAAGACTACGCCGCCAGTAGCCAGGGTTTCGGCCTTGATCTGCAAGTGCTTGACCGAGAGCAATTGCGCGCGCGATTTCCATGGGTCGGCGACGTGGCCGTAGGCGCTTCGTACTGTCCGGATGACGGGCACGCCAACCCGCGACTGGTGTCTCCGGCGTTCGCCCAGGCTGCACGGCGGCATGGCGCGCAGGTGCATGAACAGTGTGCGGTGAGCGCGGTTGAACATGACGGCCAGCGTTTTCGCGTCCGCACGCAAACCGGTCAGCAATGGCGCGCGCCCTGGTTGTTGAACTGCGCCGGCGCCTGGGCCGGCAACCTCGCTGCGCAATTTGGCGAACCGGTGCCGATGCACTCCGGGCACCCGGCGATGCTGGTCACGGAGCCCTTGCCGTTGGTGATGGACGCCAGCACCGGCGTCGAGGGTGGCGGCATCTATGCCCGCCAGGTAGCACGCGGTAACTGCGTGTTGGGCGGCGGCCAGGGTTTTGCCCTGGACAACACCCGCGCCCGCCCCGGCCAGAGCGCAGTGCTGGAAATCCTTCGCCAGGCGGTCGAGCTCTACCCGTTTCTTGAAGGTGCCCAGGCGATTCGCACATGGAGCGGCACCGAAGGTTACCTGCCCGATCGCCAACCGGTGATCGGCCACAGCCGCACCCAGGCTGGTCTGCTGCATGCGTTTGGCTTTGCCGGCGCCGGTTTCCAGATCGGTCCGGCGGTGGGCCAGGCACTCACCGAGATCATCTGTAGCGGCGCGTCAAAGACGTCGCTGGATGCGTTTTCGATCAACCGTTTTCACTCCATTTCCGTAGCTTGATAGAGGAAGGTCGCGCCCATGAAAAACTTCAAACGCACTGCTCTGCTCGGTTTGTCCTGCATGAGCGCCCTGCTCACCGTCACCCAGGCCCACGCCGAGCCGACGCTTTACCTGGGCATGAACGGCGGGACCATGGAGCGGCTCTATGCCGACAAGGTGCTGCCGGATTTCGAGAAAGCCAACAACGTCAAAGTGGTCATCGTGCCCGGCACCTCTGCCGACATTTTGGCCAAGGTCCAGGCCAGCAAAGGCAACCCGCAGATGCACGTGATGTTCCTCGACGACGGCATCATGTACCGCGCCATCGCCATGGGCCTGTGCGACAAGCTGCAGGACAGCCCGCCCCTGCAACAGATTCCGGCCAAGGGGCGGATCAAGGATGAGGCTGTGGCGGTCAGCCTCGGCGTCACCGGGCTGGCCTACAACACGCGCCTGTTCAAGGAGAAAGGCTGGGCTGCGCCGACCTCGTGGATGGACATGGCCGACCCGCGTTTCAAGGACAAACTGGTGTTCCAGTCAATGGCGTCTTCGACGTTCGGGCTGCATGGGTTCCTGATGTTCAACCGGATACAGGGCGGCAATGAAACCAACGTCGACCCGGGCTTCAAAGCCTGGCCGAACAGCGTCGGGCGCAACGTGCTGGAGTACATTCCGAGCTCGGCGAAGATTTCCGAAATGCTGCAGACCGACGAAGCTGCGTTGTTCCCGTTGACGCCAACCCAGGTCACCGCGCTCAAACTCAAGGGCATGCCGGTGGAGTACGCCCAACCGAAGGAAGGCGCCGTGGTACTCAACGTCGCCGAATGTGCGATCGCCAACAACACACAACCGGAACTGGCACAGAAACTCGCCGCGTTCCTGCTCACGCCTCAAGCCCAGGCCGCAGCACTAGAGGATGGGGATCAGATTCCTTCCAACCCCAACACACCGACCACCGACCGCACCCGTGGGCAGGTCGAGGCGATGAAGCAGTACCTGGAAACCGCGATTGCGGTGGATTGGGACCAGGTCAACGAACAGCGCCCGGCCTGGAATGCACGCTGGAATCGGAGTATTGAACGGTAGGGATTGCTCCAGCAGGTCACGCAAAACGTGTAGGCGCTGTCGAGTGGATAGGGGCAGCGCCTACACAGGTTCGGACATCGCCAGGAACGGGAGATAACCTGTACACGCCGCAATATTTTGTCCAATATTCCCGGGTTTTCGTCGACACAACTGGCAGCGAAATTAGCCGACTGGTTAAACTATGCCGCCGCAGGTCGGGGAGCCTGCCAGAAGATTACGGGGTGACATCACATTGGCCGTTCGACCGACCAACCGCTCGCGACTCACACCGCGCTGGCCGTCGTTGCGCCGCCTCTTCGGTAAGGCATCGACCGCGTACGGCAATGGCTCGGCAAACGACCGGGTCATTCACGACTACTTTCATCACAAGGCCATCGCCCAGGGCTACACCCTCAGTCACAGCCAGCAACGGGTGATCGACTGCATGGCGCAGCACGCCCGTTCACTGCTTGAAGCCGGGGCCAAGCACCTGCCCGGGCTTTATCTGCATGGCGCCGTGGGCCGTGGCAAGAGCTGGCTGCTGGACGGCTTTTTCCAGGCCATTCCGCTGGCGCAAAAGCAGCGCCTGCATTTCCATGAATTCTTCGCCCGGCTGCACCAAGGGATGTTCAACCATCGCGAACAACCGGACGCGCTGGCCACCACGCTCGATGAACTGCTGAGCGATTGCCGTGTGCTGTGTTTCGACGAGTTTCACGTCCATGACATCGGCGACGCCATGCTGATCACGCGACTCTTCAAGGCACTGTTTCGCCGCGGTATCCTGCTGCTGGTCACGTCCAACTACCCGCCGGAAGGTCTGCTGCCCAACCCGCTCTACCATGCCCGCTTCAAACCGGTGATCGACCTGATCAATGCGCGCATGCAGGTCATGGAAGTCGGCGGGCCGCACGACTACCGCAGTCAGGCCAGAAGCCACGCTCAGCAGTTGTTCACCCAGGGCCAGTACGTCTGGCCCGCGACACCCGCGCAGCGTCGCGCGGCGAACGTGCCGGCCACGGATGCCCCGGCGATTGCCCTGCCTGTCGGCACTCGCCACCTGCCCGCACGCTACTGCGAAGGACGCGCCGTCGGCTTCACCTTCGCTGATCTGTGCGATCAGCCCACGGCTGTCATGGATTATCTGGAACTGTGCCGACGCTTCGATCGCTGGATCATCGATCAACTGCCCAACCTGGCCGACTGCTCGATTGCCGCGCAACAGCGTTTCATCAACCTGGTGGACGTTTTGTACGACCAGGACAAGCATTTGATTTTGCTCGGGCAGCGCTCGTTGCGTGAAAGCCTGGGCGGCGATGCCATCGATCTGGCGCGCACCCGCAGCCGGTTGGGGCAGTTGGTTGAGGTGCGGGAGCCGGTTTGACCCCGGGCTTCAGGTAGACGATACCGGCCTCATCGCGAGCAAGCTTGCTCCTACAGGGGATCTGACCGGCAATGGAGTTTTTCCCGCTATCATGCCGCCCATTCATTCGATCTACAGCGACCCCCAATATGCACACCCTTGCACAACTGCGCGCCGGAGCGCTGGCAGGCATCACTCGCCTGGACCTCAGCGATAACCTGAGCGAATTCCCCCGGGAAATTTTCGACCTGGCGGATTCGCTGGAAGTGCTCAACCTCAGTGGCAATGCCTTGAGCAGCCTGCCGGACGACCTGCATCGCCTGACCCGTTTGCGCGTGTTGTTCTGCTCGGACAACCTGTTCACCGAACTGCCGGCAAGCCTGGGCCAATGCGCGGCGCTGACCATGGTCGGTTTCAAGGCCAACCGCATCGAACACGTACCGGGAAATGCACTGCCGCCGCTGCTGCGCTGGCTGATCCTGACCGACAATAACGTCAGTGAACTGCCGTGCGAACTGGGCCAGCGTCCACACCTGCAAAAGCTCATGCTGGCGGGCAACCGGTTGCAGCAGTTGCCCGACAGTTTGCGTAACTGCCATCGACTTGAATTGATCCGTATTGCCGCCAACCGCCTGACCGGGTTGCCCGAATGGCTGCTGCGCCTGCCAAGCCTGACCTGGCTGGCCTATGCCGGTAACCCGCTGGAAACCGAAGCCGATGTCGCCGCCCTCGAAGCCACCGCGAACATTGCCTGGTCGCAGTTGCATCTGGAACAGCCATTGGGTGAAGGCGCTTCAGGGGTGATTCATCGCGCGACGTGGGCCAAACCGGGGCAGCCTGCCGCAACGGTTGCGGTCAAACTCTACAAAGGCGAAATGACCAGCGATGGCTCGCCGCTGCACGAAATGAACGCCTGCATCACCGCCGGCCTTCACCCCAACCTGATTCGCGTAGAAGGCCGGATTGTCGATCACCCGCAACAAACCGACGGGCTAGTAATGCAACTGATCGACCCGAGTTACCGCAACCTCGCCGGGCTGCCGAGCCTGGCGTCGTGCAGCCGCGACGTCTATGCCGATGACACCCGCTTCACCGCCGCTGTCGCCTTGCGTATCGCCCGGGGCATCGCTTCGGTGGCCGGGCATCTGCACCAGCAAGGCATCACCCACGGCGACCTGTATGGCCACAACATTTTGTGCAACGAGCACGGTGATTGCCTGTTGGGAGACTTCGGCGCGGCGTCATTCCATGCCACGCAAGACAACCTGGAAAGCCGCGCATTGCAACGGATCGAAGTGCGGGCGTTCGGGGTGCTGTTGGGAGAATTGCTGGAGCGGATTACATCGGGGTTGAGCGATGAAGAGCGTCTGCGCCTGGAAGATTTGCAGCAGCGTTGCTGTCAGCCGCAGGTGCTGGCTCGGCCGGGGTTTGATGAGGTTGTTCAGGCGTTGACGGTACTTAACGCCGACAGCTGACAGCCCGTACAAGAATCTGTGGCGAGGGCGCCTGCTCCCACGCCACAGGTCAGGTCAAAGCCAGTCCGGCTTAACCCGCCAATCCGACAAACATGTCCTGCACGTCATCGTGGTTATCGAGGCCTTCAAGGAAGGCTTCGACTTCAGCCATCTGCTCATCGCTCAGGCCGCTGACCGGGTTCTTCGGCTGGTAGCCCAGTTTGGCCGACAGCACGGTGAAGCCTTGCTCTGGCAGGGCTTTCTGGACCGCGTCGAGGTCGGTAGGTTCGGTCAGGAACAGGGTCGCGCCGTCTTCACCGGGCTCGAAATCCTGGGCGCCGGCTTCAATAGCGGCCATTTCCGGATCGGCATCCGGGGTGTCCGGCGAGGCTTCGATCATGCCCACATGGTTGAAGTCCCAGGCCACCGAACCGGAAGCGCCCAACTGGCCCTTGCGGAATGCGACGCGGATTTCAGCGACGGTGCGGTTGATGTTGTCGGTCACGCATTCAACGATCAACGGCACCTGATGCGGTGCGAACCCTTCGTATGTCACGCGATGGTATTGCACGGTTTCGCCCAACAGGCCCGCACCTTTTTTGATGGCGCGATCCAGTGTTTCCTTGGGCATCGATGCTTTCTTGGCCTGTTCCACTACCAGACGCAAGTGTGCGTTGGTGGCGGTATCGGCACCGTTGCGTGCAGCAATGGTGATTTCTTTCACCAGTTTGCCGAAGATCTTGCCCTTGGCGTTGGCTGCCGCTTCTTTGTGTTTAACCTTCCACTGTGCGCCCATTACTCACTCTCTTGTCTATGGCGCCGAGACATCTATTGGCCGACGCATGGCGCCAAGTTTATACGGCCTAAAGTTGGCAATCGACCAAAAAATCTCAGCGGCAGGCATCGACATCTTCACCGGCTGCTGTAGGGCAATTCGGAAACTTCGGTTCGCGATGACTATAAGCGTTCGTGGTCTCGTACCCTCAGCACCCGTACTCCTCGGTAGAAGCGCGTTCGATGCACAACGACAAGGAAAGTCCCTTCACCCTGACACTTCTCGGCGACGACTTGAGTCTGCAGGTGGTGCAGTTCAGTGGCCGCGAGGCCCTCAACCAACCCTATCGATTCGATATCGAAGCCATCGGCCTCGCACCGGCCGTGCCCCTTGAGCGGTTGCTGCAACAACCGGCGCTGCTGGTTATCGACCATCATCAGTGCATTCACGGTGTGCTGCACAGCGCCAGCCACGAACATCGCGGGCAACAGCGAATCGGTTACAAACTGGTGCTGGTGCCTGCGCTTCAGGCGCTGGACCGGCACAGATCGCGACGCATTTTCCAGCAGCTCAGTGTGCCGATGATCCTGGGTCAACTGCTGCAAGACCACGGCCTGGCCGACGACAGCTACCGCTTCGAACTCGAGAATGGCCACTATCCCCTGCGGCCTTTTTGCATTCAGTACGAGGAAAGCGACCTCGCGCTGCTGCAACGGCTGTGCGAGGAAGAAGGCATTCATTATCACTTCGAACATGGCGCCGCCGGGCATGTGCTGGTGTTTGCCGATGACAGCCTGAGTTTTCCGCAGGAACCACTGTTGATGCCTTTTCACACCGACAGGTCCGCGATCGCTCAATCACCGGTGATCAGCGAGCTGTTCCAGCGCCATGATTCACTGCCATTGCCACCACGGGTCGATGCCCGGGATCGTGGTGCACCGGACACCGAGGACGGCGCCGCCAATCACGCCTCCCCGCGAGCGGCCATGCCCTTGTCACGCCCTGCTCAGCCACAGCGCCATCGCGAACAGCTGAGTCGCCGGCATCTGGAGCGCCTGCGGTGTCAGCAGGTAAAAATCCACGGGCAGAGCAATCACGGCCGATTGCGCAGCGGGTGCATTGTGCAGGTGGCTGAACATCCGCTGCCGGGGTTCAACGATCAATGGCTGGTGATCCAGGCGCAGCATCAAGGGCAACAGGATTCGATTCTGCAGCAGGATTCACCCGGTCCGCCCCGTCGTTACCACAATCAGTTCAGCGCGATTCCCTGGTCGACGGTATTCCGGCCGGCGCTTCAACAAGACCGGCCGCGCATCCCCGGCTTCCAGCCTGCACGGGTGTGTGGGCCGGCCGGTAAACCGGCGGTTCAGGATGATCAGGGGCGAATCCAGGTGGATGTGTGGCCGGCGCCAACACGCGATTGCGAGGCGTCTGCCGGTCTCTGGCTGCCGGTGGCGTATGCCGGGCTCAACGCCACCGCGATGCCCTTGGCTGGCAGCGACGGGTTGGTCAGCTTCCTCGACAGCGACCCCGACCGGCCGGTGTTTTGCGCAAGGGTCGGGCAACGCCCATCGCCACCTGCGCCTCGTCCCCAGCCGCGTGGCGACACCCGTCTGTTGTTCGATTGGCTGCTCAATCGCTCCGACCACAAGCTGTAGAGGTATCAGCCCTTGTCGGCCTTGCCGGCGGCGGCCGCGAACTTCGCCAGACGCACGTCCAGGTGCCGTGGTCGATGCCCGTGGTCCTCGGCGCGCTCCTTGCGGCGGATCGCGTTGCGCACCATCAACGAGCCGAGATAGCGAATCGGCTCCGGCGGAAAGAAACCCAGCGGCCCGTTGACCAAAGGCGAGCGGGTCCAGGCATTGTCGAGCCCCTGGACCATCGAAGCGAGAATCTGCCCGCCCATGTGGCACGGGCCGACGCCGCTGCCGGAGTAGCCAAAACCGTAGAACACGTTGCCACTGGCACTCATCTGCCCGAAGAACGGCAGCCCGGTGACCGAGCGATCCGACGGGCCGTTCCAGGTCGCTTCGACCTTGACGTCGGCAAACGCCGGGAAGAAGTCCGTCAGGCTGCTTCGCAACAGACCGGCATAAGGCGATGGCTGATCGAACACCGGCAACATGCGCCCGCCATAGGCGAACGTATTGCCGCCCTTGCCGAGCATGATTCGACCGTCCGGGGTGTTGTGGTAGTAGTGCACGAAAATCCGCGAGTCGAGCACCGTGACGCCACTGGTCAAACCGATCTCATTGAGCAAATCCGGCCGCGGCTCGGTGATCGCCATGTCGCTGGAAACGATCGCCACGCTGCGTTCGAACTGCGGGAAGGCCCGGGCCATCCAGGCGTTCATTGCCAGCACCACGCGATCGGCGCGGACGGTGCCGTGACGGGTTTCGATCCCCGCCGGTTTGCCTTCTGCCAGACCGGTCATGGCGGTGTTTTCATGAATCTTCACCCCCAGTTGCAGGGCCACGCGGCGCAAACCACGCACCAGTTTGCCCGGTTGCACGCTGGCCGCCGCCGGTGAAAACCAGCCCTCCAGGTGTTTGCTGGAACCGGCCATGCGCTGCACATCGGCCACTGGCCGCCGGGTGAACGAGTTGATGCCATTGCGCTCCAGCGCGGCGATCACCGCATCGGTGGAGCCAACCTGGGCGCGGTTGGTCGCGGTGTAGAGCGTGCCATCGAGGCGGTAATCGGCGTCCACCGCGTATTGCTCGCAGAAGGCGCCGATCGCATGAATGCTGCGTTCGGATTCCTGGACCAGTCGCACGGCCTCTTCAACGCCGAACAGTCGCTCAAGGGTGAAATACTTGGCCGACCAGGACAGCGCGCAACCGCCGTTGCGCCCGCTGGCCCCGGCACCGCAAATATCCGCTTCGATCAGCAACACATCCAGTTCGGGGTTCTGCTCCTTGAGCATGATCGCGGTCCACAACCCGGTGTAACCGCCGCCGACGATACATACGTCGGCGCGGGTATCGCCTTCCAGTGGCGGACAGGTTTCGGATGCATCAGCCTTCAGGGCCTGGTCCAGCCAAAAGGGTCTCATGGGTCATTCTCCGGTCAGTTGCCCGCACGCCAGCCTGCCGCAGGTGCAGCAGGCGACGAGGGACAGGATTCAGGTACGCAAGGGTTTGATGGTCATCGCTTGATTGGGCACGTAGGCAAAGTGAGTGCCCATGCCACCGGGGCGGCTGTTCCAGAACGGGATCAACACCAGTGCGGAGAACATCGCGCAGCCGGCGAAGACGATGAACACGGTCACGGTGTCGAAGTAGCCCGGCAGCAACCCGCCAAGAATCGCCCCGACCGAGCCGCAGCCGTTGACGAAACCGGCCGCCGTGGCACCTGCCTTGGCAGTGCCGAAGTCGATGGCGGCCGAGCCGCTGATCATCGAGTCCGGCCCATAAAGAGTCAGGCCCATGACGAACAACAGCGCTACCACCAATACCACGCTGCCGGTATGCATGGCGCCCATGAAAAACGCCAGGGACACAGTCAGCGCCAGCAGACTGATCACGCAGGCCGGCATGCGCCGGGCGCCAAACAGCTTGTCCGAGGCCAGGCCAATCAGGATCGGCCCGAGCAACCCGGCCAGTTCAAACGCGGTGGGAATGATTGCCGCACCGACCTTGCCCACCGAAGGCATCTGTTCGAAAACAATCACCGGGCCCCACAGCAGAATCGCGTAGCGCGCCGGTTTCAACATGAAATACGCCAACCCGAGCACCAGCACCGTGCGGTTGCGCAGGATTTCCTTCAATGGCACCCACATGCTGATTTTGCTTTGTGCCTCAGCTTGTTCGGCGGTCAACTCGGGTTCCGGTTCCACCGCCGGCAAGCCGACGTCTTCCGGTTTGTTGCGTTGGAAAATAAAAAACAGCACAGCGACCAGCCCTACCACCGCCGCACTGGAAATGAACGCCGCATGCCAGCTGCCGACGAGCGTGTACGCCCACCAACCGGCAAACGGTGACGCCACCAGACCACCAAAGGCGTAGCACGAGCTCCATAAGCCCAATACACGCCCACGTTGCTCCGAGGGGAAGAAACTGCCGAGGTTCTTGCACAGCCCCGACCAACCGGTGGACTGCGCCAGGCCTTGAATCAGCATGCAGGTGGCGAAGATCGGTAGCGTGGCGAAACTGCCCATCACCAGCGCGGCGGCTGCCGATATCAACAAACCACCGAGTACCACAACCCTTGGGCCGAAGCGGTCGGCCAGGATGCCCCAGGTGAATTGGCCGATGGCGTAGGCGGTGAGGTAAATCGCGTCGAGGTTGGCCATGGCCATTTTGTCGAGCATGAACGTCGGGTCTTCGCCAATACCGAGTTTGGCGACCGAAAAGGCTTTGCGGGTGAAGTAGAAAGCGGCGTAGGCGAGCCAGGTGATCGCGAAGATCTGCACGCGCCAACGCTTGATGGTGCCGATGTGCTTGTTCATTGTGGTTCTGACCTCAGGGTGTGAGTGTGCCGGCAGAATGTGAAGAAAACGCCTGTGTTTTTTATTGTTGAGCACTGCGAAATCGCCTTGTCCCTGTGGGCGATTCCGGTCAGATGAGTCCTGTTGATGCACGCACAGGCTCATGGCACCCGCTGCTGTTCGACTGAACAGTCAGCGGGGCTGAGGTGGATAAAAACAATTACTGATTAATAAGTGAAATCGATTTATCGTATTTCAAAAATAAGCTCAGCTTGTTACTGGAGATACCCATGTCGGTTTCCCACGCCCAACTCAAAGCCTTCCATGCCGTGGCCGTGCAGGGAAGCTTTACCAAAGCCGCCGAGCGGCTGTTTTTGACGCAACCGGCGATTTCCGACCAAGTGCGCAAACTCGAAGAGCGCTACGGCGTGTTGCTGTTCCATCGCAACAAGCGTTCGGTGCGCCTGACTGACTTGGGCGAACGCCTGCTCGGCGTGACGCAGAAATTGTTCGTCATCGAAGCCGAAGCACAGGAACTGTTACAGGACTCCCAGGCCTTGCAAACCGGCAGCCTGATTCTGGCGGTAGACGCGCCGGTCCACGTGTTGCCGCAGATCGCCCGCTTCTGTGAGCGCTACCCCGGCATCAGCGTCAAGATCGAAACTGGCAACACCGATGAGTCGCTGTTCCGGCTCTTCAACTATCAAGCCGATCTGGCGTTGCTGGGTCGCGATGTCAGCGATGAGCGCTTGCTTTCGTTGCCACTGCGCAATGACCCGATGGTGGCGTTCGTATCCCGCCATCATCCTTGGGCGGATCGCGAATCCATCACCCTCGCGGACCTCGACGACACGCCGCTGGTACTGCGGGAAATCGGTTCGGTGACGCGCCAGACCCTGGAAGAAGAAATGGCCGGCGCGGGGTTTCGTATTCGCCCGGCGATTCAGGTGGAAGGTCGTGAAGCGGCGCGGGAGGCGGTGGTGGTGGGGATTGGTGTGGGTGTCGTTTCGGCGGCCGAGTTTGGTGCGGATTCACGGGTCTGCGCATTGCCGATCACCGATTGCAAACGCCGGCTGACAGAAACCCTGGTGTGTTTGCGCGAGCAGAGTTCGCGGCGGGTGGTGGCGACGTTTCTGCAGATGGTGCGCGAGAGTCTGGTGTAGGCAGGCCCGGCGTCTTCGCGAGCAGGCTCGCACAGTGCTGCTGTGTCGTCCTGAAAATCTGCGGAAGATGCAAATCCCTTGTGGGACCTAGCCTGCTGGCGAATGTTGACGAGTCGCTCTACTTGCCTGTCGCCAATCCGAAAAACGCCTGAATAAGGCGCAAATCCCGCCGCCGCTCCATACACCCCATCATGTGCCGGTTCACCAACCCCTCACCAATAATCGGCACCGCCGCCACCCGTGGATCGTGGCTGACTTCCACCGACGACACCACACCGACCCCCAACTCCGCCGCCACGGCCTCGGTCACCGCTTCGCGACTGTCCAGTTCCAGCAGCACCCGTGGATTGACCCTGGCCTGGGCACACGCTTCATCGAAAGTGCGCCGGGTGATCGAACTCGGTTCACGCAACACCATGATCACCTGATCCAGCTCTTTGAGCGGCACGCCCTTGGATCGCTGCGCCCACGGATGCCCATCGGGCACCAACGCACAAATGCGTGACTCACTCAGCGCCTGCAAATGCAGGCCCTTGCGCGGCTCGACTTCGGTCAACACCGCGACGTCGGCATGCTCGGACAACAACGCCGCCAAGGTTTCCTGAGCATTGCCCAAGCGTAAATTCACGGTGATCCCCGGATAACGCGCACGCAGGCTGGCGAGCATCGGCATGACCATGTGCGGGCCATCCGCCGCCACCTCCAGGCGCCCGGTCAACAACTGCCGGTTGGCCTCGAGCATCACCTGCGCCTCTTCGGCCAGGCCGAACATCGCACGGGTGATCGCCGCCAGTTTGGTGCCCTCCTCCGTCAACTCCACCCGTCGGGCAGTCCGACGCAACAGGGTGATCTGGTAATGCTCCTCCAGCGCCTTGATGTGCCCGGTCACCGCCGGCTGGCTGATGAACAACCGTGCAGCCGCCCTGGTAAAGCTGCCCTCCCGGGCCACGGCATCGAAAGCGCGGAGCTGGAACAGGCTCATGGATAACCCTCACTGATGGCTGGCATAACAACAAACAATTTGATTGATAACCCGGCAAATTGCAATTTAGGCACCAACGCTTCATCCCATCGATTGCGAGGACACGAGAATGAGTACTGCCGCACCCATCCTGCTCACCCCCGGCCCGTTGACCACTTCGGCCCGCACCCGCCAGGCGATGATGGTCGACTGGGGTTCATGGGATGACCGCTTCAATCAACTGACCGCCAGCCTCTGCGAGCAACTGCTGGCGATCATCAACGGCGCCGCCATCCACCACTGCGTGCCGTTACAAGGCAGCGGCACCTTCGCGGTCGAAGCGGCGATCGGCACACTGGTGCCTCGCGATGGCAAAGTGCTGGTGCTGATCAACGGCGCCTACGGCAAGCGCCTGGCAAAGATCTGCGAAGTGCTGGGCCGCTCGTTCAGCACCTTCGAAACCGCCGAAGACGAACCGACCACCGCCGCCGACGTCGACCGCCTGCTGCGAGCCGACGCCGGTATCACCCACGTTGCGCTGATCCACTGCGAAACCAGCACCGGCATCCTCAACCCACTGCCGGAAATCGCCCAGGTCATTGCGCAACACGGCAAACGCCTGATCATCGACGCCATGAGTTCCTTCGGTGCGTTGCCGGTCGATGCTCAGCAGATCCCGTTCGAGGCACTGATCGCCGCCTCGGGCAAATGCCTGGAAGGCGTACCGGGGATGGGGTTTGTCTTCGCTCGCAAAGAATCCCTGGCCAGTGCAGCCGGCAACTCGCATTCGCTGGCGATGGACCTGTATGACCAGCACACCTACATGGCCAAGACCGGCCAATGGCGCTTCACCCCGCCGACTCACGTGGTCGCGGCGTTGCACGAAGCCCTGCTGCAATACAACGAAGAAGGCGGCTTGCCGGCCCGGCACAAGCGCTACGCCGCCAACTGTCAGGCGTTGATGGAAGAGATGAGCAAGCTGGGCCTGCGCAGTTTCCTGCCGGCCGAGATCCAGGCGCCGATCATCGCCACCTTCCACGCGCCGAAAGATCCGCGCTACCAGTTCAAGGCGTTCTACGAGCGGGTCAAGGCCAAGGGTTACATCCTCTACCCCGGCAAACTGACCCAGGTCGAAACCTTTCGCGTCGGCTGCATTGGCTACGTCCAGCCAGCCGAAATGCGCGAAGCCGTAGCCGCCATCGGCGAGGTGTTGCGCGAGATGGAAGTGCTCGAGATTTAAGTCCACCACATTCCCCTGTGTGCGCGGGCAAGCCGCTCACACAGGTAATCGAACGCCTGATTCCCATGTTCTTACAGGAATACATTTGCCATGAACTACACCAACCCAAGCAAACTGCAAGCCGCCATCCTCGACTGGGCTGGCACCGTCGTCGATTTCGGTTCCTTTGCCCCGACGCAGATCTTCGTCGAAGCCTTCGCCGAGTTCGATGTCCAGGTCTCCATCGAAGAAGCCCGTGGCCCGATGGGCATGGGCAAGTGGGATCACATCCGCACCCTGTGCGATCAACCGCAAGTCGCCGAGCGCTATCGCAAAGTCTTCGGCCGTACGCCGACCGACGATGACGTGACCGCCATCTACCAGCGTTTCATGCCGCTGCAGATCGAGAAAATCGCCGAGCACTCGGCGCTGATCCCCGGCGCTCTGGACACCATTGCCAACCTGCGCGAACAGGGCATCAAGATCGGCTCCTGCTCCGGCTATCCCAAGCAAGTCATGGACAAAGTCGTCGAACTGGCCGCCACCAACGGTTACATCGCCGACCACGTGGTCGCCACCGACGAAGTGCCGAATGGCCGCCCATGGCCGGCCCAGGCACTGGCCAACGTGATTGCCCTGGGCATCGACGACGTCGCGGCCTGCGTGAAGATCGATGACACCGTGCCGGGCATTCTCGAAGGCCGTCGTGCCGGGATGTGGACCGTGGCGCTGATCTGCTCGGGCAACGCACTGGGCCTGGACTACGAGGGTTATCGCGCGCTCGGCAGCGATGAACTGGCCAGCGAGCGCAAACGCATTCACGCGCTGTTCGAAGGTTCGCGTCCGCACTACATGATCGATACCATCACCGACTTGCCGCAAGTGATCGCCGACATCAACAAGCGGCTGGCCAAAGGCGAGATGCCGCAAACCCACTGATTGGCTGACAACACCGCCCCCTGCAGGAGCTACCGCAAGCGGCTCCTACAGGGGGCGATGCGATTTGTTGTCAATTAGCTGAACAATGCAAGCTGCGTCCATGAGCCTCAGGTAAATCCTCTGAAACAGGATTACAGTTCAGGCATACCGTCGATCAAGAACGGTACCTTTAAACCGAGCCCCTGAGGAACACCGTATGCCGTGGAAAAGCTCCGCTTCGCGCTATAGCACCGTGTCAATCGCGTTGCACTGGTTAATGCTGGTCCTGCTGGCACTGGTTTATGCCTGCATCGAATTGCGCGGCCTCTTTCCCAAGGGCAGCGGCGGGCGAACGCTGATTGTTGAATCCCACTTCATGCTGGGCCTGACTGTGTTCGTATTGGTCTGGTTGCGCTTGTTCGCACGCAGCCTCGGCCCGGCTCCGCAAATCCTCCCGGCCTCGCCGCGTTGGCAATTAACGCTGGCCAGGCTGATGCACTGGGCGCTGTACATTTTCATGATCGCCATGCCGATTTTTGGCTGGCTGGTCACCAGTGCCAAAGGCAAACAAGTGATGTTCTACGGTTTCGACTTGCCGCTGTTGATCAGCGAGAACAAGGAACTGGCCAAAGAGCTCCAAGACTGGCACGAACTCGGTGGCACCATCGGCTACTGGCTGATCGGCCTGCATACCGTGGCCGGGCTTTATCACCATTATGTGGTGGGTGATAACACCTTGTTGCGGATGATGCCAAAACGGGTAACCCGAACCTGAAGTGTGGCCCCTGTAGGCGCGAGCAGGCTCGCGCCTACAGGACTGATGACAATATTCAGGGTTGAGAATTGAACCCCCGCCGCCCCTGCAAGCCGCCGGTATGAACGAAGATCAGGCGTGTGCCCTTTTTGAATCTGCCAGCTTCGACCTGCTGCCTGAGCGCCAGCAACGCCTTGCCGGTGTACAGCGGCTCAAGAGGAACGCCGCTGGCACTTTCGGCCTGTTCGATGAATTCGAGTAACAGCGGATCAACCCTGGCAAAGCCGCCACGGCAGGCATCGATCAGCTCATAGGCCGAATCAATAATCCCCGCTTGCGTCACAATACTGTCGACCTGCTGCGCCACGCCATGGTCATCCGGCACCGCCAACGCCCCGTAAACCGGTCGTTCGCCCGCTTCGGCAAGCACCAGTCCCGCCAGCGTCGTACCGGTCCCGCAGGCCAGCCACCAACCGTCGTAGTCGCTCCAGCCCAGGCCGCTCAAGTGCTCGCGAACCTGATCCTTGAGCTGCATGCAGCCACGCGCGCCAAGTAACCCCCCGCCACCCTCGGGCACGGGGTGCAGGTCCGGGTACCGGGCTTTCCACGGCAACCAGAAACCCGCTTCATGTCGTGCCCGATAACCGCCATAACCGAGCCAGTGCAGTTGCATGCCGAACGCCTGCAAGTCCTTTACCGTGGGTGTTTCCTGAGGGTGCCCACGCAACAGGCCCACCGTGGAAAACCCGAATCGCTTGCCGGCCGCCGCCAGTGCATGCAGATGATTAGAGTGCGCCCCGCCGAGGCTGATGATGCCATTGGCGCCCGATCGTTCAGCGACGTTGAAATGTTCGATCAGCTTGAACCATTTGTTGCCGCTGATCAGTGGGTCGATCTGGTCCAGACGCAAGAGGGCGACTTCGACGTCGGCCATTGTGAGCCAGTCGAGCGACAGGGGTTCGAGGGGGGCTTGGGGGAGCCTGTCGTTGGGAGAAAAAAGCATCAATGCCGGTTCCGGATGAAGTTCCGGCATCTTAGCAATCAAACGGTGGCGAGGGGCTTGCTCCCTCGCCACCGCTATTGGGTGGATTACAACTCGGCAGCCAACCGTGAGCCCTGATTGATCGCGCGCTTGGCATCCAGCTCGGCCGCGACATCCGCGCCGCCGATCAAGTGCACGTTTTGCCCCGCCGCTACCAGGCCATCCTGCAATTCGCGCAGTGGGTCCTGCCCGGCGCAGATCACGATGTTGTCCACCGGCAATACTTGCGGCTCGCCGGTTTCGCCGATGCGAATGTGCAGGCCTTCGTCGTCGATCTTCAGGTATTCGACGCTGTTGAGCATTTGCACCTGTTTGTTCTTCAGACCGGTGCGGTGGATCCAGCCGGTGGTCTTGCCCAGGCCGTCGCCGACCTTGGACTTCTTGCGTTGCAGCAGGAACACTTCACGGGCCGGTGCATGAGGCGCGGCCTTGATGCCGGCCACACCGCCGCGTGCTTCCAGGTGCGTGTCGATGCCCCACTCTTTCCAGAACTCATCGCGATTCAGGCTGGTGGCCTGCCCCTGATGCACCAGGAATTCCGAGACGTCGAAGCCGATGCCGCCAGCGCCGATCACCGCGACGCGCTTGCCTACCGGTTTACGCTGCAGAAGCACGTCCAGGTAGCTCAAGACCTTGGCGTTCTCAACGCCCGGAATTGCCGGGGTTCTTGGCGCGATGCCGGTCGCCAGAATGATCTCGTCGAAACCGCCCTCGACCAGTTTCGCCACGTCCACGCGAGTGTTCAGGCATACCTCGACGTTGGTGGTCTGCAGTTTGCGGCCGAAATAACGCAAGGTCTCAAAGAACTCTTCCTTGCCCGGCACACGCTTGGCCACGTTGAACTGACCGCCGATCTCGCTGGCCGAATCGAACAGCGTCACCTGATGGCCGCGCTCGGCCGCCACGGTCGCGGCGGACAGGCCCGCAGGACCGGCACCGACCACAGCGATTTTCTTGATCTGCTTGACCGGCACGTAGTTGAGCTCGGTTTCGTGGCAGGCGCGAGGGTTGACCAGGCAACTGGTCAGCTTGCCGCCGAAGGTGTGATCCAGGCACGCCTGATTGCAACCGATGCAGGTGTTGATTTCATCAGCGCGGCCTTCAGCCGCCTTGTTGACGAAGTCCGGGTCGGCGAGGAACGGGCGCGCCATGGAGACCATGTCGGCATCGCCATCAGCCAGAATCTGCTCCGCCACTTCCGGGGTGTTGATGCGGTTGGTGGTGATCAGCGGAATGTTCACCGAACCACGCAGCTTGGCCGTGACCTTGCTGAATGCCGCACGCGGCACCTTGGTGGCGATGGTCGGAATCCGCGCTTCGTGCCAGCCGATACCGGTGTTGATAATCGTCGCACCGGCCTGTTCGATGGCCTTGGCCAACAACACGATTTCATCCCAGGTACTGCCGCCCTCGACCAGATCGAGCATCGACAGACGGAAAATGATGATGAAATTCGGCCCCACCGCTTCACGCACCCGGCGCACGATTTCCACCGGCAGGCGCATGCGGTTTTCGTAGCTGCCGCCCCAACGGTCAGTACGGTGGTTGGTGTGGGCGGCGAGGAACTGGTTAATGAAATAACCTTCGGACCCCATGATCTCGACGCCGTCGTACTCGGCCTGTTGCGCCAGGGTCGAACAGGTGACGAAGTCGCGGATCTGCTTCTCGATGCCTTCCTCGTCCAGCTCTTTAGGCTTGAACGGGTTGATCGGTGCCTGGATGGCGCTTGGCGCGACCTGCTTCGGGCTGTAGGCGTAGCGACCGGCATGGAGAATCTGCATGCAGATCTTGCCGCCCGCCTCGTGCACCGCGCGGGTGACGATCTGATGCTTGAGCGCTTCTTCCTCGGTGGTCAGCTTGGCGGCGCCAGAGTACACACCGCCCTCGTCGTTCGGGCCGATACCACCCGTGACCATCAGGCCAACCCCACCCCGGGCACGTTCGGCGAAGTACGCCGCCATGCGCTCGAAACCACCTGGTTTTTCTTCAAGCCCGGTGTGCATCGAGCCCATCAGGGTGCGATTGCGCAACGTGGTAAAACCCAGGTCCAGCGGGGCCAACAGGTGCGGGTAATGAGCGGCGGTCATCGGTAACTCCACAACGAGCGATCACGGATAAATGTGGGCGCTCTTTGGCGCCCCTCTGTCATGGGATACAGCCTATGAGCAGTCCAGCGGACGCTCAATGACCGAAACTGACAACTTAATGATCGAAATGTGCAGCGACCGACGCCATATCAGGCATCGATGCGCAGGTTCAAGCGTCTACCGGATCATAGTCGTTCACGTTGGATACCTGCGCATGCAGGCGGCCCAACAGTTCGATCAGGGTGTCCACTTCCGCGGCAGAGAGCCCGCTGAGCAGCCGCCGTTCGCGTTCCAGCGCCACCTTGAGCACCCGACCGTGTAGCGCTTTTCCGCTGTCAGTCAGGCTGACGGTGTAACGCCGGGCGTCCTTTGAATCGACCTGGCTGCGAATGTGCCCTGCCGCTTCCAGCGACTGCAGTGAACGGCTGACCGCGCTCTTGTCGAGCCCGATCGTCTGACAGATTCGATTGGCGGTGATGTCATTTTCCACGGCGAGCATCGAGAGCATTCGCCACTCGACCACACCGATGCCGAAATGCTTGCGATAGCACTGCGATGCCCCGGAAGAAAGCTTGTTGGACAAGAAATTCAGCAGTGCGGGGACGTAGCGAGTGAGGTTCAGCTGGGATTCTGCGGACATTGAACGAACACCTTGGATCGGCAAGGACTTGAATATTGGTTGACACCGCAACTAAATAATCGGAGGATTTCTCTGCCGAACGTCACGGGTGATGACTTGCATGATATGTCGTCGCCCTGACTCATAAAAATAATTATCAGGTCTTGGTCATGAACCCTTTCAATTCGATCGCCCTCCACAAACAAGCGCCCGGCTGACCCCTCCTGCCGCCAAAGCTTTGATCCGTATTTTTCAGCAGCCACTTCAGTGTGGAGGGACAAGTCATGCTTCAAGTCAACGTCACCCGCAAAGCAGACGAAGCCGAAGGCATCTGCAGTTTCGAATTATCTGCCGTGGATGGCAGCACGCTGCCCGCGTTCGAAGCCGGCGCCCACATCGACATTCACATTGCCGACGGCCTCACCCGGCAGTACTCCTTGTGCAATGATCCCAGGGAACGACACCGCTACCTGATCAGCGTGCTCAAGGACCCGCAATCCCGAGGCGGCTCCAGGGCCATGCACGAGCAAATACGGTCGGGGCAAACGCTCAGCATCAGCCATCCTCGCAACCTTTTCCCGCTGGATCACTCAGCCAGCCGCCATCTGTTGTTTGGCGGCGGTATCGGTATCACGCCGATGCTGGCCATGGCCTATGAGCTATCGCACCTGGAAGCCGACTTCGAGTTGCATTACTGCTTTCGATCAAGCGACCGCGCGGCGTTTGTGGCGATGCTTGCACAAACCCCTTTCGCCGATCGCATAAAGCTTCATGACGACAGCGGTTCGCCAATCCAGAAGCTGGACGCGCCAGCCTTGCTCGCCACACCAGACGCAGGCACCCATCTTTATGTATGCGGTCCCGGCGGTTTCATGAACTACATCCTCGATGCTGCGCAGAACGCCGGCTGGTCGCAGGACCGCGTTCATAAAGAGTTCTTCGCCGCCGACCCTGTCGATCAAAGCGCCAATACGCCCTTCGAAGTCGAGCTGGCACGCAGTGGCCGGGTGTTTCAGATTCCGGCCGAACGCACGGTGTTCGAAGTGCTGGACGAGGCCGGCATAGAGATCGAGTCATCCTGCGAACAAGGCGTCTGCGGCACCTGCGTAACCCGCGTACTGAGCGGCATTCCCGAGCACCGGGACCAGTTTCTGACAGTGGCCGAACACGCCGCAAACGACCGCTTTACCCCGTGCTGCTCTCGCGCCAAATCCTCACGCCTGGTTCTTGATCTCTGAATCGAACAACAAGATAAAACCTGGAGAACACCATGAACATCCAAACGCTTGCCGAAGAAATTCCAGCACCTGCCTTGCCTGACTTTCCCTTGAACCAGTGGTACGTCGCTGCGCTGGGTTGGGAGTTGAAGGACAAACCCGTGGGCCGGACACTGCTCAATAAGCCTGTCGTGCTGTTTCGCAAAACCAGCGGCGAAGTCGCCGCGCTGGAAGATCGCTGCTGCCACAGGGCACTGCCACTGTCGAACGGCACGCTCGAAGCAACGGGCATTCGCTGTGGATACCATGGCCTGCTGTTCGACGAACGCGGCAAATGCATCGAAATCCCTGGCCAGGACAAGATTCCCAGCAAGGCCAAAGTCCCCGCGTATCACGTACGCGAGCAGGATCAGATCGTGTGGATCTGGTTTGGCAGCGAGGCTCACCCCGAGCCGAACTGCGAACCGCCGACCTACTCTGTGCACAGCAGCGGCAAGTATTTGTTCGACGGCAGCGTGTACCACTACAACGCGCCCTATCAGCTGATTCACGACAACCTCATGGACCTGAGCCATCTGGGCTATGTCCACCTGCGCACCATCGGCGGCAACGCCAGCATCCACATGAATGCCCGGATGAGTGTGGAAAGCGAAGGTGACGTGGTGCGGGTCGTGCGCCACATGCCGGACTCTGTGCCACCCCCCACCTACACCGCCGCCTACCCCTTCAAAGGCACCGTTGACCGTTGGCAGGAAATCGAATTTCACGTCAGTCATCTGCGCATCTGGACCGGTGCAGTGAATGCCGGCACGGATGACCTCAATGACCCTGATCGCGGTGGATTCCATATGCGCGGCTTCCACGGGGTCACGCCAGAGACCGAAACCACCACTCATTACTTCTGGACCATTGCCACCAACCCCGAAAGCGATCCTGAAGTCATCAAAGCCAAGGTCGTTGAGCAAACGGTATTGACCTTCGACGAAGACAAGGAAGTCATCGAAGCCCAGTACCAGAACATGTGCCGGTTCGGCGCGCGCCCGATGATCGACATACACGTTGATGTCGGTGCCAATCGCGCCCGCCGCATCATCGAGCAACTGCGCCAGTCCAGCTGTTGAATGCACAACGCACGCACACTGGTTGAGTGTGCGTGCGCTTCAATCCGAATCAGGATTAATGTGCGGGAAACACAACCCCCACCTGCTGCGCATACTTCAGCCACGCGGCCTTCAACCGCTGTACCGTCTGCGGTTGAGCGGCCGCCAGGTCGGTGGTTTCACCGCGATCCTGCGCCACGTCGAACAATTGCCATTGCAGCGGCTGCGCGTTATCGCCAAACCCTGCCTGGGGTCGCATGCCCAGCAGTTTGAGATTGCCTTCGCGATAGTACGCATTGCCGAACAGCTCTCCGGCCAGGCTGTCGGTGGCGTGTGGGCTACCTTTACCGGCGAGCATTGGCAGCATCGATTTGCCGGTGATCGGGTGTTTATCGACAGCGGTTGGCAATGCGATACCCGCCAGTTCGAGAAAGGTCGGCGCCAGGTCATCGACCCGTGCAACGCCGCGTTCCACACCCTGACGACGCAGTGCCCTGGGCAGATGGACAATCGCCGGCACGCTGATGCCGCCTTCGGCGGTGGTGCCTTTGAACAGGTGGAACGGTGCCGCGCTGACTTCGGCCCAGCGCAAGCCGTAGTCGATCTGTGAGCCCTTTTGCCCGAGGTTGGCGTAACGATTGTCGGTACGCGCGCCCGGCGGATAGAACCGGGCGTGATTCTCCCCCGCCGCGCCGTTGTCCGACATGAACACGATCAGCGTGTTGTCGTACTGCCCGCTTTGACGCAGGTAGTCGACCAGGCGGCCAATGTTGTGGTCGAGGTTGTCGACCATGGCGGCGTAGATTTCCATCTTCCGCGCTTCGACACGCTGCTGCTCAGGGCTCAACTGCTCCCATCCCGGCAACTTGGGGTTCACCGGCAGCGGCTTCGCAGGCTGGGCATCGCTGGCCATGAGGCCGAGGCTTTTCATCCGCTCGATCCGCGCCAGACGTACGCTGTCGTATCCCTGATCGAAGCGTCCCTTGTACTTGTCCAGATACGCCTTGGGCGCTTGCAGCGGCCAGTGCGGCGAAGTGAACGCCGCGTAGGCAAAAAACGGCTTGCCGTCCTTTTTGCTGTTTTGCAGGTAGCTGATCAGTTTGTCGGTGTAGAAGTCCGAGGAATAGAAATCCTCCGGCAACTCCACGGCCTTGCCGTTTTCGCGGTAGTGCACCTGCTCGATCTTCGCCGGGTCGAGACTGGAGGGTTTGAAGTGCGGCGCACCACCCTCCAGCAACGTGAAAGACTGCTGGAAGCCGCGCTGGTCCGGGCCTTGATCCGCCTCCAGGCCCAGGTGCCATTTGCCGACCATGAGGGTGCTGTAGCCGCCCTGTTTCAGCAGTTCGGCAATCGAGTAGGAACGCTGGTTCAGATAGCCCTCGTAACCCGGCTTGCCCCGTTGAAACGGTTGCAGGGCTTCAGCCATGGTGCCGAGTCCGGCGAGGTGGTTGTCGGTGCCGGACATCAACATCGAGCGTGTGATCGAACAGGTCGGCGCGGCGTACATATGGGTGAATTGCAAACCCTCCTTGGCCAGTTGATCCAGGGTGGGTGTACTGATATCGCCGCCATAGCTGCCAAGGTCCGAGTACCCCAGGTCATCGGCGACGATCAACAGGATATTGGGCGGTGTCGAGCCGGCGCTGGCCGCCATGGCCAGACCGCTGCCCATGGCGAGCAGGGTCGCGAGTAACGTTTGAGGCAGACGCAAAAGAGGCATGTGTTCTCTCTTATTGTTTTACTAGAGGGATTGTTTGTCGGCTTTCCCGCACGCGGCTTACTCTTCGAATATTGCCACCGCGCGAACAAACCCCGCCGATGCGTGCTTGATCTTGTAGGGGAAACACGACACCACGAATCCACTGGCCGGCAGCGATTCCAGGTTGGCAAGTTTTTCCATTTGCCCATAACCGATATCGCGCCCGGCCTTGTGCCCTTCCCAAATGATCGAGGCATCGCCGTTGGCGGCAAAACGCTCACGGGTGTACTTGAACGGTGCGTCCCAGCTCCAGGCATCGGTACCGACGACCCGCACTCCACGCTCCAGCAAATACATCGTGGCTTCACGACCGATGCCGACGCCGGCATCCAGGTAACCCGGTTGCCCGAACAACGCACCGGCACGGGTGTTAATCAGAACGATGTCCAGCGGCTGTAACTCATGACCGATGCGCGTCAATTCGGCTTCGATCTCATCGGCAGTCACCACGTGACCGTCCGCCATGTGCCGGAAATCCAGCTTGACCCCCGGTTGCAAGCACCAGTCCAGCGGTAACTCGTCGATGCCAAACGCTGGCTGACCACCGTCGGTGGTCGAGGCGTAATGCCAGGGCGCATCCATGTGCGTGCCGCTGTGGGTGGTGATGTGCAGCCGCTCGGCCGCCCAGGATTCGTTGCCCGGCATCTGTTCGAGTTGCAAACCCGGAAACATCGCGGCCATTTCCGGCCAGCCTTGCTGGTGATCCATGTAATCGATCTTTGGCAGCAACGGCGGCGGATCGGTGTAGGGGTTGTTGTCGAGGGTGACCGAGAGGTCGACGAGACGACGTTTAGGCTTGGTTGGCAGTGACATGTAAGGTCTCTCCGGTCAGCGGCAAGTGTCGGGGGGCCGAGGGGTTGAGGGAATTTCGAACCAGCGCGGCCGCGTTGCGGTCATGATTGAAACCGGCGGCACGCGCTTGCGGCGTTTTCAGTGGTGGCATCTGTGCGAACAACGCTTGCAGTCCTGCGTCCGGCGCATAACTGAGCAGCGTGCGGCGGTCCTGCCCATAGCGCTCGGCCAATGCGTCGACCACCTGGGCGATGGACAAATGCAGGACCGGCAACTGCCACACCCGTTGAGCGCCCAACGAGGCGCCATCGAGCTCCGCAGCGTGGATCAGGTTGTTCACACAGCAGCGCGCCGACATCCACCAGGCCGTCGCCTCTGGCGAGACCGGGCATTGATAAGGTACGCCCTCGGCAAAAGCGCGCATCAGGTCGCTCATGAATGCCGAGCGCAGGCCATTGGGCTCACGGGGTCGAGCGACAATGCCCGGCAGGCGTAACGCACGACCATCCACATCGCCGCGCCGGGCAAGGTCACTGACGGCGCTTTCGACCATGGCCTTGTGCGTGCCGTAGGACAATTCGGGGCGCAGTTCGGCAGCCTCGCTCATTCGTTCCGGCAGATGACCGCCATACACCGCAACGCTGCTGGCATACACCAAAACCGGTGGCTGGCTTTTGTTGCGCAGTTGGTTGAGCAGTTCAAGGCTGGCCAGCAGATTGACCTGATAGCCGAGTTCGTACTGCTCTTCAGCCGCGCCACCGGGAATGCTGACCAAATGGAACACCACGTCGATGCCGTCGGCCAACACCCGACGCATCAACGCCGGATCGGTCACGCTGCCAAAATGACGACGCAGACGCGCGTCCTCCGGCAAGCCTTGCAAGTCCCTGTCCAGCACCAACAACGAACCAATGTTCTGGCCGCGCAAATTGCCCCGCGCCAGCAGGCAACGCACCAGCTCTCGTCCGACAAAACCATTGGCTCCGGTAATCAACACACGCATAGAGCGGTCCTCAGCCTTGAGCCTGAACGACACGTTGATCGATGGCGCCGAACAGCGACTGGCCGTCGCTATCCAGGACGTCCATGTGCACGCGATCACCAAAGCGCATGAAGCCGGTTTGCGCGGCGCCGTGCTCGATCATTTCGATGGCGCGACGCTCGGCAATGCAGGCCGAACCCGCACTGCGCTCGGCATTCGAGACCGTACCGGACCCGATCAGCGTGCCCGCGCGCAGCCGGCGAGTCAGCGCGGCGTGGGCGATCAACTGGCCGAAACCGAAATTCATTTGCCCGCCATGGGGCTCCCCAAACCATTGGCCATTCCAGTGCACCTGCAAAGGCAAATGCACACGGCCATCGCGCCAGGCATCGCCCAACTCGTCCGGGGTAATGGCCAGCGGCGCAAAGCTGGATGAAGGTTTGGCCTGCAAGAAGCCAAAACCCGTGCGCATTTCCCGTGGGGCCAAAGCGCGCAAACTGACGTCATTGATTTGCAGGATCAACTTGATGTGCTGCAACGCTTTTTGCGCGTCGCAGCCCATCGGCACATCATCCACCAGCACCACGAACTCGCCTTCAAAGTCGATGCCCTGGCTCTCGCTCGGCAGTGCAATGTCGTCGCGCGGGCCAATGAAATCGTCACCGGCGCCCTGGTACATCAACGGCGTGTGTTCGACGCCGTCGATGGGTTCAAGGTTGAACGCCTTCTGCATCAGCGCACCGTGACTGAGAAACGCCGAGCCATCGCACCACTGATAAGCGCGAGGCAACGGCGCCATGGCCTGGCTGGGATCGAAGGCGAAGGCATCCGTCGCCTCGCCCGCATTCAACTGACGGGACAACGCCTGCAAGCGCGGCTCGATACTGCTCCAGTTTTCTATGGCGTGCTGCAAGGTGGTCGCCACGGAACTGGCATCCAGTGCCCGTGTGTGATCCCGCGAGACCACCACCAGCTGACCATCACGACTGCCGTTTTTCAGGGTGGCGAGTTTCATACCGATGCTCCCCGGCCATTGCTCAACTCTGCGGCGAAACGTCCATCGAGAAGGATGAAGACCATGCGCGCCATCGCTTCGGTGCGGTTGCTCCAGGCGTGATGGGTGCCGCGCTGCACCACGACATCGCCGCGTTTGAGGTGCACTTCTTCCTCGTCCAGCACCAGCCACACTTCTCCCTCGGTGACGATGCCGTAGTCGAGGGTTTCGGTGCGGTGCATCAATTTATGCCTGGAGTTGGCCTGCCCTGTACCGGCATGGGGCTCGCCGATTTCGGCGAATGCTGCCGCGGCATCTTCAGCGCTGACTGCGTTCTGCACGCTGTCGGGCGGGATATCCACCACGCGAATCACACTGCCCAGTGGTCCGGGGCTCAGCTGCAACGGTTTGCTGCTGGGGTCGCTGGCGTTGTCGAGCACAGCCGGGCTGGTGCTGCTGTTCCACAGTTCATAAAACACCGTGCCCGGCACCGACGACAACGGGAACACGTTCGGCGTCGGGCCGTTACTGGCGACAATCGCCAGGCCTTGCTGATTGTGACCGGTGACCACTCGTTTGAATTCTGGAAGCGCTTGCATGGAAAATCCTCGTTCAATTTCCGTCGCCGATGGTCGTGCCACCGACAACAACATTCGCGTGGGGCAACAAGCCACCGAGCCGCGGCACGGCCAGACAGAACACCGCCACCAACAGTTGCACGCCACCGACAATGGCCAACGCATGGGGTAACGCGGTGACGACGCCACCGGTCATGCCGAGAACCACCAGGGGGCTGATAAATTCGCCGGCGAAGATGGCCGCGGTAAAACACCCCGCCGCCCGCCCGCGTTGATGAAAATTGACTTGCGCCATGATCCAGGTGATCAGCGTCGGCAACATCAGGCCGATACCCAGGCCATTGATCGTCACCGCGACCACCACTTGCACATGGGTAAGTGCGCCCGCCATCAACAATCCGCCGATACCCGCCAGCACATAGGCGATCAACAGCATGTATTGCCCGCGCATCCCGCTGAACAAACGAAAACTCAGCGCACCGATCAGCACCCCCAGTTGATTGGCGCCCATGGTCATGCCGATTTGTTCCGGGGCATCCACGTGCAGCAGGTTGAGCAGGTATCCGGCCTGCACCGGCACGATAAACAGACTCAAACCTGCCAACAGCGACAGCCCATACAGAGGCGCAAGCGCGCGCCACGGAAACGTGCCTGCCGGCATCGGTTGCGTGGGTAGTTCAGGCTGTGGACGAGCCTGCGGCTCCCACAGCTTCCAGGCCATCAGCGGCAGGAAAATCAGACCCACTGCATACAACGCGAACGGCGTACGCCAGTCGTCCTGACCCAGGAACCCACCCAGCGCGATAAACACCGCCGCCGACAACGAAGTTGCGACCATCTGCAGGGCAAACAAACGTTCACGTTTGGCACCGCTGTAGTAGTCGCCCATCAGCGTGGTGCAGCAGGTCATGATCCCCGCCTCGGCCAATCCAATGCCCGCACGACTCAACACGATGGCCGGCAGCGAGTCGAGCCAGAGCGGCAGCACGCCGCAGAGGACGTACAGCAACATGCTCGCCAGCAACAAGGGTTTGCGGCCGAGGCGATCGGCGATCACCCCGGCGAATGGCGCCAGCAAGGCGATCATCAACGCCGGCAAGGTCAACACCACAGGCACCAGCACGGCACTGCCGGGCACGTCGGCAAAATGCGCCTGCATCCGCGGCAACACCGGGGCCAGCAGCACCGCCCCCAGCACCGGCAAACAGCTGCCGAGCAGCAACAACAGCGATTGCGCCCATCCCGCCTGGCGGGTGCGTGGTTCAACAAAGGCATTAACGACCATGGCACGGCTCCTCGATGCGCAGGTGACGAGTGTTCGCAACAACAGCCGTCTCGGAAACTGCCAGGTTGTTCACTGCCAGCGGCACGACGGCACCCTGCACCTCGCTGCGTGCGGGTAACAGGAAGTACGCCAGCGCCGGCAGCAACACCAGGGCGCCGACCATGTTCCAGACAAACATGAAGGCCAGCAGCACACCCATGTCGGCCTGGAACTTGATCGGTGAGAACGTCCAGGTCGCCACGCCGATGGCCAAAGTAATACCGGTCAACATCACCACCTTGCCGGTGGAAACCAGCGCGCGGTAATACGCTTCCGACAGGCTTGCCCCTTGGCGCAGATGGCCCAGGAGAATGCTCATCACGTACAGCGCGTAATCGACACCGATGCCCACACCCAGGGCGATCACCGGCAGAGTGGCGACTTTCACACCGATGTTCAGCCAGACCATCAAGGCTTCGCAGAGGATGGACGTCAGCATCAACGGAATCACCGCGCACAGGGTCGCGCGCCAGGAGCGGAAGGTGATCAGGCACAGCAGAATCACCGCACCGTAGACCCAGACGAGCATCTCGCGGTTGGCTTGCTTGACGACGATATTGGTCGCGGCTTCGATGCCGGCATTGCCCGCGGCGAGCAGGAATTGCACCTCGTCGGTGTTATTCGCGGCGGCAAATTTTTCCACGTGCTCGACCAGCCGGGTCAGTGTCTCGGCCTTGTGGTCAGTGAGGTAGGCGTACAGGGTCAACAGGCTGCAGTCTTCGTTGTACAGGCCGCGTGGTGCGCTGGCGGTGATCATGTTGAGCATCGCCTGATTGTTCTGCAGCTCGTACCACTTCGGATTGCCTTCACTGAGGCCGACCAGCATGCGCCGGTTGAGCAACGCCAGCGAGTTGGTCGAATCCACGCCCGGCAAGGCACGCAGTTGCCAGTCCAGGGCGTCGACCTTGGCGAGGATGTCGTAGCGGGCGCAACTGCTGGCCGGGGTTTTCACCATCACCGCAAACAGGTCGCTGCTGGCGCCGTAGTGACGGGTCAGATAGGCATCGTCCTGGTTGTAGCGAGAATCCGCGCGCAACTCCGGCGCCCCGGCGTCGAGGTCGCCAATTTTCAGTTGCAGGCTGACCACAAAACCCAGAGCCGCCAACGCCAGGCTGATGGCGATGCACAGGCTGGCCCAGCGACGATGGGTGAACAGGTCGAGAAAACGCCAAAAGGCATGGCGTGTCTGACCGGTTTGCTCGGCCTGCTCACTCTTGAGGCTCAGTTGCGCCGCGCGCGGTGAAACGCCCACATAAGAGAGCAGCACCGGCAGCAGGATCAGGTTGGTGAAGATCAACACCGCCACGCCAATGCTGGCGATCACCGCGAGGTCCTGGATGACCTGGATCTTGATCAGCATCAGCACCGCAAAACCCACGGCATCACACAGCAGCGCCGTCAGCCCGGCGAGGAACAGGCGGCGGAAGGTAAATCGCGCCGCCACCACCCTGTGCATGCCACGGCCGACGTCCTGCATGATGCCGTTCATTTTCTGCGCGCCGTGGCTCATGCCGATGGCAAATACCAGGAACGGCACCAGCACTGAATACGGGTCCAGTTGGTAGTCGAGCAACGGCAGCAAACCGAGTTGCCAGACCACCGCCACCAGCGAGCACAACACCACCAGCACGGTGCTGCGCAGGCAGCGGGTGTACCAGAACAGCACGGCGGTGGTGATCAGGATCGCGACGGCGAAGAACAGCAGGATCTGCTTCAGACCGGCAATCAGGTCGCCGACTTTTTTCGCGAAACCGATGATGCGAACATCAATGTCGGCGCTTTGATAAGTACTGCGCAGCGTCTCCAGTTGTTCGGACAACACGGCGTAATCCAGCGGCTTGCCGTCAGGGGTGGTGGCCAGTAAGGGCACGTAGATGATGCTGGAGGTCTGGTCGAGCGCCACCAACTGTCCGAGCTCATTGGAGCGTTGCACATTGCGCCGCAGCGCTTCGAGGTTGGCGGCACTGCCGCGGTAGTCATCGGGAATCACCGGGCCGCCGTCGAGGCCGTCTTCAGTCACCGCGACCCAGCGCGTGGCCGGTGTCCACAGCGACTTCATGTAGGCCCGGTCGACACCCGGCAGCAGGTAGAGTTTGTCGCTCAGGGCCTGCAGGGTCTTCAGGTACTCAGCGTCGTAGATATCGCCGTGCCGGTTGGCTACCACAATGCGCAGGGCGTTGCCTAAACCGGTGAGCTGTTTCTGGTGCTCAAGGTAGTTGGCAATGTAGGGCTGCTGGGTGGGGATCATCTTTTCGAAGCTGGCATTGAGCTCGATTCGAGTGGCTTGATAGCCGAGCACCAGAGTGGTCAGCACACACACCAACAGCACCCACAGGCGGTGGTTGAACAGCGTGCGTTCCACCACTGAACCGGAGCGTGGATCGAAATTCGCCAGGCTTTCCGTGGCGTTGTCGAAAGACTTCATAACCTCACTCCGAAGCGGTAGCGATTGACGGCGAGATGCGCGTCAACCCAGTAAAACCAGCCAGCGTCAGGCTGCCATCGGCGGCCTGGATAACACTGGCAACGGGCTTGCCGAGCGGTTTGCCGTAGGGCTGGAGCAGTGCACCGGCCTGGCCGTTGGTGCGAAACAAGGCGCCACTCTGATTGACCAGCAGCAACTGGCCGTCATCGGTGCGAATCGCATCGCTGAAAGACACCGGCATGGAAACCGGCGCGGGCTGGAAGCTCTCGCCAAGGTCGCTGGAGGCGAACGCATTGCCTTTCAAACCGGCCACCAGCAGCACGCCGTCATCACGCATTTTCAGGGTGAAAAAACTGCCCGCGTAAGGACTTTCCAGCTGGGTGAATGACTTGCCGGCATCCGTCGAACGCGCCAGATAACCCTGCTCGCCAGCCAGGAACCAGTGCTCGCCTTGTTGAGCGATGGCCGACAAGTGCGCGCCCATCGGGTTATCGATTTGCCCCATGATGGATTGCCAGGTAGTACCGCCATCGTCGGTGCGAAACGCCAGGCCGTACGCGCCAACAATCAGGCCGTGTCGGGCATCGACGAATTGCAGGGCGAGAAACGGTTTGTCTGCAGGCTCACCGGCAAGCCGTTCAGCCGTTTGCACGCGCGCGGCGGCGGCATTCGGATCGCTCGCAGAAAGCCGTTGCTCGGTGGCGGCCGCCAACTCAAGTTGTGCCGCACGCAAACCGTCCAGTTGCACAACCCAGTGTTCACCACCGTCGCGGGATGCCAGCACGACGCCGCCATGCCCCACGGCCCAGCCTGTGTCGGCGTCGACAAACTGCACGGCGGTCAGGCTGACCGAAACCGGCACCGCTGCCTGACGCCAACTCACGCCGTTGTCATCGGAAAGCAGCACGATGCCCCGCTCCCCCACCGCTACCAGCCGCGCACCCGCCCGGGCCAGGTCCAGCAGCACCGCGGATTTCGCTTGCGGCGCCAGCATCGCTGGCGTATTGAGTGCGTCGCCCACCGCAGCGGCCTGCGCCAGGCTCAACGGCGCCAGAGGCAGTGCCATCAACCACATCAGCCGACCAACCACCTGACAGAATCTGTTCATACCGACCTCGAAAAACCGTTTGATACCGGATCACGCTGCGCCAGCCGCGACCCGGTCTGACTCAACGAACCCCGGCACCCGCCATCGCCGCAGGCGAGAACTCGGAGGCCTTGTAGCGATCCACCACGCCGTACTGTTCTGGCAGGCCGGTGTAGACGTTCTGGATAAACCAGGCGCCGGAGGTCAGGTCGTAAAAACCGGAAGACAATTGTGCTTGTGCCGGCAGGTCCGGCAGCACCGCTGGCAACGACCACAGGGTCTTGGCCAACTGGCCGTTGGCATCCCAACGGTCGCCCAACATGGCTTGCCAGGTGTCTTCATCGAGGTAATAGCGGCCCTTCGGCAACTGGTGACGCTTGCCCGGCGCCAAGTCCGCTTCAACGACCCAGACCCTGTGCAATTCCCAACGCACGTAATCCGGGTTCATGTGGTGGGCGAGGAACAGGTCTTCAGGTTTGGCGGCGGCTTGCACCTTGTTGGTGTTGTAGGGGATGTACATCTCCTGCTTGCCCACCAGTTTCCAGTTGAAGCGGTCCATGCGCCCCTGAAACACACTCAACTCGTCGAACGACATCACCCCGGCAGTCGCCGGTGTCGGTGTATCGCAGCAGGCATTCGGCAGTTTGCGTACCCGGCGTTGGCCGGTCAGGTAAACGTGGGCCTGGGACAGGTCGCCGTTGATGTTGGTACGGCCCATGATCTGCTCGCCGGCGCGCAACGGTGGCCCGACGTTGAGCAGGCGGAACAGCCAATAGTCACCGTCAAAAGTCTCCGGCGATCCGTCCTGGTAGTAATACGGCATCTCCTGAATGGCCTGGCCATCGGTGGTCATGACCGGCTTGCCATCGGCGGTCATCAGGTAGTGACGAAAATGCATCGACAGCGAGGTCCCGCGCCAATTCAGCACGTGGTTCCACATGGCTTCGGCACCGTTTTTCGGCACCGGGAACGGAATACCGCCAAAGGCGCCTTCGGGGACGGGGCCGGCGCTGCTGTCGACCAGTCTGGCGCGGGTGGCGTTTTTCAGCGTGTTGTCATACACCCACTGCGGCGCGGCGGCGGTGCGACGGGTCTGGTACACATCGATGCGATAGGTGTCCGGGAAACGCTTGAACATTTCCTTGGTGCCATCGCTGAGTTTGCCGGCGTATTGCGCAAGGTTTTTCGAGGTGATGCTGAACAGCGGTTTGTCTGCGGCAAACGGGTCGGAACGCTTGCCGCCCTCTTTGAACGAAGGATCGACCTTGGTGTAACCACCGTCCCACGCCGGAATGGAGCCGTCGGCATTGCCGGCACGCTCGGCGCCAAAAGGCGTCAGGTTTTTCGACAGTTGGGCCGCGTCTTCCGCCGTCGCAGCGCCCGCCATCTGGCTGCCAATGGCCAGGCTACCCAGCAGTGCAAAGCAAAGGGCTTTGAGCTTGAAGGCTCCGGTTTTCTTGTTATGGGTCATGCGCAAGTCCTCTTAAAACGTGGTCTTGACGGAGAAAGACAGGTAGTCCCGGTCTTTCAGCGATTGCTTGTAATTGAACTGGCTGGCCGCGTTGAGGTTGGTGTCCTCGGCGCCGTAGTAATGCGTGTAGGTCAGGCCGGCGGTGACGCGATCCAGGTAGGTGGCGGTGATGCCGATGTTCATGTCGCCGCCGTTGTCCGGACCGAACGAGCTGACCACCGCCGATTTGCCCAGCGGGAAATAACTGAGGCCGACCGGAATGCTGATATCGATGCCGGAGAAGAACTGGCGGTAGGTCGGGGTGTAGACCACCTTGAAACCGAGGCCGTCATCGGTGGCATTGGGGTCAAGGGCGGCGCGGTTTTTGGTGACATTCAGCAGGCGGTTCCAGGCGATCTCACCGACCAGTCCTGATTCCCTGGCGATGAAGTTCGGCCCGAACGAAGCCAGGACGTTGAGGTTGACGTGGGCAGTGCGGCCGACCGCGTAGAGGGCATCGTCATCGTTGTCGGCGACCACGCCGGGCAGGACGGTTTGACCGTTGGAAACCAGCGGCATGTTCCAGCGCATCGAGGCTTCACCGGCGAAGCTGTATTCGTCGACGGTGGTGGAAAAACTGGCGCCGAAGGCGCGAATGTCTTCCGGGTACACCCAGTAGTACTCGCCGATCTGGCCAGTGCCGAAGTTCGGCGCACCAGTGGAAGGCTTGAGATACAGCTTGGGTGTCTTGTCGTGATACTGGATCGCGTACAGGCCGTACTCGACCGTCTCGGCGCTGTACTTCAACTGCAGGCCGCCCTGCCCCGAACTTTTCGCTTCCTTGTCATTGCCGTGGAAGAACGCCGCCGGGCTGCCGGGATTGCCACCGAGGAAGGCCGGAAATGGCGCACCCACGATCAAGCGTTCGTTGCCTTCACCAATGGTGTCGCTGGTGGAGAAGTAACTGCCGGCACCCGGCAGGCGTGTCTCTTCCCATTCCAACTGGTAGAAGGCGCCAAGCGATACATCGTTGGTCAGTTGAAACGTGCCCGACAGTTGATTGACCGGACGGGTGATTTCCTTGAACTGGGTGTTGGGGACGGACTGCGCTTTCACCACGTCGACCGGCGCCATGCCACCGGCAATGCCGTTGGCCCCGAAGAACAGGCTCTCGCCCCAGATCAAGCCGTGGCGACCGGCGCGCACGGACGTGGCGTGATCGGCCAGCTCGCCGTTCCAGTACACGAACGCATCGAGCAATTCACCGTCGCCGCCATGCAGGTGGCGGGTGTCGTCGGTAAATTCGTCGTAGGCCACGGAACGGGCGTTGGCCCGAGCCGGGTCGTCGTTATCGTTGTCGTGCTGGTATGAGCTGTCGTACCAGGCAGCGCCACTCAGGCGGGCGCCCACGTTTTTGAACGACATGTCCAGCTCGGAGAGGATGTCCGTGCGGTTGGAGATCAGGCCCTTTTTGAAGGCCCGGTCGCCGTCGTCCTGATTGCGTGCCACCTGGCCCTCGCTCAGCTTGCTGCTCGGATTCTGCGTGCGCCAGGCGGCGCTGTACTTCACGGTGTTATCCCAACGCAGCTTGAAATCCGGATTGCCGGTCTCCACCGAAAAAGCATGGGCCGCCTGGCTGCACAGCACCAACGCCGCGGCAAGAGTGAAACCAAAGGGTGCAGACGTGCAGACCGGGCGGCGCGCAAGCGTCGCAGTCGTGGAACTAACCATCGCGTTAACCTCTTGTTTTTATAGTGGTAACTGCTGTGGGTGAATCAGATGGGCTCGGCCGTCCGCGCGAGCATCTGCTTGACCAGGCCGATGCGGTCGAACTCGCGGTCGTGCTGCATTTCCTTGTCGCCGGCCAGCACCGAGCTTTCGCTGATGAACTTGCAGCGCTCGAAGCGCCGTGCCATGAAGCGCTGCAACTGTTGCTCGACACTGCCGTCGCGGGTCAGTTCTTCACTGAGCACGATGGCGTCTTCAATCGCCATGCCGGCCCCCTGACCGAGGTGCGGCGTGGTCGCGTGGGCAGCGTCGCCGATCAACAGGACGCGACCGCGATACCAGGGCTCTTCGACGAAAACCACTTCCATCGGCTTGTAGACCACCTGGCTGCTGTCGGTGATTTGCTCGCGCAGTTCACCGATCAGGCCGGTGAAACCCTGCAACCGCTGGCGCATCTGCTCGGCCAGCGTCGCCGGGTCCATCCACGGGTTGGACGGTTCGTGGGACGTGAGGAACAGGTACATCAGGTCACCGGCCAATGGCACGAGACCGGCATTGCCTTCGGCACTCTGGTAGTTGGCGAGGTGATCGATTTGTGGAGCGCGCGGGAAGTTGTAGCGCCACACCGACTGGCCGGTGAAGCGAGGCGTGTAGGTGTCGCCGAACAGCAAATCGCGAACTCTGGAGAACAGGCCGTCAGCGCCGACCACCAGGTCGTAGACAGCGCTGCTGCCATCCGTGAACAGCACATCAACGTTGTCGCCTGTGTCGTTCAGGGATTCAACGCTCAGACCCAGGCGCACTTTGGCGCCGAGTTTCAGCGCCGTTTCGCTGAGGACCTTGTGCAGCGCCAGACGCGAGATACCGACGTTGGCCGGATACGCAGGCCCCGCCAGCCGCTGCCCCGGAATGCGCGCCAGCAGCTGTCCGGCCGGGCCATAGATGGCGACGTCTTCAAAGGCGTATGCCGCATCGAGATAACCATCCAGCACACCCAGCTTGGCCATCTCGCGGACCACGTTGCTTTGCTGGATGATCCCGACGCCGTACACCGTCCACTCTGACTTGAGTTCGATCAGATCGACTTCAATGCCCTCGCGGCGCAGGGCGATGGCCGCACACAAGCCACCAATACCACCGCCCACGATCAGAACTTTGTTCACTGTACTCATGGCTTTCTCACTTTTTATTCTTGTGATTCGATGCAGCGCCGGGCACTGCGTCGTTAGGTTCAGCTTCCCGTCAATGCAGGGATTTGACTAATCGCGAGTAGGGATGCGATGTATCTCCAAACGCGATACCTCAATTTGAGCCGTCGTGACCTCCACACCGGGCATTTGCAGCACCAGCCAGCCCTCCTCCACCCGCCACGGCAACGCCTCCAGTTTCTGCCCCAGACAAGGGCCGTAGACGCATTCACCGGTGCCCGGCAGAAACTGCGCACCGTGGGCGTAACAGACGATCAACTGGCCGTCGGCGGATAAAAAACGGTCTTTGCGGTACTCCAGGCGCACGTCCAGATGCGGGCAACTGTTGCGATAAACCCGCACCTGCCCCTCGTACACCAAGGCGAAAACACTGTCCCTTCCGCGCTGCAGTGGATCGAACCCGCGCGCCTGCCCTTCCACCAATTCGTCCAGCCTGCACAGGGAAAAATCGCTGTGGCTCATGGCTGACCTCCGCACTCAACCCTGTTTGGGTGGCGGGCCGCCGGGTGCCCATTTTTCTTTCGAGTTGAACAGGAACAGTTGTGAGTTATCCGCTGACAAGGGCGCGCGACGGGCCTCCCAGGCGTCATCGTGTTTGTCCATGTCGGCGTCGTATTCGATGTGGCAACCCAGCGGACTGTTGAAGTACCAGAACCAGTTGGAGCCAAAGAGGTGACGGCCAGGCCCCCAGAAACTGGTCCAGCCCTTTTGCTCGAAACGCGTACCGGCCAGCAGCACTTCGGTACCGCTGCCCATGTGAAAGGTGAAGTGCTCGCAACCCTTCATGTGCGGCGGGGTCTGGATCATGAACAGGCAATGGTGATCATCGGAACCCGCAGGGCGCATGAACGGCCCGGCGCCGACAAAGGTGTCCGTGGTTCGAAAACCCAGGCGTTCGGCATAGAACGCTTCGGCCTTGGCCGCGTCGGGGACGAAATACACCACGTGGGACAAGGTGCGTGGCACCGCACTCATGTCGAGGGTGATGCCGGGCTGGTTCAACGGGCGCTGCGGTGCGTGACCGGCGGCGTTGGTCAGGTCGTTCGGGGCGTTGTACGCCTTGCGCACGGTCACCTGAAAAGCGATTGCAAATCCCATGTCGTCGACACTGTGCAGCACGCCGTTGTCACGGGTGACCTGACGGTCCCGCGCCAACTCGTCTTCGATGGCGTCGAGGTCTGCCGCGCTGGCAACGCCGTAGATGGTTTCGCGAATCGACGGCGCCGGGCCGATGGCAACCGGCAGGGTCGGATCGTCTGCGCGGCGAATGATCACGGCAGTACCGTCCAGCGCTTCAAAGCGCCCGCCATGGCTGTCGACGTCAACCGGTGCAAGGCCGTAGTCACGCAGGCAATCGGTACAAGCTTGGATGTCATCGACGCCAAAAATAAGGGCATCAAGGCCAATGATGTTCATGGCTACCACTCCATTGAAATTATGATCCGGAGACTGCTGCCGAACGCTCGATGAGGCCGATCAGCTGCGCATGGAATCCGGTGGTGGTGTCGGCCAGAGGTCCGACTGCGGCGAAGAGTGACGTGCGGCCTGGCAGCTGACTAATCGCGAGTGGGGATGCGACCTATCGGCAAATGCGATACCTGCGGCCGCGGCATGAGGTCGTAACGGCGGGGTTGACGGAACGATCAATTCACCGGAATGTATCGTGAAAATAAATACAACAACGGACATGCCTGATGCGTTTCAACCACCTGGATCTCAATCTGTTGGTGGCACTCGATATATTGCTCGAAGAGCAAAACATTACGCGTGCCGCCGAACGCCTGCACATGACGCAGTCCGCAACCAGTGGCGTACTCGGGCGTTTGCGCAATTATTTCGAAGACGAGCTGCTGGTGCAGGTGGGGCGCAAGATGCAGCCCACGCCCTACGCCCAGGAGCTTGCCAAACCGATTCGCGAAGTGTTGCTGACGATTCAATCCTCGATTACCGCCAAACCGGTGTTCGATCCCAACACCAGCAAGCGCCACTTCCGCCTCGTGACCTCGGATTATCTGATCAGCGTGCTGTTCGCCCAGGTCATTCAAAAGATCCATCAAGAAGCACCGAACATCACCTTCGAGATGCTCGGCCCGGGGGACAATTCCGGTGAGTTGCTGGTTCGTGGCGAGGTCGATCTGATGATCGTGCCTGAGCGCTACATCATCGATGGCCACCCCCACAAACTGCTGTTCGAAGAAGAACACGTCTGCGTGGTGTGGAGCGGCAACACCCAGGTCGGCGACAGCCTGACCCTTGAGCAGTACATGGACATGGGCCACGTCTCGGTGGGGTTTGGTCGCACCCGGCACTTGAGCATCGAAGAGTGGTTCATGAACCAATACGGCTTCAACCGCCGTATCGAAGTCATCACCAACGACTTCAACACCCTGCCGCAACTGGTGGTCGGCACCCAGCGCATCGCCACCATGCACCAGCGCCTGGCGCGGTTGTACGCCGAGCACCTGCCGCTGCGCATCCTCAATCCACCGGTGAAGATTCCGGTGATGCGTGAGGTCATGCTCTGGCACCGCAGCGTCGACGGCGACCCGATGCACCGCTGGCTGCGCGAGCGTATCAGCGAGTTCATCCAGCATCTGGAACAGGGTCCTATCGTCACTCGCGATACCTCGCATCCCGAGTCACGATTGGTCAATTAGCCGGAGCGTCCTTAACGTGCCTTGTGAACGCTCAAGGCAACCACAAGGACAACAACAATCATGTTCCGTTATTTCCCGACCAATTACGTGTGGAATCTCTCTGTCAACCTGGCCATCGAGATGGGCGCCCGCATCGGTGAAATCGAAGAGATGTGCGCGCCGCTGCAGGAAGCGGCCAAGCAACCCGACGCCGCGGGCACCAAGGCATTTCGCGAAACCTGGGCCAAGATGGCCGACAAACTCTGCGGCCTGGCCGAGGAAGACGAAGGCAATGGCCGACTGCTGTCTGCCGGTGAAAAGTACAACCGCGCCGCCACCTATTACCTCACTTGCGAACGCCTTCAGGCCCATGGCGCACCGGGCCGTACCGAGCTGTACCAGCGTTTTCTGCAGACCTTCAAACGCGGTATCGAACTGTCGCGGGAGAACTGCGAGCGCGTTGAAATCCCCTACGAGGGCAAACATATTTCCGGCTTGCTGGTGCGTGCCGAAGGCGTCACCGGTCCGGCGCCGATCCTGGTGCAAGTCAACGGGCTGGATTCGACCAAGGAAATGAAATACCGCGTCGGCCTGCCGGCCTGGCTGGCCAAACGCGGCATCTCGTCGTTGATCATCGACCAGCCCGGCACGGGTGAAGCGCTGCGCCTGCATAATCTGATTGCCCGTTACGACAGCGAGCACTGGGCCAGCCGCGTGGTCGACTGGCTGGAAACCCGCAGCGATGTGGATGCCAAGCGTATAGGCCTGGAGGGCGTCTCTCTCGGCGGTTATTACTGCCCGCGCGCGGTGGCCTTCGAGCCACGGTTTGCCTGCGGCGTGGTGTGGGGTGCGAACCACGACTGGCGCGATGTGCAAAAGCGTCGCCTGGAAAAAGAAGGCAGCTTCCCCGTCCCGCACTATTGGGCGCACGTGCAGTGGGTATGGGGTGCAAAAGACATGGACGAGTTCATGGCCATCGCCGAAAACGTCCATCTGGACGGCGTGCTGGACCGGATCAAAGTGCCGTTCCTGGTGACCCACGGTGAAAAGGATTCGCAGATTCCGTTGAAGTGGGCACATCGAACTTATGAGCAACTGGTCAACAGCCCTAAACGTGAACTGAAGATCTTCACCGAACGCGAAGGTGGCGTGCAGCATTCCAGCTTTGACAACAGCATCAACGCGGGTCAGTACATCGCCGACTGGGTGGCCGAAAACCTGGGTGGCCACAACGACTGACAAGCCTCCTGCAGGAACCGGCTTGCTGGCGATGGTGGCGTAACCTGCACCACCGCTATCACCAGCAAGCCGGCTCCTACAAATTTGGGTGATACCCAACAATTCCCCTGCCCCCACAAACCCGTAGGAGCTGGCTTGCCAGCGATGGCGGCGTCACATTCACCATCGCTATCGCCAGCAAACCGGCGCCGACGGATTTGTGTGATACCAAACAATTCCCCTGCCCCCCACAAACCCGTAGGAGCTGGCTTGCCAGCGATGGCGGCGTCAAATTCACCATCGCAATCGCCAGCAAGCCGGCTCCTACAAATTTGGGTGATACCCAACAATTCCCCTGCCCCCACAAACCCGTAGGAGCTGGCTTACCAGCGATGGCGGCATCACATTCACCATCGCAATCACCAGCAAGCCGGCTCCTACAGCCATTGAGCGTCCCACAATGGGTAATCATGCACACGCCTGACAAGACCAGCGCGTATTGGGTTGGCGACGACGTAACGAGCGGCTTCAATTAAATCCTCTTCGTAGCGGATGGCGCGGTCGTGAAAACCTTTTTGCCAAACACCTCCTGTTCGGCCCAAGTGAGCATTGATTGCTCGGGCGCTACGAGATTTGGTAGCCAGCATCAATGCCGGCAAGGTGCTGTTTTTGAGTTCGACCAGCCAATGAAAATGATCAGGCATGACGACCCAGGCCAGGGATTCCGCCAGGTCGTCCGTGTGTGCCTGTTGAAATTGCCGCACCAGCAACCGGCCTGTCGGCCAATGGGTGAATAGCGGTTCGCGATTTCGGGTCACCGCAGTTAGCAGATAAATTTGCCCGGATTGGGAATAGCGTCCGGCGCGCAAGCGATTGGCGTGGGGAAGATCAGGCATTCCATTGCCCTCCTGTGTTCGAAATCGAAACACAAGGCTAGTGCGCAAGATTGAGGAGCGTTGTCACCGTTTGATTCTGGATGTGACCGTATGGACGCCATCTTCAGCGAGCCGGCTCCTTGAGAGTTGCCTGATGCCAACAATCACCAGGCACCCGAAAACCTGGAGCCGGCTCGCCAGCGATAGCGTTTGCACTGACTTCTGAACGAACTCAGTTCGGCGCACGTGAGCCATGGAACGAACTGATCTGCCAGCCGTTGGTACCCAGCGTCCAGACCTGCGTGGCAACCCCCTCACCGCGAATCGACTGATCGCCGCCGCGCTTGCGCAGTGTGTTGCATTGCGTACACGTCATGACCGCCAGTTGTTCTCCGTAAAAGCGGATCAGCAACTCGCCGCGCTCAATCTCCAGATACTGTACGGCGCTTTTTGCGTACTCCAGATAGTCCGCCTTGCCTTGCACCAGGCCCGTGGTGTGCACGTACACCAGGTCGTCGGCGAACAGCTCGGCGACTCGTGAATAATCCTCTTCAACCAACGCCCGGCGGCGCTCTTGTTCAAGTGCCAGGAGTTCGTTTTTTACGGCTGCGGTAGTCATATCAATGGCTCTCTGTGGGTGATGAGCGCGCACCATAGACTCGCGATCCAGGGTACAAAAAATCGTCGATCACGATGCCAGCCATCGTCACTCGCGATACCCGCTCCTGCGTCCCGCTCATCGCCTCAAAGACCCCGCCGCCTTTGCTGCACAACAGCTATCGACGCCATCAATACCCGGCCATTGATGCAAGTTGCTGGTGGCATTCACTCCCGCCCCCTAGCCTCGCTTTGCATAACTATCAGCAAAGTGAAAACGCCATGAATGCCCTGCACCTCAAATGCCAGACCTTGTTCGACGGGACCGGCCTGGAAACCCGTCAGCAGCAGACATTGGTCGTGGAAAACGGCCTGCTGGCGTATGTCGGCCCGACTGCCCGGGCGCCGCAGCCACAACCGGGGGACACGGTTGTGGACGCCGGCGATAATTTTGTCATGCCGGGTCTGGTGGACGTGCATACCCATCTGGCCTTCGGCAACGCCCAGAGCGAAGAAGACATCGATATCTGGACCAGCGACGAATTCCGTGCGCTGCGTGGCATGTTCTTCGCTCAACACGTACTGGCCGCTGGCGTGACCAGCATGGTGTGCCCGGGTGACAGCGGCCAGCTCAGCATCGCGGTGCGCAATGCGATCGCTGCGGGCCTGTTCGAGGGTCCGCGCATCGCGGCCAGCAGCCGGGTGATCACTAATCGGCAGAGCCTCAATGACTGGTTTCCGAGTCGCGTGGGCGCACCGGAATATTTCACCGCACGCCTCGTCACCAGCCGCAGCGAAGCCTTGGCAGAAATCCGCAAGCAGGCGAAGGATGGCGTTGACCTGATCAAAATCGCCATGGACGGTACGCATCGTCGGCCGAACGGTGAAATCATCGCCGCATTCACCGCTGAAGAAACCTATGAGATGGTTCAGGAAGCGCATCGCCTGGGTTGCAAAGTAGCGACCCATGCCTATGGTCGCGAAGCGGTGATGTACGCCGCACGCGCCGGTGTCGATCTGGTGTTCCACGCCTTTTATATGGACGACGCCTGCATCGAGGCCTTGCTTGAAGCCGGCAGTATCCTCGCGCCCACCATGACCTTCCCGCAGAACACCGTGGACTTTTGTCAGCCCCACGACCCGGCCATCAGCACCGGCTACGCCGGATACTGCGCACGCACGCTGGACGTCGGGTCGGCGGTGCTCAAACGCGCCAAAGCCGCTGGCGTGCCTTTCGCCTGCGGCAGTGACAGCGGCTTTGCCGTGACGCCTTATGGCGAATGGCATGCGCGTGAATTGGAATTGCTGGTCACTCGCCTGGGCTTCACACCCGCCGAAGCGTTGTATGCAGCCACCGCTGTCGGGGCGCGCTGCATGCCCCGTGGCGAGACCCTCGGCTCCCTGGAAGTGGGCAAACAAGCGGACTTCCTGTTGCTCGACGGCTCGCCCTTGCACGACATCCGCCTCCTTCAAGACCGCTCACGGCTCAAAGCCGTGTACAAGGCCGGGCAGCCGGTGCGCATGGAACGCAGCCCCTACAACCCCAAGCAAGTGTCGGATTTCAACTCGTTGAAATGGACTGACCTGTATACCCGCGACCGTGTTGCCCAACTGGGCAAGTGGGCCGTATGAGGATCGACGTCATGCACACACTTGATCTACACACCGCCATCCACATCGCCAGCAGCGCAATTCAGATCGCTCAAGAAAGCGGGATTAAACCCCTGGCCGCCGTCGTGCTGGATACGGCGGGTCATCCACTGGCGGTCCTGCGCGATGAACAAGCCAGCTTTCTTCGCCCGCCAATCGCCACCGGCAAAGCGCGCGGCTGCCTGGGAATGGGCTTCGGCGGACGTGAGCTGGCACGGCGTGCGCAAGCGATGCCGGCGTTTTTCGATGCAATCAACAGCCTGACCGCTGGCGAAGTAATTCCGGTGGCTGGGGGTGTGCTGATTCGTAATACCGAGGGGAAGATTCTGGGCGCCATCGGCATCAGCGGCGACACCTCGGACAATGATGAGCATTGCGCTGTGCAGGCCATTGACCAGGCCGGACTGGTGGCCGATACCGGTGATCATCTGGCCGGTTGATCAAGCAATGCGGCCTGCTCAAGCAGCAGGCCGCGAAACCACATCATCGCCGGGTCGCGTTCCTGATACGGGTGCCACTGCAGCACCTGTACGGCGTCCGGAAAAGCCAGCGGTGCGCGATGAATGCGCAGTGGATAACGCTGGGCAAAACGCTCTGCTTGCCGGCGAAATACGGTGGCGACTCGCGCAGTACCGACAATGAACTCCGGCATCAGCGCGAAGCTTTCAACGGCCACCGCTACCTTTCGATGAACGCCCAACTCATGCAGATGCATGGCATCCATCGCCAGGTTTCGCCCATCAGCGAACGCTCGGACCACATGCTCGGCAGCGCAGTAACCGGTCAGGCTCAAGCCCTCGGCGAACTGCGGCTGTTGAGCGCAGACGATGCAACACAACGGGTCACTCATCAACGGTACGTGGGGGTAAGCTGGGTTCAACCGACGCTGCGGCACAATCACACAATCACTGCGGCGATAATCGAGCGCTTCGCTGACCACATCACCATCACGCGGCACAGGCAGGTCTCGCAGATTCAAACGCACCCCGGGTGCAACGCGCGCCAATTCAAGGCTGACCGCAGGCAACAGCACGCCGACCACGTAGTCCGAAGCCACCAAGGTGAATTGTCGAGTGCAAGTGGCCGGATCGAAACTTGCCGGCGTATCAACAATTTCCCGCGTCAGAGCAAGGGCTTCGTGCACCTTGGGCAAGAGCTCCAGCCCCAAGGCTGTTGGCTCCAGACGCCGCCCGACCTGAACCAGCAACGGATCGTTGAAATGCTCACGCAAACGGCCAAGCGCCGAACTGGTCGCCGACTGCCCCAGACACAAACGCTCGGCGGCCCTGCTGACGCTGCATTCGCTCAACAAGGCGTCCAGGGCTACCAACAGGTTCAGGTCGAGACGTCGATACCGCATACTTTTCCCATACAGATTTGATGTGATAACGGGCAGGACACAAATGTAGGGGACCCTTTATCGGTCCCACCAATCACATACTTCGCTAGGAGGTATCGCGAACAGAGATATCAACTGGCGCTCACCCGAATGCCCCTGGAAACCTGCGCGTCGAGGTCCCTGTTGCACAGAAAAATCCTCTGCAAAAGGCCTACTCCTTTCGCCAACCCATTGTTTTGCCGTAGTCTCGTACCCAATCTGAATGCAAAATCATGAACTCTCGCACACGGTTGTTATCTGTTTCCCCATGCGCAAACTTCTGTACCTGACTTTCTCCATGGCGCTGGTCGCCGCTCTTACAACCTACGCCATGTGGGCCGCAGACCGCCCGGTGGGTCATTACCTCTCGGACTTGCGGATCGATCTCGCCGTCGACCAGGGCCAACCCGCCGACCGGGGCAACCTGCTGGGCATCCAGCCCGAGCTGTTTCCTACCGATTACCAAAGCCCTGAACGCCTGCACCGCAAGCTCGCCGCTTACCTGCAAAAGGCCCGGGATCAAGGTCTGTTGAATGACAAAACCGTCGTGGTGCTGCCGGAACATGTCGGCACCTGGCTGATGGTCGCCGGCGAAAAAAATGAGTTGTACCAGGCCACCACACTCAAGGAAGCCATGAACTGGCTGGCCGTGAGCAATCCGCTGAAGTTCGTCCGCGCGCTGATCGGCGCCGAGGGTGGCAGCCGTCTGGACGATGCACACTTGCGGATGAAAGCCAAAGGCATGGCCAAGGACTATCAGGCGCTGTTCGGCGGGCTGGCGAAAGAATTCGAGGTGACACTGGTGGCCGGCTCCATCGTGCTTCCCGATCCAAGCGTGATCGACGGCAAACTGAAAATTGGCCGCGGTGCGTTGTACAACAGCAGTGTGGTCTTCGGCCGCGATGGTTTGCCCATCGGCCAGCCGCAGCGCCAGATGCATCCGGTCTTTGAACAACAGGATGCGATCAAGGCCAATGGCGACCATACCCTCAACGTCGTCGACACCCCGGCCGGGCGCCTTGGCGTGCTGATCGGCAGCGACAGCTGGTACCCGGACAACTACCGCAAGCTCGACGCTGAACAGGCGCAACTCGTCGCGGTCCCCGCTTTTGTCGTCGGCCGAGGCACCTGGGATCAACCGTGGCGCGGCTACATGGGATCGTCGACACCCGGTTCCGTCAGCCTCAAGCCCGGGGAGCTCAGCGAAGGCCAGGCCTGGCGTCACCTGACCCTGACCACACAAGCCCCTTCCAGCCGGGCCATCGCCGGCATGAGCGTGTTCTTGCGTGGCCAGTTCTGGGATCAGCCCAGCGCCGGGCAAAGTTTTCTCAGCAGCAACGGCCAGCACTTTGCCGATGGCAAGGCCCGCGGTGCGCGTTTGTTGAACCTGTGGTTGTAAGCCATGAAACCGATGCCGATGCGTCTCGGCGATTTATCGGTAGGCTTCGTTCATAGCCTGGCGGACGCCGTGCACAGCCTCGGGGCAGATCCACAGCCCCTGCTGGAGCAATATGGCCTGGATGCGGCCCGCCTCGGCGAAGCGGGCGCCCGACTGTCGATCCCGCGTTATATGCGCCTGGGACACAGTGCGATTCAGTTGACCGGCAACCCGGCGCTCGGCTTGCGCATGGGGCAACTCAGCCGTCTGAGCCAGGCCGGCCTGGCGGGCATCACCGCAGCCCAGGCACCCACGGTACGCGAGGCGGCGCGCTGCCTGATTCGCTTCGAAGCATTGTACGGCTCCAACTATCGCGGTCATTCGAGCTTTCACGAAGACCCGCAAGGTGCCTGGTTGCGCTTCTATTCCATCAGCCCCTACAACAGCTATAACCGCTTCGTGGTGGATTCGATCATCGCCGGCTGGTTGCAGCAATTATCCAGCCTGAGCCCTGCCCCACTGAAGGCTGAACGCATCGAGATCGAATTCGAAGCGCCAGACTACAGCGCCGCCTACGAAGCATTGGGCGACTGCCCGGTACAGTTTGATGCCGAACACAATCAACTGCGCCTGAGCCTGTCCAGCCTCGCCCAACGCAACCCCGAGCACTGCCCGAGCACTTGGCGCCATTTGCTGAGCTTGTGTGAACGGGAACTGGAGCAACTGACACGCACCCGTAGCCTGCGTGAACGCATCACTCAGTTACTGGGGCCGTTGCTCAACGGTGGCCGGGAACCCGACCTGGAAGAAGTGGCGGCACGCCTTAAGCTGCCTACCTGGACCTTGCGTCGTAAACTTGCTGAAGAAGGCACGCAGTTTCGTGCGATTCTCAACGACACTCGTCGCGACCTGGCCATGACCTACATTCGCGATACCGAACTGGCGTTCGGTGAAATCGCCTACCTGCTGGGCTTTGCCTCAGCCGAAGCGTTTCAACGCGCTTTCAAACGCTGGACCGGCCAGACTCCCGGCGAGTTTCGCCGCAGTCATCGGCAATCCGCTTGACGCTTACAACTCGGTAGCGTCTTCGGCAGGTTCCAGCGGGTCCAGTTCAAACGCCTGATACTCGAGCAGCTCTTCTTGATAATCGTCCATTTTTGAATCCCCACACCTTATTGAAGAATACGTCTGATCCAGTGGTCAGCGACTCTGAGATTAAGGTGCCCGTGTGAAAGAAAAATGACGCGGGCACGACACTCCGTCGCTACTGAATAAAACGTAGCAGGCCGTCAGGAATTTATCAGCGATTTTTTTGATTCAGGCCGCAGAACAGCGGCCTGGCTTGATGTGCATCAACGTATGCAAATGTAACTTATCCGTCACGGCATGGCCTTGATCGGCTCACTGGGCGCAGGCAAGTCGCTGGGGTTGGCAGGCGGTGTAATGGATTGCGGCTCAGGGGCTGGCTCTGAAACCGGAGCGGGGTTGATCGGCGCGGCCTCAGGCGGCGGTGCTACCGGCTCGGACGCGGCAGGCGGCTCATCGGCGGCTTGGGGGGCTTCTGCCGCAGGTGCAGGCGCCGGAGCAGTCTCCGGGGCCAATGGCGCCGGTACAGCCTTGGGTTCAGGCACGCCCAGATCGGTTTTCGGTTTCTCGGTAATGTGCGCCGCTTCCTTTACTTCCTTGGGCAGGAACAGTTCGACCAACGCGAAGAACCGCTCGTAAAACTTGGCGGAGGTTACGGTTTCGCTCGCAACCTTGACCATCGAGTCGTCCGACGAACCGATCGGCATCGACACCGACCCCAGCACGCCGACACCAAGACTGGCGGAGTTGTTGGTTTTCTTCAGTGCGTATTGATCTTGCAAGGCGTTGGCGAACACAGTGGCGTGATGCCCGGCACTGCCGTCTTCGGCACAGACCACACTGAAACTGATTTCCATGTGGGTCTCGCCGGTCTGCTGGAAGCTCTTGTGCCCACTGACCAGTTTCGGATCGCTGCTGGTGATGATGTAACCCTGGCTGAGCAACGCACGACGAGCGGCCTCACAGGACGCCGAATCGGTCACCGGATAGTTACGGGAAAATGTTCCGGAATCGTCGAAGTTCTCATGCTCATAGATGGCGGTTTTCTTCGACGAACAACCGGCAGCAGTGGCCAGCAGCAACGCCAGCCCGACAACCCGCATGGGAATTGATTTAAACATTGAACATCCTGAGAAAAACGGTTCGGGGCGTATTGTGCAACAGATCGATGCTTAGCGGCGCAACGATTGTGTCTTAAAACAGTTACAGGTGTGTTGACTCCAGTATTGGGTAAACGTCTCACGCGTTTGTCGTAACACCTGTAACAAAAAACCCCGACCTTTCGGCCGGGGTTCTCGTGACACTCAACTCAGCCAAACATCAGAAACGCTCGATGTCAGCCTGGCTTTCCAGCTGCTTGCGATACGCCGCAAAGTCTTGCTGACCTACACGCGAGGCGAGGAAGCGACGGTATTGAGCCTTCTCTTCTTCGGTCGGCGCTGCAGCTTCGTTCACGCCATTCAGACGCACGATCACCAGACTGCCATCAGCCAGGGTCACGTTGCTGAACGTCGGCTTGTCCTTGCCGGCTGGCTTGGGCATGCGGAACAGCGCTTGCAGCACAGTCGGGTCCACCCCTTCCTGAGCGCGGGTTGCCGCTTCGGTGACTTTCCAGTTCTGACCGTCAATCGCCTTGTCCAGTGGCGTCTTGCCGTCGCGCAGGCTGGCAATCAACTCTTCAGCCTTGGTCTTGGCAGCCGCACTGGCGTGCTCTTTGGTCAGTTGCACGCGAATGGCGGCAGACACTTTTTCCAGCGGCAGTTGCGCAGGCTTCAGGTGTTCCTTGGCACGCAGCACGATCACGGTTTCCGGATCGAGCTCAATGGCGGTGCTGTTGGCACCCTCATCCAGCACTTCAGGGCTGAACGCAGCGGTGATCACGGCACGGTTGGCTGCGATACCTTCACCACCTTCACGGCCGAACGGCGCGGAAGTGTGAATGGTCAACTTCAAGTCCTGTGCAGGCTGGGCCAGATCGGAAGCCTCGAACGAAGCATCTTCCAGTTGCTTGGCTGCCTCGACGAAACGCTGCTCAACCTGTGCCGCCTTCAGATCGCGGGTCAGCTTGTCTTTCAGGCTGGCGAAAGTCGGCACTTCAGGCGCTTCAACGCCCAACAGCTTGATCAGGTGGAAACCGAAATCGGTACGGACCGGCTCGGAAACCTGATCCTTGTTCAACGAATACAGCGCTTTTTCGAACGCTGGATCGTAGACGCCGGGACCGGCATAACCCAGGTCACCGCCGTTGTTGGCCGACCCCGGATCCTGCGAGAACTCCTTGGCCAGCGCTTCGAACTTCTCACCCTTGTTCAGGCGTGCCTGGATCTCGTCGATCCTGGTCTTGGCCTGCGCTTCGGTCGTCTTGTCATTCACTTCGATCAGAATGTGCGCAGCCCGGCGTTGCTCGGACAGGTTCGCGATTTCTTTCTGATACGCCGCTTGCAGGTCTTCGTCCCTGACGCTGACCTGATCAAAGAAGGAAGCCTTCTTCAATTCCAGGTAATCGATGATCACCTGATCCGGTGTCATGAATTCCTTGGCGTGTTCGTCGTAATAGGCTTTGACTTCGTCGTCAGTCAGCTTCACCGCTGCCGGGTCGGCCTTGATGTTCAGGTAAGCGAAATCACGGGTCTGTTTTTCCAGACGGGCGAAGGCCAGTACCTGTGCATCGGTGACGAAACCGCTACCCGCCAGACCGGCGCGCAACTGACCGATCAGCATTTCCTGTGCCAGCATCTGGCGGAACTGCATACGGGTGTAGCCCAGTTGGCGAATGACCTGGTCAAAACGCTCGGCGCTGAACTTGCCATCCACCTGGAATTCAGGCGTTTGCAGGATCACCTGGTCGAGAGCCGCCTCGGAGAAAGCGAATTTGGAGTTTTCTGCGCCTTGCAGCAGCAGTTTGCGATCGATCAGGCCTTTGAGCGCCGAATCACGCAGCATTTTTTCGTCAAGCAAGGAGGCATCGAAATCCTTGCCCAGCTGTTGCATGAGTTGACGGCGTTGCATATCGACCGCCTGGCTCAGCTCGTTCTGGCTGATCTCTTCACCATTGACCTTCGCCGCTTCATTCTTGCTCGTCGTGGCCTGAAAAATAGCGTCGAAACCAGTCAAAGCCATCAGTGCAACGATGACCCCGATAATGGTCTTGGCAATCCAGCCTTGTGAATTGTCCCTGATATTCTGCAGCATGCGTCCCCCATAAACGGTTGAACTTCAAAATTAGGCAACCGTGGAGCGTGGGTAGAATCCGGATAGAAGAAAGGCGCATCCGAGGATGCGCCTTCTCGTAACTGGCGGAGCGGACCGATGACTCGAACTTGCGAGCCTCGGTGTCTCGGACCGGCGACCTGCCGACTGGACTACCGCTCCGCTGCCAGGTCAGGCTTGACCCCGACCCGGATAGGCAAAAACCTGAATCGAACTTAGTTGACAGCTTCTTTCAGTGCTTTACCGGCTTTGAAACCTGGTTTTTTGGCTGCCGCGATTTCCAGAGTCTTACCAGTCTGTGGGTTACGACCGATACGAGCTGGACGATCAGTTACGGAGAAAGTACCGAAACCAACCAGAACAACCGAGTCGCCAGCCTTGAGAGCGCCAGTGACGGATTCGATTACAGCGTCCAGCGCACGGCCAGCAGCAGCTTTCGGGATATCAGCGGATGCAGCGATAGCATCAATCAGTTCCGACTTGTTCACTCTAAGTCCCCTTATATCTATTTGAGTATGATTCTAAGTTTTTTTGGTGAAAGCAAAAACGAGTGCTGAATGGCCTACAGACACTTAAGAGCCGCTTTATAACAAGGGCTCTAAAAAGCTGTCAAGGAAGCCCCCCAGGCAAATACGTACTAATGCGTGCTAATTCTTTCCTTGGAATCGGACTCGCGTTTTTCATCCTTCGCGACAATCTCCGGAGCCACATCCGGCAAGGGCTCCGGCGCGTATTGCAGCGCAATTTGCAGGACCTCGTCAATCCATTTAACCGGTTTAATCTGTAGATCCTGCTTGATATTGTCAGGAATTTCCTTCAAATCGCGAACATTCTCTTCAGGAATGATCACCGTCTTGATTCCGCCACGGTGAGCAGCGAGCAGTTTTTCTTTCAAACCACCGATCGCCAGTACCTGGCCACGCAAGGTGATTTCACCCGTCATGGCCACATCCGCGCGCACAGGAATGCCGGTCAATGCCGACACCAGCGCCGTGCACATGCCTACACCAGCGCTAGGACCGTCTTTCGGCGTAGCCCCTTCCGGCATATGGATGTGAGTGTCACGCTTCTCGTGGAAGTCCAGAGGGATCCCCAGGCTCTTCGCCCGGCTGCGCACGACAGTCAGTGCCGCAGTGATCGATTCGACCATCACGTCACCCAGCGAACCGGTCTTGATCAACTGGCCTTTACCTGGCACGACAGCGGCTTCGATGGTCAGCAATTCGCCACCCACCTGAGTCCACGCCAACCCGGTCACCTGACCGATCTGATCCTGCTGTTCTGCCAGGCCGTAGCGGAATTTACGCACGCCCAGGAAGTGTTCCAGATCGTCGGCAGTAACCTTCACCGAGAAGCGTTTTTCCAGCGCATGCTCTTTGACCGCCTTGCGGCAAACCTTGGCAATCTGGCGCTCCAGCCCACGCACACCGGCTTCGCGGGTGTAGTAGCGGATGATGTCGCGGATCGCTTCGGCGTCGAATTCCAGTTCGCCTTTCTTCAAACCGTTGGCAGTGATCTGCTTGGGCGAAAGATACTTCACGGCGATGTTGATCTTCTCGTCTTCGGTGTAGCCCGGCAGACGAATCACTTCCATCCGGTCCAGCAGCGCCGGCGGAATGTTCATGGAGTTCGAGGTGCACAGGAACATCACATCGGACAGGTCGTAGTCGACTTCCAGATAGTGATCGTTGAAGTTGTGGTTCTGCTCCGGATCGAGCACTTCCAGCAACGCCGATGCCGGATCGCCACGCATGTCGCTGCCCATCTTGTCGATTTCATCGAGCAGGAACAATGGGTTGCGAACGCCGACTTTCGTCATCTTTTGAATCAATCTTCCTGGCATCGAACCGATGTACGTCCGGCGATGACCACGAATTTCCGCCTCATCGCGTACACCACCGAGGGCCATGCGCACGAACTTGCGGTTGGTGGCGTGTGCGATCGACTCCGCCAGCGAGGTTTTCCCCACGCCAGGAGGACCGACCAGGCACAACACCGGACCACGAATTTTCTTCACGCGCTTTTGCACGGCGAGGTATTCGAGGATCCGTTCTTTGACTTCTTCCAGACCATAGTGGTCAGCATCCAGAATGTCTTCTGCACGCGCCAGATCCAGTCGTACCTTGCTCTGCGCCTTCCAGGGCACCTGAACCAGCCAGTCGATGTACGAACGCACCACGGTGGCTTCCGCGGACATTGGCGACATTTGCTTGAGCTTGTTCAGTTCGGCCGTGGCTTTGGCCAACGCGTCTTTCGGCAAGCCGGCGGCATCGATGCGCTTTTTCAGCTCTTCGATTTCGTTGTGGCCTTCGTCGCTGTCGCCAAGCTCTTTCTGAATGGCCTTCATCTGCTCATTCAGGTAGTACTCGCGCTGACTGCGCTCCATTTGCTTTTTGACGCGACCGCGAATGCGTTTTTCAACTTGCAGCAAGTCGATCTCGGCATCCAGCAACGCCAGAACGTGCTCGACCCGAGCCGACAAATCAATGATTTCGAGAATTTCCTGCTTCTGCTCGATTTTCAACGCCATGTGCGCGGCCATGGTGTCGACCAGGCGCCCAGGCTCGTCGATGCTGTTAAGCGAAGACAGGACTTCAGCCGGGACTTTCTTGCCCAACTGCACATATTGTTCGAACTGCGACAGCAGGCTGCGGACAAACACTTCCGACTCGCGCTCTGGCGCATCAACTTCGTCGATCAACGAGACTTCGGCACGGCAATGGCCGTCCACTTCGCTGAAGCGCTCCACAGCGCCCCGCTGCTCGCCTTCGACCAAAACCTTCACAGTACCGTCAGGCAGCTTGAGCAGCTGCAGAACGGTCGCAATCGTACCTACGCGATAAAGCGCATCTTCGCCGGGATCGTCGTCAGCAGGGTTTCTCTGAGCCAGCAGAAGAATCTGCTTGTCGCCCGTCATCGCTGCCTCGAGGGCTTCGATGGATTTCTCGCGCCCCACGAACAGCGGGATAACCATGTGCGGATACACAACGACATCACGCAATGGCAGGAGAGGCAATTCGATGGTGGTCTTCATGATTTCGCCTCTACGGCGGCCATAAGGCCGGAAACAGATGGAAGTAAGCTTGAAACCAAGATGGGGGCTGCCTTCAAAAAAAACAAGCACAAAGACAGTGTTAAAACGCGCAAAAAGCAAAGGGGCCCGAAGGCCCCTTCTTTGTTCCGGCTGCGTGACGCTTAAGCGTCTGGCGCGGCCTTGGCAGCAGGCTCACTGTTTTCATAGATATACAGTGGCTTGGACTTGCCTTCGATAACGCTTTCATCGATCACTACTTTACTCACCTCGGACTGCGAGGGGATTTCATACATAGTGTCGAGCAACACACCTTCGAGAATCGAACGCAGCCCACGGGCGCCGGTCTTGCGTTCCAGCGCGCGCTTGGCAACCGACTTCAATGCATCGGTGCGGAACTCCAGGTCCACGCCTTCCATCTCGAACAGCTTGGCGTATTGCTTGGTCAGAGCATTTTTCGGCTCGGTGAGGATCTGCATCAAAGCAGCCTCATCCAGCTCGTCCAGCGTGGCAAGAACCGGCAGACGACCGACGAATTCCGGGATCAGACCGAACTTGACCAGATCGTCAGGCTCGACTTCACGCAGGGATTCACCGACTTTCTTGCCTTCTTCCTTGCTGCGCACTTCTGCGTTGAAACCGATGCCGCCCTTGGTGGAACGGTTTTGAATAACCTTTTCCAGACCAGAGAACGCACCACCGCAGATGAACAGGATGTTACGGGTGTCGACCTGCAGGAATTCCTGCTGTGGATGCTTGCGACCACCTTGCGGCGGAACGGAAGCGACCGTGCCTTCGATCAACTTGAGCAGGGCCTGCTGCACGCCTTCACCGGAAACGTCCCGGGTGATCGACGGGTTGTCAGACTTGCGCGAGATCTTGTCGATCTCATCGATGTAGACAATGCCCATCTGGGCCTTTTCCACGTCGTAATCGCACTTCTGCAGCAGCTTCTGAATGATGTTCTCGACATCTTCACCCACGTAACCCGCCTCGGTGAGGGTGGTTGCGTCAGCGATGGTGAACGGAACGTTCAGCAAGCGGGCCAGTGTTTCGGCAAGCAGGGTCTTACCCGAGCCTGTCGGGCCGATCAGCAAAATGTTGCTCTTGCCGAGTTCGACGTCGTCATTCTTTTTGTCACGCTGGTTCAGGCGCTTGTAGTGGTTGTACACCGCTACGGCCAGAACCTTTTTCGCACGCTCCTGACCAATCACATACTGATCAAGGATGCCGCTGATTTCTTTAGGCGAAGGCAATTTATGCGCGCTGCTTTCGGCCTGTGCCTCCTGCACCTCCTCGCGGATGATGTCATTGCACAGGTCGACGCACTCGTCGCAGATAAAGACCGAGGGGCCGGCAATCAATTTGCGTACTTCATGCTGGCTTTTGCCACAGAAGGAGCAATAGAGCAGCTTGCCGTTGTCCTCGCCGTTGCGGGTGTCAGTCATTCGTTCGATCCAAATCCGATAGGCTTGCAACACAAGATGAAGGCTATTGCGGGCTTTTTCAAGCCCGCCGCTGATCAGACAAGCCGACCAAGCCTATTTTGAGCTGCTTATTTTTAAGCTGGGCGCTGGTTGATCACTTCGTCGATCAAACCGTATTCCTTCGCAGCTTCTGCACTCATGAAGTTGTCGCGGTTGGTATCGCGCTCGATTTCTTCCAGAGTGCGACCGCTGTGCTTGGCCATCAGCGTGTTCAGACGCTCGCGGATGAAGAGGATTTCCTTGGCATGGATTTCGATATCCGACGCCTGGCCCTGGAAACCGCCCAGTGGCTGGTGAATCATCACTCGCGAATTCGGCAGGCAGTAACGCTTGCCTGGGGCACCCGCTGTCAGCAGGAAGGCGCCCATGCTGCACGCCTGACCGATACAGGTGGTCGACACGTTGGGCTTGATGAATTGCATGGTGTCGTAGATCGACATGCCAGCTGTCACCGAACCGCCCGGGGAGTTGATATAGAGATGGATGTCCTTGTCCGGGTTTTCCGCTTCAAGGAACAGCAGTTGCGCACAGATCAGGTTGGCCATGTAGTCCTCTACCGGACCCACCAGAAAGATCACTCGCTCCTTGAGAAGACGCGAGTAGATGTCATAGGCGCGCTCGCCACGAGCGGACTGCTCGACAACCATCGGGACCAGACCGCCTGCGGCCTGGATATCAGAGTTCTGCTGAATATACGAATTACGGAACATGCTCTGCAGTCACTCCCAAATAGTTATGTCTTGAATACGCATAAGCCAGCTCGAGAGCTGGCTTATGGTGTTTGCTTCTTACCGCAAAAACAATCAGTCGGCTTGTGGAGCTTCTACCGGCTTGACCGCTTCTTCGTAAGAGACCGATTTGTCGGTCACGCTAGCTTTCTGCAGAACAGTATCCACAACTTGCTCTTCCAGCACAACCGAGCGAACTTCGTTCAGTTGCTGGTCGTTCTTGTAGTACCAGGACACAACTTGCTCAGGCTCCTGATAAGCCGAAGCCATCTCCTGGATCATCTCACGAACGCGAGCTTCGTCAGGCTTGAGGTCGAACTGCTTGACCACTTCAGCCACGATCAGGCCCAGCACTACGCGGCGCTTGGCTTGCTCTTCGAACAGCTCGGCCGGCAGTTGGTCTGGCTTGATGTTGCCGCCGAATTGCTGAACGGCCTGCACGCGCAGACGGTCAACTTCGTTGGACAGCAGAGCCTTCGGCACTTCGATCGGGTTGGTGGCCAGCAGACCGTCCATTACCTGATTCTTGACCTTGGATTTGATCGCCTGACGCAGCTCGCGCTCCATGTTCTTGCGAACTTCAGCGCGGAAACCTTCCAGACCGGTTTCCTTGATGCCGAATTGAGCGAAGAATTCTTCGGTCAGTTCTGGCAGTTTTGGCTCCGAAACAGTGTTCACGGTCACAGTGAACTCAGCGGCTTTGCCAGCCAGGTCGAGGTTCTGATAGTCCTCTGGGAAGGTCAGGTTCAGAACGCGTTCTTCGCCGGCTTTAGCGCCAACCAGACCGTCTTCGAAACCAGGGATCATGCGGCCGGAACCCAGAACCAGCTGAGTACCTTTGGCGGAACCGCCAGCGAACACTTCACCGTCGACCTTGCCAACGAAATCGATGTTCAACTGGTCTTCGTTCTGGGCAGCGCGATCGGCCACTTCGAAACGGGTGTTCTGCTTGCGCAGGATGTCCAGCATTTTGTCCAGATCGGCATCAGACACGTCAGCGCTCAGGCGCTCGACGGTGATACCTTCGAAACCGGCAACGGTGAACTCTGGGAACACTTCGAAAACTGCGACGTACTCCAGGTCCTTGCCCGCTTCCAGGGATTTAGGCTCGATCGAAGGCGAACCAGCCGGGTTCAGCTTTTGCTCGACAACAGCTTCGTAGAAAGAAGACTGGATGACGTCGCCTACAGCTTCCTGGCGAGCTTCAGCGCCAAAACGACGCTTGATTTCGCTCATTGGCACTTTGCCTGGACGGAAGCCAGCAATCTTGGCCTTTTGGGCAGTCTGCTGCAGACGCTTGTTGACCTGAGTCTCGATGCGCTCAGCCGGCACGGTGATGCTCATGCGGCGCTCAAGAGCAGAAGTATTTTCAACAGAAACTTGCATGGATATTCCTCGTTGCACAGACGTTAGCCGGCCGTTTCCGACCCCAGAATCAAGGGCATGCATTCTAGTGGGTCAAACTCAAGAAGTCACCCCACTGAAAACGGGTAAAAAAGCAGCAGGCAATTTATAGGTGCGAATGCACGGATGCACCTCGCTCCGGTGGCAAATACAGCCAATCACGCCAAGGCTCTGCACCAACCCTTCCTTATATAGAAGAGGTTGCCGCGCATCTCCCTGACAGCCGCCCTTGCAGGCAAGGCCGGCGGGCAGCACGGCATCATCGAGTAACATAAATACGACGAAACGCCCTGCCCTGCGACCCAGAACCTGCAGCCGCTGGAAACTCAATCCACTGAAACAAAAAAGGCGCCAGACTATTAATCTGGCGCCTTTCGAAATATGGGGTGGACGATGGGGATCGAACCCACGACAACGGGAGTCACAATCCCGTGCTCTACCAACTGAGCTACGCCCACCATATTGCGTAACAAAGAAGCCAAACAACTTCTCTGTTGAACCTCAATCCTGCCAATTGACATGAGTGAAGCTTATTTGGTGCGGATGAAGAGACTCGAACTCTTACGCCTCGCGGCGCTGGAACCTAAATCCAGTGTGTCTACCAATTCCACCACATCCGCGGAGTGAAGCCTTTAAAGCAAAGGCGCCAGACTGTTAATCTGGCGCCTTTCGAAATATGGGGTGGACGATGGGGATCGAACCCACGACAACGGGAGTCACAATCCCGTGCTCTACCAACTGAGCTACGCCCACCATATTGCGCTACTTGTGCCAAAGCTGCCTAATGGCGCACCCGGCAGGACTCGAACCTGCGACCATCCGCTTAGAAGGCGGATGCTCTATCCAGCTGAGCTACGGGCGCCTTGTTAGCTGTACCCTTGAAGGACTACAAACTAAGTGCTTTTCAGCCTTGCAGAACGTTGATTCCGCTCGACCTTCTTAACCAGTGCTAGGCTGTGCCCGACAAGTGCGACGAATAGTATAGAGCCCCCCGGAGGTCGTCAAATCCTTTTTAAAAAAAATTCATTTAATTAAAGGGGTTAGAGGAATTTGCAGACCAAGCGCCTTTGCCCTCACCGCATGACATGCGAGAATGCGTTCTCTTTTTTTCCCCTCTCGATGGTTAATCACGCGCAATGACTGCACAACTAATCGACGGCAAATCGATCGCCGCCAGCCTGCGCCAGCAGATCGCCCAACGCGTCACCGAGCGTCGCCAGCAAGGTCTGCGCACGCCGGGTCTCGCGGTGATCCTGGTCGGCAGCGATCCTGCCTCTCAGGTTTATGTCTCGCACAAGCGTAAAGACTGTGAAGAGGTCGGCTTCCTTTCCCAAGCTTACGACCTGCCTTCCGAAACCACTCAAGAAGCGCTGGCCGATCTGATCGATCGCCTGAATGACGATCCCGCCATTGATGGCGTTCTGCTGCAGCTTCCTCTCCCTGAACATCTGGACGCGTCCAAGTTGCTGGAGCGCATTCGCCCGGACAAAGACGTCGACGGCTTCCACCCTTATAACGTCGGCCGCCTGGCCCAGCGCATTCCGCTGCTGCGTCCATGCACGCCGAAAGGCATCATGACCCTGCTGGAAAGCACCGGTGCCGATCTGTATGGAATGAATGCCGTGGTGGTCGGTGCATCCAACATCGTTGGCCGCCCGATGGCGATGGAGTTGCTGCTGGCCGGTTGCACCGTGACCGTCACCCACCGCTTCACCAAGGATCTGGCGGGCCACGTCGGTCGTGCCGATCTGGTCGTCGTTGCCGCTGGCAAGCCAGGCCTGGTCAAAGGTGAGTGGATCAAGGAAGGCGCGATCGTGATCGACGTCGGCATCAACCGTCAGGAAGACGGCAAGCTGGTCGGCGACGTGATCTACGAAACTGCCCTGCCCCGCGCTGGCTGGATCACGCCGGTGCCGGGTGGTGTTGGTCCGATGACCCGCGCCTGCCTGCTGGAAAACACGCTGTATGCCGCCGAAACCCTGCATGGCTGAGTATTCCACGCAGCGGTAAAAAGCGACTCAAGGAACCCCGCCCATGGCGGGGTTCTTTTTGCCCGGAACAAACCGCGACCATCCGCCGGAAAATGACTTTTTTTTCATGTTTTCCGGGACTTTCGCAAGTGACTTGATCAACCATCGACAGTTATTCAGCCATACTCCAGAATGTCGCGCTTTTTAAGAAATAGCCCGTTACAAAACGGCTTATCAACACATTATGAGTCTGCCAGCGTGAAAATCCGTCTTTCCATCCTGAGCTTATTGTTTGCAGTTACAGGGACTTTCATCACGCCAATCGCCAGCGCTGGCGAAACGACTGCAGCGCCTCGAGATACCTCGAAACTCAAGCTCGCTTCCGGCAGTTCTTTACTGCTCGATATGCAGACCAACAAAGTCATCTATGCCAGCAACCCGGACGTCGTCGTTCCCATTGCTTCGGTCAGCAAGTTGATGACTGGCCTGGTGGTCGTTGAAGCCCGGCAAAACATGAACGAATACATCAACATCAACATCAGTGACACACCGGAAATGAAAGGTGTGTATTCACGGGTAAAACTAAAAAGCGAATTGCCTCGCCGGGAAATGCTGCTGATTGCCCTGATGTCGTCGGAGAACCGTGCCGCCGCGAGCCTCGCCCACCACTATCCGGGTGGCTACGCCGCGTTCATTGCGGCGATGAACGCCAAGGCCCGCGCTCTGGGCATGACCAATACCCATTTCGTCGAGCCCACGGGCCTCTCGGCGCGCAACGTTTCGACCGCTCGTGACTTGAGCAAGCTATTGATTGCCGCGCACAAGTACCCGCTGTTGACCGAGCTGAGCACGACCAAGGAAAAAACCGTTACGTTCCGCAAACCCGTGTACAGCCTGGGCTTTCGCAACACCGACCATTTGGTCCGCAAGCCGGATTGGGACATTCAACTGACAAAAACCGGTTTCACCAATGCGGCAGGCCATTGCCTGGTGCTGGTGACCCGTATGGGTAATCGGTCGGTGGCCCTGGTAATCCTCGACGCCTATGGCAAGTACACCCATTTTGCCGATGCCACGCGCATGCGTAATTGGGTTGAGAGCGGCAAGAGCGCGGACGTGCCTTCGGTTGCCCTGCAATACAAAGCCGATAAAAACCTCAAGCAACGTCAGAGCGGCTTAGTTGAAGCCTCGAAATAGGTCCGCCTGCAACAGCAAGCAAAAGCCCCGAACATTCGGGGCTTTTTTCGTCAGCGATTAATCGTTCGGCAGTGGCATCTGGTCGTCATCCGGAATGCCATCGCCTTTACCGGGATCTCGCCAGCCCTGAGGATGCTCGGTTGGCGCCACCGTCGGCCGCGCCAGTGGATCGCGCATCGGGCTGTCCGGATCCAGCACCGGGTCGATGTCCTCTTGCGGTGTAGTGGGAACGGTTTCCGGACGTTTATCGTTGAAACTCGAATCGGTAGACATGCGTACCTCCATCAGACCTAGGGTTTGAGATCACCCAGCGGATCGTAGGGTTTCGAAGGAGCCTTGGGGTTATCGCCCGGCTTCACGTCTTTCGGCGCCTTGGCCGGCCCAATGGGGTCGACCTGAGGGTCGGCAACGTCAGGAGAATCGGGGTCGAACCCCAGATCATCACCAGACGAATGCTCAGACGAATGCGGGCCGGCGGGGGTATTGGAATGTGCCATGAACGCCTCCTGATCGCGGCCCGAAAAGTGCGGGGCCTTGATCGTCAGAGGACGCCAATGCGCCGGGGTGCCCGGCAGATGACGAACGGGCTTAACGGGCACCCAAAGCTTTTTTGGCTTTCGCTGCCGCTTGCTCCTGGCCGGCCTGGGCGAGATCGTTCGCCGCCTTGAGCCAGCGCTGCTGATCGACTTCGGCGGGAATCTGCGTCGGCGCCTGAATCAACACTGCCCAGCCACCGGCATCCTTGAATGCCGATTCGAACGAGCTGAAGCTCATCAGCAGTCGTTGATCCATGCCGGCACGCAGCAACACGGTCTGCTTCTGCCGGTTGTATCCCGTGAGGATGGCATAACGCGGTTCCGACCAAAGTGCCGAGCCTTCGGTAAAACGCACCATGACCGGATAACCTGCCGCCACCTGCGTCAGTAAGGCTGGCAAGTTGCTGTCGAGGGGATAGACCATCATCCCGTACTCACGCGCGAGGTTTTGCATGTTCTGTTGCAGCTGGGCTTCGGCGCCCGGCAAACGCAATGGCTTATCGAGCAGCCCTGGGGTAATCACGATGCCTTGCTGGGACAGCATGCTTGCCAGTACCTGCGGCCCGCTTTGGTTGGCCACGCCTTTATAGAAGCGCCCACTGAGCTCCACCCTTTCCGGCAGACGCTTGATTTGTGGCGGCACGCTCCCCGCGCAGCCAGCCAGGCCGGCGACGCATCCCACGATGACCGCCACTGAAAGAATTCGAGAAATTACCCGCGCCATCATCACTCTCTTGTTCAGACGCCGGGCGATCCGCTCCCGGCTTGGTCGTCGATCATAGGACGCCACGGGGCGCCGGTATAGCCTTAACCGGTAGTTGAGTGGTTTGCATAGAGCGAACTGGTTGATGACAGTCGACCTTCGGTCAATAGCTTGAAACACGACAGCGGCTAGACTGTCACTTGCATAGTGTGTCTGCCCGCTGCAGGGCAAAGAGGAGGCATCGATGAGCCTGACTATGACGATCGTGATGTTGATTAGCGGCTGGCTGGCTGTCGCCGCCGCCATGTTATGGGGCGTTCTGCGCGTAACACGCCGGCACCATCACCACCCGAACCGGCCGGCACCCATGGTGAAAACCGATAAAACCGCCGCGCGCCACGTCACGGCCCACTGACTGGCGCCTTTCAAACACTCAAACAAAAACGGCCGCCTGGACTCTTTCGAGTTCAGGCGGCCGTTTCGTTTATCGACGGTTAAGCTTCGGCGGCTATGCGCTTCTGCTTCGCCCGGCGAGACATCATGTTCAACACCTCAATACCCGCCGAGAACGCCATGGCGGCATACACGTAACCTTTCGGCACATGGGCGCCGAAGCCTTCGGCGATCAGCGTCATGCCGATCATGATCAGGAAGCCCAGCGCCAACATGACCACAGTCGGGTTGTCGTTGATGAACTTGGCCAACGGGTCAGCCGCCAGCAACATCACCAGTACCGACACCACCACCGCGATGATCATGATCGGCAAATGCTCGGTCATGCCGACAGCGGTAATGATGCTGTCGATGGAGAACACCATGTCCAGCATCAGGATCTGACCAATGGCCGCGGCAAAGCCCAGGGTCACGGTGGAGGTCGCCGATTTCGGATCTTCCGGCGCAGGGTCCATGCTGTGATGGATCTCGGTCGTGGCCTTCCACAACAGGAACAGGCCACCGGCGATCAGGATCATGTCTTTCCACGAGAACGCATGGCCGAGAATCTCGATCACCGGCGCGGTCAGCTGAACAATGAACGCAATGGTGCTGAGCAGGCCCAAGCGCAGGATCAGCGCCATGCCGATACCAATGCGCCGCGCTTTCTGCCGATGCTGCTCGGGCAGTTTGTTGGTCAGGATCGAGATAAAGATCAGGTTATCGATGCCAAGCACGATTTCCATCACCACCAGGGTGGCCAGGGCAACCCACGCAGTGGGGCTGGCGGCAAGCTGTAGAAGGTATTCCATGGGTCAGTCCTGACTCGTTGTAAGACGGTTTAGATTTCCTGGGAGGAAGATTCGGATTTTTCCGAGTCTTTTTCCGATGATTCTTTTTTGCTGATCAGCCCGCCAGTGGCGTCGCTGAGTGCCTGCTCGGCGGCTTTATGGGTGTCGTCGATGGCTTGTTTTGCGCTTTCGGCGGCTTTACCCATCAATTGTTGAGCGCTTTTCTCAGCCTGATCGCAACCGGCCAATACCAGTAAAGATGTGATCACCAGCGCCGTGGCTTTAATTTTCATAATGCTTCCCTCGATAGAACGAACGGAACCGAAACGATGGCCCGTTGATAGCGACGCATTCTAGGGAGACAGACACTTCAGGAAAATTCGTATTTTTACCGGCTATACTTCGATTTTTACGAACTGTAGATCAACATGCTCAACTATCGACAACTGCACTACTTCTGGGTGGTGGCCAAGACCGGCAGCATCGTGCGTGCCTGCGAGCAGCTGAACCTGACGCCACAGACCATCAGCGGGCAGATTTCGCTGCTCGAACAAACCTACGGAATCGAATTGTTTCGCCGGGTGGGTCGACAGCTTGAACTGACGGAAGCCGGACGGCAGACCCTGCCGTATGCCGAACAGATGTTTCAGCTGGGCGGTGAACTGGAACTGATGCTGCGGGCGCAGCCCAATGAGCAGCAGATTCTGTTCCGAGTCGGCGTGGCCGATGTGGTGCCCAAATCCATTGTCTATCGGCTGATTGCGCCGACCATGGAACTGAGCGAACCGCTGCGCATCACCTGTCGCGAAGACAAACTCGAGCGCCTGCTGGCGGACCTCGCCATCCAGCGCCTGGACCTGGTGATCTCCGACAGCCCGATGCCGTCGCACCTGGACATCAAGGGTTACAGTCAGAAACTCGGTGAATGCGGGATCAGTTTTTTCGCCACTCCGGAGTTGGCGGCGAAATACGGCCAGGACTTCCCCCGCAACCTGCATGGCGCACCGCTGCTGATTCCGGGTCCGGAAACCGTGGTGCGCAGCCGATTGCAGCGTTGGTTTGCCGAACAGCAGATTCAACCGCAGATTGTCGGTGAGTTCGACGACAGCGCCTTGATGCAGGCCTTCGGCCAATCCGGCAGCGGGATTTTTATTGGCCCGAGCGTGATTGCCGACGAAGTGAAACGCCAATGTGGCGTAGAGGTCATTGGCCAGACCGACGCGGTGAGCGAGTCGTTCTACGCCATTTCGGTGGAACGCAAGGTCAAGCACCCCGGCATTGTCGCCATTACCGAAGGTGCCCGACGCGAGCTATTTACAGCGCTGTGACTTCTTCGCGCGGCTTGAAGGTCATCAGGGCGATGGCCAGCAGGATCGAAGCCAGAATGAAAGCGGCTGCCGCAAAACCCAAGCCTTGCAGGCCAACGCTGTCGATCACCCGACCGCCGATCATGGCGCCGAGGCCAATCCCGAGGTTGGCCCCGGCAATGTTCAGCGACGCCGCGAACGCCGGCGCTTGCGGCGCAGCTTTCATCAAGCGCACATGGCTGACCAGGAACATCGCCGCCTGAGTCACCCCCCAGATACCCATCGCCGCCGCCAGACCGACCGGCGAATGAATGTTCGGCACCAGCGCCACCAGGCCGGCGATCATGAAGGCGCAGAACATCATCGACGCCATCAGCGGATGACGGTCCACCGCGCGACCACCCAACGAGTTGCCGATCAAGCCGACCGCGCCGAAGCCCATCAGGCACCAGCCGACGACCGTGCCGTTGAACCCGGCCAGGCGTTCAAGGATGTCCGCCAGATAGGTGTAAGCGGTAAACATGCCGCTGAACACAATCACCGACAGCAACACGTGGCCGATCATCAATGGGCTGCGCAGGATCTTGAACTGCGAACGAAAGCTGACCTGATGCTGGTGCAGATTGGTTTTCGGCAGGTAGATAAACAGCAGCAACGCCTTGGCAAACGCGATAACCGCGAGAATCGCAAATGCACTGCGCCAGCCGAACGCATCAGAAATCAACGTGCCCACCGGAATGCCGAACACGGTGGCGCAGACAATGCCGAAGCCGATCTTGGCGATGGCTCGGCCCGCGTAATCCGGCCCGACGATATCGACCGCCGTTTCACTGGCCAGCGCCCAGAACACCGGCAAGCCCAGCGCCGGAATCAGCCGCGCGAACGCCATCACCCAGATGTTTGGCGCCAATGCCGCCAGGGTGTTGGCCAGACCAAACATGATCAACACCGAGATAAACAGCTTGCGCCGCTCGAAGCGGGCGAAGTACGCGGTAAGGAACGGCCCGAACGCGGCAACGGTGAAGGCGAACAGGGTCACCAGCAAACCCGCTTGCGGGATGCTGACCTCAAGATCACGGGCGATGGCAGGCAACAGGCCGACGATGACGAATTCCGTGGTCAGCACCGTAAAACCGGCGGCAGACAACAGAAGGATGGGAAACAGCATGCAAAACTCCAGAAAACGAAAACACCAGCGCTAGCCCGAAGGCCCACTGGCAATTTGAAAATGAGGATGGCGAATCTTAGCAGAGTGTTTCCGGGTGAGGTTGCACGAACCTGCAATTCGCGTTGAATGCCGGGGTGGCAGTTCGTCACAGGTCTGAAAGATTGCGCCTACGCTGTGATAAAGTCCGCGCCCTGAAAAAAGTACACCCAGTGGTTGATACAAAACCTGTGAGAGCGAGCAAGTTCGCTCCCAAAAGGAATGCGGAGCCCTAAATCCCGTGTTTCTCTCCCGGCTTCCCGTCTGCGGCCTGCCCTGATTGTTGCTGCAACGGCGGTGAAACCTCGAACTTATAAAAAATCAGAGATGCCGTTTTATGACTGCTTCATCCCCTTCTCTCTTGCAACGCCTAAAACGCCTGAGTTTGGTCACGCAGATCGTGATCGGCCTGATCGCCGGTATTGCCCTGGCCCTGGTTGCGCCAGAAGTGGCGAAGTCCGCCGCGTTTATCGGCAAGGTCTTCGTTTCCGCACTGAAAGCGGTCGCGCCGATTCTGGTGTTCGTGCTGGTCATGGCGTCCATCGCCAACCACAAGCACGGCCAGGAAACCCACATCCGGCCGATTCTGTTCCTGTATCTGCTGGGGACCTTCGCCGCTGCCGTGGTCGCGGTGGTTGCCAGCATGGTGTTCCCGTCCAACCTGGTGCTGTCGACTCAGGACGTTGCGGTGACTGCACCGGGCGGGATTGGCGAAGTGTTGCAAAACCTGCTGCTGAGCGTGGTTGATAACCCGGTCAGCGCCCTGATGAACGCCAACTTCATCGGCATTCTGGCCTGGGCCATCGGCATGGGCATCGCCATTCGCCATGCGGGCAACACCACCCGAGAAGTGCTGGGCGACCTGTCCAACGGCGTGACGGTGATCGTGCGAGTGGTGATTCGCTTCGCCCCGCTGGGCATCTTCGGCCTGGTGGCCTCGACCCTGGCCACTTCCGGTTTCGGCGCACTGATCGGCTACGCCCACCTGCTGGCCGTACTGCTCGGTTGCATGTTGTTCGTGGCGCTGGTGATGAACCCGCTGATCGTGTTCTGGAAGCTGCGCCGCAACCCGTACCCGTTGGTGCTGATGTGCCTGCGCGAGAGCGGCATCACGGCGTTCTTCACCCGTAGCTCCGCGGCGAACATTCCGGTCAACCTGGAATTGAGCAAGCGTCTGGGCCTGCACGAAGACACCTACTCGGTATCGATCCCACTGGGCGCGACCATCAACATGGCTGGCGCTGCGATCACCATCACCGTGCTGACGTTGGCGGCGGTGCATACCTTGGGGATTGCCGTGGACATGCCGACCGCTATTCTGCTGAGTGTCGTTGCGGCGATCTGCGCCTGCGGGGCTTCGGGTGTGGCCGGTGGTTCGCTGCTGTTGATTCCACTGGCGTGCAGCCTGTTCGGCGTCCAGAGTGAAATCGCCATGCAGGTGGTGGCGGTAGGTTTCATTATTGGGGTGTTGCAGGATTCGGCGGAAACGGCTCTGAATTCGTCGACCGATGTACTGTTCACCGCGGCGGCTTGCCTGGGTGAAGAAGATAAAGCAGCACGATTGGCCTGACACCGCCGACCCTGTGGGAGCGAGCTTGCTCGCGATGAGGGCACAACATTCACCATTGATGTTGACTGACAGTCCGCCATCGCGAGCAAGCTCGCTCCCACAGGGTTCGTGGTGTAACTGATAAATGCGTACACATGAAAAAGCCCCCGCAGCCCAAGGCTCCGGGGGCTTTTTTGTATCTGGCGGTTTAGAACGCGCCCATGTAATCGCGCTTGCCCACTTCAACGCCGTTGTGGCGCAGCAGTGCGTAAGTGGTGGTGACGTGGAAGAAGAACTGCGGCAGGCCGTAGGTCAGCAGGTAAGCCTGGCCGGAGAAGCGCTTCTCTTTAGGGGTGCCCGGACGGGTGACGATCTCGATGCCTTCCTTGCCGTTGATCTGCTCAGGCGTGAACTCGCCGATGTAGGCCAGAACCTTGGCGATCAGTGCTTGCAGTTCGGCGAAGGTGGTTTCGGTATCTTCGTACTTCGGCACTTCAACTTCAGCCAGACGCGAAGAAACGCCCTTGGCGAAATCAACGGCGATCTGCACCTGACGCACCAGCGGGAACATGTCCGGGTACAGACGGGCTTGCAGGAAGGCGTTCGGGTCGATGTTTTTCGCAGTGGCGTGGGCTTCGGCCTTGTTCAGCACATCGCTCAGGGCATTGAGCATTTGCTTGAAAACAGGAACCGAAGCGTCGTACAGGGAAATGGTCATGACAAGTCTCGTGTGGTGACAGGAGGGAAACGTGGGCCGATTATAGCCATCCACGCCCTCCCAGGACCGTTCTTTTTCAGCTGCCGTAAAGCTTCGCCGCCGGGACCGCTTTGGTCATCAGCCGTCCGAACGGGCGATGTCGCCAGGATTGAAGCGCGGCAACACGGCAATGCTCGACTAACCTGCGTGAACGAGGTTCTATTAGCCAATATTTTCCAGTTCAACCGTTAGCGAGGTTCCAGCCACTGTGAGTACTGAGCAAGAAACAACGTTCGACGAGCCACGGCTCAACAGCACGGAAATCCGCATTCTGGGTTCGTTGATCGAGAAGCAGGCCACCAGCCCGGAAACCTATCCGCTGACGCTCAATGCCCTGGTGATTGCCTGCAACCAGAAAACCAGCCGCGAACCGGTGATGAACCTCACTCCCGGTCAGGTCGGGCAGAGTTTGCGTGCACTTGAAGGCCGCGGCTTTACCAAACTGGTGATGGGCAGTCGTGCCGATCGCTGGGAGCACAAAGTCGACAAGGCTTTGGAACTGGTGCCGGCGCAAGTGATTCTGACGGGGCTGATGTTTTTGCGCGGCCCGCAGACGGTCAACGAACTGCTGACCCGCAGCGCACGCATGCATGAATTTGAAGATGCCGAACAGGTGGTGCACCAGTTGGAGCGGTTGATTGCGCGCGGGCTGGCAGTGTTGATTCCGCGTCAGGCCGGGCAGCGTGAGGACCGCTATACCCATGCGATGGGTGATCCGGCGGATATTGAAGCGATCATGGCGGCGCGGCAGAATCCCAGCGAGCGCGGTGCTGGCAGCGGTGTTTCGATTGAACGGATCGAAGAACTGGAAGCGCGGATTGCGGCGTTGGAAGAGCGGTTGGCGCGGCTGGAATGACTTTTTAACTTCAAAGATGCCCACTGTGGCGAGGGAGTTGCTCCCTCGCCACAAAAGTAACCGTCATCCTGTACCTTCACTCACCGTCCCAGTAATCGATGCCATCCTCCTGCCGCGCCACCGCAACAAACCCCGTGGCGTTGCCCTCGGCATCCACCTTGAAATCATCCATCACCGCGTACTTGCCCGAGTCCGGGTATTCGCAGATTTCCGGCGACTGCTGGGTGCTGACGGCCAGGTAGCGCAACTCAGCGTTGCTGGTATTGATGATTTGATGGGCTTTTTCCGGGCCGCCGGGCGGGCAGGCGATCACGTCGCCGGCGCGGATCGGAAAGCGCTCAGCGCCGAGTCGCACCTCCCCCTCCCCGGCCACCACGTAGAACATTTCTTCATTGACCCGATGGCTGTGAAACGGGCTGCCCCGCATCCCCGGCTCCAGGGCATACAAGCGATAACCCAGCTTCTGCGCACCCAACAACTGACCGACGCGGGCCAGTCGCTGCTGGTAGCGCCCGGCGGTTTCACCGGTTGGCGCGAACGCTTCAGGCAACGGTTCAAGTTCGACCTGATTCACGTTGAGAATGGGCGGATGCATGGAAACCTCAGTCAGGAAAATGAGAGCGCCAAAGGTAAAAGATCGCAAGACCTCTGGAGCTGCCGAAGGCCGCGATCTTTTGACTTTAATTTAGCTGCGGGCAAATGCCACTGCTTTCTGAAACTGTTCTTCAGTCGGCCGCACGCCGGTGTACAGCACAAACTGCTCCAGCGCCTGGATAGCAATCACCTCCAGCCCGGTAATGACTTTCTTACCTTCGGCACGGCCCATCACGATCAGCGGTGTTTCCGACGGAATCGCCACCACATCAAAGACGATGTCCGCTGCCTTGACCACACTGGCCTCGAACGACAATTGTCCGGCCTCTGCGCCGCCATCCATGCCCACCGGGGTTACGTTGACCAGCATCTGCGGGCGTCGGGCACCCAGTTCCGCTTGCCATTCATAGCCCAGGGATTCGGCCAAAGCCCGGCCCGCGCGCTCATTACGGGCCACGATCAGTCCGTTTTTGTAGCCACCGTCACGCAAGGCGCTGGCGACTGCCTTGGCCATGCCACCGCTGCCACGCAAGGCAAATGACGTGTCCTTGGGCACTGCGTGGGTTTCCAACAGTTGGGCAACGGCAATGTAGTCCGTGTTGTAAGCCTTGAGATGGCCGTCGGTATTGACGATGGTGTTGATCGACTGAATGGCGGCGGCGGAAGCGTCCATTTCATCGACCAAAGCAATGCAGGCTTCCTTGAATGGCATGGACACGCCACACCCGCGAATGCCCAGCGCACGGATCCCGCCCACAGCACCGGGCAGGTCCTGGCTGCTGAACGCCTTGTAGTAAAAATTCAGCCCCAGTTGTTCATACAGATGATTGTGAAATCGCAGGCCAAAGTTGCCGGGGCGCCCGGAGAGCGACATGCACAGCTGGGTGTCTCGATTGGGGTTCATCTGCATGTGAATCTCCTTCTAACGCACTTTCAGATGGACGGGATTAGCCAGCCCATGCGTTCTATTCGATGATATTCGCGTACCTGCCGACGGCACCAAAGACCGTCAGCAAACCGGTACAGACCTTACACAAAATTTACCCAGCGGCTGTGCTGATTTACAAAAAAACGCTGTCTTAGAAGTATCCCCGCGACAATCCTTGAGTCTATTGCAGACGCAAGCGCCGGGTCGAAGAACCGAGGAATTATCATGATCCGTAAAATCCCCACAGTGGCCTTGCTGATCGGCGCTTTGGCTATCGCAGGGCAGGCAGAGGCGCATGGCGGTGGTGGCGGTTGGCAAGGTCCAGCGGTATTTGGCGCGATCGTCGGCACAGCCATCGTTGGTTCGGCCATCATCAACAGCAATCGGCCAGTGTATGTCGCGCCGCAACCGGTCTATGCACAGCCAGCCCCGGTTTATTACGCACCGCCTCCGCCACCGGTCTACTACCAGCCGGCTTCGGTGTACGTGCAACAGCCGATCTACTACCGCCCGGCGCCGGTCTACTACGGACCACCCCGCGGCTATTACGGCCCACCGCGCGGTTACTATGGCCCCCGGCACGGGCACTACTGACGCACCATCAAGCCCTGCTGCACTAGCGGGGCTTTCTGGGTGCCCCCTCGAAGCACCTGTGTAGCAATCCCGCAGTTCCCGCCTGTATCAATCTTGCGACCAAAGCGTGGCGCACCTCAATCAACACTCGTTATGTACGTAAGACGGTTCCTAGGACTGATCTGATT